>DASPNA010000036.1:0-41032 GCA_035626775.1 Thermoanaerobaculia bacterium
ATCCGCATCCTGTACGCCTGCTGGAAGAGCCGCACCGCCTACGACGAAGCGCGCTACCTGCAGCAACTCGCCAGGCGAGGCTCACCCCTCGCCTCCGCTGCCGCATGACTTGACACGGAGGCTCAGATGTCCGGAGGCCTCTCGTGCTGAGGGCTACGCGTGCATGACCGCGAAATGTGCGCTTGCCTCGGCGGCGAGCACCAGCTCGACCGGCACGTGTACCAGCGGATGAATGGCGTTGAACGTGTGCGTGGCCGTGCCGATCACGATCAGCGATCCATCGGCGGCGCGCGACGCCAGCAGTTGCCCTGAGCTCAGCGGCACGCTCTCATCGCGCGCGCCGTGGATGACCAGCAGCGGCGCCTGCAGATTCTGCGCGGCGCGTTCGATGTCGAGTTGCTCGCGATTCGCTTCGAAGTCGTCGAGCACGTCGCGGGCGATGCGCATCACCTGCTTCGTGCGCTGATTCATGACCGCGGTGAAGCCGCGCTTCGCGAAATCCTCGAGCGTCGCCGCTTCCCAGTTGTCGCAGCGCGAGATCGGGCTCCACGCGATGACGCCCGCGAGATCGGCCACTTCCTGCGCGCCGAGAATCGCGATCCCGCCGCCGCGCGAATGCCCGAGGAGGATGGTCGGCAGTCCGGGGAACTGAAGCTGCGCGAACCGAATGACGGAGCGGAGATCGGCGAGCTCGATCGAATACGTGTCGCGCTCAAAGAGATCGAGCCGGTCGAACGACTCGGGATCGTCCCCGATGCCGCATCGCGACATGTTGAAGCGGCAGACTGCGAGGCGATGTCCCGCCAGCCGTTGCGCGAGCCAGGGAAAGAATCCCCAGTCCTTGAATCCCTTGAACCCGTGCACGACGATCACGAGCGCGCGCGGTTTGTCCGGCGCATCGAAGTCGCCGCGGATCGGCAGTCCTTCTGCGGAAGTGATCGTGAAAGGCGTGGGCATCACACGTTGAATCGAAACAGAATCACGTCCCCATCCTTCACTTCATAATCCTTGCCCTCGCTGCGCATCCGGCCGGCGGCCTTCGCCCCCTGCTCGCCCGCGTAGCTGATGTAGTCGTCGTAGCCGATCGTCTCCGCGCGGATGAACCCGCGCTCGAAGTCGCTGTGGATCTTGCCCGCGGCCTGCGGGGCCTTGGAGCGGCGATGGATCGTCCACGCGCGCGCTTCCTTTGGTCCGGCCGTGAAGAAGGTCTCGAGATCGAGCAGCTTGTACGCGGCGCGTACGAGCGCATTCAGGCCCGGTTCCTCGAGTCCCATGTCGTGGAGAAACTCGTCGCGCTCCCCTTCCGGCAGTTGCGAGATCTGCGCCTCGAGCTCGCCGCAGATGACCACCACTTCACCGCCGCGCTCCTTCGCGATCTTGCGCACTTTCTCGAGCATCGGCGTTTCCTGACCGAGGTCGGATTCGGCGACGTTGGCGACGTAGAGCACCGGCTTCATCGTGATCAGGCTCAGCTCCGCGAGCGCTTCCTGTTCCTGTTCGCTCAGGCCCGCGGCCCGCAGCGGCGTCCCCTGATCCGCCGCCGCAATCGCCTTCGCCAGCGCCTCGGCCTGCACGACGTACTCCTTCTGCCCGACGCGCGCGAGACGCGCGACCCGGTCGTTGCGCTTCGAGAGCGCGTCGAGATCGGCGAGCAGCAGCTCGGTCTCGATCACCTCGATGTCGCGCTCCGGATCGACGGTGCCTTCGACATGCACGACGTTCGGATCGTCGAAGCACCGCACGACGTGGAGGATCGCTTCGGTCTCGCGGATGTTGGCGAGGAACTGATTGCCGAGGCCTTCGCCCTTGCTGGCACCGCGGACGAGGCCGGCGATGTCGACGACCTTGAGGTCGGTGAAGATGGTTTGTTTGCTTTCCGCGAGCGCGGCGATCTTCGTCAGCCGCGGATCGACCACCGGCACGATGCCGACGTTCGGCTCGATCGTGCAGAAAGGATAGTTGGCGCTCTGCGCACCGGCGGCGGTCAGAGCATTGAAGATCGTCGATTTTCCAACGTTCGGCAAACCGACGATGCCGACAGAAAGACCCATTGTTTTCTTACTCCTGCGAAGCTTCGCGTGCGCCTCAACCGGAGTGACGCGGATGCGATTCCTGAGCCGCGCGGCGCGCGCCCTCGACGGCGCCGATCAGCCCGACCTTCTCATTCACGATCAGCTCGACCGGGATCGACCGCGCCACGCCGGCGAAACGCCCTTTCCGCGTGAACGCCTCGAGGAACTTGCCGTCGGTGAAGCGCGGGGCGTTCTTCGCGGCCACGCCACCCGCGAGATAGACGCCGCCATGCGCCAGCACGCGCAATGCGAGGCTTCCCGCTTCGGCGCCGTACGCGTCGACGAAGATCGCGAACGCGCGCGCCGCGAGCGCGTCGCCGGCGTCCGCGCGCTCTGCGATTTCTGACGCCTCGATCTCGTCGCCCCCGAGGAAGGTAAAGATGTTGACGAGACCCGTGCCCGACACGACGCGCTCGATGCTCACATGGCCGTAGCGCTGGTGCAGATGAAGAAAGAGGCGCGTCTGCTCTTCATCCTGCGGCGCAAAATCGGCGTGGCCACCTTCGCCAGGGATCACACGATGCACGCCGCCGTGATTGACGACCAGTGCTTCGCCGAGGCCGGTGCCGGCGCCGAGGATGGCGATCGGCGCGGCCGGATCGCGATCGCCCTGCTGGATCTCGATCAGGTCTTCGGCGCCGAGGAGAGGGACGCCAAGGCCGATCGCGTAGAAGTCGTTGATCAGTGCGACGCGCGCGAAGCCGAAAGTCCGCGCGAGCGCCTCCTGCTCGATCACCCACCCCACGTTCGTCACCTCGGCGCGCGCATCGAGCACGGGACCCGCGACCGCGAAACATGCGCCGTCGATCGATCTGTCGATCTCGAACGCGCGCAGCAACTCATCGAACGTCGCGTACGCGCTGCTGTCGAAGCGCTGCTCGCGCTCGACCGTGCCGTCGGCGACGAGGCGCAGCAGCGTCTTCGTGCCGCCGACGTCGCCCGCCAGCAACCGCATGTGTCAGCCCCTCTCGTCGGCGGTCGGGCCATAGATCGACGGCACCGGCACATCGAGCAGGCGCAGGTAAACGGAGAGCTGGCCACGGTGGTGATAGGTGTGATTCATGAGGATGTTGCGGATGACCGCGACCTTCGGGATGGTCATGATCGTCTGGCCGTCGCGTACGAGCGTGAACGGCTCTTTGAGCGCCGCGTCGTCGAGCGTGACCAGGTACGCGCGCAACTCGGCGAGGCTCTCGTGATATCCGGCTACGATCGAGCCCGCGTTCTCCGGCGGCGGGAACGGACCGGCCTTGGCCATGTCGAACGTCGCTTCCTGCAGCATCTGCATCACGCGCGTCGGAATCTTGGCAATGTGCCAGGCCAGCTTGCGGAGCGGCATCGACTTCGGATGCGGCGTCCAGTCGAGACGATCGTCCGGAACGCGCTCGAGCACGCGCGCCGTCGTGCGCGCTTCGTGATCGATCTCAGGGAGGAGGAAGTCGAGGATCGGCATCGGCGAATCCTACAGCGATTCAGTTGCTCCGCCCACCGAGTCTGAGGAGACGCCGCAAGACGCCGTCCGCGAGCTGTTTCACCACGAACTTCGATACAAAAAGCGGGGCGTGCAGGAAGCTGTCGCGCGCGAGACGGATCGCGGACGGTCCGCGGTGCCGCACTGCTTCCCATGCGTTGAAACACAGTACGAACTTCGCGTCGAGTGCGATCTCGCGATCTCCGGCCGGATCGTGATGAAGCTCGCGTAAGCGGTTGCGAAACGCGGAGAGGAATTCGGGCAGCCTCGCGCGTTCGAGCCGCAAGCCCGGCATCTGCGCGCCGCGGAGCATCAACGAGAAGTCCGGCCACTCGGCAATCAGTTGCCTCAGATGAGCATCCGCCGACTCCGGCTCGAGGACATGCCGGGCGTTCTGCTCGATGACGTCGCGGACGAGCTGGTCGTATGTGCTGTCCAGCAGCAGCGCGCGCGGCACGTGGCGTAATCGAACGAGCACGTCCGGCAAGTTGGCCACCTGATATTTCGCCTGAATGCGCGAAAACAATGCGAAGTCGGAGGAACGCTGCATGCGCTCGTCGTAACCGCCTGCAGTCTCGAAGCTCTCGCGGGTGAACATCGCGGTGGAGTGGATGAAGGGCGAGCTGAAGAGCGACTGCCACGCGATTCCGCGCCGTGTGACCGCCTTCGGCGCCATGCTTCGAAGCAGCAGTCCACCGGATTCGAAGTGGCGGACCTGCGTGCCGAGGAGCGCGAGCTTCGGCTCGGCGGCGAACGCCGCGAACTGCTTCTCGAGGCGGTGCGGGAGCGCAATGTCGTCGGCGTCCATGCGCGCGATCAAAGCGGCCCTCGATTCGCGGACCGCGCGATTGCTCGCGGCCGCACTGCCGAGATTGCGCGGGTTGCGAAACACGCGTACGCGCGGATCGCTGACTCGGCGAAGGATTTCGGGCGATTGGTCGGTCGAACCGTTGTCGACGATCACCAGCTCGAAATCGCCCAGTGTCTGCCGCAGCACCGATTGGATGGCGGCTTCGACGAACGGCGCCTCGTTGTAAACCGGCATTACGACGCTGACGGCCGGTCGCATCAAGGAATGATACCGGCTCGTATGGAGTGCGGCAGCAAAGCTGCCGCGTCCAACGCGGCGGCAAAGCCGCCGCCGCGCCACCTAATCGGCGGGAATCTTGTAGAGGCGGATCGACGTGCCGATCCTCCTCACCGGCCGATAGCTCGCCAGCCACCCGTAGTTGCCGAACCCCCGCTTGAATGCGAGCTGCGTCTCCGAAACCGCCAGCCAGCCGGTCTGCTTGACGTTCGGATCGAACGGCGCGCGGTTGAGGCCGTGGCGTTCGTAGCGAATGGTCGAGAAGATATCGATCCACAGCGGCTCGAGACCGAGCTCCTGCTTCGCCTTCGCCAGGCGCAGCGCGTCCTGACCCCAATCGAGATTGCTGTCGACTGCGATGCGGTACGGCGCCGGCTGCGCGAGCTCGTTGAACCAGCCGAGGTAATCGGGATGCGCGAGCCCGATGCCGCCGAAGAGCCACACGAGGATTGCGGCAAGCGCGGTGCGGCCGAATGCATCGCGCGAACGGCTCCAGATCTCCACCGCCGCATAAGCGGCAACGATCGCCAGCGGCGCGTACATCGGGAGAATGTGGCGCACGCCGATGTTGATCGAGCTCGTCATTGCGACGCCGAGGATCGCGAACGGTGCCGCGGCGTAGGCGAACGCGAGCCGGTCGCGGCGCACGACGAACAGGCCGAGTCCCCAGAGTACGAGCAGGAGGAACGGCAGCGGCGTCTTATAAAAAACGATAACCGGAAAGTAAGACCACCAGCCCTTCGCCTTGATCTCGCCGAGGAGGTACGCAGCATGGCCCGACTGATCGTGCTGCTTCAGCATTCCCAGTCCCACGAAGAACGCCGGCGCCGGAAGGGGCACGTTCCGCGCGACCGAGTGCGCGAACGAGTCGGGGCCCGGCAGCAGCGCGGCCATCAGGGCCGGCGCCTGCTCGCCGGCGACCTGGACCGGTTTGCGGAAGTCGAAGCGATAGCCGGCCCAGACGAGCACGAATGCCGTCACGCTCGCGGCGAGCAGCGAACGCCAGGCAATACGCGGACGCGATTGCACGATCAGCACGCAGAGCGCGGCCGCCGGAAAGTAGACCAGAAATGAGAATTTCGCGAGAACGCCGAATGCGATCGCGAAGCCGAGGAGCAGGCCGCGGCGCAGCGTCGGCGTTTCGATGCAGAGATCGAGCGCGAGCAGCGCGAGCGGAATCGCGGCGAGCGCGGCGACGTCGGTCGTGACCAGCCCCGCATGCGCGAGCACGGGCGGAAGCGTGGAGAGCATCGCCGCGGCGGCGATCGCCACTGCGCGCGAAAACGCGCGCCGTGCCCATGCCGCAGTCGCGACGATCGCGATTGCCAGCAGCAGCAGGTTTGGGATGCGCGCCCGGGCGAGCGTCTTCACGTAACGATCGCCGTGATAGAGGATCTCGTTGCCGATGCCGATCATGTGCGTACCGACTGGCAACGGGATGCCGGAGAGTCGCAGCGGCAGCACGCAGAGAGCGCGCGCGAGCGGCGGATGGCTCGCATCGATCGCGTAGCTGCCGCCGGTCAGCCACTCCATCCCCGCGGCGACGTGCGCCGGCTCGTCGACTACCGCGGCGAAGACTCGATGCGTGGTGGCGACGCGCGCGCAGGTGAGGATCGTGATGAGCGCAATCGCGCCGATGAACTTCCAGTCCCGCATTGGCGGGCTATGAAATCACACTCGCCGTGCCGGATCGTGCGCTGGCAATACGTCGCTTGCCCACTCCGTCCTCTTCCACCCCGGGATCGGAGTTGTTCCCGTCTCGCGCGGTACGAACGCAGAACGTTCGACGAGTTGATGCTTGTGAATGTAACGCGGGCAATTGGGATAGATGCGTCTCGCTTCCACGCGCACCACGAATTGGGCTTCGGGATAGCGCTCGAGCAACGGGTCCGCCATCGCGATATGAGCTGTCCCATCGACGCGCATGCGGCGTTGCAGCTCGAAGTCGATGAATAACATGCCGACGCTTCGTGTATCCGCGACATTGCCCATGGAGAGGTACATGCCATTGCCGTCATAGTTGGGGAAAGCGAGCGTCTTCTCGTCCAGGACGGTGACGAAGCCAGGATCGCCGCCCTTGTACGAACATGTGGGTTGACCCGCCCCGTCAACGGTGGCCAGGAAGAACATGTCCAGGCGTTCGATGAACTGGCGATCTTCCGTGGTGAAACGATCCCGCACCTTCACCTCGGCGAGACGGTCGGCGAGTCGCCGGGTATCGAACGTATCCTGGAGTGCTCGACTGGACGACGTATAGATCATCGACATGGGCAGATCCTCCCCTCAGTACACTGGCCAATCATGATGAATGCGCAACGTTTCTACCATGGCACGAAAGCGGACCTGAAGCCGGGCGACCTCCTCGAGCCCGGGTATCAATCGAACTACGGACAGAGGAAGAAGGCGGCCTACATCTATCTGACCGCCACGTTGGATGCAGCCACCTGGGGCGCCGAGCTGGCTGGCGGCGAGGGGCGCGGCAGGATCTACATCGTGGAACCGACCGGCCCGATCGAAGACGACCCCAATCTGACCGACAAGAGGTACCCGGGCAATCCGACCAGGTCCTACCGCACGCGCGATCCGCTGCGCGTCACCGGCGAGATCACGGATTGGAAGGGGCACTCCCCCGAAGAGCTCAAAGCGATGAAGGACCACCTGGAGCGACTCAGGCAACTTGGCGTCGAGGCCATCGAGGACCGAGTCCGCGCTCGCGCGACGCTGCGTATACTCCGCTTCGATGCATTTCCTACGTCGCACACTCAATGCCGTATTACCCGCCTGTGCGCCGCTGCCTGCGCTCATCATCGGTATCGTAGCGATGCGTCAACTCGGCGTGAGCACGGCAGCGTGGTCGATCAATATCGCCGCCACAGTCATTGGGCTAATCATCTGGTTCGTCGGTCGTCGCTTGCCGCCGCCGACGCGGCGGATCACTCGAGAATTTCTTGCAGTCGCAAGCATTGTGGCCATCCTCCTGCCATTCGCCTCAGAAGGCATCCTCGGCGTTCATCGGTGGGTCTCGGCCGGGGGCTTGCGCCTTCATGCGTCGGCAATCGCCGCTCCGCTGATCGTCTTGTGCGTTGCGGCGGCAATACCGCATCGGAGCAATAGGGCACTCGCGATCGCTGGGACTGGCGCGATCATTCTGGCTCTACAGCCGGATGCGGCACAAACAACGAGTTTAGCGGCCGCCTGTGCTGTCCTGCTTGTTCGTGGGTCCAGGGTCCTGTCAGGCGTGTCTGTGCTGGCTGCCGCCTCGATCCTGTCGTTTGTCCGTCCCGACGCGCTGCGGCCTGTCGCTCATGTAGAAGAAATCGTTGGCATCGTCACCGCGAAAGGACCCGGATGGGCCGTAATTGCGACAATCGCGCTGCTGCTTCTGCCTGTGCCATTCTTCGCCAGCTGGCATCGGCACCGGCGCTCCGCCGCGCTCGCAATGGGCGTTTACGTGGCGATGACACTTCTCGCGCCAGCATGGGGGACGTTCCCCGTACCTGTCATGGGCTACGGGGCATCACCGATTCTGGGATACTTCGTCGCGCTGGCAGTTGGCGTCGGCCGGCCGTCGCAGACAGAAGAGCTTTGGGAGACGACTTCGTCACGGTCTGCGACGGCCTGACCTGAGACGCAATCGTCAGGCCGCCCGGATTGACCTATGCGAGATATCGCTCCCTGATGACGCGTAGATGATGCAACTCGTGACCAGCAATGTGAAACGCCAAACCACGTACGGACGCTGTGTACCCATTCACGTTCCCGTGCCGAAGCCATTCTGCCGGCGTGAGGGATTCGAAAAACGCGATTGATGCTGCCCGAACCGCTTCATACTCTGCGAGCAGACTTGTCATCGATCGCTCATCGAACTTTGTAGCAGCTACATACGCGTTCTCATCGAAGCCTGCCAATTCTCTGGAGTCTTGTCGGGCGATGCAGAGCGCCCGGTATATAAAGATTCTCTCGTCATCAACGAGATGACCGATGATCTGCTTGATCGTCCACTTTCCAGGGGCATATGTCAGGCGCTCCGCCTTCTGGACGTCCGCTGTTGCGAGCAGCGTCAGCGTCTCCGCTTTCATGGCCTCTAGTGCTTCTACTGCGTCATCGCCCGCCACGTACGCGATGTCAGCGGCAGCGTACGGGGCATACTCCCCTTTTTTTGGTCGGCCTGATCGATTCCGAGCGTTCATGACAAACAGATCGAAGATTGTACCTTCCAGCCTCTCGTTGACACGGGAACCATCCAGTTTGCCGAGTTCGGCCCGTCAGTCACTACGCGGAGTAGTCTCGACGCTGGTCTCCCATCCGTCGTAGTTACCGCCGAGTTCCTTCGCCTTGTCCAGAAGGAGTTGAGTCGTAGCGGTGATTATCGGAAGCTCCGGACGGGCGTCGTGGTAGATCTGAATGCCGTAATCCCCATCCGCGTCTTCAGGATCAGTCAGGTGTTGGATCGCGAAACCGCTCTCCCGCGCCCACACCGTGAACGCGCCGCGATCCGAGGACGCGGGGAAGTACAACCAGTGGTCAATCCGGCGTGTCACCGAAGGATCGTCACCACGGCCCTTCAGTACATCGAGAACTTTCATGTCCTGAACGACCCGCCACTCATTCGGTGTTGGGAATAGTTCATCCCAGTAGGCCATCTTCCCGGCATCCGGCTCGAGAACGAATTCGAGTTCATATCCGGCTTCCGCCGAGATCTTCCGCACCATGCGTTCGGCCGCGTCCTTCTTGACCGGCACGAAGCAGTGAAAGTACCTCGCACCCGCAACGGTTATTCTGCCGACGTAGACACCACCAAGTTCCCGCACCTGAACGGCCAGAACATCTTCGAGTGCTGACAATTGGTGAAACTCGTCGTTCGTCGGCAGTCCTGCATCACTCGGATTCTGGAACAAGACGCGAATCTTCAACGCGTTCGACTGCGTAAGGTTGTTGATCTCGTCCCGTATGCCGCGGTCGTAGAAGATGAACGCCTGGTGGTCGCCCATCTGGCACGGGTAAAACTCCCACTGGTCGCTCATGGTCGGGAAACTGCCCACCCTGGCGGCCAGCGTGCACGACACCCGAGGGCCGCTGAGGCGTACCTATTTCTTTGATATTGTGGTCGTTGCTTCACGCTATCGCCACCGCAGAACGAATGGAAGAACGAGCGTTAGAAGTATAAAGCTGACCCAGAAGTACAGACTAGCCTTGTCTTGAAATGCCTTCCACACGTGAGGCCGGTGCACGTATCCTTCCCAGCCATGTATGTTGGGGCCCAGCGGCCTGCCATCTAGGCCACTCATCTCGTTGGGACGAAGACGTGTTTCCAATATTCTCAGGTACTCACCCACGACATCCATCTGGTGTCCGAGTTTTTTTGCTCGCAGAAATGCAAGAACCGGAAAAAGGATGGGAAGGTACCAGATTCCAATCGCGATGTCGTCGGCTCGTGTTCCTAACCATGCGTACACCGCGGCCGTGCCGGTGACCGCAAACACTTCGACGCGATAGTTGGCGTCTACTTTGTTGAGAATCTCCTGCCTGAGCGCCGCAAACTCTTCGACGTCAAATCGATCATCCGCGTTAACGCCTGGCCGTGATGTCGTCGCTTCCGTCATCTCTATGCTCCGCTGGAATTCATCCGCACCCCGGGTGGCCTCAAGACCAAGAATGTAATCGCAGGTCTCGAAGAGTACATCACTCTTCAGTCTTCGGTGAGCCCTTCGACTAGGTCGATGATGCATTCACCAGAACACACAGCTGTTGGGCGCATCTTATTCGTCGGTCTAACGGCTCTGAAGCTAGCTGCAGCGCCAACGCCTACGTGCCGAAGCCGTGCGGCGCACAGGTTGCGGCCAGCACGCGCGAAGACGCAATAGGCGACCTGCAACCGGTGTGGCGCCGTCACGCTTGAATTCGCCCGAGGAGCTTCAGTTCCGGACCGAAGCAGGGCGCTGTCAGCTTCAGCTTCGAGTTAAGCGGCTCGCGCCTCCGAATAATCGCCTCCTCCCCCGCCCGCCCGTCCGTTTCCACGCAGAGAGTTTCCATCGGCTACTATTCGGCGCAGCCAGTCAAGTGCGACACTAGCGCTCTAACGGGGATATTGAACTGCTGTACACCGTTTCGCAAGTCGTAAACGTGCAGCATCGCGGATGCCGCCAATGTCCTGAATGGACGCGGGTTTCTACGACCAACATCCATATACATCTGAAATGCCGGATCCTGTTCGGAGTGAACAGACACCCAATAGCAATTACCATCGGCACTCAGCTCGGCGGCGTTCGCGGCCTTCCGCCATTCTGCTTCTGTGAGCTTCCCACTCACGATCTTGTAGCCCTTGCCGTAACCTTCGTCGTGGATTGATGCGTTAGCAACTTATTCGGATCGACAAGTTTGTTGATGCTGAGTGTCTGTGTCGCTGTATTCTCCACTTCGATGTAGACATGGGATATCAGCACTGCGCCATCGCCCGAATTCAAAATTGCGATGTGCTTGCTGGAGCTGAACGCGAGAACGCGTACGTCAGTTTGCCACCTTACGACTCTGCGCAACTCCGGCAGTGTCGTCAGCACGTAGACAACAGCTGCCCCAAATACCGAGAACAGTCCTACGATACTGCTCGCGTACCGTAACCCATTCTTCCACGAAGCTTGGTGGCTTCCGCATTTGGAGCAAATAGTTGCGGCTTCGGGCAGTGCGTCTCGGCATGCAATACACGGCCCTTCCGGACGTTTTTTCCAGAGGCGATGTCGGCTCTTCAACGAGTGCAGGATAACATTGACGCCAAATAGCGCGCGTCAACCTCGCAGACTGAAGACCGCGACGTCATCCGGTCCACCCAACTCTTACTTCGGCTGGTGTGCGTAACACGACTTTACGTCGTGCTGGCGCCGATCGCCGTCGCCGATCTGCCGTCCCCTGTTATGCAGCTAGTCTCGCCAGCGTAGTCATGGGAGACCTTCCAGGCGCCGTGTACACCAGTGTTCCTTCAGTTCGTTGCATAGTGTGGGCGGCGGACGCCGACAGCGTGTCGCTTACGGCACCCACCCCGGCAACGCCGCCGCCTGCTTCACCCACTTTGCCATCTGCGCCTCATCCAGCTCCCCTTCATGAATATCCACATACCGCACTTCCTTGTCCTTGCTGGGGCCGGGCGGGACGGGGCGTAGCGAGGTGCCTTTGAAGAAGGTCACTTTGACGTAACGCGTGTAGACGTGGAACGACAGGAACCAGCCCTGGCCCTCGATGCCATAGAACGGGGAGTTCCATTTCACCGCTTTGCGCACCTTTGGGACGGTCCGCACAATCAGCGCGTCGAGGTGCTTGCCGATATCGCCTTTCCACTCGGGCATCGCGGCGATGTATGCCTGTACGGGCGCGTCGCCCTCCCCTTTTGCGATTTGCGGATTGCCTCCGGACAGGAGTTTCACCTTCGGTTGATTGTGGGATACCGCGGCTTTGATGAGCGCCTTGAATGCGCGCGCATTGACCTGCTCCCCTTCCTGGATGTCGATCGCCCTGCGCGTCTTCCCTTCCAGGCTCGAATTGAAGAGGCCGGACGGATCCGGGAGGCTGGCACCGTGCGCGAAGGTGAGCTTCACGACTTTCTTATACGCCTCGCCGGTGCAGACGATCCCGTCGTGCGACCACACCGGATTGCCCCACTTCCATTCCTCGGTCATCCCCGGGTCGGCTTCCAGGATCAGCGTCCGCATGCGGGCCAGCGTCTCCCCGCGCCATCCGCCGAGGTCGCGGATCCGCTCGTCGATGAGTCGAGAAGCGGTGTGTGAGTCTCCCTCGGTTTTCGTTTTCGTAGGTGCCTTCATCGCAAAAGAGTAACTCTCCCCCAGCTCTTCAATTGTGGCGTACGATACTTTGCGTTCCACGCAAAACGCCCATGTCCTCTTCGAAACGCGGCCACGTGCTGATCGCCGACAGCGACGCCTCGATTCGCGGTCTTCTCTCCGCGATCGTGCAGCGCCTCGGGTGCGAGCCGGTCGTGGCCGCCGACGGACGCGCCGCCGCAGAGCTCATCGAGGCGAAAACGTTCGCGGCTGCCGTGGTCGACTTGCACTTGCCGCAAATGACGGGGATGGAACTGCTCCACGTCGTGGCGCGAACGCAACCCGAGCTGATCCCTCGAACGGTGGTCACGACAACCGGCCGTACGGAGCGTGAGGGTCAGCTCAAGGACGTGGCAGCCGTCCTGCGGAAGCCCTTCTCGCTCGACGACCTCATGGCGGAGCTCCAACGCTGCGGCGCCGCCGCCGGATGACCTCGTTTGCACAGCATGCAATTCGCAGCGGATGTTTCGCGGAAATGAAGTTGCGGCGCGCGGACCTTACTCCTCCCCAGAGAGCCGGTTTCAGGGGGCAGTTCACCTCCGCGACCGAGAAAGATTCGCGTACGATGAATGCCATGGTCGGAGAGAACATTCGTGAAGCACGTCTGGCCCAGGATCGGTCTCTTGCCGATGTTGCGGCCAAGGCAAAAATCAGCGTCGCTACTCTGTCCCGGATCGAGAACGACAAGCAGTCCGTCGATCTCGGCCTTTTCCTAGCACTCGCGAAAGTCCTCCAGGTCAGCATCCAGCAGTTGCTCGGCGATCACGGCGATCACGGGAACAGCGATCCGCTGGCGCGCAAGATCGCCACGCTCCCGCCGAAGGAGCGCCAGGAGCTCTGGCGCGACCTCGCCGCTGAGAGCCGCACCGTGCGCGTCAAGAAACGCGGCGGCGAGCGTCAGGTCGGCCAGCAGGTCGAAGAACTGCTGGCGCAGGTGGACTTCCTCCGCGAGGAGCTCGAATCCATCCGCAAACGCATGAAGAAGCGCTGAGGCTAGGTTTTTCCTGCTTGCGTGAAGCGCAAACGTGCAGTAGGCTCGTTTCACATCACGCAACCCTCGGAAGGCTCCATGAACACACGCGCCCGGGAAGTGCTCATCGTCGAAGATGACGTTTCGATCCAACGGCTGCTCTCCACACTGGCCGCGCGAAACGGACTGGCCCCTGTGCTTGCCTCCGATGGCCGCAGCGCGCTGGACTTGCTCGAAAGTGCCGACTACGACGCGATGGTCCTCGACCTGAACCTGCCGGGCGTGAATGGCTTCGACATCCTGCGCCACGTGGCCGCCGAGAATCCGTCCCTGCTCGATCGCACGATCGTGATCACGTCCGCCGACGAACGGATGTACCGCAACAGCCCGCACATTCGCCACACGCACGCGCTGCTCCGGAAGCCGTTCGACATCGCGAAGCTGCAGGATGAGATGCTCGCCTGCTGCCAATCGCATTAGCCGTTGGGCAGGCTAACCGCCCAACGGCGCTAGCGCGTCCTCGTACGTACCATGACCTTCTGCTGTTGTACCTGCGCCGCGCGATTAGCCTCCCGTCTTCGCACTTCTTCCGCGCGCCGCCGTTCCTGCTCCGGTTCTTCGCGCAGTGCCGCTTCGCGCGCCAGGACCTCCTGACGCTCGGTACGCTCCGCCACGACGAGCGCGAAGTCTTCATCACGCCAGCGCGTGATCTCGTCCATCACCTGCAGCCGGCCGACCCGCGCCACCCGCTCGACGAGCGCTTCCAGCACCACCGCCGCCTCGTGATTCGCGGGAACGAGGCGCGGAACGCCTTCGCTGATCCACTCGCCCACAGCGCGGAGCTCCGCGGTCGTGATCTCCAGCGCGAGTCCGGCGAAGAGGACCGGCAGGAAGTCTTCGAGAGTCGCGCTCTGCAATTTCAAGCGGCTGCTGAACGCGAGCGCTAGTGCGTCGCCGAGCGTGCCGACCGATCCGTCCCGCCGCATCGCCGGCAACCGCATCAGCAGTCCATCGAGCAACGTCTGTTGCAACGCCCTCGCATCGGCAGGCGCGATCCGAAGGAAGCGATTCGCGAACCGTGGGTCGGACATGATTTTTCCCACGGCCTCGACGCCGAACATCGTGAAGACCGCCTGCAACCACTCGCGCAGATACTTCCCGGCCTGTTTTGACGTTCCCGCGGCGAGGGTCACGGCGACCCAACGGCAGTATTCGTTGCACCACGATTGAAACGCCTTCCGCACGCCGAGAACGCCCCACGTTTCCACGATCGTGTTCGCGAGGCGCTCCTGGTGACGTGCATCGACGACGGTGTGGAGCATCGGCAGGACCGCCGCAAGCGCAGCCGAAGGCGCACCGCGGTCGGGCGGCATCGGAACGGCCATGACCATGTCGTTCGTCGGTGGCTCATACGTGTTGTACGCGCCGAGGACATAGGCGCGGCGTGCGAGCTCGATGATCTCGTCCAGCGTCTCGAACGGGATCTCCTCGCCGGCGCCGTTGAACAGGCGATCCTGAAACGGGCCGCGCGTGGCGCGCAGCGCGGTGGCCGGATTCGCGAGCGCAATCGGCCGCCAGTACGGCGGCGTGACGAACACGGTCCGCACGTGCGGCCGGTTCGTCCGATCCTCCGATTCGGAAGCGAACACGATTCCGTCGAAGACGCACCAGGCATCGATGTACCAACGCGACATGGACTCGGTCATCTCCATCGGTTTCCTCTCCCCGCGGTGACGACGACGCGCGAACGCACGCGGCGCTTCGGTGTGCCGTCTTCGCCCTCGACCGGTTCCGCGATCGCCGAGGCAACCAGCATCTTTCTTCCGCGCCAGAGCATCTCCTCGGTCGTCGGCATCGCGCCGGCGCGATAGCGATGTTCGATGTCGAGTGCGACGCTCTCGTCCTCCGGCGCCTGCCGAATCTCTTCGATGTCGTCCGGACTGAATTCGCCGCGCAGGTGCACTTCGATGAACTCTTCGTCGTGGAGGATCTCGTCGGAGATCGTGCCCAGCGTAATCAACCACGGCACGTCCCGCATGGACGCTAGCAGCTTCATCATGACGAGACTCACGAGGTCCTCACCCCATGAGCCGCCGAGGGTTCGTACGATCCGCTGCTTGTCTTCGATTTCAGCGAACGGCGGACGCGCGAGGTCGTACGAGTTCCGATCGAAGACGCGCGTTTCGGGCGACACCGCCT
Source organism: Thermoanaerobaculia bacterium (assembly GCA_035626775.1). Lineage (GTDB taxonomy): Bacteria > Acidobacteriota > Thermoanaerobaculia > Gp7-AA8 > Gp7-AA8 > QHVT01. The sequence goes on from DASPNA010000036.1 coordinate 15,629, forward strand.
CCGCGCGCAGCACCATGCAGTACTCGCCGTAGAAACGCACGCCGGTGCCGCCCATCGCGACCGCGCCGAAATAGTGAGCCTCGGGCGCGTCGAAACCGAGCCACTCGTCGATCTGCATCCGCATCGGCGACGGCTGGCGCGGTTTCCCTCCGACGACCGGACGGCTGTATGCGTTGAGGTACCGCTTCGACCGCAGGAAGTTCAGGAGCGCGTCGGCGGGGATGTTGACCACCATCCGCACGCCGGTGATCTCGTCCTGCGCGGTGGTCTGCAGGCTTTCGAAATTCGCGCGCGCAAAACTCTCCTCGTTCTCGGTCTCGAACAAGGCCTGCAGCCGGTCCGGCCAGGAGACGTCTTCCTGGAAATAGCTGGTGCCCTGGTCCATGGCTGCCCTTCACATGTTCAACGCGCAGAAGATCGCCATCAGCACGAGGCCGGTGATGAAAAATCCGATCTGCACGACGAGGCCGAAACGCCGCCACGCCGTGATCGTCCGCCGCGCGTCTTGGCCAGACTGATCGCGCCACTCGTAGTCGCGCCAGGTCATGTAATACCGGTCCCAGCCCGAGAGTTGCGCGAGGCCGCCCATCAGCGAAACGATCATCGCCAGCCAGCTCGAAAACGCGTAGGTCACGCCGTAAGCCGGACCGGTGCCGATGATGTTCTGCTTGAACGTCAGCGTGAACACGAACACGGCCGCGGCAAGCGACATCGTGTGCTTGATGAACTCGAGCCGGTATTGGTTGGCGAACGTGATGTCGCGATGGAGGTCCTCGAGCGTTCGCGCCGTCGGTTTCTTCGGCGGCGCGACGGCAGGCGGCGGCTCGGGCGGCGGTGCCGGCGGTTGGGTCATCCTCATGAAAGGAGGGCCGCAACCGCCGGTTTCCCCTACCTCGGGCCTGATTACAACCCTGCGCGAATCGAGCGTGCGCGCTCGAGATGCGCGGCGACCGACGCGCGCTGCGTCTGCAGCAGTGACCGCACCTCGGCATTCGCGGCGGACGGGATCAGCGCCTGGTCGAGGGTCGTGAGCAGCCACTGATGCAGGTCGACCTGCGTCTGCATGTAAGTGCGGTCGAATGCGGCGCCGCTGTACGTGGCCAGGTTCGTGACCGTGAGCTGCGAGTTGTCGCGCAGTTTGCGCGTCGTGTAGTTCTCGGCGGGCGTGATGCCATTGCGCGAGAAGGTGTCGCGTGCCGTGTTCAGCGCGGCCGTGTGATCGGTCACCATCATCTGCGCGAAGGAGCGCACGTCCGCGGACGTCGCACGCGCCGACGCGGCGTTGCCCTGTTGAACCTCCCCTTCGTTCGCCGCAGTGACGATCCCGGCGATGTCCGCGTCCGGCAACGCGCCCGGCGCGGCGGTCATCGGCGGATCCATCGTGGTGCAGGCAGACGCGAGCACGACCAGCGAAAGCAGCAGCGGAAGCTTTTTCATGTGTTTCCTCCCGGTTCGCCGGTGAGCAACACGCGCGCCTGCCTTTTGCGTGACACGCAAACTCGTCAGTAGCGGCCCGCGGCTCGTTCTTTCGGCGGCAGCACTTCGAGACAGGTCGTCCACCAGCCGCTGAGGATGGTCTCGACGAACTGTTCCGGAAGGCGTTCGCTGCGCATTTCGCCGGCGAGTTTGTCGTGGTCGTACGCGACCGGGATGAACTCGACGCTGAGTGATGGCGAAGTGTCGACGACCGTGTACCAGACATTCGTACCGCCATCATTCGCGGGGCGCCCGATCACGCCCGCGTTGATGACGTGACGGCCGCCGCCGAGCGACTTGTGCCAGTGGAGCCCGGTATGCGTGCAGACGATGACGTCCGCTTCGTGATCGATGCACAGCTTCTCCAGAAACGGCTGAGGCGACGTCGATCGCCACAGGAACTCGTTGATGCGCCGCGGCGAGCCGTGCACCAGCAGGAACCGCAACCCGCCCGCGGTGAAACGCAACTCGCGCGGCAACGTGCCCATCCAATCCTTGTGCGCGTCGCTCGTGTGCGCGAACGTGTAGTCATAAGAGATCTGCGCGTAATGGTTGTCGCGCGGATCGGTGTAGCCGCAATGACAATCGCTCGCGCGCGTCGACAGCGACTCTTCGTAGTTGCCCTGGATGCCTTCGATGCCGCGCGCGATCAGCAGTTCCGGCACGCGGTCGGGATGCGGTCCGAATGCGCCGAGGTCGCCGAGGAAGAAGGTGCGGTCGACGTTGCGCGAGGCGATGTCGTCGAGCGTGGCGATGAGCGCGTGATAGTTCGAGTAGATGCCGCCGATGAAAGCCACACGAGTACCTCGGGGTTCCTCGGGGTTCCTCGGAGTTCCTCGGAGGAAAGGGGATCGGGCCGGCCCCTCCGAGGAACCCGAGGGACCCGAGGAACTCCGAGGAACCGTCACGTCGTGCACGTCACCCCATCCACCCAGCACGTGTGACACGCGCCGTACCTCAGCGGGAACGGGCGCAGTGTTTCCGCAAGCGTGTCGCCCATGCGCGCCGCGCTTTCTTCGATCAGGATCGGACAGACGTACACACCTTTGCTCGTGGCCATGCGGCACGACGAGCATTGCAGCTTCGTCGCGTCTTCATCGGTCAGCTCCATCCCGGTGAGCCGCTCCCAATCTTCATACGCGCGCGTCCGCTGCTCCTCGGCGCCGATGCGGAACAGCGACAACACTTTCAAGTGCGGCCGCTCGAATCCGAACTCGCGAATCAGTGCGAGAAAGCGCGAGCGACCTTCCGCGCTGGCCACGCCTTCTGCCGCCGTCGTCACGGTGATGACCGGATTCAATCCGACCTCGGCGAGATTGCGAAGTCCGATCATCACGCGATCCCACACGCCGGCGCCGCGGATCGCGTCATGCGATTCGCGATCGAAGCCGTCGAGACTCACGCGCAGATCGAGCGAATATTCACTCGTGTCGAACAGCTCGCGCAGCTTGCGGCACAACTCCGGCCGCAGCAGCATCCCGTTGGTCAGCACGGTCGCCGGTCCCTGCCGCAACGTCGTGGCGAGAATCGCGATCATGTCCCGATTCATGAACGGCTCCCCGCCCGTGAAGTAATACTCGCGCACGCCGAGCTCGCGCGCCTCGTCGAGCCGCACCTGCACGTCCGCGAGCGACATCATCTCGTGCGAGTGATTCTTCGGCGAGCAGGAGATGAAGCAGTGCGTGCACTCGATGTTGCAGATCGTCCCCGCGACCTGGAACCAGAGCGTGTCCAGGGCCAGGAGGGGGGCGGAGGGGATGGGGCTGGTCATGGGTTCTCGCGGGGACAAGTCTCAAAGGACCGAAAGAATGGTTTCCAACTGCGCCAAGCCCGTCCTCAACAGAAACCCATTCGACCGCCCGTAGCTGCGCGAGCCGACGAAGTAGAAGCCGGGCTCGCCAGACTGCAAATCGGCAGGAGCGACGGCCGGTACTGACAGGCAATCGGTGATGGTCGAGATCGCGCGATAGACGCGCGCGCCACCTTCCGTCACCGGCGACGTCTCCACCGTCAGCTCCGAAAGGAAGCCGGCGTCGGGGCGATAGCCGGTGAACGCGGCGATGGCATCGACCTGCACCGTGCGCCCGCCGGTGAGCGTGATGTCGACATGTCCATTGTTCTGCACGACGGCGTCGATCATCGCGCGGCGTTCCATGCGCAGGAACTCGGGCGGGTTTTCGGCGAGCGCATTCGCCAAATCGACGACGGCGCGGCGCTCCGGCAGCGGATCGTTCGGCACTTCCTCGCAAGGCCGGCGATTCGCCGCACGCGTTGCCCAGACGATGCGCGTCGACGGTGTCTCGTTCGCCAGTGCCGCAAGCACTCCGATCGCGTTCGCGGCGGAGTGGCCGTCGCCGAGGACGAGCACGCGTTTGCCGCGCACGTTTTCGAGCTGCGATGCGAGCTCGCCGAGGGTACGGATCGGACGGCGTGACAGGCGCGTCTCGCCACGCGGCGGAAGTCCGCCGACTCCCATCGGACGCGGCAGCAACAGGCCGCCGCTGGCATCGAACACGACGTCCGCTTCGAACGTCTGATCGTTCTCACACAGGATGCGGAACGGACGCTCCGCGCGCAGCGGATGTCCGGCGTAGTCGGTGCGCGTCAAACCCTTCCGTCCGACCGCGACGACCGCGTGGCCGGTCAAGACACGCCCGCGCAACGGCTCGCGCTCGACGAGCGGCAGGAGCACGCGATCGACATACTCCTCGCCCGTCAGCAACGCATCGGGATCGGGCATCGCGTCGCCGAGAATCTCGCGCATGCGCGGCGAGAGATTCATGTGCAATGGCGAGAAGAACCGCGTCGGTCCCCACGTGCGCAACGACGCACCGACCTCTCCCCGCTCCAGCACCGTCACCTCGGCACCGCGATCCGCCGCGCCGATCGCCGCCGCGATTCCCATCGGCCCCGCGCCGATCACGAGCACCCGCATCAGACGTCCTTGCGCGCAATCGCGTTGCACGACTGCGCCCAGTGCGCGATCGTGCCGCCGCCGCGGATCACCGCCGCCACGCCGACCGCCTCGGCCATCTCTTCGGGAGAGAGCCCCGCGTCGCTGCACGCCGACGAATACGAGTCGATGCAGTACGGCTCCTGGATCGCGTACGCGACCGCGAGCGCGATCAGCTTCTTCGTTTTTTCATCGAGCGCACCGGGCGCCATCGTGGCCTGATACCAGTTCAGGAACGCGTCCCATCCTTTCGGATTCGCTTTCGAGATCTCGCCGAATCTGGCGAGGTCTTCCGACATGTAGTAGCTGGGCATTCTTTCCTCCGTCATGAGAGTGTAGAACGAGTACCTCGGAGTACCTCGGGTCGGAGTACCTCGGAGTGGTTGAACCCGAAGTCCCTCCGAGGTACTCCGAGGGACTCCGAGGAACCCGAGGTACTCCGTCCGTGCTACAACGCCGCACTGATGAGCGAACCAAAACGTTATCGCATCGATGTCCTCGAACGATTCGCGTTGATGGGTCCCAACCTCTACGCGCACCGCCCGTGCATCAAGTGGAAGATCGACATCGGGCCGTACGAAGAGAAGCCGACCAACGAGATTCCGGGCTTCACCGAAGCACTCAAAGCGCTGCTGCCGTCGCTGATCGAGCATCGTTGTTCCGAGGGAGTGAGGGGCGGGTTCTTCACGCGGCTGGAGGAGGGCACATGGCTCGGTCACGTGATGGAGCACGTCGCGCTCGAGCTGCAAAGCCTGGCCGGAATCGAGGTCGGCTTCGGCCGCGCGCGTGAAGCCGGACCTCGGGGCGTCTACAACGTCGTCTATGAATGCGAAGAGCGCGAGACCGGCATCATGGCCGGCGAGCTCGCGATCGAGTTGCTCGAGACGCTGATCGCGGGCGAACCGTTTCCGATCGCGGAACGGATCTCGGAGCTGCGGCGCGACTACGAGCGCAACTCGCTCGGACCTTCCACGAAGTCCATCGTCGAAGCGGCGGCGCGACGCGGCATCCCGCACATCCGCCTCGACGACCTCAACCTCGTGCAGCTCGGCTACGGCGCGCGCGCGAAGAAGATCCAGGCCACGATCGCGTCGACGACGAAGTACATGGGCGTCGAGATCGCCGGCGACAAGGACATCACCAAGACCATGCTCGGCTTTCACGGTGTGCCGGTGCCGCAGGGCGAGTCGACGCGCCATCTCGACAGAGCGATACGCATCGCCAATCGGATTGGATGGCCGGTGGTGGTCAAGCCGCTCGACGCATCGCACGGCCGCGGCATCGTCACGAACATTCATAACGAGGAAGAGCTGCGCATCGCGTTCGAAGACGCGAAGCAGTACCGCAACAACGTCGTCGTCGAGCGCTTTCTCCTCGGCCACGACTTCCGCCTGCTGGTGATCAACCACAAATTCATCGCCGCAGCGGAGCGCGTGCCGGCGCACGTGGTTGGCGACGGCAAGCACACCATCGCCGAGCTCACGGAGCTCGCCAACAACGATCCCCGCCGCGGCGAAGGCCACGAAAAAGTGCTGACCAGGATCAAGATCGACGGCGCGACGGAGCGTCTGCTCGCGCTGCGCGGGATGAATCGCGACAGCGTGCCGGACGAAGGACAGCTCGTGCCGCTGAAGACGACCGCGAACCTGTCGACGGGCGGCACGTCGATGGACGTCACCGATCGCGTGCATCCCGCGAACATCGAACTGGCCGAGCGCATCTCGCACCTCATCGGCCTCGACATCGCCGGCATCGACGTGGTCGCGCCGGATGTCGAGACGCCGATCGCGGAGAACGGCGGCGGCATCGTCGAGGTCAACGCCGCGCCGGGATTCCGGATGCATCTCGCGCCGACGATCGGCAAATCGCGGCCGGTCGGCGAAGCGGTGATTGACATGCTTTTCCCACCCGGCGTCGAGTCGCGCATCCCGGTCATCACCATCACCGGTACGAACGGCAAAACCACCACGGCGCGACTCTGCGCGCACATCGCGAAGATGGCCGGCAACACGGTCGGCCTCACCACGAGCGACGGCATCTACATCCGCAATCAGCTCGTACAGAAAGGCGACACCACCGGGCCGAACAGCGCCCAGGTCGTGTTGCGCGATCCTGCGATCGATTTCGCGGTGCTCGAGACCGCGCGCGGCGGCATCGTGCGCGCCGGCGTCGGCTACGACTGGTCCGACGCCGCCATCGTCACCAACATCGCCGCCGATCACCTCGGCCTGCGCGACGTGCACACGCTCGAAGACCTCGCGCGTGTGAAGGCGGTGACGCTGGAACGCGTGAAGGAGAACGGCTACGCGATTCTGAACGCCGAGGATGAGCACACGCCGCTGCTGCGCAAATACGCGGACTGCAAGCTCGCGTACTTTTCGCTCGATCCGAACAACACCACCTTCCGCGAGCACGTCGCACGCAACGAATTGGGCGCGACACTCGAGAACGGCTGGCTGATGCTGTACGAGAACGGACTGCGCGTGCCGCTGTGCGAAGACCGGCAGGTGCCGATCTCGTTCGGTGGCAAGGCGCGCTTCAACATCGCGAACGCGCTCGCCGCAGTGCTGGCGTCATTCGCGACCGAGATCCACGTCACCGACATCGTGTCAGGGCTGCAGTCGTTCTTCCAGTCGGCCACGACCACTCCCGGGCGTTTGAATTTCGTCGACTTCGAAGGCTTCCGCGTGATGATCGACTACGCGCACAACCCGCACGGACTGGCGGCCATGAGCGAGCTGGCCACCTCGCTCAAGCGCAATCGCCTGGTCTGCGTCCTCGGGCTGCCCGGCGACCGGCGCGATGAAGACATCCGCCAGGCGGCGCGCATCGTCGGCAAGAACTTCGATCGCGTGATCCTGCGCGACGACTTCGATCTGCGCGGACGGCAGCCGGGCGAAGTGGCCGGCATCCTGCGCGAAGGTCTGCACGAGGGCGGCCTGAGCGACCGGAAGATCGCGCATCGCCACGCCGAGCTCGATGCGATCTCGCTCGCGGTGTCCGAGGCGAAGGCGGGCGACCTCATTGTGTACATCGCGGACAAGCCGGACATCGCCGCGCAATACGTGGAGAGCCTGCGCAAACAGAGCGGCCATGCTGATCATTGAAAACGGCGAGATCTACATGCCCGCGCCTCGCGGCAAAGCGACGATCGTCGTGGCGGGCGGACGCATCGAGAAGATCGGCGACGTCCGCGCGAAGGAGTTGCGCGCGCTCGATCCGGAAGTGATCGACGCGACCGGCTGCATCGTTGTACCGGGCTTGATCGACGGACACATTCATCTCATCGGCGGCAGCGGCGAGAAAGGATTCGCTTCGGCGACGCCGGCGATTGCCGCGCAGGAGCTGTTGGCCGCCGGTACGACGACGGTTGTTGGTTTGCTCGGCACCGATACCACCACGAAGACGCTGCCGTCGCTGCTCGCGAAAGTGAAAGCGCTGCGCCAAGAAGGCATCAACGCGCGCATGTGGACCGGCGGTTACGACGCGCGTTCGCTGACCGCGAACGTGCGCGACGACATCGTGCTGATCGACGAGATCATCGGCGCGGGTGAGATCGCGATCGCCGATCGCCGCGGCGCGCACTTTGATGCAACGACGCTCGCGCGGCTGGCCAGCGACTGCTACGTCGCCGGCACGCTGACCGGAAAAGCAGGTGTGCTGCACATGCACACCGGCGAGTTGCCGGAGCGGTTATCGATCGTGCGCGAGCTGCTCGATCGCGGCGTTCCGGCGGCAGCGTTGCATCCGACGCATGTAAATCGCAACGAGGAGCTGTTCCGCGAGGCGGTTGCATTGACGAAGCGCGGCGTGACGATTGACCTCGACGTCGTCGATGAAGACCTCGTGCAGTGGTTGAAGAAGTTCGATGGCGACCGCGCGATGCTCACCATCTCGACCGACGCTCCGATCGGCCGCGTGAACGCGCTGCTCGAGCAGATCGTTGCGGCCGCGCACGTGTGGTCGATCGAAGAAGCGTTCGCGTTGGCGACGCGGAACGTTGGGCGCGTTCTGAAGCTGCACGATGCAGGCGGGATCGCGGAAGGAAAACGCGCGGACCTGTTGCTGCTGGATGCAAAGACTTACGAGTTACGCCGCACCATCTCGCGTCGACCCTCGACGGGCTAAGAGCCCGTCGCAGATTTCAAACCGTTGTTGCACCATCTGGAGCGACGGGCTTTCAGCCGGTCGGGGATCTCCAGTCAATCGGCCACGAACTTCCCGCCCGGCTTCAACACCTGCAGCCGATACGACTTCGCGTGCGCGTCCATGCGGTGGTCCGGATCGACGATCGTCACCTCGCCCGTGCCTTCCACCGTGACGATGCCGTCGCGGTTCCAGACGATGGCGGTGTTCTCATCGATCCCGATGCCGGTGAGCAGGTGTGCGTTCGACGCGCTGATGAGACGCGTGAGACGGCGGCGCTGACCGAAGTGCTGATCGATGATCGCGTCGGGGATCAGGCCGAGACCTTCGTCGTACGCAACGACGTCTGCGCCCTTCTTGCGCGTCGAGAAGGCGATCATGCGGCGGCTGACGGCTGACGCGCCGGCGCTGGTGCCAGCGTACACGGCGCCGTTGCGAACGGCGGCGCGGATCGGCTCGACGCACTTCGCGGCGCGCAATGCGTCCATCAAACGAACCTGATCGCCGCCGGTCACGAAGATGCCCGTAGCGTTGCGAATCGCGGCGAGGTCTTCCTTGGTGACGCCGGACTCGGCATGAACCGAATGAACGGAGTCGACGCCGAGGCGGGTGAAGATCTTGGTGTAGCGCTGGGCTCGCTCGCGCGGGGCGACGGACGCGGAAGGCACGATGACGATGCGCGCCTGCGGACCACCCGCGCGCGCGATGAATGCGGCGAGGATCGACGTGCGCGCGGCGCGCTTGTCCTCGTTGCCGCCAATGGCCATGACACACCCGTTACCGATCAATTCGTTCTCTTGCACCCTTCCTCGTCTTCCTGATCTGTATCGGACTCGACGACATTGTAAATAACATCCGCTCGAGAGTGGTATTTCATTTCGGAGTTGCCATCTGGGGTTTACCTGGTCCGGTAGCCGAGGTTCTCGAGCTCGGCCCGCACACGCGCGAGGTGATCGCCCTGGATCTCGATCTCGCCATCTTTCGCGGTGCCGCCGCTGCCGCATTTCTTCTTCAGTGTCTGCGCGACGAACGCGAGCGTTTCGTCCGTGTGCTGAAAGCCAGAGGCGACGGTCACGGTCTTGCCGGCGCGGCGCTTCTTGTCGAGCGTGACGCGGATGATCTGTTTCGCGGCGTCGACGTCGACGGGCGCCGCGAGCTTGCCAGCTTCGCGGAGGCGTTTCGCTTCTTCCGGGTCGGAGGTCCAGACCAGCTTCGAACTTGCCATGCTCGCTTACTCTACGCGAATGGATGATCCCGGTTTCTATCGTGGATAGCGGCGTCCCGGCCCCGTGCCTCCGGGCGGCATCGCCGGAGGAAGGCGATCTGATGGCTAATCGAGTCCGAGCAAATCCCAACGATCGCGATAGGTGCCCGCGGCGTCTTTGAACTTGCGAATGGGGTTGTTCGCGGCGCGTGGCCTGCCGCCACGCCCCAGGGTGGCGAGCCATGCTGCATGCCCTTCCCTCACGATTCGCGCGACTTCGCGACGTGAGATGACGTGATAGCTTGGCGGCTCGCCATCCGGCGGAAGGTTGACGAATACGAAGAACAGGTTCTCCGGCAGATCGGCGCCGCTCGGCATCGTTTCCACCTTCTCGTTGAGGATCCATTCGGCGAGGCCGCGTTGGTTGGTCTTCACCTGGATCGCCACCGATTTGGTCGCATCGCGGTTCGTCGCGAGGACGTCGACGCCGCGGCTGTTGCGCAGCGTGATCGAGGCCAGGTAGCCACGGCGGGAGAGCTCCGCCGCGACGTAGTATTCGCCGGCGACCCCGCACAGCACCGCGTCGAGCTTCATCGCCTCACTCTACGCGCGAACGGCAGAACCGGTCTGCGCGTACTCGATGACGCGCCGGCAGAACGCGAGCAGTTCATCGGCGGTAAGGTCGTTCTTGCAGTCGTTTGTGCGCCACGCGCAGATGCGGAAGTCAGGAGCGCCAAGACCATCGCCGACGTGATCGACAGTCGGCAGCAGCGCGAGCTCGCGTTTGTATTCGCGGCGGCGGACTTTGGATTCCTCGTTGCTGTACGTGCTGATGCGCTCCCACTCCAGCGGCTCGCCGGTGTAATCGTCGTTGCCGTTGCTTGCCGTGACCGCGGCGTGGATCGCTGCGAGGTACGCCTCACCGACTGCCATGGCATTGCCGCGTTTGCGATCGCGCTTGACGTGCGCGTCGGCCTTGGCTCGTAACCATCGCTCGTACACAGCCTGCGTGCAACGGCCGATGAGGAAGTGCGGGAGTGCGTATTTCTTCGATACACGTTTCATCGGTAAGCCATCAGTACTTGCCATGCTCGCTTACTCTACGCGAATGGAGGATCCCGGTTTCTATCGCGGATGGCGGCGGCCCGGCCCCGTGCCGCCGGGCGGCATCGCGCCCGAGGAGGGCGAAACGCTCGACTTCATCTGCGGCCACTTCCGCATTTTTCAATACGCGAAAGGGCATCGCTACTCGACCGACGACGTACTGACCGCGTGGTACGGCACCACCTGCGCGCCGCGTGTCGACCGCGCCGCGGATCTCGGCTCCGGGATCGGCTCGGTCGCGCTGATCTCCGCCTGGCGTTTGCCCGGCGCGACGTTCTGCACGGTGGAGGCGCAGGAGATGTCGATCCACCTCGCGCGCAAGACGATGCAGTACAACGGACTCACGTCGCGCTTCACGTTGTATCAAGGCGATCTGCGCGACGAGTCGGTACTCGCGAACGAGACACCATTCGATCTCGTCACCGGATCTCCGCCGTACTTTCCACCCGGCACCGCAATGGCCGCAGATCACGCGCAGGCGGTGCCGGCGCGGATCGAGGTGCGTGGCTCGGTCGCGGATTACGCGATGGCGGCCGCACGGATTCTCGCTCCGGGCGGGGTGTTCGCGTTCGTGTTTCCGACGTTGCAGATGGATCGCGTGTTCGCGGCACTGTCTTCCGCTGGATTGAAGTTGATCCGCCGGCGTGATGTCGTGTTCCGGGAAGGCGATGCGCCGCTGATCACTTTGTTTGCGGCTTCGCGCGCTGCCGATATCCCGGCGACGTACCGGGCGTTCGTCGAAACGCGGCTCACCATCCGCAGGCGTGATGGTGGGGTCGATGCGGAGTACTCGGCGATTCGCATGAGCTTCGGTTTTCCGCCAGGAAATGTGCCGGCGGATTAGCGAGCGGGACGCCGGCGTTCCACTAGCTCGTTAACACCTTCGCCAGTTCCTGCGCCTGTTCGCGAATCTCTGGAATCGCGGTCGACTCCCATAGCGATGGCCTGCGCAGCGGGCCGAGGGTGTAGAGATCATCCACAGGTTGACCATCGGCGCGGATCAGGCGGCCGTCGTCCGCCGTCTCGATGCCGAGGCGCAAGGGGTCGGGGACGAGCCAGCCGGCGCGGCGCATCTGCACGACCAGCGGCAGATCGAGTCGCGCGTAATCGCATGCGGGGCCGGTGCAGTTGATCACGCGCGCGACGTGCAGCGTGCCGGCGCTCGTCTCCACCACCACGCCCGGTCGCATCGAGTGCACGCGGCCGCGCAGCACGTCCACTTCGAGCTCCGCAAGCACCGCAGGCGCGGCGCGATGACGGTGTACGTCCCACAGATTCTTCAGATGCCGCAGAAACTGCGAGCGTTGCGCGAGCGTCCAGCCGCGCCAGATAGTCACCGTGTGCGGACGCAGACTGTCGACGACTGCACGCCACTCCTCCCCGGCCGCGATGCGCTCGCGGACCCAGCGCAGCGCGCCGCGAGGCGAAACAGATTCGCGCGGCATCGTCGCGATCGGCCGCGGCGTCACGGGCGCGTGTGCCTGCGGCAAACGGCCGTGGCGTGACAACATCGTGATCGGTCCTCGATGCCCTTCATGCCGCAGCGCGATCGCAACATCGATGGCCGTGAGTCCGCTGCCGATCAGCAACACCGCGGCGTCATGCGACAAACCGATCGCCGCTCCGGGCGCCCACGGATCGCGCACGTACTCCGCAGGAGGATCCTCGAGCTGCAACGGATCCGAAGGCGGCAGGTTGCCGAGCGCCAGCACCACGGACTTCGCGGTAATCGTGCGTCCGTCGTGCAGATGCACGGTCCACGTCGCGTCGCGCGTGAGACCGATCGCGGTGCCGCCGACACGCGTCACGCGACGTTGCGTTTCCTGCTCGGTCAGCAGCGACGCGAGGTAATCGCCGTACAGCGCACGCGGCGCGAACGTCGTCGCTTCCGCGTCCGGAACGCGCTCGCGCAGCCAGTACAGGAAGTGTTCGGGATCACCCGGCAAAGCACTCATGCGCGCGGCCGGCACGTTCAAGAGATGCGCGCCGTACGGCGTGCCATACGCGAGCCCACGCGCCGCGCGAGCGCCCGCGTCGATGATTGCACCGCGTGCGTTGCCGGTGGCGAAGCGCGCGAACTGCACCGCCGTGAGCGTGCCGCTCGCGCCTGCGCCGATGATGGCAACGTCGAACGCGTCGCTCACGCGCGCTTCTTCTTCGCCGTCTTCGTTTTCGCGCGCGCCGCTTCGTAGCGCTCGATGTACTGCTTCGGCGGCGTGCTCGCGATCACCTTCGCCACCGCGTCGAGCGCGAGGTCATCCATCGACTTGAAGCGCACACATGATTTGCCCATGTCCAGCTTCTTGCCCGCGGCCTTGAACGCGGCACGAAACTCGGCGTCCTGTTTCGGGTCGGCGTACGGGCCCATCACGTACAGCGCGTAGTAATTCTTCTGCGCGGCGAGTGCGACGTAAGAGAGCGGCTCTCCGTTGTACGTGTCCGGATACTGCTTCAGCGGAATGCCGTAGCAGATCATGCCGAAGCCGATCGACTCGGAGTAGCCCTTCGGCAGATGCTTGCGGATGAGCTTGCGCATCGCGGAGATCACCTCGCGCCGCTCTTCAGGGAGCTCAGCCAGATATTGTTCGACGTTTTGTGCGGTGCTCGCGACCATGCGCAAAAGTGTACCGCGCATAGAATGCCGGGCGATGGAGAGCGGCAGCTGCGGCTACCGCGGGTGAAAGCGGCAGCTGCGGCTGCCGCACTCCAAAAGGAGGAATTGCATGAGAGCAACGCTGGCCGTACTGCTTACGCTCATCGCCGCCGGTGCCTCGGCACAGGACCTCGCTTCGTTCGAAAAGCGGACCTCGATGCGGCAACTCGACAACGGCCTCACCGTCATCATCCTGGAACGTCACGACGCACCCGTCTTTTCGTACGCGACGATCGTCAACACCGGCTCCGCGCAGGAAGTCCCCGGGATCACGGGCCTCGCACACATGTTCGAGCACATGGCGTTCAAGGGCTCGGACCGCATCGGCACCACGAACTGGGATGCCGAACGCGCCGCGCTGGCGAAAGTCGAAGATGGGTACGCCGCATACGATCGCGCGCGGCGCGCCGAGACCGGACGCGACGATGCAAAGGTCAAGCAGCTCGAGCAGGCGTGGAAGGACGCGATCACCGAGGCCGACAAGTTCGCGCGCGGCGACGAATTTTCGGAAGTCGTCGATCGCGCCGGTGGCGTCGGCATGAATGCGTTCACTTCATCCGACATGACCGGCTACTTCTTCTCGATGCCTTCGAATCGCTTCGAGCTCTGGGCTTATCTCGAGTCGGAACGCTTTCGCAATCCGATCTTCCGCCAGTTCTACAAAGAGCGCGACGTGGTGATGGAAGAACGCCGCACGCGCACCGAGAGCAATCCGTTCGGCCGCCTGCTCGAGCAATACCTCGGCACCGCGTTCATCGCCCATCCCTACGGCTTCGCCACTGTCGGCTGGCCCTCGGACCTGCAAAGCTTCTCGGCCAGCGATGCGCTCGCGTTCGCAAAGAAGTACTACGTGCCGTCGAACATGGTCGTGGCGATCGTGGGCGACGTGAATCCGGCCGAGGCGTGGCCGGTGATCGAAAAGTACCTCGGACGGTTGCCGAAGGCGCCGAAGCCGGAGCCGCTGCGCACGGTCGAGCCGAAACAGATCGCCGAGCGCATGGTCATCCTGCGCGAGGCCTCGCAGCCGCTGTACGTCGAGGGCTACCATCGCCCCGCGGCCACGCATCCCGACAACGCCATCTACGACGTCATTTCGATGCTGATGTCGAGCGGCCGCACGTCGCGTCTCTATCGAGCTCTCGTGCGCGACAAGAAAATCGCGGCCGGCGCGGCAGGGCTGAACGGCTTCCCCGGAGAGAAATACCCGAGCGTCTTCACGTTCTACGGCATCACCACTCCGGGACATCAGCCGGACGAGATCGCAGCCGGCATTCAGGCGGAGATCGAGCGGCTGAAGACCGAAGACGTCACCGCGGAAGAGTTGCAGTCTGTGAAGACGCGCGTGAAAGCGGGACTGCTGCGCGGACTCGCGAACAACTCCGGCCTCGCGCTGAACCTGGCCACCTATCAGACGCTGCATGGCGACTGGCGCGAGCTGTTCCGCGAAGTCGACCGCATCGACAAGGTCACGGCGGCTGATGTGAAGCGCGTCGCCGCGGAAACATTCACGCAGCCGAACCGCACCGTCGCGAAGATCGAATCGACCGCGAAGGCCGCGGCCGCGCCGAAGGGAGGTGCGCAATGAATCGACACTCGATCCGTGCAATGCTGATGTTGCTGATGTCGCTCGCCGGCATCGCGAGCGCGCAGGTCACCGACCATCGCGAGATCAAGACCCCGCCGCTCCGCAAGTTCTCGATTCCGCAGCCGAAGCGCATCGTGTTGCCGAACGGCATGGTGATCTTCCTCCAGGAAGATCACGAGCTGCCGCTGATCAAAGGACGCGCAACGATTCGCGGCGGCGAGCGCGACAGCCCGGCCGACAAAGCAGGCATGAACAACATCTACGGCATGTCGTGGCGCACCGGCGGCACGGCCTCGCAGACCGGCGATCAGCTCGATGAGTTTCTCGATGCGCGCGCGGCGCGTGTGGAAACGAGCGGCGGCTCGGACGCGTCATCGGTGTCGCTCGACGTCCTCAAGGCGGACTTCGACACCGTGTTCCCGATCTGGGTGGAGATCCTGCGCAAGCCGGAGTTCCGTCAGGAGAAGATCGACCTCGCGAAGACGCAATCCAACACCGCCATCTCGCGCCGCAACGACGACCCCGGCACCATCCTCGGCCGTGAGCTGC
Source organism: Thermoanaerobaculia bacterium (assembly GCA_035626775.1). Lineage (GTDB taxonomy): Bacteria > Acidobacteriota > Thermoanaerobaculia > Gp7-AA8 > Gp7-AA8 > QHVT01. Next base: position 31,299 of record DASPNA010000036.1, read on the forward strand.
TGAAGCTCGGCTACGGCGCCGACTCGCCTTACGGGCGCCATACCGAATACGCGACCATCGCATCGATCACGCGCGACGACCTGCTGGCGTTCCATCGCCGCACGGTCCATCCGAACAACATCATCCTGTCGTTCATCGGCGACTTCAACACCGCGCAGATGGAGAAGCGGCTGCGCGATACGTTCGCGTCTTGGCCGCGCGGTCCGCAGATGGCGAAGCCGGCGTTGACGTTCGCCGGCGCGAAGCCCGGCGTCTACTCCATCTCGAAGGAAGACGTGACGCAGGCAAACATCGCCATGGTCCATGCGGGGATCGAGCGCAGCAATCCCGATTACTTCGCGCTCACCGTGATGAATGAGATCTTCGGCGGCGGGTTCTCCGGCCGTCTGATGCAGACGCTGCGCTCGGCGCGCGGCCTCACGTACGGCGTCGGCGGCGGAGTCGGCGCGGGATGGGATCACCCCGGCCTCTTCCGTCTGCAGATGGCGACCAAGAGCGGTACGACGCTCGAGTCGATCGAGGCGTTGCGCGGCGAAGTGAATCGCCTGGTGACCGCACCGGTGACAGAAGCGGAGATGGCGCAGGCGAAGGAGTCGATCCTGAATGCGTTCGTCTTCACGATGGACACGCGTGAGAAGGCGCTCAATCAGCAGGTGCTGCTCGAGATGTACGGCTTCCCCAGCGACTACTACACGAAGTATCCGTCGATGATCGAGAAGGTCAGCGCGGAGGACGTGCAGCGCGTCGCGAAGACGTACGTGCATCCCGATCGGCTGGCCGTGCTGGTCGTGGGCAACGAGAAAGAGTTCGAGAAACCGCTCTCGACGCTTGGCACCGTGACGCCGATCGACATCACCATCCCCGAACCGGGCGGCGCGAAGAAGAGCGCCGCGCCTGCCGCGAGCAACGACGAAGGACGGGCGCTGTTCGCGAAGGTGATGGATTTCGTCGGGGGACAGGCGGCGGTGAACGCGGTCCGGAGCACGCGCACGGTTGCGGCGATGTCGATGATGACGCCGCAAGGCAACATGTCCGTCGATGCGACGCTGATCGTGCAGTACCCGAGCTCGATGCGCCAGGAAATGACGCTGCCGATGGGCACGATGACTACGGTGATCGCGCCGGGGGTCGGCTACGCGATCACGCCGATGGGCACGCAGGACCTCCCGGCATCACGCCGCGATGCCGCGGTGATCGACATGAAAACGGACTTCCTCCACATCCTGCGCACGGCGAACGAGAAGTACACGTTCACCGCCGGCGGCATGGAGAAGATCGGCGACGTCGATACGCGCATCCTGGAGATTTCCCCCGAAGGCGGCGTGGTGCGCTGGTACATCGAGCCGGCCACAGGGCGGCTGCTGCGCACGGTGCGCACCACGCAGATGGGCGAGACCACGACTGATTACAGCGAGTGGAAGAAGTTCGGCAGTGTGCAGCTGCCGACCGTGGCGAAGATCTCGCGCAACGGTGAGGCTGCCGGCGAGGCGCGTGTGTCGACGATCGAGATCAATCCGGCGTTGGATGCGACAACGTTCGGGAAGCCGTAGAAGCAGTACCTCGGAGTACCTCGGAGTACCTCGGAGTTCCTCGGAGGGGAAGGGCGGGGAAGCCCTCCGAGGAACTCCGAGGTACTCCGAGATACTCAGGACTCAGTTACCATGCGCGCGCAATGGCGCGCGCATCGGACATCCGCCTGATCGTCTCCGACGTCGACGGCGTCTGGACCGACGGGCGGATCATCTACGCGAACGAGCGCACGGAGATCAAGGCGTTTCACGTGCGCGATGGGCTGGCGGTCAAGCTCGCGCAGCGTGTCGGGATTACGATCGCGTTGCTCACCAGCCGCAGCTCGCACGCCTTGGAGCGGCGCGCGCGCGAGCTCGGGATCACCGAGTTGCATCAGGGCGCGGCGAACAAGTTCGAGGAGCTGGAAAAGCTCGCGGAAAAGCTCGGCGTGAAGTTCGCGCAGATTCTTTATGCAGGCGACGACCTGCCCGATCTCGCCGCGATGACGCGCGTGGCGATTTCGGCCGCGCCTTCCGACGCGGCGCCGGAAGTGCGCGAGGCCGCCACGTGGAAGCTCGACGCCCCCGGCGGCGGCGGCGCGTTTCGCGAGCTCGTCGAACGCCTGTTGCGCGAGCGCGGCGAATGGGCGCCTCTCGTTCTGGAGTTCTCCGGTGGCACGCCAGGCGCTGCGAGCATTTAGGGCGCGCGTGTTGTATCGCCTGCTGCTGATCGTCTCCGCGATCGGCCGCCGCCTTCCTCTCCCCACCGGCCGCTTCCTCGGACGCCAGGTCGGTCGTCTCGCCTTTCACGTCGCGCGGCGCGAACGCAACAAAGCGCTCGCGCACATCGCCATCGCTTTTCCGGAATGGTCCGACGCGCAACGCCGCGCCACGATTCGCGCGATGTTCCGGCACATGGGCATGTCGTTGTTCGAGATCGCCTGGCTCCCGAATCTCAAGCAGCACGCGGCGGAGACGACGGTATTCGAAGGGGCGGAAGAAGTGATGGCGCACATCGATGCCGGCCGCGGCGTGATCATCTTCACCGCGCATTGCGGCAACTGGGAATGGCTCTCGTGCGGCACGGGACTGTGGGGCCGTCCGACCAGCGTGCTGCAACGCGAGCGCGACCAGCCGGAGATGAACCGCTACATCACCGAGCTGCGCGCAAATGCGGGCGTGCACTCGATCGATCGCGGTTCGCCATCATCCGCGCGCGACATGATGAAGATCATCCGCCACGGCGGCATCCTCGCGTTTCTCGTCGACCAGAACCTGCGCACCGAAAGCGTGAAGGTGCCGTTCTTCGGCCGCCCCGCGCCCACGCCAATCGGTCCGGCGAAGCTCGCCGTCCGCACCGCAGCGCTGGTGAGCGTGACCTTCACGGAGCGCTTGCCCGACGGGCGGCATCTCATCCGCTACCTCCCCCCGATCCAGTGCAAACGCGACGATGACCCGGTCGAGCTCGTGGCGCACGCGACGCGCTTGATCGAGGAACAGATCCGGCGCCTGCCGGAGCAGTGGGTGTGGATGCACGATCGGTGGAAGGAACGGCCGGACTGGGATGTCGGGGGGACGGGGACCGGAATTGAGAATTGAGAATTGGGAATTGAGAATGACCGGGGGGTTTCAATTCTCAATTCTCAATTCCCAATTCTCAATTCGGTCCGCTTCTCACCGCCGCACCAGGTTCTTCAAAATGAAGATTGCGTTCGCCGGCCGCTCCGCCAGCCGCCGCATCAGGTACGGATACCACTCCGTGCCGAAGGGAATGTACACGCGCATGCCCCAGCCGTCGCGCACGAGCTGCTCCTGCAGGTCGCGGCGCACGCCGTACAACATCTGAAACTCGAACGCGCTCGGCGGGATCTTCTCGGCGCGCGCGAACGCGATCGTCGCGTCGATCATCTTCGGGTCGTGCGTGGCGATGCCGTGATAGGTCCCGCTCTTGAGCAGGATCTTCATCAGCTTCACGAAGTTCGCGTCGACATCTGCCTTGTCCTGAAACGCGATCTCCGCCGGCTCTTTGTAGGCACCTTTGCAGAGGCGGATGCGAATGCCTTCGGCGCAAAGCTCCGTCACGTCGCGCTCGCTGCGCAGCAGATATGCCTGGATCACCGCGCCGACGCGGCCCGCATTGCCGGGCGTGCGATGCAGCTCGTACACGATGTCCAGCGTCTTCTGCGTGTAGTCGGAGCCTTCCATGTCAATGCGCACGAAGTTGTTCAGCTTCGCCGCGTGCGCGACCACTTCGCCGACGATCTTCCGCGCGAGCTGCTCGTCGAGGTCGAGACCCATGTGCGTCAACTTCAGGCTCACATTCGCGTTCAGCTTGCGCGCGGTGAGCGCGTCGAGCATCTCGTGGTAGAGCTGCGCGCTGTGCCGCGCTTCCTCGAGATTGGTGACGTTTTCGCCGAGGTTGTCGACGCTGACGCTCATGCCGCGGGCGTTGGTGGCGGCGGTGGCCTCGAGTGCGTCCTCGACCGACATGCCCGCCACGAAACGGTGCGACAGGCGTTGGCCGATGGCCGACTTCTCGGCGAAGTTACGCAGCGAACGGCTCTCGGAAAGTGCGATGAAGAACGCTCGAAACATGCAGTGCTTAACTCGCTTTCGCCACGGCGATCGCGCAGACGCGAGCCGCTCCGCCGTCCATCAGAGCGGCGGAACAGGCGCGGAGCGTTTCACCGGTGGTGCAGATGTCGTCGATGAGGAGAATGGAAGTGCCTTTCGCGAGGGCGGATGCGGCGAAGGCGCCGCGCACGTTGCCGGCTCTCAATCGCCTGGGCAACGTCGACTGCGCCGCACGCTCGCCCGCGCGCGTGAGCAGCGTCATATCACAACGGATGCCGAGGCGGCGGGAGAGGGCGCGGGCGAGGAGCTCGGCCTGGTTGTAGCCGCGGCGGCGCTCGCGCGCACGCGGCATCGGCACGGCCGCGATCGCGTCGAACGCGAGATCGCCGCGTTCGCGCAATGTCTCCTCGAGCAGCGATGAAAGCGCATCCGCGAGAAAGTCGTGGCGCCTGAATTTCAGCGCGTGCAGCAGAGGCTCGAGCGAGCCGCGATACTCGCCCCATGCATCGCACCAGTCGAGAGGCAACGGCGCGGCGGTGCATTCGAGACAGAAAATGGTCGCAGTCGACGCAGCGACCGCGGGCAAGGGTTGCGCGCAGGAGCAGCATTTCGCGCTCGTAATCTTCGGCAATGCGGCCCAGCACGAGGCGCAGCAGGAGGCGGTCCGCTCCCGCCATGGCAGCTCGATTTCGCAGGCCGCACACCACGACGGCAGAACGATTCGGAGCGCCTCGCGTCCAACTATCGACAACGCGCCGCGGAGCCTGCTCTGCACGTGCACATTGTAAGGAGACTCACTTTGATCAACCAGAAAACCTCCCGTATAGTGCCGGCCATGAAACGCACCCTCCTTCCGCTCGCGCTGATCGTGCTCAGCGCGCTCCCCGCGGTGGCGCAGACCACCGAGCTCGGATTCATCGTCGGCGGCAGCCGGCGCTTCGTCGACGGCGCAGCAAAAGAAGACGGCGTCGAGTTCGACGACAGCACGTTTTCCCTCTCCAACAACTCCTTCGAGCTCTACTGGGGTATGCAGCTCGAGCCGGAAGTCTGGGTCAAGTTCAAGGGCGGCCGCCTCGAGACCCCCGTCGCCATCGCATACAAGACCTCTGACACTCAGCCGAAGCCGTTTCGCCGCGACGCGCGCGGTGAGGTTCAGCACGCGGAAGTGAACGTCGAATACCGCTTCTCCGAGCCGTTCGGCACCACCGGCCTCTTCGCCGGCCTCGGGTATTACCGGCAAACCGCGCCCGATGAGGACTCGTCCTCGGCCTTTGGCGTCAATGCCGGCGTGAACGCAGACTTTCCGCTCTCGCGGCGCTACGGGATCGTGCTCGAGGGGACATATCACTGGACGAACTCGCCGTTCGACTCGCGCTACATGACGCTCGGAGGCGGACTGAGGGTTTCGTTCTGACGCAGCCACGCGGGAACGCTCATTGCTCTCCTTCTTTCGGTTGCAATCGCAACGTTTGAAGGAGGAAAGCATGGCCAATCAGAATTCGCGGCAGGTCCGTGACGTGATGACCGCCAACCCGGAGTGCGTCAGCGAGAAGGACAGTCTTCGCGACGTCGCCCGCATCATGAAGGACAGGGACACCGGCGTCGTCCCGGTCGTCGATGGGAAGAAGATCCTCGGTCTCATCACCGATCGCGACATCGTCGTCCGCGGCCTCGCCGAAGGCAGAGACCTCGGCAGCGTGCGCGTGAACGAGCTGATGACGAAGCACGTCCGCAGCGTGCGCGAGGATGCGTCGGTGAATGAAGCGTTGGAGATGATGAGCAGCGCCGACATCCGCCGCGTCGCCGTCGTCAACAATAACGACGAGCTCGTCGGCATCGTGTCGCTCGGCGATATTTCGATCAACACGAATAAGGACGGCAGCGTCGGCAAGGCCGTCGAATCGATCAGCGAAGCGCCACCGAACAACTGAGATTGCCGACCGAGGGTGCCTCCGGCGCCCTCGGTCGGAATGTCCCGGCTGTTCATGCCCGTTCCTTCGGGCGTGAAAAACATCCTCACGCTTGCTCTCACGTTCTTCGTCGGCGCGTCCGCGTATGCGATTGACGTCGATCCCAAGCTCGACCGCGCCGTGCGCGAGCTTCTGCCGGTGTGCGACAACGCGACCATCAAATACGAAGAGCTCTCGGTGAAGCTGCCGCCGCGATTCAGCGGGGTGCTTGTGACGAGCGAGAGCGAGCGTCACGCGTGCAACGCGTCGCTCGCCGCGATCACGGCTCCATCGGGTGCGATTTTCGTCGGCGCTCCGTGGCCGATTGCGAACGAGGAAGGCGCCACTGTCGAAGAGAAACTGAAGAACTTCACCTGGCGCAACATGCAGGAGCAGATGGTTGCGACGATCGACCGCAAGCCGAATGCGGAAGGCTTGTATCCGGTCACGCTCAATCAGACGACCGAAAACGGCAAGATGCCGCTCGACGGTTTCGTCGATCCGGACGGCCGCGTCTTCTTCTTCGGCCGCTTCCGTCCTGCGAATGGCGACCTGCGCGCGGCTCGGACGAAAGTGTTCGAGCCGTACCTGCCGCAGTCGCCCGCGAAAGGTGCGAAGGATGCGGCCGTGACGATCGTCGAGTTCTCCGACTTCCAGTGCCCCTCGTGCCAGCGCGCGGCGGGCTACGTCGATCCGATCATGGAGAAGCACGGCGACCAAGTGCGCTACGTCCGCTTCGATCTGCCGCTGACCGGACACGCATGGGCGTTCCCCGCGGCGCTGGCGGGCCGCGCGATCTATCGGCAGAAGCCGGAGCTGTTCTGGGAGTACAAAAAACAGGTCTACGCAAATCAGGGCAACCTCAATCCGTTCTCGTTCTGGGATTGGGCGCGCGGCTTCGCGACCGATCACGAGCTCGACCTCGCGCGCTACGACAAGGATCTCGCCTCGGCGGAGATCAAGACGCAGATCCTCGCGGGCGCTGGTACGGCGCTGACGAACGACGTGCGCGCGACACCGACGTACATGGTGAACGGTGCAGTCGTCGAACCGGGTGATGACGGGAAGCTGCTCGCGGCGTACGTCGAGAAACTGTTAACGCGCTAGCCACACGAGATCGAGAAACGCCTTCAGCATCCGCCCCGTCAGCCCCCAGATCTCGTGCGGGCCGTGGTGGTAAAAGTAAGCGGGATACTGCTTGCCACGAAACGGTACGTAGCGCACTTCGGGATTGCTGATGTCCAGCAGCGCCTCGACCGGCACGTCGAACACTTCGACGACTTCCGCTTCCTGGATCACGACGTCGAACGGCTCGTGAATGACGCCGGCGAACGGCGCGACGAGAAAGCCGCTGTGCGTGATGACATCGTCGAGACGACCGATCAGCTCCACGTACCGCGGCGGGATGCCGACTTCTTCCTCGGCCTCGCGCACCGCCGCGTTCTCGAGCGTTTCCCCTTCTTCGACGGAACCTCCGGGAAACGCGATCTGACCGCTGTGCGCGGCGAGATTTTCCGACCGCTTGGTAAAGAGAATCGACCACCCGCCGCCATTGCGCACGAGCGGAATCAGCACGCACGCCCGCCGATGCTGCGGCGCGTCGATCTCGATGGCTGGGCGCTGGCGGAGGATGCCGCGCAACCGCTCCAGCGCCGCATCATCGAACATCCCGCACCTCGGCGAACGGCTCGGCGTCGACCATCGGAATGTCCTGCAGCGCGTGATACAGGCGAAGCGTATGGAGTGCGGCAGCGCCAGCTGCCGCTTTCACAAGCGGCAGCGCCAGCTGCCGCACCGCCCCCGGCTCGAGATCGCACGGCAACGGGAGCCAGCGATCCTGCACGACGCGATCGCCGTCGAAGAGCTTCGCGATCAGCCGATACTCGGGCTCACCATACGTGCGCGTGCGGATGGTGAACGCGCCCACGTTCTTCAGCGTGATCACGATCTCGCCACCTTCGACACGCGCGCCGACCAGCTCGAGTTCAGGAAAAAGTGGCAACATACCCATCCACCGTCTTTTCCAACCTCGCGTTCTCTTCCAACCATGCGCGTTGCGCCCGTGACGGATCCTCGATCTCCCTCGCGAAGAAATCCGCCACGCGCTCAACTTCATCGTCACCGAACGGAATCTTCACCACGCAATCATCGGGCAGCTCCGCGAACTGCGCGTAATCGCTGACCGCCACCGGCTTCCCCGCATCGAGCGCGCGAATGAGCGTGCCGCTGGTCTCCCCCGCTGACGGATAGCGCAGATTCACGAACCGGTCGGCAACGGCGTAATACGCGGGGAAATCATCATCGGCAACGTAACCCGTCATCACCACACCGTCTTGCCGCAACTCGCTTGCATCGATGTTCGGCGCCGGCTCGCCGACGATCAGCAGCACGAGCCGCGGCTCCCGCTCCCGCGCAACTCGAAACGCCTCCAGCACCACCTCGGCGCGTTTGGCCGAGGTGAGAAAGCCGAAGAAACCGATGACGCGTGCGTCGTTCGCGATGCCGCGTCGCGCGCGCAACGCAGCGCGATCGAACGTGCGCGTCTCCGGTACGTACGGATGCGGTACGACGTGAATCGGTGTGTCGACGCCGAACGACTGCAGGCGCTCACGTGCGTACTCGTTGTGCACGATCACCGCTTTCGAGCGACGGGCCACGTCGATCGACGCGGGCATCAGGAAATTTGCGATCTCCGTATGCATCCCCGCCGCTCGTCCGCGCGCCCAGGCCGCACCCGCCGGACCGTGGTTCGCCTCCATCGCCGCGACGTAGCCATCGATGTCACCGCGCGCGAGCGTCATCTCGACCACGAGGTGATGGAGCACGAGATCGTGCAACACCACCACGCCCGGCTCGCGCATCGCCTCGGCATACATCGACGCGTGATGCGGATTGTTGCCGAGCTGATAGATCACCGCGTCGAAATCGGGGCGGCGGTAGTCCTCGAGCGAATCGAACGCGCGCACGTCCGCGCGCTTCGACAGCGCGGGAATGAGCATCGACGCGTAGTGCGCCACGCCGCTGCGCGTGGGAGGGAGCGGCGTCAGGAAGGCGAGCTTCATCGATACGATCGTCCTCTAGTCAGCGGAGGTTCTCGCTTGCGCGGAAAGATACGCTTCGATGAAGCCGTCCAGATCGCCGTCGAGCACGCGGGCGGGATCGCCGGTCTCATGCTGCGTGCGCAGGTCCTTCACGAGCTGATACGGCTGCAGGACGTACGAGCGGATCTGGCTTCCCCAGCCGATCTCCTTCTTCTCGCCGGCCAGCTTGTTCTGCTCCTCCTGCTGCTTCTCCTGCTCCAGCGCATACAGCCGTGCGCGCAGGAGGTGCATGGCCGTGGCGCGGTTCTTGTGCTGGCTGCGCTCGTTCTGGCAGGTGACGACGATCCCCGTCGGCAGATGGGTGATCCGGATCGCGGAGTCGGTGACGTTGACGTGCTGCCCGCCTGCGCCGCTCGAGCGATAGGTGTCGATGCGCAGGTCCTTCTCCTCGATCTCCACGTCGATGTCGTCGTCGAGCTCCGGCCAGACGTAGAGCGAGGCAAAAGACGTGTGGCGGCGCGCGGCCTGATCATAGGGTGAGATGCGCACCAGGCGATGCACGCCCGCTTCGGCCGTAAGCAGGCCGTAGGCGTTCTCGCCCTGCACCGACAGCGTGACGCTCTTGATGCCCGCCTCGTCTCCCGGCTGCAGGTCCATCACCT
>DASPNA010000037.1:0-6542 GCA_035626775.1 Thermoanaerobaculia bacterium
CGCTGCAATCGCTTCACAACGAATATCAACTCGACAAACTGCGGCCGCTCGCGGACACCACCGGACGCGAATCGAAACTGACCTTCCTCGGTTTCGGGCAAATCGGCCGCGAGCTCGCATCGCAGCTCGGCGCGCAGGAAAAACATCTTCGCGACGAGCTCGGACTGGACGTGAAAGTGACCGCGGTCGCCGATCGCTCCGGGATCAAGATCGAGGAGAAAGGCTTCACCGTTCCGGCGCTGCAGAAACTGGCGAGGCAGAAAGCATCGGGCGTGCGGCTGTTCGCGGGCATGGAAGGACGCGCTGCGCCGCTCACACTCGAGCAACTGCAGAAGATGATGCGCGAGGAGTTGTGGCTGCTGCCGTCGCACCGGCCGATCCTCGTCGATCTCACCTCGGAAGAAACGGCACCGCTGATCCAGGAAGCACTCGAGAACGGATTTCACATCGTGCTCGCGAACAAGAAACCGCTGGCCGTCGCGCAGATCGAATTTGATCGCTTGATGGAAACGGCGAAGGAACGCGGCCTCGCGTTGCGATACGAAGCAACGGCCGGTGCGGGCTTGCCCGTGCTCGACACGCTCGCGAAACTGCAGGAAGCCGGCGATCGCGTCGAGACCATCCTCGGCGCATTTTCCGGCACTCTTGGCTTCATCATGACCGCACTCGAAGAAGGGAAGCGTTTCAGCGATGCCGTGCGCGAGGCGTGGAAGCTCGGTTACACAGAACCGGATCCGCGCGATGATCTCTCCGGCACCGACGTCGCGCGCAAAGCGTTGATCCTCGCACGGACACTCGGACGCCGGCTGGAGCTGAGCGACATCGCACTCGAATCGCTGTACACGCACGAAGTGGACTCGCCGGAGCCGGCGCGATTCGTCGACAACCTCAAGGCGCTCGACGCCACGTTCGCCGACAAAGTCGCGCATGCGAAACGCGACGGCAAGGTATTGCGCTATGTCGCGAAGATCGGCAAGCGGGGCATTCGCGTCGGCGTCGAAGCGGTGCCGGTCGCGTCGCCGCTCGGCCGTTTGCACGGCACCGACAACACCATCGTCATCCAATCGAAGCGCTACTCGACGAATCCGCTGATCGTCACCGGACCTGGTGCCGGCGCCGGCGTGACCGCGGCCGGCGTACTGAACGACATCGTTGCGATCACGATGGTCGAGCGGCGCAAGACGACGCGCACGCGAGGACCGATCCCCTCACCCCCAGCCCCTCTCCCCGCTCGAGGAGAGAGGGTGGCCCTGAGCGCAGCGAAGGGCCGCGTGAGAGGGCGATGAGAGAAACGGCCACCGCCTTCGCACCCGCCTCGATCGGCAACGTCGGCCCTGGCTTCGACGTCCTCGGGCTTGCGGTCGATGGAATCGGCGATCGCGTCACGGTCACGCTCACGAAACGCGAGTCGCGCGTGGAAGGCGTGTTTGGACGCGACTCTTCGCTCGTGCCGCTCAATCCTGCGCGCAACTGCGCGGCGATCGCTGCCAATGCATACCTGCAACCGTACGGCTTCCGCGCGATCGTTTCGATCGACAAAGGGATGCCGCTGGCCGGAGGCATGGGCGGGAGCGCCGCATCGAGCGTGGCCGGCGCGTACGCCGCGGGACTTGCACTCGGACAGGCACCCAACTCGCGCGACGTGCTCGCCGCCGCGCTCGAAGGCGAGGCAGCACTGTCTGGCCGACACATCGACAACATCGCGCCGAGCACCGTCGGCGGCCTAGCGCTCTCGCGGTCCGTCGATCCGATCGATGTCATCAAGTTGCCGGTGGCAGCGGACTGGTGGATCGCGCTCGTCACACCGAATGTGCGCATCCGCACGAAGGAAGCGCGCGCATTGCTGCCCGAGCTCACGGAGCGCGCGACGTGGATTCAGCAGATGGCGAACACCACCGCGCTAGCGCACGCGTTCGGCATCGGCGACGGCGCCCTCCTCGGCCGCGCGCTCGATGATCGCTACGCCGAGCCGAAACGCGCGCCCCTCATTCCGCACTTTTACGAGATGAAGCAGGCTGCACTCGATGCGGGCGCGTTCGGCTGTTCGATCAGCGGGTCGGGGCCGACGATCTTCGCCATCGCACCGGACGAAGCGACGGCCCGCGCATGCACGGAGGCGATGGAGCGCGCGTTCGGCGACGCGGTGATGAAACACGTCGGCGCCATCGCGAAGGAAGGCGTGCGCCCCGAACGAGGAATCGACGACGATGAGCGTTGAGCGGCTGGAGTGCGTCACCTGCGCGCGGCAGTACGACATCATGGATGTGCGCTACACGTGCGACTGCGGCGGCCTGCTGTCGGTCGAGCGCACCGGCATCCTCGATCGCGATTCGTTCGACGACCGCCGCACCTCGCGCGCCGACATCGATCGCAGTGGCGTATGGCGTTTCCGCGAGGCAGTACTGAATGTCGATCATGTGATCACGCATCCGGAAGGGGCGACGCGGCTGTACAAGCGCAGCGGATTGCTGTTCAAACACGAAGGAGAAAATCCGACCGGCTCATTCAAGGACCGCGGCATGACCGTGGCCGTGACCCAGGCCGTGCGCGTCAACGCGACCGCGGTCGCGTGCGCGTCGACCGGCAACACCAGCGCGTCGCTCGCGGCCTATGCGGCGCAAGCGGGATTGCCCGCGATCGTGTTCGTGCCATCGGGCAAAATCGCCAGCGGCAAGCTCGCGCAGACACTCGCCTACGGCGCGACCTGCCTGCAGGTGCGCGGTGATTTCGATGTGGCCATGCGCCTCGTGCGCGAAGCATGCGATCGCCTCGGCATCTACCTCGTCAACTCGATCAACCCGTTCCGCATCGAGGGACAGAAGACGATCGTGTGGGAGCTGCTGCAGGACCTCGACTGGCAACCGCCCGACTGGATCGTGGTCCCGGCGGGCAACCTCGGCAACACCAGTGCGTTCGGCAAAGCGCTGCGCGAGGCGTTCGCGAACGGCTGGATCGCGCGCATGCCGCGGCTCGCCTCGATTCAGGCGCAGGGCGCGAATCCATTCTTTCGCAGCTACAGCGAGTCGTTCGCGAAGCGCCATCGCATCTCGGCGGAAACGATCGCGAGCGCGATCCGCATCGGCGATCCGGTCAGCTACGACAAAGCAGTGACCGCGATCGGTTCGACACGCGGAGTCGTCGAGCAGGTCACCGATGACGAGATCATGGCCGCGAAACGTGAGATCGACGGGATGGGCATCGGCTGCGAGCCCGCATCGGCGGCGACGCTCGCGGGTGTGAAGAAACTGCGTGCGGCCGGCGTGATGCACGACGACGAACAGATCGCGTGCGTGCTGACAGGCCACATCCTCAAGGATCCGGAAGCGAACTACCGGGCGGAGAACGTCGTGGAGATCGATCCGACCATCGAGGCGGTGGAACAGGCGCTCCTCGCCCGCGCGTGACCCCTCATCCACCCTTCGGGCAATGGGTAGCCTTCGCCCCGCTGGCGGGGAGAAGGGGCCGAAGGCCGGATGAGGGGTCGTCACCCTCGCGAGTGCTCTGCCGGCGAGGTCCCGGCCAGCCGCCGATACGTCCGGAAGAACGATCGTCGCGTCCCGAACCCGCAACGATACGCGATGCGCGTCGTGTTCAGATCCGTCGTGCGCAACAGCCGCTGCGCGGCGCGCACCTGCAGCACTTTCATGAAGTCGGAGATGCGGAGGCCGAAGCGGAGACGAAAAGCGCGGCTCAAATACTCCGGCGTCATGTCGTGTCGCGCCGCCAGTTCCGAGACGCGTGGGACGTCCTCCCGCTGCAGACATTCGCGCACGTATCGCGCAACCTCCAGCTTCGACAGACCGGCCATTGCGAACATGATACGTACGCAGTTGCGGCTTCGCATATAGACGTCAGAAAGTGTCTCTAACCTTGTGCTACCGGCGCCACGGGCGCAACACGAAGTGCTCGGGCGTCGCGGTCTGCGTCACCCGCACGGAACGTACGAGTTTGCGCCGATTGAGGTGCCGCAGCGCCGCCTGCACACCGCTTTTCGAGAGCCCGGTATCGTTGGCGATGCACTGGTGGCTGGCGCGCACGCTCTTCAAACCCTCACCGACTGTGCGGCTCCACAGATGCACGTACACCACGAACGCGGTGGGCGACTTGTCGTGGCCGACCAGGTCGGCCAGCAGCGTCTCGAAGACGTAGCGGTCGAATGCGACTGTATTTGAATTCGCTATAGCGAAATGCACTATAGCTCTGATTCAGACCGTTGAAAACAGGGAACTTCGCGTCTACATTGCCAGCATGATTACGCAAGTGAAATTTGTCAGCATCACCGTCGCCGATCAGGACCGCGCCCTGGAGTTCTACACGCAGAAGCTCGGCTTCCGCGTCGCCACCGATCAACCGCATACCGAAGGGCTGCGCTGGCTCGAGCTCAAGATCGGCGGTGCCGAGACCAAAGTGGTCCTGTTCAAGACACCGGGCAGGGAGCCGGGCGGCTTCTCCAATGTGGTCTGGCAGACCGACAACGTGCAGAAGACGTACGAGGAGCTCAAGGCGCGCGGCGTGACGTTCATCCAGGAGCCGAAGACGGAGTCGTGGGGAACGTCCGCGATCTTCCGCGATTCCGAGGAGAACCAGTTCGTGCTGTCGTCGAAGTGATGGAAATGAAACGGGCGGCCGTTACGCCGCCCGTTCTGAAACGGCGGGGCTCTCAGCCCGCCGGCGACGGGCGGAGAGCCCGTCGTTCCAGTTCACGCCTTCAGGTGCTTGTTCACCAGCGCCGTCATCTCGAACATCGAGACCTGGTCCTTGCCGCCGAAGATCACGCGGAGCTTGTCGTCCGCGTTGATCATGCGCTTGTTCTGCTGGTCCTGCAGACCGTTCGACTTGATGTAATCCCACACGCGCTTGGTGATTTCGCTGCGCGGAATCGGTTCGTTCCCCACGATCGCTGCGAGCTCGGAGCTCGGCGTCACCGGCGCCGAAAGTCCTTTGCCGCCGCCCTTGGATGAAGTTTTTGTCGCCATCGTTCAAACCCCTCGCGTATTTTCGTTGGCGGCGATTCTGTGCCGAAGCGCGTCCGCACGTCAAACGGACGCATCGCGGTCATGGAACCGCTCATGCAAATCCGCTCACGCCCCCCGTTACCCTGAGGGGGCGACATCAGGAGGTCAGACGTTCATGAAGTCGCTTCGCATCCTCTCGCTCATCGCGGCCACACTCGTCATGGTGCCGGTCCTCTCCGCCGCCGATTTCGGCGTCCGCGCGGGACGCTACGTCGACGGCGACGGTGAATTCGTCGGCGCCGAAGTGGCCTTCGACCTCGGCGCAATCACGATCAACCCGAACCTCGAGTATTCGCTCGAAGACGACGTCACCGCGGGCACGGCCAACCTCGATCTGACGTACGACCTCGTCAACATCGGTTCGATCACGCCGTACATCGGCGCCGGCCTCGGCATGTCCTACGTCGATAATGAGCTCGTCACGGAAACGGACGTGGTCGGGAATCTCATCGGCGGCGTCGCGTTCAAGCTCGATTTCCTCGAGCCGTATGCGCAGGTGAAGTACTTCCGGATTCTCGATGACAACGGGGGCGATGCCGAGGACGACATCGCGCTGACGATTGGTCTGCGGTTCTAGGCGCGTATGGAGTGCGGCGGCAAGGCCGCCGCTTTTGAAAGCGGCAGCCATTCGCTGCCGCACTGCAGATCACTCTTTCTCGCACTTGAACACGTGCGCCGGCAGCACGTTCCGCGGCTCGAACATGCGCCGCACCCGGCCGAAGAGATTCTCGAGATCCGCGCGCACTTTGTTCGAGAACTGATAGACCAGCATCACACCGCCTTCCGCAAGGGCCTCGTGGCAATTACGGAGAACCGCCGTCCGGTCTTCGTCGCTCATGATGCTGAACGGAATCCCCGCGATCACGTAATCGGCCTTTCCCAGTCCGAGCTCGCGCAGCGCGTCGTTCACCTCGGCGCCCGAGCGATGCTGCACGCGCAGCCGCGGATCGGCGAAATTCTCGTTGAGATGACGCACGAAGTCGTCGTTGATTTCGAACGCGAGCAGCGTCGCGTCGGGCCGCATCTGGCGCAGGACTTCGCGGCTGATCGTGCCGACGCCCGGCCCGAGCTCCACGATCACGCGTGCGTGGTTCCAGTCGACGTCGCGCAGCAATTGATGGATCAGAAAACGAGAGCTCGGGATGACCGATCCGAGCATGCGGGGGTTCTTGAAAAAGTTCCGGGCGAAGACAAAGGCGGAAGAATCTGCGCTCGTTTCCACTCGACTCACACTCCTCGGACTCTTCAAGTTCTGAGCCCGTTCACTTTTTGCGGTCTGCATGAAATAGCTTATTCACGATTTTCCATTCGCCGTCTACTTTCAAGAGCGACATGTAATCGGTGAACGTCACGGCCGGATAGGTCAGCGTGATCTTGGCAACGGCGGCGTCACCCGTGACGTCGATCCAGTCGATGGTGCGCTTGCGCTGCGCTTCGTCCGCGGCCGGCTTGCCGGGCGCGCCGGAGATGTACTCCTCGCTCGTGCGCTGCGCGATCTTCCCCTCGCGCGTGAAGAACAGCTTCGAG
>DASPNA010000038.1:0-11912 GCA_035626775.1 Thermoanaerobaculia bacterium
ATCGCGAATGCGCTCGATGTTCCGGCGCCGTGCCTGCATCAGGCCGCGCAGATAAATGCGGGCCTGTGAACCGCTTGCTCGCGTCCTCGTCACGAACAACGGATCGTACTCATCAAACGACGTATCAAAGCGCTTGACCACTTTTCCGAAAGTGGCAAAGCAGAATTAGAGACGCTCGAGGAGGCGTCCGATGGGTTCCGGGATCTCGACGATGCGGACAGCGCCATCCGCGTCGATCTCGACCGATGTGTCATCGAAATCGACCACGGCCGTGAGACTGATGAGACCTTCAATCGTCTGCGTGCGGCCGTGGCGTACGCGATCGAGAAACGCCTTCCCAAGTCCACGTGCCGCGCTCTGATGTTCCTGCAGCAACTCGGTCGTACGGCAAGATCGGTTCATATCCGATACGTGGATGACTTCATCAAGGATCTTCCGAATCATCCGCACCGAGAGTTCGTTCCTCCAGAGCTCGCCGCGTAGCGCCGCCCCGTACAATACGCGGCGCAGTGGAGAGGATGGGTATGGCGGAGATCTTGGCGGTTCGGGATGTGAGGAAGACGTTCGGGGACGTCCGGGCGGTGGATGGGGTCTCGTTCACCGTCCGGCGCGGCACGATCACGGGGCTGCTCGGGCGGAATGGTGCGGGGAAGACCACCACCATCCGGATGATCACCGGCATCTTCCTGCCTGACTCGGGCGACATTCAGTGGCTCGGCGACAAGGTCGGGGGTGGCGGGTATCGCGATCACATCGGCTACCTGCCCGAGGAACGCGGCCTTTACAAGCAGATGAAGGTCGTGGAGATGCTCCTGTTCCTCGCCGAGATCAAGGGTCGGCGCGGCAGTGACATCCGTCCCCGCATCGATCGCTGGCTCGAGCGCTTCGAGCTCACCGACAAGCGCGATGCGAAGGTCGAAGAGCTGTCGAAGGGCAACCAGCAGAAGGTGCAGCTCATCGGCACGCTGCTGCACGACCCCGATCTGATCATCCTCGACGAGCCGCAATCCGGACTCGATCCCGTGAACATGGTCATCGTCCGCCAGCTCCTGCACGACCTGCGCAACGAAGGGAAGACCATCCTCCTGTCCACACACATGATGGCCGAGGCGGAGAAGATGGCGGATGAGATCGTGCTGATTCATAGCGGACAGGTCGTGCTCAAAGGCACCCTCGACGAAGTGCGCGGCTCGTTCGGCAAGAACACCGTGCATCTCGAGTTCGACGGCGATGGCGCGTTCCTGCGCGAGCTGCCCAACGTCGCGCGCGCCTCGATCCTCAACAGCTCCGCGGAATTGAGCCTGACCGAAGGCGCCGATCCGCAACGCGTCCTCGAAGCGTGCATGCCCCGCGTCCGTGTGCGCCGGTTCGAGCTCGCCACTCCGTCGCTCGAGCAGATCTTCATCGCGAAGGTCGGCACCGAGACCCTGTCGCACGAGGTGACCCAGTGAACAAGATGTTCGTCGTGATGAAGCGCGAGTACCTGCAGGCGGTGCGGAAGAAGGTCTTCATCATCATGACCCTGCTCTTCCCGTTCCTCATGGCCGGCCTCATGATCCTGCCTGGCCTGATGATGGCCAAGGGCATGGGCAAAAAGCGCATCGCGGTGCTCGACGGCACCGGCCAACTGCAGCAGGCCTTCATCAATCGCGAAGAGACCGAAGAGGCCGTCGATCCGAAGCAGGAAGCGCGGAAAGCCATCGAAGGTGGCGGGCGCCGGCGCCTGCCGTCGCAGTTCACGATCGAATACGTGAACGAAGCCGGCAAGGACATCGACAAGGACTCCGCGGCCTACATGCAGCGGCTGACACGCGACAAGGAAGCGCCGGACAAGCTCGAAGGCGTGTTCGTCATCCCCGCGAAAGCGATGGACGACACCAAGACCACGCTTTCGTATTACAGCCGCGCCGCCACCGACTTCATCACCCAGGAGCGCCTCGGCCGCATCACCAATCGCGAGCTGCAGCGCATCCGTCTCGCGGCGAACGGAGTGCAGCCGGACCTCGTCGAGAATCTTTTGCAGGATCTCAGCGTCGACGCGGTGCAGCTCTCGCGCACCGGAGAAAAGAAAACCGGCGGCGAGCTCAATTTCATCGTTGCGTTCATCCTGGGCGCGCTGCTGATCATCCCGTCGTTCATCTATGGACAGGAAACGATGCGCGGCATCGTGCAGGAGAAGACCGATCGTGTCGTCGAAGTGCTGGTCTCCTCGGTCACTCCGATGGAGCTCCTCAGCGGCAAGATCCTCGGCATCGCGGCGGTGGGTCTCACGCAGATCACCGTGTGGTTGACGATGATGGGCCTCGCGGGCGCGTACGGTGCAGCCGTCGCCACGATGGCGGACATCAACCTCCGGCAGTTCGTCCGTCCGAGTGTCTTCGCGTACTTCGCGCTGTTCTTCCTCCTGGCGTACCTGACCTACGTCTGCGTCTACGCGATTGCCGGCGCGATCTGCAACTCGGACAAGGAAGCGCAGCAGTTCATCGCGCCGATCATGATGCTGATGATGGCCCCGTGGTTCCTGATGATGCCGATCATCATGAACCCCGATGCGCCGTTCGCGGTCGCGTTCTCGCTCGCGCCGGTGTTCGGCCCCATCACGATGTTCGTGCGGACGTCCGTGACCGAGCCGCCGCTGTGGCACATCCTCGTCTCCGTGGCCGTGTCCATCGCCACGATCGTGGCCTTCGCCTGGGTCACGGCGAAGATCTTCCGGATCGGCATCCTCTCGTACGGAAAGCGGCCGACGCTCCCCGAGCTGATGAAGTGGATTCGCGTCGCGTGAGCGCCTGCTATGATCCCCCGCTCAGCAGTTGAAATGAGGGTAGGGGGCTCGCATGCAGGAACCCAGAACGCTCAACGACATCTTTGAAGTCACGTCGAACATCGATCGCCCCGCGATCATGAAGTACAAGAGCGGCGACCGGTGGCTGGACGTGACCGTGCCCGAGTTTCGCGACAAGGTCCGCTGGCTGGCGACCGCGCTGCACGAGATGGGCGTGAAGCCCGGCGACCGCGTGGCCATCCTCTCGGAGAATCGCCCCGAATGGACCATCAGCGATTTCGCCATCCTTTGCGCGTCGGCCGTCACCGTTCCGGTCTATCCGACGCTCCTCGGCTGGCAGATCGAATACATCCTCAACGACGCCGGCACGGTCGCGCTGATCTGCTCGAATCAGGAACAGCTCGACAAAGTAGCGGAGATCCGGTCGCACGTACCCTGTCTCAACAACGTCATCGTCTGCGATCCACCCGCGAACAAGCCGGCGGATGTGTTGACGTTCGATGACGTCGTCGAACGCGGCAAGAAGTTCGAAGCGACGCACGGACGGAAGTGGTTCGACGAGTCGCGCAACTCGCGCAAGCCCGACGATCTCGCGACGCTCGTCTACACCTCGGGCACGACCGGCAATCCGAAGGGCGCGATGCTCACGCACGGCAACATCACCAGCAACACCGTGACAGTGCGCGAGTTCGTCCCGATCCGCCCCGGCGACGTAGCGCTCTCGATCCTGCCGCTCTCGCACATCCTCGAGCGCATGGTCGACTTCCTCTATCTCTACAAAGGCGGCTGTATCGCCTACGCCGAGAACGTCAACAAAGTCGCCGACAACCTCGGCGAGGTGAAACCGGACTACTTCGCCGCGGTGCCGCGCCTCTTCGAAAAGATGCGCGCGCGCGTGATGGACAACGTTGCGGCCGCGCCGCCTGCCCGGCAGAAGATCTTCCACTGGGCGCTGAAAGTGGCCGAAGAGCGGCTGCCGTATCGCGTCGAGAACAAGCCGCTGCCGCTCGGCCTCAAGCTGAAATCGGCGATCGCCGACAAGCTCGTCTTCAGCAAGATCATCGCGCGCCTCGGCGGAAACGTGAAATTCGTCGTCTCCGGCGGTGCGCCTCTCTCCGCGGAGCTGGCCGCGTTCTTCATCGGCGCGGGCGTCGAGATCCTGGAGGGCTACGGCCTCACCGAGACCTCGCCCGTCATCGCCGTGAATCGTCCTGACGCGCGCCGCATCGGCACCGTCGGTCCGATCATCCCGGGCATCGAAGTGAAGATCGCGGCTGACGGCGAGATCCTCTCGCGCGGCCCGCACATCATGAAGGGTTACTGGAACAATCCCGAGGCGACCGCCGCGGCCATCGACGCGGACGGCTGGTTCCACACCGGTGACATCGGCGAGATCGACAAGGACGGTTTCCTCAAGATCACCGATCGCAAGAAGGACATCATCATCAACGCGTACGGCAAGAACATCGCGCCGCAGCCGATCGAGGCGCTGCTCAAGAGCTCTCCGTATGTCGGCACGCCGGTGCTGATCGGCGATCGCCGCAAGTACCTTTCCGCGCTGATCGTCCCCAATTTCGAGAAGCTCCAGCGCGAAGCCGCCGCACTCGGCGTCAACGCGAATACGCCCGAGGAGCTCGTGGCGGATTCGCGCGTGAAGGCACTGATTCAGGGCGAGCTCGACCGCTTCAACAAGAACCTGGACCGGCAGGAAAAGATCCGCAAGTTCGCACTGCTGCCGCGCGACTTCACCATTGACGAGGACGAGATCACTCCGTCGCTGAAAGTGAAGCGGAAGAACATCGACAAGAAGTACAAGAGCGTCATCGACCAGATGTATGTCGATGAGAACTCTGTGGACGTGTCATGACCTCAGTCGCCGCACAACCGCAGACCGCCTCGAAAGCGTTCGTCATCGAACGCCAGGGCGATCTCGCGATTCTCTGGTTCGACCTTCCCGGCGAGAAGGTCAACAAGTTTTCTTCCGCGGTGCTGCGCGAGCTCTCCGCGACTCTGGATCATTTCGCATCGTCGTCGGACGTGAAGAAAATCATCATCGCGTCGCGGAAGCCGGGCATCTACATCGCCGGCGCGGACGTCACCGAGTTCACCACGGTCAGCGGCGCGGAGCAGGCGAAGGAGTACGTCCGGCTCGGCCAGGACGTCTTCACCAAGCTCGCGAAACTGCCGCAAACCACTGTCGCCGCGATCGACGGCGCGTGTCTCGGCGGCGGATGCGAGATGGCCATCAGTTGCGACTGGCGGGTGATGGCCGACTCGCCGCGCTCGCAGATCGGGTTGCCCGAGGTGAAGCTGGGGATCTTTCCGGCCTGGGGCGGGACCAGCAAACTGCCGCGTCTCATCGGACTGCCTGCGGCGCTCGACATCATCCTGAACGGCAAAGCGCTCGATGCGCGGCGCGCGAAGAAAGCGGGTCTCGTCGACGAGATTGTCGAGCCCGGAATCCTGCTCGATATCGCGAAGAAATTCGCCGATCGCGGCAAGAGAAAGAAAAAATCCGGCCGCACGAAGTTTTACGTCGAAGGCAATCCGCTCGCACGCTCGCTGATCTTCAGCAAAGCGCGGAAAGCGGTGCTGGCGCAAACGAAAGGTCACTACCCGGCGCCGCTCAAAGCGATCGAAGTGATGGACTACGCGATGTCGGCGGGCGTCGAGCGCGGCATGGCCCGCGAGGCCGACGAAGCCGCGGCGCTGGTGAACAACGAAGTCGCGCAGAACCTGGTGCGCCTCTTCTTTCAGATGGAAGAGTCGAAGAAGGACCCGTACTCCGCGAAGCCGCGCGACATCGCGAACGTCGGCGTGCTCGGCGCGGGCGTCATGGGCGGCGGCATCGCCCAGATCGTGGTGGACAAGACCGACGCCGACGTGCGCATGCGCGACATCGCCATGAAAGCGATCGGCGGCGGCATGAAGGCGGCCGCGAAGATCTGGAAGAAGAAAGTCGAGCGCCGTCGCATGACGCGCGGCGAGATGCAGCGCAAGCTCGCGCGGATCACAGGCACCACCGACTGGAGCGGTTTCCGCCGCGCCGACGTCGTCATCGAGGCCGTCGTCGAGAACGTGCAGATCAAGCGGCAGGTGCTCGCCGAGTTTGAAGGTCTCGCCAAGCCGGGCGCGATCTTCGCCACGAACACTTCCACGATTCCCATCACGAGGATTGCGGCCGAGGCGAAACATCCGGAGAACGTGGTCGGGATGCATTTCTTCAATCCCGTCGACCGCATGCCGCTCGTCGAGATCATCCGCGGCGAGAAGACCTCCGATATCGCGATGGTCACGACCGCGGCACTCGCGCGCAAGCTCGGCAAGACCGTCGTCTACTGCAACGACGGACCGGGCTTCGTCGTCAACCGCATCCTCGGCCCGTACATGAACGAGTCCGGCTTCCTGCTCCAGGAAGGCAACACCATCGAGTCGCTCGACAAAGCGATGGTCGACTTCGGCATGCCGATGGGACCGATGGCGCTCCTCGATGAAGTGGGCATCGACGTCGCAGCGAAAGTTGCGGGCATCCTGACGGAAGCGTTTGGCGAGCGAATGGAAAAATCGACCGTCGTCGAGAAGTTGTACGCCGACGGCCGGCACGGCAAGAAGAATGGCAAAGGCCTCTACCTCTACAAAGACGGCAAGCGCCTCGGATCCGACACAAGCGTCTACAAAGTCCTCGGCATCGCGAATCCGCACCCGGCGGATGAGAAAGCGGTCGTCGAGCGGATGGTGCTGGCGATGATCAACGAGGCCGTGCTGATTCTCGACGAGAAGATCGTGGCCTCGGCGGGCGAGCTCGATCTGGCCATGATCATGGGCACCGGCTTTCCGCCGTTCCGCGGCGGCCTGCTGCGGTACGCCGACGCGCTCGGAGTGCCGTACATCCTCGCGCGACTCGATGAGCTTTCCTCGCGCGTCGGCCCGCGCTTCCGCCCGAACGAACCGCTCAAGCGCCTGGCCAGCCGCGACGGGAAGTTCTATCAGACGTACGCGCGTTCGTAGGCGAGTTTGCGTGGTGCTACAACCCCTCATCCGCCTTCGGCACCTTCTCCGCTCGCGAGGGGAGAAGGAGAGTTGGCTTCGTTAGCCTTCTCCCCTTCGCGAGGGGAGAAGGTGCAGCGCACACTGCTCATCACGATCGCCGTCGTTTGCGCCGCGACGCGCTTCCTCGCGTATGCGCGCTCGGTGTGGGATTGGGACGAGGCGCTCTTCACGATGGCGATGCGCGACTACGACGTCACGCTCCATCATCCGCATCCACCCGGGTTCCCAGTCTTCATCGCCATGGCGCGCATTGCGAGGCTGGTCATTCCGGACGACTTTCGCGCGTTGCAGAGCATCAACCTCATCGCGGCGATGCTGGTGTTCCCCGCCATCTATCTTTTCGCGCGCGAGTTGCGACTCGGCTTCAAGACGAGCGTGATGGCGGGTGCGTTGTTCGCGTTCTTTCCGAATGTCTGGTTCTTCGGCGGCGGCGCGTTCAGCGACATCCCCTCGATCGTGCTGGTGCTCTTCGCGGTCACGTTTCTCTTTCGTGGCGCACACGATCGCAAGTCGTACTTCATCGGCACGCTGCTGCTCGCGCTCGCGATCGGCATCCGTCCGCAGAACTTTCTCCTCGGACTCTTTCCCGGTCTCTACGCGACGCGCAAACGGCGTCCGCTCGAGATCCTCGCCGCGTTCCTGCTCGGCGTGATCGTGGTTGGCGCCGCGTACGGCGGTGCGATTTACGCGACAGGGGACAGCGACGCGTACTTTCGCGTCGTGCGCGAGCATGGCGACTACATCTCGCGCGTCGATTCGTACCGCAGTCCCGATCGTCCGCCGCTGTGGCGCATCGCGGACCGTTTCTTCATCAAGCAGTACCAGTCGCCGGTGCTGAGCATCATCGCGTCGATCTTCGCGATCGTCTCGATCGGCGGTGCGATCCGCCAACGCGACCGCGCGATGTTGTGGAACGCGCTGACGTTCCTGCCGTTCGCGCTCGTCGCGTGGGCGATGCTCGATCGCTTCAGCATCAGCCGCTTCTCGATCGGCTATCAGCCGATGTTCGCGTTGTTCGTCGCGGACGGCATCCGCCGTGCCGCGGGCGAGCGGCGCTGGCTTGCTCCCGCGCTCGCGTCCGCGCTCATTCTCGGCTTCGTCCTCTACACGTTGCCTGCTCTCACCACCGTGCGGAACGAAGTTGCCCCTTCGATCCTGGCTGCGCGTGCCGTGCAAGAGCACGTCGATCCGACGCGCGAGCATCTCTTCGTCGGCCACACCATGACCGCGTTCATGGATCTCGTGTTGCCCGGCTTCCCGTACACGCGCGTCATCGACGATCGCGCGTTGCCGCTGACGCCGCCGCACCAGCAGCCGTGGCTGCTCGCGGAGATCACCGAGACGAAGCCCGAAGGATTTCTTTTCCGCCGCGCGCGCGGCAGTCTCTGGAACATCGCGCGGCGGCACTACTTCGAGATCAAGCTACAGCCGATGCGCGACCTGCCGCGTTTCCTCTCGGGCTGGTACTCGGCCGAGGCGGTGGGCGTCGACGAATCGCGCTGGATGCGCAGGCACTCGGTGACGCTGCTGCCTCCCGCGAACGGCCGCACGCTGCTGCGCATGCACATGGGATTGCCCGCGGAAGTGATGTCGCAGAATCCGCTGATCACCGTGAAGCTCAACGGCCGCATCATCGAAGAGTTCCGCACCACCTCCGGTTATCTCGAGCGCGACTATCGCGTCACGCCCGCGCCGCGCCGACTGCCGAACGTGCTCGAGCTCTCGATCGACAAAAGCGTCACGCCGCCCGATGACGGACGTGAGCTCGGACTGCGCTTGCGTTTCCTGGCCTGGGGCCCGGCGTGACGACTCGAAAACTATGATATGGATTCACGCATGACTCTGACTGCCGAACAGCGCCAGGTCGACATCATCGACCGGCTGGCTGCGGAAGCACGACGACGCGTTCCCGCCGAACAGGCCGAGAGCGTCGAGAATTTTGTCCGCCGCTACTTCGCCAACGTCGCTCCCGACGACGTCATCTATACCTCGCTCGACACCCTCCTCGGCGGCGCGCTGTCGCTGTGGGAATTCGGCGCGCAACGCACGCCCGGCAAGCCCAAGGTCCGCCTTTTCAATCCGATGCAGGCTGCCAACGGTTGGGAAACGGAGCACACGGTCGTCGAGATCGTGAACGACGATATGCCGTTCCTCGTCGACTCCGTGACCGCCGAGATCCGCCGCCGCGACCGGCAGATCCACCTGCTGCTGCATCCCGTCATCCGTACGCGCCGCGATGCGAACGGCAATCGCATCGCCGTCACCGACACGCTGGCCGCGCCGACCGACGCCGTCGTCGAGTCCTACATGCACGTCGAGATCGATCAGGAAACCGAGCCGTCCGAGCTCGAGTCGATCCGCGCGTCGCTCGAACAGATCTTCAATGAAGTTGCGCTGGCCGTCGCCGACTGGCGCAAGATGCGCGCGTCGCTCAAAGCCGACGTCGAAGAGCTCGAGACCGCGAAGCTGCCGATGCCGGCGGAGGAAGTCAACGAAGCGAAAGCGTTCCTGCGCTGGCTCGACGACGGCAACTTCATTTTCCTCGGCCATCGCCGCTACACCTTCGACACGCGCCAGGGCAACGACTATCTCCGCCCCGTGCCGGAGACCGGCATGGGCATCCTGCGCAGCATCCGTCCCGAGTCCATCGAGCGCGGCGATCGTCCGCTGTCGGCGGAGTTCAGCCAGTACGCGCGCCGCAAGGACCTGATCATCATCACCAAGGCGAACAGCCGCAGCCGCATCCATCGCCGCGTACCGATGGACCGCATCGGCATCAAGCGTTACGACGATCAGGGGAACCTCATCGGCGAGGACCGTTTCCTCGGCCTCTTCACCTCCGCCGCGTACAGCCGCAGCGTGCGCGACATCCCGATGCTGCGCCTCAAGGCGTCGCGCGCGCTCGATCGCGCCGGCCTCGACCCGCACTCGCACAACGGCAAGGCGCTGGTCGACATCCTGGAGACCTTCCCGCGCGACGAGTTTTTCCAGATCACCGATCAGGAGCTCTTCGACATTTCCCGCGGCGTGCTCCTCCTGCAGGAGCGCCAGCGCGTCGCTCTCTTCACGCGTACCGACGTCTTCGGCCGCTTCGTTGCCTGCTACGTGTATGTCCCGCGCGATCGCTACACGGAAGAGTTCAAGGACAAGACGCGGCAGGTGCTCGAGGAAGCGTTCAGCGGACGCGACACCGAAGTGTACGATCACATCACGACGTCAGCGCTCGCGCGGGGGTTGTTCATCGTACGCACCACCCCAGGCCTCATCCCCGAGGTGGATATCCGCCGCGTGGAAGCGATCATCGGCGATGCGGCGCGCACGTGGAGCGATCGCCTGCTCGACACGCTCACGGCCGCGCAGGGCGAAGAGATCGGCATCGATCTTCATAAACGCTACAAGAAGGCGTTCCCGACCGCGTATGCGGAACGCTTCTCGGCCGATGCCGCGCTGTACGACGTCGGACATGTCGAGAACGTACTCGCCACCGGTGAGCTGGTGGTCGATCTCTACCGCCATCGCAGCGACTCGCGTGAGTTCCACTGCAAGATCATTCACTCCGGCCCGACGGTGCCGCTCTCCGAGATCATGCCGCGCCTCGAGAACATGGGTCTCAAGGTGCTGCGCGAAGTGCCGTACGAAGTGCAGCCGCTCGGCGTCACGCAGGTCGTGCGCATCCGTGACTTCAGCCTCGACGCCGAGGGCATGCAGGACGATCTGAGCGGCGTGAAGGAGAAGTTCCAGAAAGCGTTCGTCCGCATCTGGAATCGCGAAGCGGAGAACGACGGCTTCAATCGCCTGGTCCTGGGCGCGGAGCTGGAGTGGGATGAAGTGGTGATCCTGCGCGCGTACGCGAAGTACCTGCGCCAGGTCGGTGTCGCGCTGAGCGAGGCGTACATCCAGCAGACGCTGGCGCGCCATCCGGGAATCACGCGCCACATCGTCCAGCTCTTCACCAACTACTTCGATCCCGCCATCGGCGACGCCGGCATGGGCCGCAAGGGCGCATCGCTCGGCATTCGTTCGCAGATCGAAGACGCGCTCGAGCAGGTCAAGAATCCCGATGAAGATCGCATCCTGCGCTTGTACGTCGGCCTGATCGAGGCCACGCTGCGCACGAACTACTTCCAGCGTGACGCGTGCGGAAATCGCAAGCTGTACGTTTCGTTCAAGCTCGACTCGAAACAGGTGCCGGAGCTGCCGGAGCCGCGGCCGATGTTCGAGATCTTCGTGTACGCGCCGTGGATGGAAGGCATCCATCTGCGCGGCGGCAAGGTCGCGCGCGGCGGCCTGCGCTGGTCCGATCGCCGCGAAGACTTCCGCACCGAGATCCTCGGCCTCATGAAAGCGCAGATGGTCAAGAACGTCGTCATCGTGCCAATGGGCTCGAAGGGCGGCTTCGTGGTGAAAAACCCTTCGGCCGATCGCGCGACATATCAGCAGGAAGGCATCGAGTCGTACAAGACCCTGCTGCGCGGCATGCTCGACATCACCGACAACCTGCGCGGCGATGAAGTGATCCGCCCGCGCGACGTGGTGCGCCGCGATCACGACGATCCGTACCTCGTCGTCGCCGCCGATAAAGGCACCGCGACGTTCTCCGATCTCGCGAACTCCATCTCCGCCGAATACGACTTCTGGCTCGGCGACGCATTCGCGTCCGGCGGCTCGGCCGGCTACGACCACAAAGGCATGGGCATCACCGCTCGCGGCGGATGGGAAGCAGTCAAGCGCCACTTCCGCGAGCTCGGCATCGACACGCAGAGCGAAGACTTCACCGTCGTCGGCGTCGGCGACATGGCCGGCGACGTGTTCGGCAACGCCATGCTGCTCTCGCCGCACATCAAGCTGCAGGCGGTCTTCAACTACTCGCACATCTTCATCGACCCGAATCCCGATCCCGCCGCCAGCTTCGCGGAGCGGCGGCGGATGTTCGACAACCGCCTCAACTGGAACGGCTACAACCCCGAGCTGATCTCGCAGGGCGGAGCGGTGTTCGAGCGCAGCGCGAAAACGCTCACGATCTCGGAAGAGATCCAGCGTCTCCTCGACATCCCGAAGAAAGTGGTCACGCCCGCGG
>DASPNA010000039.1:0-113003 GCA_035626775.1 Thermoanaerobaculia bacterium
CGACGGCGCGGCGGTCGATGGTCGTGGTCTCGGTCATCAGAAGAGGAAGAGGAAGAGCTTCGTCAGAAAGAAGTCCATGATCAATACGGTGATCGCGCCCGTAACGACTGTCTGCGTCGTGGAGCGGCCGACGCCGTCCGCGCCGCCGCTGGTGCGCAAGCCGTTGAAGCAGGCGATCAGCGATACGGCCGCGCCGAAGAAGAAGGTCTTGCCGATGCCGCTCGCGAGGTCGTTGTAGCGCACCGCTTCGACGACGCTGCGCAGGTAGTAGTTCGCGCTGAGATGCAGGTTCGAGACCGCGATCAGCAGGCCGCCGAGGATGCCGAGGGCGATGGCGACGATGGTAAGGAGCGGGAACATGAGCGTGCAGGCCACGACGCGCGGCACGACCAGTTTGCGCACAGGATTCGTCGCCAGCGCGCGGAGGGCGTCGATCTGCTCGGTCACTTTCATCGTGCCGAGCTCGGCGGCCATGCCGGCGCCCACGCGGCCGCCGACCATGAGCGACATCAGCACCGGCGCCAGCTCGCGCACGAGCGACAGCGACACGATGGTGCCCACGAAGAGCTTTCCGCCGAAGTCCTCGAGCGCGTACGCGGTCTGCAGCGCGAGCACCATGCCGATGAACGCCGAGGTGATGATCACGATGGAGAGCGAGCGGAAACCGATCTGATCGAACTGCGCGGCGAGCAGGGTGCGCTCCAGCGGCCCGCGCCGCAGTTGCTGGATCGTCTGCACGGCCAGGTCCGTCAGTCCGCCGACATACAGGAATGCGGACTCCGCACGTCCTCTCACACGCGTCAGGAGGTCAGGCGAAGCCGGCGGGTGTTCGGCGACAGTGGTCATTCGTGGCTGCGTAACGTCAGAGGCGCGCTAGTTTAATCTGACGGGAGGCCTCCGGCGGCCGGGCCCAACGAGGTCCGCGACCGTCGGCCCCGGCCGCCAGATCGATCTAGTTCCCCCCGAAGATGCGGCGCAGCAGCCGCCGCACGCTGTTTTCTTTTTCCTTCGCCTTCTTCTTCTGCTCTTCGGCGCGGCGTTCCGCTTCGGCGGGATCGAGGCGTTCGCGCACGTTGTCGTCGAAGACCGACGGTTCGGGCATGTATGGGCTCGGATCGCCGCTGCCGGCGTGGATCGCACAGACTGATTGCGGCTCCGTGCCCGCGACATACGTTTCTTCGCGCGTGGTGGGACAGTACGGCGTGGCGAGCATGCCCGACTCCGGATCGATCTCGCGCTCGGTGACGTCTTCGGGGCGCTTCCAGTCGACGTCCGCGACGAGACCGTCGATGCGATTCATGTGGCGCGTCCAGATCGGGACGCATGCGTCGCCGCCGGCGAGGCGCGT
Source organism: Thermoanaerobaculia bacterium (assembly GCA_035626775.1). GTDB lineage: Bacteria > Acidobacteriota > Thermoanaerobaculia > Gp7-AA8 > Gp7-AA8 > QHVT01. Next base: position 1,349 of record DASPNA010000039.1, read on the forward strand.
GCTATGTCCGTCATCGAAACCGATCCACACCAGTGACAGCACGCGCGGCGAGTAACCGATGAACCACGCGTCGCGATAATTGCTCGTCGTACCCGTCTTGCCCGCGTACTGATGATTGAACCCGAGCGACCGCGCGCGCGCGGCGGTACCGTAATTGAACACGTCCTTGAGGACGTCGTTCATCACATAGCAGACACTCGCCGGCGCGACGCGTTTCATCTTCACGTTGCGCGTTTCGGCGAGTGAGCCATCACGACGGACGACCGCGAGGATCGATACCGGCTCGGCTTTCACGCCGAGATTCGCGAAGACCGAATATGCGAAGGCAATCTCGAGCGGCGTGACTTCGAATGACCCGAGAGAGACGGATGGATACGCTTCGAGCCTGCTCTCGACGCCGATGTTCGCGGCAGTCTTGATGACGTTCGGCACACCTGCATCGATGGCCGCGCGCACCGCGGGGATGTTGTACGAATGCGCGAGCGCCTCGCGAACGGAGACTCGTCCGTGAAAGCGATTGTCGTAATTCTGCGGCTTCCACACCGCGGTGCCGGCCTGCACGGAGATCGGCGAGTCGTCGAGCACCGTCGACGCGGTCAGTGCCTGTCCGCCACGCTCGGGATTCATCGCGGTGACGTACACGAACGGCTTGAAGAGCGATCCCGGCTGGCGGCGCGCCTGAATGGCGCGATTGAACTGCGTCTTCGAGTAGTTGCGCCCGCCGACGAGCGCCTTCACGTATCCCGTTCCGGGCTGCACCGTCAGCACGACGCCTTCGAGCGGAGTTTCGGAGTTACGGACGTGGCGATACTTCTTCGACAAGCTGGCGATGCCGTTGTCGAGCGCCTCTTCCGCCGAGCGCTGCATGGTCGTGTCGAGCGTCGTGAAGATGCGCAGCCCTTCCGTCTTCAACTGCGTCTCGACGTACGTCTCCCGCAACTGCTTGAGCACCAGATCGACAAAGAATGGCGCGCTCCGCGACGTCCTCGGGAAACGCGTGAGTGACAGCGGCATCGCCACCGTCTCCTGATATTCGCGCTCGGTGATGCGTCCCTGATCGAGCATGAGCTTCAGCACGGTGTCGCGCCGCGGCTTCGCGCGATCCGGGTACTTGAGCGGCGTGAGCGTATTCGGCGAACGGATGATGCCCGCCAGCGTGGCCGCTTCGTTGAGCGTCAGGTACGTGACCTTCTTGCCGAAGTAGTGCTGCGACGCCTGCTCGACGCCGGCGATCTGCACGGAGCCGTTGTTGCCGAGGTAGATCTCGTTGAGGTAGGCCTCGAGGATTTGCTCTTTCGGGTAGCGGATCTCGAGCAGCACCGCCATGAGCGCTTCCTGCCCCTTGCGCGTGAACGTGCGCGCGTGCGTGAGGTAGAGATTCTTCACGAGCTGCTGCGTGAGCGTCGAACCGCCGGCGATGAGCGATTTGTTGCGCAGGTCGGTCCAGACCGCGCGCGCGATGCCGCGCACCGAAATCCCTTCATGGCTGTAGAAGCTCTTGTCCTCGGTCGCGATGATCGCGTCGACGAGAACCTTCGGCACGGCCGCGAGCGCGACCGGCGTGCGGTCTTCCATCTCGTTGTCGTAAATCGACGTGATGAGCTCCGGCTCGATACGGATGCCGCGGAGGATGATCCCGTCGGTGAGGCGCTTGAGGGAGCGTACGGTCGAGCCGTCCATCTCCATGAGCACCGGCATGGCGTGGAACTCCATGTCCGGGTATTCGAAGTTGTTGAGGAAGATCTCGACGTCGTCGCCGATATAGCGGTATTCGCCCGGGTTCTCGACGCGTTTCTTGACCTCACGATAGCCGACGTGATTCAGCTTCGGCTCGAGGAGCGAGCGCGGATAGCTGATGCCCGCGACGATCGGCGTGGCATCGGAGTACACGCGGCTGGGCAGGTCCCAGCGCGTCACGGAGTCGAACTTCTTCGTGATGACGACGTACGTGTAACCGACAAAGCCGAGGAAGGCGACGAACGCGAGCATGACCGTGAAGGCAATGCCCGCGGAGTGGCGCCAGAAGAAGTCTTTCAGTCGCGAGCGTCGCATCGGATGGTGTCAACGGCACTGTTGCGCCAAAAATGTCGCGAGGGGACGACGGGAGGCCTCCGGCGGCCGGGCCCAACGGGCCCGGACCCGATTGGGTTGGCCTAGCCTCCGCGACACAGTGTCGCCAATTGGCAAGGAAGTGTCGCGGAGGCTAGGCCAACCCATGGGGGTCCGGGGCCGTCGGCCCCGGCCGCCGGAGGCCTCCGTCGTCCCCTGCCGCCATCTACGGCGCAAACTGTGGCGTGATCCCCATCTCGCGCAGCAGGTTGTGCGCGCCGTCCACGGCGTCCATGACCCATAGCATGTAACGCGAGTCGACGTGGATGGTGCGGGTGATGTCCTCTTCGACCATGAAGTCGGAGCCGACGCCTTCCCAGTTCGAGTCGTATGCGAGGCCGCAAAGCTCGCCCCACGCGTTCAGCGTCGCGGAACCGGAGCTGCCGTTCGTGACCACGTTCGTGCTGATGTACGCGACCGGAAGCCACTTCAGCTCTTCGTCCATGTACGTGCCGAACTCGCGCTTCTCGGCGCGGTCGAGCAGGTGCTTCGGACTGTTGAACGGCGCCTCGCCGGTGTCCTTCTGCATGATGCCGCGCACGTCGGTCTGCGGCAGGTACCAGACCGCGTTGCGCGGCGCGTAACCCTTCACCTGACCGAACCCGACACGCAGCGTGGAGTTCGCGTCGGGATAAAGACGACCGCCGCTGGAGACGCGCAGCGCGTCGAGCATCACCGGGCGCAGGCGCGACATCGCACCCTCGCGCGCCGCTTTCTCTTCGTCGAGCTGCTGCGCGAACGGACGAAGCGAGGCCACGAAGTCGATCATCGAGTCCTTGCGCGCGTTGAGCTGCGCGTTGGTCTCGGTGAACATCTTCTCTTCGGCGGCCTTGTCGCCGATCTTCGTCGATGAATAGATGCGGTCCAGCAGCGCGTCGACCTGCGCTTCCGGCGTGGTCTGGCCGGTCGCGGCGAGCGCCGTGTCGATCGGCGTGATGCGCTGATTCGCGGGCAGCTTGGTCGCTTCGAGCAGGAAGAGGCGCAGTCCGGCGCGGTCGCTGCCGGGCTCGATCGAGCGGCGGTTGCGCGTGAGGGTCTGCTGCAGTTTCTTGCGATTGCGGTCGGTGAAGTTCTCGGAGCGATCGAGATCGTTCTTCGTTTTTTCGGTGCTGAGGCGGTAGAGATTGTTCGCCTGCGTCAACATCGGCGACGAGGTGTAGAGCCACGTGAAGATGTTGTCGCGCTCGCGCGTCGCGCGTTCCGCGTCGAGGATTTTCTCGAGCTCTACGCTGGCCGTGTCGTACGCGGCACCGAGCTTCGCATCGAGTGCGGCGCGGTTCTTCCGCTCGCGCGATTCTTTCTCCGTCACATACGAGCCGCGCTCATACGCTTCGAGCGTGCCGGTGTGCTTCTTGAGGTAGTTCTCGAAGCTGGCGATGCGGCTCGCGTTCGCGAGCGCGACACGCTCGTCGTTCCTGCCGCGCTCCTGCAGCAGTTGCGCGAGCATGGTCCGATATCTCACTGATGCCGGCAGGTCATACTCCTGCGCCGCCTTCACCTCGGACAAAGTCACATGGCGGCTGGTGGTCCCGGGAAATCCGCTGATGAGCACGAGGTCATCCGGATCGAGATCGCGCGTCGAGACCTTGAAGTAGTGCTTCGGCTTGTACGGAACGTTGTTCGCGGAGTGATCGGCGGGCTTGCCGTCGCGGCCGACGTACGCGCGATAGAAGGAGAAGTCGCCGGTGTGGCGCGGCCACATCCAGTTGTCGATCTCGTCGCCGAAGTTGCCCACACCGAGGGCGGGCGCGTAGACCAGACGGACGTCGCGGATCTCCATCTGCGTGATCTTCTGGTATTGCCCGCCTTCGAAGAACGATGAAACCTGGCAGCGGAGGTTCCCCGGCTTCTCACACTGGTCGATCATCTGGCGGCGCCGGCGCGTGATGATGCGCGTGCGATCGGCGTCGGTCGTGCCGGCCGGGAACGCGGCGAGGATCTGCGAGGTGACGTCTTCGATCTTCGTCGTGACGAAGACGCGCGCGTCAGGCGTGGCCTGGATCTCATCCGTGCGCTCGCGCGCCAGGAAACCGTTTTTCAGGATGTTGTTCTGCTCTGTCGAGTTGTATTGCAAGGCGCCGGCGACGCAGTGATGGTTCGTCGCCAGTAGACCGTCGGGCGAGACGAACGAGGCACTGCAGCCGCCGATGGAAACGATCGCGCCCATCGGGAAGCCGGTGAGGTCGGCGAACTTGTTCGGATCGATCTGCAGTCCGAGCTTCTTCAGCTCGTCGCCGAGCGCGGGAATCTGCTGCGGCATCCACATGCCGTCGTCGGCGGAGGCAGAGAGTGTGGCGCATAGGATGAGTGCGCAGAGTGCGCGGGTCAGGTTCATTCTTCCTCCGGGAGTTGGAGTGCGGCAGCTTTCGCTGCCGCTGCACTCCATCGTTACATCGAGCTCATCGCGTTCAGGAACTCGCCGTTGGTGCGCGTCTTGTCGAGCTTCTCGACGAGCAGTTCCATCGACTCGACGGTGGACAACGGCGAGAACACTTTGCGCAGGACCCAGATGCGGTTGAGCTCCTGGCGCTCGAGCAGCAGTTCTTCTTTACGCGTGCCGGAACGATTGATGTCGATCGCCGGGAACACGCGCTTGTCGGAGAGTTTGCGGTCCAGGTGCACTTCCATGTTGCCGGTGCCCTTGAACTCTTCGAAGATGACGTCGTCCATGCGCGAGCCCGTGTCGATCAGCGCCGTGGCGATGATCGTCAGCGAGCCGCCTTCCTCGACATTACGAGCGCTTCCGAAGAAGCGCTTCGGACGCTGCAGCGCGTTCGAGTCGACGCCGCCGGAGAGCACCTTGCCGGACGGCGGCACGACGGTGTTGTAAGCGCGCGCGAGGCGCGTGATCGAGTCGAGCAGGATCACGACGTCGCGCTTGTGCTCGACGAGACGCTTTGCTTTCTCGATGACCATCTCCGCGACCTGCACGTGACGCGAGGCAGGCTCGTCGAACGTCGACGAAATGACTTCGCCCTTCACGCTGCGCTGCATGTCCGTGACTTCTTCCGGACGCTCGTCGATGAGCAGCACGATCAGCGTGATCTCGGGATGATTCGCCGTGATCGAATTTGCGATCGACTGCAGCAGCATCGTCTTGCCGGTACGCGGTGGCGCGACGATCAGACCACGCTGCCCTTTGCCGACAGGCGCGATGAGATCGAGCACGCGCGACGACATATGCGTCGGCGTCTCCAGCCGAATGCGGCCCTCGGGATAGAGCGGCGTGAGGTTGTCGAAGAGCGTCTTCTCGCGCGCGACGTCGGGATGCTCGAAGTTCACCGCCTCGACTTTGATCAGGGCGAAGTAACGCTCGCCCTCTTTCGGCGGACGGACCTGGCCGGAGACGGTGTCGCCGGTGCGCAGATCGAAGCGGCGGATCTGCGAAGGCGATACGTAGATGTCATCGGGACCGGGCAGGTAGTTGTACTCAGGCGCGCGCAGGAAACCGAATCCGTCCGGCAGGCACTCCAGCACTCCTTCGGAGAAGATCAGGCCCGACTTCTCGGTCTGCACCTGCAGGATGCCGAAGATCAGATCCTGCTTGCGCATGCCCGAGGCGTTTTCGACGCCGAGGTCTTTGGCGAGCTTGGAGAGATCCGGAAGCTTCATGTCCTTGAGCATCCGGATGTCGAGCGTCTCGGCGGCCTGCTGCTTCTTGCCGTTGCCGTTGCCGTTCGTGTCACCGTTGGTAGCGCGCGGCGCGGCTTCGGTGGCAGGTGCCGCGGGGGCGGCGGTTTCGGCGGCCACGGCGGGTGCTTCGTCGACCGATTCGACGGGCTGAGAGCCCGTCGCTCCAGATGGTGCTTCTTCTGCGTCCGGTTCTTTCGCGGCGGCCTTCTTGCGCGGCGCGCGTTTCGGCTTGGCCGGCGCTTCTGCGGCAGGAGGTTCCGCTTCGATGACCGCGGTGTCGTTGTCTGTCTCTGTCTGTGCCATGGTTTCCTTCTTCACCTTCACGTCAGAGCCGCGCGATCATCTCGCGCCGGATCTGGTCGATCCCCTTTTTGTTTACTACCGACGCGGCGATGAGTTGCGCGTCATCGAGCTCGAGGTCCTGCGCGATCGCGCGACGGCTCACCACGAGCTGGTTGTTCGACAACTTGTCCGCTTTGGTCAGCACGATCTTCTCGTCGACGCCGTCCAGCGCGCGCGACCAGTGATGCATCTGCAGATCGTGCTCGCCGGGTGTGCGCCTCACGTCGAGCAGCAGAAAGATCAGCCGCAACGTCTCCGCGTCCTCGAGGTAGCCACGCACCAGCTCACCCCACGAGCGGGACATGCTCTTCGGGACCTTTGCGTAGCCATAGCCCGGCAGGTCCACGAGATAGAACTTGTCATTGATCAGATAGAACTGCACTGCCTGCGTCTTGCCCGGAGTCTGGCTGACGCGCGCGACTCCTTTGCGATTCAGCACAGCGTTGATCAGGCTGGACTTTCCGACGTTGGAGCGGCCCACCATCGCAAACTGCGGCCTGCCGTCACGCGGGAAATCTCCAGGCTGGTACGCCGCCCGGGAAAACTCAACGGTTCGAATGTCCAAGTTGGAAATCTGAAACTGGCTTGCTGTACTACGAGTAACCGGGAGGCCCGGATACGCGAGATGTCGTAGTGGATTTGTTACGAAAGCCGGCGTGCGAGTGACGCGGAACTGCTGTTGAAGATCGTGTTTGTAGCTGGAACGGCGGAGATTGTGCGGATATTCGTGAGGCGTGTCAATGAACCGCAAAGTTCCTCGGAGTACCTCGGGTTCCTCGGAGGGGTTAGAGAGCCCCTCCGAGGTACTCCGAGGTACTCAGGTACTCCGAGGTACTAATGGGTGATCGGTGTGTCGGGTGAAATGACCTTCTCCGGTTCCGGGAGTTTCTGCTTGGCCGAGAATGGAACAATCGTGCCATCGAGCGCGAGCGGAATCACCTCATCCATCGACTCGACGAGGTTGAACTCGATGCGCTCGCGGACGTCGGCCGGGATCTCTTCGAGATCGCGCTCGTTCTCGGCCGGCAGGATCACCTTCGTGATTCCGGCGCGCGCCGCGGCGAGGATCTTGTCCTTCACGCCGCCGACCGGCAGCACTTTGCCGCGCAGCGTGATCTCGCCCGTCATGGCGATATCGCGATGCACCGGGATCTTCGTGACCGCCGACAAGAGCGCCGTCGCCATGGTGATGCCGGCGGACGGACCATCTTTCGGGATCGCGCCTTCCGGCACGTGAATGTGAATGTCGAGTGACGCGTGGAAGTCGGGGTCGAGCCCGAACAGCTCCGCGCGCGAACGCACATACGACAACGCCGCACGCGCCGACTCCTGCATCACGTCGCCGAGCTTGCCCGTCAACGTGAGGTTGCCTTTGCCGCGCGACAGCGCGACTTCGGTCGTCAGGATCTCGCCGCCGACTTCTGTCCACGCCAGACCTGTGGTCAGGCCGACTTCGGCCTTGTCTTCGATCTGATGCGAGCGGAATTTCGCTTTGCCGAGGAGGGAGCGGACTTTGGCGCGGTCGACGGTGATGTCGAGCTCGGGGCCCGACTTCACGACCTGCCGTGCGATCTTGCGCAGTACGGCACCGACTTCACGCTCCAGACTGCGCACGCCTGCCTCGCGCGTGTAGCTCTCGATCAGCTCTTCGAGCGCGGAGTCTTCGAACGCGATCTTCGCGTCCTCGAGCCCCTGCTCGGTCTTCTGCTTCGGCGCGAGGAACTGGCGCGCGATGGCCAGCTTCTCGAGATGTGTGTAGCCGGAGAGCTGGATGATCTCCATGCGATCGCGGAGCGGCGCCGGGATCGTGTGCGTCACGTTCGCGGTGGCGATGAACATGACCTTGGAAAGGTCGTACTCGACGTCGAGGTAGTGATCGACGAACGCGTTGTTCTGTTCGGGATCGAGCACTTCGAGCAGCGCGGACGAGGGATCGCCGCGGAAGTCCATCGACATCTTGTCGACTTCGTCGAGGAGGAAGACCGGGTTCACGGTGCCGGCTTTCTTCATGCGCTGGATGATCTGGCCGGGGAACGCGCCGATGTACGTGCGGCGATGTCCGCGGATCTCCGCTTCATCACGCACTCCGCCGAGTGAGAGGCGGACGAACTTGCGTCCGGTCGCGCGTGCAATCGATTTCGCGAGCGAGGTCTTGCCGACGCCCGGAGGTCCGACGAAGCAAAGGATGGTGCCCTTCGGCTGCTTGACGAGCTGGCGCACCGCGAGGAACTCGAGGATGCGCTCCTTGATCTTCTCGAGGCCGAAGTGGTCCTCGTTGAGGATCTGCTCGGCCAGCTCGATGTCCTTGATCTCCTTCGATGCTTTCTTCCAGGGCACGGACACGAGCCACTCGATGTAGTTGCGCGAGACCGTGGCCTCGGCGCTGACGCCGGGCATCGCTTCGAGACGCTTCAGCTCCTGCAGAGCCTTCTCTTTCGTCTCCTTCGGCATGCCCGCTTCTTCGATCTTCTGCTTGAGCTCCTCGATCTCGTCCGAGCGATCGTCCTTCCGTCCCAGCTCGTGGTGGATGGCCTTGATCTTCTCGTTGAGGTAGTACTCCTTCTGCGCGCGCTCCATCTGCTTTTTGACTTTGGAGTTGATGCGCTTGTCGATGTTGATCTTCTCGATCTCGATCTCGATGAAGTCCTGCAGCTTCTGCAGGCGCTCGTAGGGCGAAGGGGTCTCGAGGAGCTGCTGCTTCTCGGTGGTGGTGATGAGCAGGTGCGACGCGAGGGTGTCGGCGAAGCGGTCCGGGTCTTCGAGCTTGAGCGTCGTCATGACGCCTTCGAAGGCGAGGTGATGGGACATCTTCGCGTACTGCTCGAAGATCTCCATCAGCTTCTGCATGTACTGCGACACCTCGGGGGTCAGCGGGTACTTGGTGTCGATCTCGCGGACCGCGACGGTGACGAAGCCGTTGGACTCGGTGTTGCCGACGATCTCGCCGCGCGTGAGTCCTTCGACCATGACTTTGACGTTCTGATTCGGCAGCTTCAGGTTCTGCACGACCGTGGCGATGACGCCGATCTGGTAGATCTCCGTCATCGACGGATCGTCGATCTTCGGATCCTTCTGCGTGGCCAGAAAGATCCTCTTCTCGGACGTGGCCAGCGTGGCCTCGAGGGCCATGATCGATGCGCGGCGGCCCACGACGAACGGCGCCATCATCGACGGGAAAACGACCATGTCCCGAAGCGGGACGAGTGGAAGGTGCGCGATGTTGGATTCAGGGTTGGACATTCGCCTCTGTTATACGCCTGTTCGAGGGGAAAAACTTCCCGCCTGGCGACGCTTTGCGTGCTCAAGAGACTCTGAGACTTTCGGGCAAAACGAAAAGGCCGCCTCATCGGCGGCCTTCGCAAACACGACAAGCGCGAGTGCTACCCCGCCTTCTTGTACGCCGTGATCGGCTGGCTGCGGTTGTCCACCACGTCGCGGGTGATCACGCATTCGCTGATGGTGTGCTCGGACGGGATCGTGTACATGATCTCGAGCATCAGCTCTTCGATGATGATCTTCAGGCCGCGCGCGCCGACGTTGCGCTTCAACGCTTCCTCGGCGATCGCTTCGAGCGCGTCGTCGGTGAAGCGGAGCTCGACGTTCTCGAAGCCCATGATGGTCTGGTACTGGCGGACCAGCGAGTTCTTCGGCTCGCGGAGGATCTCGATGAGCGCCGCGCGATCGAGCTCGCTCAGCGTGGCCACGACCGGCAGGCGACCGACGAACTCCGGGATCAATCCGAACTTGATCAGATCCTCGGGATGCACCTGCGCGAGCAGCTCTCCCGTCTTCTTCTCTTTCTTCGAGGCGATCTTCGCGCCGAAGCCCATCGACGTCTGCGAGAGCCGGCGCTCGATGACGGTGTCGAGACCGACGAAGGCGCCGCCGCAGATGAAGAGGATGTTCGTCGTGTCGATCTGGATGAACTCCTGATGCGGATGCTTGCGTCCGCCCTGCGGCGGCACGTTCGCAACGGTGCCTTCGAGGATCTTGAGCAGCGCCTGCTGGACGCCTTCACCCGACACGTCGCGCGTGATCGAGGGGTTGTCGCCCTTGCGGCAGATCTTGTCGACCTCGTCGATGTAGACGATGCCGCGCTGCGTCTTTTCCTTGTCGTTTCCCGCGGCCTGGTAGAGCTTGAGGATGATGTTCTCGACGTCTTCGCCGACGTAGCCGGCTTCGGTGAGCGTGGTCGCGTCGACGATCGTGAAGGGCACCGACAGCATGCGGGCCAGCGTCTGCGCGAGCAGCGTCTTGCCGGTGCCGGTCGGGCCGATCAGCAGGATGTTCGACTTCTGCAGCTCGACGTCCTGGCGCGTGTTGCGCGATTGGTAGTCGATCCGCTTGTAGTGGTTGTACACCGCCACGGCCAGCTTCTTCTTGGCCCGCTCCTGTCCGATGACGTAGAGGTCGAGGAACTCTTTGATCTCTTTCGGCTTCGGAAGGTGACCGGCGCCTTCGAGCGCACCCGGCTCGTCCTTGCGATCTTCGGCGATGATGTCGAGGCAGATGTCGACGCACTCGTCGCAGATGTAGACGGTCGGTCCGGCGATCAACTTCTTGACGTCGCGCTGGGACTTGTTGCAGAAGCTGCAACGAAGGACGTCGCCGCTGTTCCCCTTCTTCGACATGTCCGATTGGGTCCTTTTTCTGTAAGCTCGCCCAAGATTGAACCTTGAGCGTACCCGAAGTCAACTCGGGGAGCGGTAGGGGCATTCCATGCATCCGTCAGCGACGGAAAACGCGGCGGAAACGATGCTTCCTGTACTTGTCGAGTGTTCTCCGGTCGCGTACCGGAACCAGGGTTCACTACGCTGCTGAGCGTGCGCATCATCCACGCCATCGCGGCTGACAACGTAGCGATCGCGACCGTCACGACGGGAGGGCGATATATCCCAGGATTGACTACGACATAGGAGCACGCCAGTCGCGGCGGCGTTGACGGGTATCTGTCATCACCAGTTCTCCGCTGACGCATTCCTTCACGAAACAGACAGGCATTCCAGGCAAACAAAAAGCGCGTCGTCAGACGCGCCTTTTTCACGCGTTGCGCAGCACCGTCAATCCCGCTTCGCGATGACCTGATCCACGAGACCGTATTCCTGCGCCTGTTGCGCCTGCAGGATGTAGTCGCGGTCGGTATCTTTATCGACCTTCTCCACCGGTTGGCCGGTGTGATGCGAGAGGATCTGATTCATCTTCGCCTTCATCTGGATGATGTCCTTCGCATGGATCTCGATCTCCGTTGCCTGTCCACCGAGTCCGTGCATCAGCGGCTGATGGATCAGCACGCGCGAGTTCGGGAGGCAGTAGCGCTTCCCCTTCGAGCCCGCGGCGAGCAGCACGGCCGCCATCGACGCCGCCTGACCGATGCAGATCGTGGCGATGTCGGGCTTCACGTACTGCATGGTGTCGTAGATCGCCAGGCCGGCCGTGATCGAGCCGCCGGGCGAGTTGATGTAGATCGAGATGTCCTTCTCGGGGTTCTCGGCCTCGAGGAAGAGCAACTGCGCGATGATCAGATTCGAGACGTTGTCGTCGATCGGGGAGCCGAGAAAGATGACGTTGTCTTTGAGCAGCCGGGAGTAGATGTCGTAGGCACGTTCGCCGCGCGACGTCTGCTCCACGACCATCGGGATCAATACCATGGGGAGGTCTCCTTCACGCGGCGCATTCTAAACGCGATGTTCAGGCGCGAGTCGAAGCCGCATTCAGCACCAGCTCCAACGCCCGATCCTGCGCCATCGATGCGCGCAGCGCCTCGTATCCGCCGTCGTGTTTGAGGTGATGTTTCACGTCGGCGAACTCGCGGTTCTGCTCGCGCGCGGCGCGGCGGATCTCGGCGTCGACTTCGACGTCGCTGACCGTGAGGTTCTCCTGCTTCGCGATCGCCTCCAACAACAGCCCGCGCTGCACGCGCTTCACCGCCTCGGGACGGAACTCGTCGGCGATCTTGCGCCAGTCGATCTCGGCCTCTTCGATGTTCACACCCTGCGACGCGAGGTAGCGCGCGTAGTTGTTCAGCGACTTCCCGATCTCTTCTTCGATCAGCGCTTCGGGCACGTCGAACCGATGCGCGGCCAGCAGCTTCTCGCCGACCTGGGTGCGCTTGAAGCGCAGCGCTTCGACCTCGCGATGCTTGCGGATGTCGGCGGTGATGGCCTGGCGCATCTCATCGACCGACTCCCAGCCGCCGACACTCTTCGCCAGCTCGTCGGTGACGTCCGGCTTCTCGCGAATGGCGAGCGCCTTCATCGCCACTTCGAAGTGCACCGTCTTGTTCTTCCACTCATCGCGCACGGCTTCGTCGCCGAAGGTGCGGTCGAAGCTGCGCGGAGCGTCTTCCGGCGTCATCCCCTGCAGCGCTTCGTTGAGCTGCGGCAGCGGGCCTTCCTCGCCCACCGTCATCTCGCCTTGCTGCATGAATGGTTCGCCATCCTCGGGCGTCGACGTGATCTCGATCATGGCCACGTCGCCGTCTTCGGCGCCGCGGTCGACGACCGGACGCAGGTGGCTGACCGACAGCCGCAGCCGCTCGACCATCGCTTCGACGTCGGTCTCCGAGACCTCGATCTTCGGATCTTCGATCTCCAGGCCGCGGTACTCGCCGAGCTCGATCCGCGGCTTTACTTCGAAGCGCGCCTTGTACTTCATCGGCGCGCCGTCGATGAACGCGTCGATGTGCTCGAGCTTCGGCTCGCCGACCGGCTCCAGCCCCTTCTCGTGCACCACGTCGCGGAAGCTCTGCCCGAGAACGCGGCTGACCACTTCTTCCTCGATCTCTTTGGCGAAGCGGTTGCGGACCACGCTGACCGGAATCTTGCCGGGCCGGAAACCCGGCACCTTGGCCTGCTTGCCGAACTCGCTGGTGACGCGATTGGCCTCGCGCGAGATCAGATCGGCAGGGATCTCGACCTCGACGAGCTTCTGGATGGGAGAGACATCTTCGTAATTAAGGACTGTCATTTTCGTGTATGAATTGAGATACGAATTGAGAATTGAGAATTAGGAATTGAGAATGACGCGCTAATTTCGTGCAATTCTCAATTCACAATTCTCAATTCTCAATTCCGTTCTGAGTTTTTCGGTGGTGCGAAAGGTGGGACTCGAACCCACACGGCTTTGGGCCACTGGATCCTAAGTCCAGCGCGTCTGCCAATTCCGCCACTTTCGCACGAGGGGTGAGTCTATCGGAAACTGCCGGAAGGGTCGCTTGGTGCCCCCACCAGGACTCGAACCTGGAACCAACGGATTAAGAGTCCGCTGCTCTACCAATTGAGCTATGGAGGCCTGGGCTATGGAGCAACGCCGCCCGTAACAAACGGAGGCGGAAAGTATTTCTCCCGCAGGAGTTTGTCAAGCACGCACGGCGTCGTCGTCTTTGACCAGCAGCGACGCCCGGCGGAGGTAGCCCCAGCCCGAGAAGAGCGTCATCAGCAGCGAGATCCGGAACAGCACTTCCACCGGCTTCACAAGGCCCGGCAGGAACGAGTTGACGGCCATCACGAACGCGAGCGTGACCGCCTGCAGCACCGTCGAGATCTTGCCCGGCACCGAGGGGGGGAAGCGCGTGATCCGGACGCGCGTGTACATCAGGTACGCCGTGAACGCGATGAGCACGTCGCGGATGAACACCGCGAACGTGAGCCATCCCGGAATGGCGAGGTTCGGCAGGTCGCGCGCGAGCGTGTAGTACAGAAAGCCGCAAACCATCAGCGTCTTATCCGCGGCCGGATCGAGCAGCGCGCCGAGGCGGGAGCGGACGTTGAGCCGGCGGGCGAGCCAGCCGTCGAGCACGTCCGTCACCGCCGCCGTCACGAACAGCACGCACGCGAGCGTGTACATGTGCCGCATCGACGCCACCAGGAAACACGGGACGAGCAGGAGACGCGCGAAGGTGAGGAGATTGGGGAGGTGACGCACGCCCGTCACTACGCTTCGCGGAACTGATCGAGCGCCGTCTTTCTCAGGTAGATCGTCTTCCCCTCGGAGATGAGCAGGCCCTGACGCATGAGGTCGTGGATCAGCCGCGAAACCGTTTCGCGCGACGTCCCGATCATGTTCGCGATCGACTGATGCGTCGGCCTCGTTACGGCCACGTAGCCGTTGTCGAGCACCTTCCCGTTCTCTTTCGCCAGATCGAGAAAGAAGCGCGCGAGACGTCCATACACGTCCATCGTCGCCAGCGACTCGATGCGGCTGGACGCGGTGCGCAGGCGCTGGGAAATCTCGGCGAGCACTTTCTTCGTGATGTCGAAGTTCTCGGAAAGGATCTGCAGGAAGTCCTTGCGCCAGATCGTCATCAGCTCGAGTGGCTCGGTGGCTACGACTGTCGCGGAGCGCGGCTCGTCGTCGAGCAGCGCCATCTCGCCGAAGAAATCTCCCGGCCCCAGCAGCGACAGGATGATCTCCTTCCCCTCGGGAGAGATCATCGTCACCTTCACCTGCCCTTCTCGGATGAGGCAGAAGATGTCGCCGCTCTCGTCTGCATAAAAAACGACGTCGTCCTTCGCGTACCGGCGCGGCTTCGCCACGGCGGCGATCGCGCTGAGCTCGCGGTCGTCGAGGTCGGCAAAGAGAGGGAACTTCCGGAAGAAGGCCGTTTGCATGGTCGGATCGAGCGTGATTGTAGCGATTCTGGCTCGCAATCTCCTAGACTTCCACAGCAGGTGGCGATCAAACGAATCATCCCGGTCTCGTCCGGAAAGGGCGGAGTCGGGAAAACCACGTTCGCGATCAACTTCGCGCTCGCCCTCTCCCGGCACGGCCGCACCGTGCTGGTGGATCTCGACACCGGTACGTCCGCGATCCGCAATGCGATTGACGTCCCGACCGGGAAAGATCTCTATCACTTCTTCCGCAAGAACGAGCCGCTCGCAAACTGCATCACCCAGCTCGACGACCGCCTCGATCCCGAGCGCCGCTGGCGGAACTTCGGCTTCATCGCCGGGCCGCTGCACCTCATCGACGAGATCACGAACTTCGGCGCGGCGCACAAGGCGCGGCTGATCGCGGCCATCAACACGCTGCCGGCGGACTACGTGATCCTCGACATGCGAGCCGGCCTCGACGCCAACGTCATCGACTTCCTGCCGTTCTCGAACTCGGGGATCCTCATCTTCACGCCGCATCTGCCGAGCGCAACGCTCGCGGCGTCAGACATCGTGAAGGCGATCCTGTTTCGCAAGCTGCGCCTGATCTTCAGCCGGCAGTCGCCATTTTTCGAGACGGTCTCCGACACGACGTTCTCGTTCAAGCTCATCAATGAGCTCATCGATCAGGTCGAAGATGTCTATGACGCGTCGGTGCAGAACCTCGACGCGTTCGCGCTCGATCTCGCCGAGAACCTCGGCGACCACGCCATCACGCGCACCGTGCAGAACACCATCGACGAGTTCCGCGTCCACTACGTGCTGAACCTCTTCAACGGCGTCGACGACTCATTCAACACGGCCGTGAAGCCATTCCTCGACAACCTCACGCGCAACGTCTCCGCTCGCTGTGGCGTCACGAACCTCGGCTGGATCACACGCAGCGATGCCATCCATCGCGCGAACTGCAATCGCCTGCCGGCACTGCTGCTGCCCGAGGCGAAAAAGAAAGTGGTGAAGACGGACCGGTATGCGCAGCAGCTCGATGATCTGCGCATGACCGCGATCGGCCTCGAGCCTCCCAAGAAATCCGGAACGACGGGCTCTCAGCCCGTCGAAGGCTTGCAGGTGTCACTCGATGATCACCTCTCGCGGCAATTGGCCACGCTCAAGACGATGTTCGAGCAGAAAAAGGACGACGACTTCTACGCGAACTTCGATTACGTCACGCAACGAACACTTTTCTCGATGAAGAACCGCCGCCCGAGCGAACTGGGCGACGTCCGCATTTACACTCCCGACGAAATGCTGGCGTCCCTTTTTGCGAAATCGAACGTACCGACCACGATTGACTGGAGCGAATTGGAGTGAAGAAAACTTTTCTCGCCATTGCTGTTGCTGTGCTCGCCGTTCCCTCCCCCCTCCCGGCCGCCGACTCCCCCGACCTGCAGATGGTGACCCGCATCCGGCAGGAAGGTTTTCGCAACTCGAAGGTGATGGACTACGCGCAGGGCCTGACCGACATGATCGGCCCGCGCCTGACCGGCTCGCCGAACATGCGCAAGGCGAACGAATGGACGCGCGATGAGCTGACCAAAGCCGGCCTTTCGAATGCGCGTCTCGAGCAGTACAAGTTCGGCCGCGGCTGGTCCTCCGACTACACCTCGGTGCGCATGATCGCGCCCGACTCGCAGCAGCTCTACGGCATCGCCATGGCGTGGTCGCCGGCGACGAACGGCGTGGTCCGCGGCAAAGTCGTGAAGGCGAAGCTCGAGACGAAGGAAGACCTCGAGAAGAACAAAGGCAAGTTCGCCGGCGCGATCCTCATGACCGCCGAGCCGAAGGAGATGAAGCCGCAGGAGAAGGCCACGCTCGACCGCTACGACGACGAAGAGCTCGTGACACTCGGCGAATACGAGATTCCGTCCGCCGGCACCGACGCGCGCATGGCGGAGTTCCGCAAGCGTCGCGAGTTCCGCAAGCTGCTCGCGCAGTTTGCCGTCGACGAGAAGATCGGCGCGATCCTGCAGTCCGGCAACGGCGAGGGCGGCGTGTTCCGCGTGCAAGCCTCCGGCACGTGGCGCGACGACGAGCCGATCGGCGTGCCCGCGGTCGGCCTCGCGCCGGAGCAGTACGCGCGCATCGCGCGCCTGATCGACAAGAAGGTCGACGTCGAGCTGGAAATCGATCTGCGCTCGAAGTTCTACGACGATCCGACCGCGTGGAACACCGTCGCCGAGATCCCCGGCACGGACAAGAAGGGCGAGATCGTGCTGCTCGGCGGGCATCTCGATTCGTGGCACACCGGCACCGGAGCGACCGACAACGCCGCCGGCGTGGCCGTGATGATGGAAGCGGTGCGCATCCTGAAGACGACCGGCATCGCGCCGAAACGCACCATCCGCATCGCGCTCTGGAGCGGTGAAGAGCAGGGGCTGCTCGGCTCACGCGCATACGTCGAGCAACACGTGGCGAAGCGCGCGACGCCGAAGGATCCGGAACAGGCCAAGCTCCCCTACAACCAGCGCACCGAAAAAACGCCGCTCATCCTCGGCAACGAGCACGGCAAGATCTCGGCGTACTTCAACATCGACAACGGCACCGGCAAGCTGCGCGGCATCTACGCGCAGGAGAACGCGGCCGCCGCGCCGATCTTCGCGCAATGGCTCGAGCCGCTCAAAGACCTCGGCGCCACCACCGTGACCATGCGCAACACCGGCAGCACCGACCACGTCCCGTTCGATGAAGTCGGCGTGCCCGGCTTCCAGTTCATCCAGGACCAGATCGAGTACGGCACCCGCACCCATCACACGAACTGGGACACGTTCGAGCGCCTGCAGCGCGAAGACCTGATGCAGGCCGCGGTCGTCGCGGCGACGTTCGTGTGGGAGACCGCAAACCGCGCGGAGATGATCCCGCGCAAACCGATGCCGAAGTAGGTACCTCGGAGTACCTCGGAGTACCTCGGGTTCCTCGGAGTGCCGCCTGGGTTATCCCCTCCGAGGAACTCCGAGGTACTCCGAGGTACTCCGAGGTACTCACCAAAAAGCACGCGCGCGCATCACCGTCCAGGCGATGCGCAGCGTGTCCTGCAGCGGTTTGTAGTGACTCGTGGCGATCCCGTCGACGAAGCCGAGGTCGATTGGGATCGTCACGATTCCAAAGCCGCGGCGGCCGGCGCGGACGATGACTTCACTCTCCATGTCGAAGCCGTCCGTGCGCAGTTGCAGGTTGCGCAGCAGGTGCGCCGAGTAAAAACGAAAGCCACTCTGCGAGTCGGTGACTTGATGGCCGGCGGCAATCGAGATGCACGCGGCTGAAAAGCGATTGGCCATGCGGCGCCGCGGCAGCATTTCGTCGAAGAGATGTGAGCGGCCGCCGATGATGAGATCCGCTCCGCCCGCTTCGCGCTCGCGCAGGAACTTCGGGATCTCGCGCGCGAGATGCTGGCCATCGGCGTCGAGTGTGATCACGCCATCGAATCCGTGCTCGAGCGCCCACGCGAAGCCGGTCTTGAGCGCGCCGCCTTTGCCACGGTTCACATCGTGACGCAACACGATCGCGCCGACTTCCTGCGCGACTTTCCCGGTCGCGTCGTGCGAACCGTCGTCGATGACAATCACCGGCTCCAGCTCCGTGCGCGCGGCGACGACGACCGCCGGCAACGTGCGCTCCGCGTTGAGCGCGGGGATGATCACCGCGATCTTCTCCGTCACGCGTCCTCCCGCGAGAGCACCGCGCATACGATTCCGCCGCCTGCGGAGAGCGAGCTCACGAGCACGTGATCGTAGCGGCCTTCGTCGAGCGCGAGCAGCGCGGCGACGATCTGCAGCGCGCCGCCCGCCGCGTATTCGCCGAAGATCTGTTTCGTCTTCACGATCTCGATGCCGCCGAAACGCTTCGCGATCGCGCGCTGCTCGACGTCATCGCCGCGCGGCGATCCATTTGCGGACGCGAAGATCGCATCGACGTTCTCGAGCTCCGCATCGCGCAGCGCCGCGTTCATCGCCGCGATCACGCGATCGGCATCCGTGCCCCAGTCCGAAATTGGCGCGGTCGCATCACGCGCGATGCCGAATCCCGACAGCCAGCCGTACGGTCTGCGTGTTCCGGCGTTTGCGACGAGCATCGCGCTCCCTTCGCCCAGGGTCAGGCCGGCGTGTTCGTCATGCGCGAGTGCGCCGATGCGATCGAGCACGCTGAACAACATCTCGTTCGCTTCTTCGACGCCGCCGATCAACGCGGATGACATCGTCCCTTTCACGAGCTGCGTTGCCGCGTACATCGCCGCGGCGAGCGCCGACGACTCGCGCTGCGTGATCGTCACATTGAAACCGCGCAGTCCCCACTCGATGGCAATGTGACTTCCCGGTGCATTCGCGACTGACTCCGCGAACAACTGCGGCGGCGCGAGCGACGGGCCTTTCTCGATGTATTCGTGCATGTACTCGACCGAAGTCTGCACCGGGCCGAAGGCGGTACCGATCGCGACGCCCGTCTCCGGCGGAAGCGAACCGCCGCAATCCTGGATGGCGAGCTTCGCAGCAGCGACCGCGAATCGCGACAAGCCGTTCATCCGCCGCATCTTCATCGGCGCGATGTAGTCGCGCGGTTTGAAATCGCGCACGAGCGCGGCCTGATGCGCGGAGAGGCCGGTCGTGTCGAAGCGGTCGACGTCATGCACCGCGGTGCCGCCGCTCGCCAGCAATGCGCGAAAGGCGTCGACGCCGACCGCGTCAGGCGCAATCACGCCAATACCGGTAATGGGCACGCGGACCATCGGGGCGCGGATTCTATGCGACCGGCGCCGCCTATCCGGAACGACGGGCCACCGTTACACGCGGCGAAACGCCAATGACACGTTCGAACCGCCAAACCCGAATGTGTTCGAGAGCACGTCTGTCATCCGCATCGCACGTGGTGCGTGGGGGATGTAATCGAGAGGGCAATCATCGGCGCTCGCATGCAGTCGCAGCGTCGGCGGCGCGATCTGATGCTGCAGCGCGAGCACGGTCACGACCGCTTCCACCGCGCCGGAGGCGCCGAGCGTGTGCCCAAAGTACGACTTGCTCGACGATACCGGAACGTCGGTGCCCAGCGCGGCGATGATCGCCTTCGTCTCCGCGGAATCGTTGAGGAGCGTGCCGGTGCCGTGCGCGTTCACGTAATCGACAGACGCGATGCGCGCCTCCGCGAGCGCGCCGCGCATCGCCGCTTCCGCCCCGCGTCCATCCTCGGCAGGCGCAGTCGGATGATGCGCATCGCACGACGCGCCGTAGCCGGTGAGCTCCGCCAGAATGGTCGCGCCTCGCGCGATTGCATCGTCCCAACGCTCGAGCACGAGATACCCCGCACCTTCGCCGAGCGTGATTCCTTTGCGCGTCGCGCCGAATGGCGAGCACGGCTCCGGATCCACCGCCTGCAGAACGTTGAAACCGCTGTACGTGAGCCGGCACAGCGCGTCGCTCCCGCCTGCAAGTGCGACGTCTGCATGTCCAGCGCGGAGGTAGTCTGCGGCCATTCCGATCGCGGCGCCGGCCGACGCACATGCCGTTGCGTTCGACACTGCACCGCCACCGAGCCCGCAGAGGCGCGCGACAGCATCGGATGGACCCGATGTCGGCTGCTGCAACACGCGCGATGCACGCGCGCGACGCCGTCCGATCGCGAGGCGGCGCGTGTAGTAATCCTCACCTTCGAGCAACCCGCCGGTCGAGGTGCCGGTGGAGACGATCGCACGCTCCAGCGGTACATCGCCCGCCTGCGCGAGCGCTTCGCGCGCAGCGATCACCGCGAGCAGATCGGTGCGCGACAAGCGTCTCGCTTCGCGCCGAGTGAGCGGATCGTCCATCGCCACTTCCGCGGCGATGTCCGTCGTGAACGTCTCATTGGGAAAACGCGTCAGCCGCGCAATCCCCGCCCGCGCCTCCACGATCGACTCCCACACCTCGGCCTGATTGCGGCCGATCGAGCAGATGATGCCGGCGCCTGTGATGGCGATGCGGACTGCAGGCTCAGGCTTGCGCATTGGCGGACGCGAGATAGAACCTGCCGCGCACGGCGTCTACTCCTTCGACGCGTCCGGTTCCGCTGAAACGGAACGTACCACCGAACTCCGCTTCGAGCTCGACTGTGCAGATCATCACATCGCCCGCGACGAGCTCACGCAGCACTTCGCAGCGATCGATGCCGGTGAGATATCCCTGCGCGTCGAGCACGAGTCCGCCCGCGAACTGCGCCATGGCCTCGACCGCCATCACCGCTGACGGCAGCGCGTCATTCGCAGTGCAAATGAACACCCCTTCGATCGTTTTAGTGTCGATATGGCGAACCGCGGACGCCGCGCGAAACGGGATCTGATGCGGGAGGTTGGAAAGCCAGCTCACGACTTCGCCGCGGCGAGCTTCTGTTCCACGAGGCCGGCGAGCGTCGACACGGAACGAAAGTAATCGCGCGCCGAGCTCTCGTTCTTCACCTTGATGCCGAACTCGGTCTCGAGCATCACCACGATCTCGAGCGCGTCGATGGAGTCGAGGCCGAGGCCGCCGGCGAAGAGGGGCTCGTCGTCGCCGATGTCGTCCGGCGTCATGTCTTCGAACTTCAGCCGCTCGATGAGCAGCTCTTTCAATTTCTGTTTGAGGTCCGTGGTCATAAGGTCGGGGGGAAGTATAGGTCAGGCATTCGCGGCGGCCGGAAGCGCGTCCCACTGAATCCGCGGCGCGATGCCGCCGCGCCAGTTCTGCAGCTTCACGAGCGCGAAGAAGAGCGCCAGCTTCAAACGGTTGTTGCGGTTCGCGAAGATGTCGCCCGCCAGCACGCCGACGACGGCGTCGAGCAGGCCCCAGCGTTCGGTCGGCTGTAGGAAGACTTCGAGGAACGCGCGGTCGTAGAACTTCTCGATGAATGCGAGATAGCGGTCGAGGCCGTGCTGCATGTCCGCTTCATAGCGTCGCAGCTCGCGCATCGAGCCGCGGTGGAGTTTCTCGACGATCGCGGCAGACGCGAGATCGGCGGACTTCATGGCCATGAACACGCCGGTGGAGAAGATCGGATCGAGGAAGCCGGCCGCGTCGCCGACCAGCGCGTAGTTCGGCCCGACCATGTTTTTCATCCGGAACGAGAAGTCCTTGCGGGTGTAGATCTGCGTGACCCGTTCCGCGTCTTTCATCTTGTCCGCGACCCATGGCGAGGCCGCGATGGTCCGTCCCAGGAGTGCCTGTGGGTCGAGGCCGCAGGAGCGAACATGATCGCGATCGCAGACCAGTCCGACGCTCATCACGTCTGCCGTGATCGGAATCAGCCAGAACCACGCATCCTTCAAGACGACGATGACGGTGTTGCCGGCATCGCGCCCTTCCGCGCGCGGCACGTTGCGATAGTGCGCGAAGATCGCGACCTTCTTCAGCGACTGCACTTCTTCACGCTGGCCGACTCGCGCGCCGATGACGGAGCCGTGGCCGCTCGCATCGATGACGAATCGCGCCTCGAGGTTGCCGTTGACGATTGCGCGATTCGGGTCGGAGAGGTCGACTGAAGTGACCGGCGTTTGCTCGCGGACTTCGACGCCGTGTTTTTGGGCGTTTCTGAGCAGCAGGTCATCGAATCGCGCGCGCTTCACCTGAAAGGAGCGGCGATACGGATCGCGCAGGCGTTTGTCGAAGCGGAAGCTGTAACCAACCTGTCCGTCGCCGGTCACGAAATACGCGCCGTACTTCGGAAACGACTCGCCCGACTCGATCTGGTCGGTGACGCCGAGGCGTTCGAACAGGTCGTTGTTGTAGGGGAGGAGCGACTCGCCGATCTGGAAACGCGGAAAGCGTTCGCGCTCGAGCAGTGTTACGGAGAAACCTTGCCGGGCGAGGAGGGTGGCGGAGGTCGTTCCGGCGGGGCCGCCTCCGATGACGATTACGTCGCGCATCGGGGTGGTCAAACGCCGGCTCCGCCTCTGCTATTCTGCGAAAAGGTCCCATGCTGGAACGATTTACAGCACTCGTGCACGCCGATCCGGGTGCGGTCGCGCTCATCGATGGACAGAGCGGCGAGGTCACCTCGCGCGCGGCGTTGCTCGCGCGGGCGGAGGAGCTCGCGACGGAGCTCAAGACGGCAGGCATGCGCGAAGGCGAACTGCTCGCGGTGCAGCTCCCGAACTCGGTCGATTTCGTGGCTGCGTTTGCGGCCGCGTTGCAATTGAAACTCGTCGTCGTGCCGATGGATCGCGATGCTCCGGAGTCCGAGGTGGCGAAGATTCTCAGGCACTTCTCGATTCGCGGGTTGCTATCTGGAGCGGCGGGCTCTCAGCCCGTGGTGGCCGTTCGACGGGCTGAGAGCCCGTCGCTCCAGATGGCTCGGCTGATCAAGTTGACCTCGGGATCGACGGGCGTGCCGAAAGGGATCGTTACGACTGAGGCGAACCTGATCGCCGACTGCGAAAACATCTGCGCGACCATGGGCATCCAGCCCACCGATCTCAACCTCGGCGCCATTCCCTTCTCGCATTCGTACGGCTTCTCGAACCTCGTGACGCCGCTGCTTTTGCAAGGCACGCCGGTGGTGTTTTCGAACGACTATCTGCCGCAGTCGCTGATCGAGCTCGTGAACCGATTCCGCTGCACGGTCGCGCCGCTGATCCCGATGGTGTTCGCGCACCTCGCCACCGCCGCGCACGGCGCGTTCGAAAGCGTGCGCACGTTCATCTCCGCGGGCGCGCCGCTGCCGCCGTCGACGTCGCGCCGTTTCCGCGAGCGTTTCGGCATCGACATCCATTCGTTCTATGGCTGCAGCGAATGCGGCGGCATCACGTACGACCGCCTCGGCGGCGCCGTCGAGCGAGGTACGGTCGGCTCGGCGCTCGAAAACGTGGAAGTGATCGGCGATGAGAAGCGCCTCGCGGTGCGCAGCGCTTCCGTCGCCGCCGGGTACTTGTTCGACGCGAAAACGTTCGAGCCGTTCGTGAACGCGACGTTCACGACGGATGATCTCGTCGAAGTCCGCGATGGCGAGATCGCGCTGATCGGCCGCGCGAGCGATCTGATCAACACGGCCGGCAAGAAAGTGAACCCACGCGAAGTCGAAGCCGTGATCCTGCAGATCGAAGGCGTGCGCGAGGCGAAGGTTTACGGCGAAGCTGCTGGCGCGCGAGGCGAAGTCGTGGCCGCGGCCATCGTCGCGATGCCATACGTCACGCGCGAACTGGTGCGCGAGTATTGCCGCGCGCGCCTGTCGCTGCACAAAGTCCCGCGCATCGTGAAGCTCATTGATGAGCTGCCGGTGGATGAGCGGGGGAAGGTGAAGCGGGCGGCTCTGGCGATGCTGTAGCGGCCTTGCGCCGCCACATTTTTTTCCACGACAGCCAAGCCATCGATGCTTCGGCGCGCAGCCACAACTTCAAGCCGCGCGCGATCATGTGCATCGGCGCGAGTCCGAGGTTGAAGTACACCTTGATGCGCCGCCCGTTGTTGAGATAACCGCCGCGACCAGCCGCGCGGCGGCCGAGCGCGATCGCTTTGAAGCGGCGGTTGTACGTGCGCATCATGTGATAGCTGATGAACGCGGGCTTCGGCCCGAGCACCGGCATCCAGTGAAACTTCTTCATGAAGCGATACGCCGGGATCACGACGAAGATGTAGTACTGCGCGGTGTCGATGAGCATGGCCGCGCTGAGCAGATCGCCTTCGCCCATGTAGTAGTACTTGTCCTTGTACACGGCGCGGAAGAATCGCCAGTACGAACGGACGAACGTCGTGTTGTGCTCCGCGATCAGCGCCGTAACATCAGCGCCCATCGCATCCTTCTTCATGATCTCGACGGTCGCTTCCGCGGTGAATGACGCGTGGTCGAGACCGGGCGAGTAGTACGGATCGAGGAACGCGGCCGCATCGCCGAGGAGCGCCCAGCCGCGGCCCATGTACTGCTTCGTTGCGTAGGCGAGATGCGAATAGAAACGGAGATCTTCCATCCGCGGCTCTGCGCCTTCGAGCAGCTCGTTCAATGCGGGAATCGCTTTCAGAAACGCGATGAAATCGCCGCCGCGGTTCTTGCTGTGATGCAGCTCGACGAGACGCTTGTCGAAGACGACACCGATGCTGGTCTCGCCGTTGCCGAGCGGAATGACCCAGATCCAGTAGCCGTAACCGGTGTAATGGTTTGTGCCGAGGCGGCGCGACCCGACGTTGCTGCCGGCGAAGCCGTGGCGGACGGCGAGTTCGTCGATGTGCTGGACGTTCTTCCAGCGGCACCAGATCGCGGCGGTCGGATGCTCGTCGTTGCGCTCGATCAGGTTCAGCTTGCGGCCGAGGAAAGTGACTTTGCCGGTGGCGTCGAGCACCCAGCGGCATTCGATGTCGCGCACGTCACCATTCACCTCGACAGTGAGACGGTGGTTGAAATCGCCGACGACGACGTCGCGCACTTTGGCAGGACGCAAAAGCTCGGCGCCTTCGGCGACGGCGGTGGCGAGCAGGTGTTCATCGAGTGCGTCGCGGCGTAGCTGAAATGCGGGCACGGTGCTGCGGATGACGCCGCCGGTCTCGCTCGCGTTCGCGTGTCCCGTGACCTTGTCATTCGAGAACCAGTAACGCAGCCCTTCCTTCGGGAGCTGTTCGTTCTCGAGATGGCGCCACATCCCCAGGCGGCGCGTGAGGAACATGGCCGACATTTCGGTCGTGGCCTCGCCGACTTTTTCGTCGAACGCTTCCGCTTTCTCGACGATGAGCACGCGCAGATGCGGCAGCTCGCGGCGCAACAGGATGGCCGCGGATGCGCCGCTGAACGCACCGCCGAGAATGACCGCGTCGTAACGCTCGGGCATCGTCAGCTCACTAACGCATGCCACGCCTTCTGGATTGCAACGGCACCGCCGCCGATGAGGATCGCGAAGTAGATGATCGTGGCGATGTTCGAAAGATGGCCGAGAAGGATGCAGACGCCGTCGCGTTGCAGGAAGCCGATGGCGAGGAACAGGATTGCCACCGCGGGCAGCGTGTTGCTGAACGGGATCAGGCCGAACGGAGCCATCAGCAGGACGGCACCGAGGATGAGCGCGGCGTTGTTGATGAAGCGCATCGCCCGTCCGCGCGTCAGCCAGGGCATGCGCTGCGGACGGCTGATCTTCTCGAGCTTCTTGAACCAGCGCAGGCCGCGCTCGAACGCGCCGCGTAGTTTGTCGGACGACACTTCGCGCTGCTCGAGTTTGCGCGGCAGCCAGAGTTGCCGGCCGAGCAGACGCTGGATGGAGATCAGCAGGATCGCGCCGCCGAAGACCGTGCTGACACCGGGGATCGAGACGGGCACGAGGAAGATGATCGTGAGAAACGCGGTCAGCAGCATCAGCCCTTCGTTGCCGATGAGATCGCGGATCTTGGCGAGCGTGACGCCGCCTTCAGGGAGCTCGGCGATTGCAATCCCGATTTTTTCGGTCAGAGGCTGTGGCGCTTCGTCGTCAGGGGAAGGCGCGGCTGGGGTCGTCTGCATGTGAAGACGGGCATCATAACTGGACATCAACGGCGCAACGCCGCGACGGCCTGCTCCGCCTGCCAGAGATGGCGGCGCTGGTGCGCGACGAGGATGCGGAACGCCGAGTAGAGGTTGTAGCGCACGCGCTTGTCGAACGGCGATACAACCTTGACCTTGCCCAGATCGATGTTGCGTGCCGCGCTCAGCACCTCGGTCAGCTTCGATTGCAGCGTTGCGAACTCGCCGAACGCTTCTGCTTTCGCGCGCACGGAACGCGGCACGAATGGCGGCGCGGTTCTCACGCGCTGGCGGATCGGCGGCTCGAGGAACCAGCGCAGGACGCGGCCGATCAGGTCCATCTTCGGCGTGCCTTTCGGCGTGATGCCGCGTTTGCGTGCGTCGTCGATCGCTTTCTGCAGCACCGGCAGGAACATCTCCGTGGAGATGCTGAGATGGCTCAGACATTCGGCCGCGGACCAGCTCGTGGGGTTCGGCCGCACGGTGAACAGCCGGCCGTCGGTGGATTGCACGAGGGTCCACGCACGGTGCGTGGCCTCGTTCAGCTCCTTCTCCACCCCGTCGATCGCGTCCACAGATGCGTCCACTCAGACCTTCTTCAGCATCGCCTCGCCGAGCTCGCGTGAACGGCGCGTGGCCGCTTCGACAGCGTTCATGAGCGTCGTGCGCACGCCGCCATGCTCGAGCGTGTGAAGCCCGGTGATGGCGGTGCCGCCCGGCGACGTCACCATATCCTTCAGGCGGCCCGGATGCTCGTTCGTTTCCAGCAGCAGCTTCGCGGAGCCGAGCAGTGTTTGCGCCGCGAGGAGCTGCGCCGTCCGCCGCGAGAGTCCGACTTTCACACCGGCATCGCTGAGCGCTTCGAGGATCAGAAACACGTACGCCGGTCCCGATCCTGAGAGTCCCGTGACCGCATCAAGCGCGGTTTCTTCGAGAATCACGGTCACGCCGACGGCATCGAAGATTCGCTTCGCGTCCGAGAGGTCCGACTCGCGCGCATGCTCTCCGCCCGCGATCGCGGTTGCACCCGCATCGACGAGTGCCGGCGTGTTCGGCATCGCGCGAATGACGCGCGTCCCCGCCGTGAGCCGCGCCTGAATCGTCGCCACCGGCACACCGGCCGCGATGGAGATCACGAGCGCGTCGGACGAGATCGTCGGCGCGACTTCATCGAGCACGCGGCTCATGATCTGCGGCTTCACAGACAACACCACGATCTCCGCCGACGCTGGCACCCGATTGTCGATGGTGGCGTTGATGCCGTACTTTTCGTGCAACTCCGCCACGCGCTCCGCGCGCGGCGCGGACGCCGAGATCTGCTCCGGCGCGAAGTCGTCCCCGCGGAGCAGACCGCGCAAAAGCGCCTCGGCCATGTTGCCCGCGCCGACGAAACCTATGGTGCGCGTCATGGGATCCCTTGCAAGAACTCTTCGACCTTCGCGACGAGCTCCGGCACATGCTCATGAACCGTGTCCCATACGCGCGGCATCTGGAGCTTCTGATAGTGATGAATCGCGACGTGGCGCATGCCGATGATCTGCGGCCACGGCAACGCGATTGCGTCCCGGGTTCCCTGCGTCATGTTGTTCGACGCCTCGCCGATGACTGCGAGGCGCCACAGCACCGCATCCTGGGTCTTGATGTCACGGAGAAAGCCATCGATATTCTGACCTTCCAGGTACGAAAGTGCGCGCTTGGCAGGCGCAACGATGTCCTGAAGATGGCCGACATCAGGCGACATCGACGAGCACCGCCGAATTCAGAATCGAGCGCCGCCGGTACCGATTGTCGCTTTGCTCGACCGCCTCGCGCTCCACGAGATCAACCGGCCGGCCGAAGATCGCGGCGAGGTCTTCCTCCATCGTCACCCAGTCGAACAACGTCCATCCGGCGTCCGGCGCAAATCGCGCCAGCACATCCACATCACTATCTTCGCGAAACTCCTCCGGCCGCGTCGCGCTGCCAAAAAGCGCGAACTCGGTGATCTTCCACTTCCTGCAGAAGTCGCGGAGTTTGTCCTTGTCGATCTCGATGGCGATATCGGGCATCGCCGGTAGTTTACTTCGGCGCCAGTGGGGCGAGCGCTTCCGCGAGGGACTCGGCCACGAGGCGGTAGCCGATCTTCGAGTAATGGCCTGCGTAGAGCGAGGGAACGCCCTGCTCGCGCGCGTGCGCCACGAGGCGCGGCGTCGGGTCGACGATCGTGAAGCCTTGCAGGCGGTCGAGATGCCCCTGCCATGGGTCGGGTTTACCCGCCAGGACCGCGTTGATGGTGTCGGCGAGCGGAAAGTAGATCAGGACGAACGGCTTGCCGGTGCCTTTCACTTCCTCGCGGTAGCGTTCGAGGAGCGGCACCGTGATGTTCATCGCCTCGCCATTCACGGCGAAGAGATCCTGCTGCGTTTCCTGTTTGCTTGAATAGAGATCGACGACGGTCGAGAGCAGTTTGCTCGGCGTGTACCAGTGATGCCGGTACTTTTCCGTGTACGACGGCTCGTATTTCGCGAGTGGCCAGCGATGGAAATTTGCCAGCGTCCCGGGCACGTCTTCCGGCGCAACCGTCGGCCGATTGATCAACTCGAGCTTGCCGTCCTGCAGGATGTAGCGCGGCTTCGAAAATGGGATGCCGGTGCCGGGAAACGCAACGATGCGGAAGAGCGTGACGTCACGGCCGACGTTCTCCATCTGCAAGCCCTGCACGATCACGTTCGTATCGAAGCGGCTCGCGTCGCGGTTGTAATAGAGGTACGCCTGATCGAAGCCGAAACCTCCGACGCCGAAGTTCAGGACCTCCGCATCGAGCCCCTTCGCCTTGAGCATCGACTCGACCTGCACCGCGAGCGAGTCCGGCATGTCCGCGTCGAAGCCGGCGATGAATGAGTCGCCGAACATCGAAACGCGGAACGATCCGGGCCGCATCGCCGCCGTGTATTCGCGGTCCGCGCGCAGGCCGAACGAGTTCGCGCAGTAACGCTGGTCGGGCGTGCAGGTGCGCGGACGGTTGTTCCATCCGAGGTCGGGGTCGTAGAGCAGGAAGCCGGAGGAGTCCTTGAGATAGCGGTCGACGATCGTGCGCGCGTGCGTCACCGGTAGCGCGTACGGACGGATCGGCTTGTCGCGGAAGAAAAACGTCCCGTCCGCGTCGAAGCGTCCCTGACTGCGCACGTACCACTCACCCACCGCAAATGTCAGCGCGAGCGACAGCAGCAGAAAAATTGCGAGAAAAGCGGCCTGTTTCCGCATCAAAACAGCGAATAGATGAACGGCGCCAGCGCCGATCCCGCCGTCAGCGTGATGATGCCGCTGATCAGCAGCAGGATCAGAAAGATCGGCAGCAGCCAGAGCTTCTTCCGCTCACGCACGAACTGCCAGAACTCGCGAAAGAACTCGATCATCGGTTCCTCAGAACTGCTTCTCGACGTGCCGGTCACCATACGAGTGCGGGTCGACGTCCGTCCAGTATGAATCGCCGCGCCGCGCCGGTTCCATCGGCGAGCGGCCGAACAGCCGCATCAACAGTCCGATCGGCGTGACGACGAGAAAGAATACCAACGTCAGGATGACGCGCGTGTTGATCCAGCCCAGCGCCTCGCCGAAACGCATCCATCCGCGATAGACCGGATGCAACAGCGACGGCGCGATCGCGGACAACAGCGACAGCACGGCGGCGATCGACACCAGCGTCATCACGACCCACGATTCCGCTCCTCTCCAGCGCTGATAGGCCGCGATCGCAAGCAACGCGCCGCTGACGATCAACGCGAACGACGTGATCATGCGCCGCGGGATTTCAGTCGAGGTCGAATGCACGTTTCATCTCCGTCGAAAGCGCCGGCTGCTCCGCGCGCAACAAGAGGTGCTGGCCGATCACGAGCGCATCCATCTCCGTGCTCATGAAACAGCGGTACGCATCCTCGGGCGAACAAACGATCGGCTCGCCACGCACGTTGAACGACGTGTTTACCACTACCGGACAGCCGGTGACGCGGTGGAACTCGGCCAGCAACGCGTGGAAGCGCGGGTTTGTTTCGCGATGCACGGTCTGCACGCGCGCTGAGTAGTCGATGTGCGTGACCGCGGGAATGGTCGACCGCGCGACGTTCAGCTTGTCGATGCCGAACAGTGCCTGCTGTTCTTCGGTCATCTCGATGCGATGTTCGTCGCGCACGTCGGCGACGAGCAGCATGTACGGACTGGGTACATCGAGGTCGAACCATTCCGACGCGTGCTCCGCGAGCACCGCCGGTGCGAACGGCCGGAAGGACTCGCGGTATTTGATCTTGAGGTTCATCCGCTTCTGCATCTCGGGATTGCGCGCGTCGCCGAGGATCGAGCGTGCGCCGAGAGCGCGCGGGCCGAACTCCATGCGTCCGCTCATCCAGCCGATCACCGCGCCTTCGCTCATCATGCGAGCGACGGCCGGGATCAACTTCGCGTCATCGAGCAGGCAATATTTCGCACCGTGTTTGTCGAGCGTCGACTCGATTTCCTCGCGCGTGTAGTCGGGGCCGAGGTATGAGCCGTGTTGTGAGTCGAGAAGACTGGAGCGCCGGGCTCTTAGCCCGTCGTCATCTCGATCGGTGGACGGGCTGAGAGCCGGCCGTTCCAGAGAGCGCGCATTGCCGAGGTACTGATGCCACGTGAGTAGCGCGGCGCCGAGGGAGCCGCCGGCGTCACCGGCAGCGGGCTGGATCCAGATGTTCTCGAACGGACCCTCGCGCAAAATGCGGCCGTTGCCGACGCAGTTGAGCGCGACGCCGCCGGCGAGACAGAGATTGCGCATCCCCGTCTGCGCATGCACGTGCCGCGCAATCCGCAACATCGCCTCCTCGGTCACCACCTGAATGCTTGCGGCGAGATCGAGATCGCGCTGCGTCAGCAATGACTCCGGATCGCGCGGCGGACCGCCGAACAGACGATGGAACTTCTCGTTCGTCATCGTCAGTCCCTGCGCGTAATTGAAGTAATCGAGGTTCATCGCGAACGAACCGTCGTCCTTCAGATCGATGAGATGCTCGTAAATCAGCGGCGCGTATTTCGGCCTGCCGTACGGCGCGAGGCCCATGACTTTGTACTCGCCCGAATTCACCTTGAATCCGGTGTAGTACGTGAACGCCGAATACAACAGGCCGATGGAGTGCGGGAACCGGATTTCCTGCAGCGGTGAAATGCGATTCCCGCGGCCGGTCCAGTAACTCGTGGTCGCCCACTCGCCGACGCCGTCGAAGCAGACGATGGCCGCTTCCTCGAATGGCGACGGATAGAACGCGCTCGCGGCGTGTGCCTCGTGGTGTTGTGAGAACAGCAGCTTGCCTTTGTAGCCGGTGAGCTGGCGGATCTCGCGCGGCATGTGCAGCTTCTCTTTTAGCCACAACGGCATCGACTTGAGAAACGACGCAATGCCGCGTGGGGCGTAACCGACGTACGTGCTGACCAGCCGCTCGAACTTCAGGAGCGGTTTGTCATAGAAGACGAGGTAATCGACATCGTCGATGGCGATGCCGCCGGCGCGCAATACGTAATCAACGGAGTGCGACGGAAAGCGGTGGTCGTTCTTCTTGCGCGTGAAGCGCTCTTCCTGCACCGCCGCCACGATCGCGCCGTCCTGCACGAGGCAGGCGGCGGAATCGTGGTAGTAGGCAGAGACGCCGAGAATGTTCAAACGTGAGGTCTACTTTGCGATGAATACGTACTCGTGCTGCGCGTCGCGTGTAATGAGCGTCTTCTTCTCGCCGCTCGCTCCCGGGATGAGCTCGATGCCTTCGATTCCCGGCTGGATGGTGACGAAGGTGATCGATCCGTCCGGCTCGCGGCGCGTCGCGACTTCGCTCTTCCACTCGCCGAAGTCGAATACGGTTTTCCCTTTGTCGCGCGTCACGCGGATGTCTCCGAGCGCCGCGTTGGTGTAGCTCGCCGCGAGCTTCTCCGCTTCGGCCGCCTCCGCGGGAGCGGTGAGCAGCTTCCGCGCGACGGCAATCTCTTCGTAGAAACGTTTGGCCGAGGCCGCAACATCGGCCTGTGCCTGCGACTTCCCGTCGAACATGAGCTCCAGCAGCTTGCGCCGGAACGGTCCGCGCAGCAGGGCGCCTTGATCGCCATTCGTCAGGATCACCGCGCCGACGCGATGCTCCGGAAACCAGAACATGTCGCTGTGGTAGCCGATCATGTCGCCGCCGTGGCGGAGCTGCGTGACCTCCCACGTCTTGTCGACCATGAGGCCCATGCCGTACGTGACGTCCTTGCCGATCGCGACCTGCGGATCGCGGCGCGCCATGAGCGTCTTCTGGTCGATGTAGGTCTTACCGTTCGGCAGCTTGCCGCCGTCGATCTCCATCTGCACGTACTTGAGCAGATCGCGCACGGTGCTCCACGCGCCGCCGGCCGGACGCACCGGGATGATCGAGTAGTCGACGTCGAGCGCGGCGTAGCCGAGCTTCGCGTCGAGGTCGAGCGCGTGCGCGTTCGCGAAGTTCTTCGCGGTCGTCGCGCGCTTGAAGTCGAACGTGGTGGAAGTCATGCCGAGCGGCGCGAAAACACGCGTGCGCATGGCTTCGTCGTACGCGGCACCGAGCTCCATGTCGGGAAAGGCGACGTGCCCTCCGACGAATCCGCCGGCCGCGGCGAGCGGGTTCGAGTACTGGAACAGCTCACCGAAGCCGCTGGTCGGCTGCATCGAGCCGAGCGTGGCCAATGCGCCGGCCGGCGTCACGCCGTCGTACTGAAAAATCCATTCGAGATCCTGGCGCGGCAGTCCCGTGCACGCGCAGATGAGATGTTTGACCTGCACCTGCCTGGTCGTATCGGCGCTGCCGAGCTTGAACGACGGCAACACGCTCGCGACAGGCGTGTCCCACTTCAGCTTTCCTTCCTCGACCAGCTTGGCCAGCATGAGCGTGGTCAGCGCCTTCGTGTTCGACGCGATGAGGTAGAGCGTGTCCGCGTCCGGCTTCTGACTGGTGGCCATGTCGCGCACGCCGAATCCATCGGCGAAAACGGTCTTCCCGTTCTCGATCACACCGATCGACACGCCCGCGATGCCGAACTTCTTGCGGCTCTCTTCGACGAACCGCGCCAGCTCCGCGATGCGGTTTTCGTCGAGCGGATTCGCTTTCTTGCCGGCGAATGACTCGCGCTCGTAACCCTTCGGCAGCAGACGTCCGAAGATGAGCGAGAGCTGCGCCCCGCGCTTGTCGGCGACGGCCTGATCGAGGTCGATGATCGCGACGGTCCAGACGTCGTTCGCTTTGCGTGCGAATGCCTGCACCGCACGTTTCTCGTTCGGCGAGGTCTGGTAATTGAAGACCCGCACGGACGTCCAACCGTCGCGGTCCGCACCTTCGGCTTTGTTGATGAGCGGCCATTTCGGCTCGACGCCGTACTGTTTCCACGCCGCCGCAACGGCCGCGTCCACGTCGTCGGCCTTGACGTCGATCAACGCGATCTTCGAGCCGCCTTCAGGCGATTCGAGGATCGTGGCGCGATCGCGAACCGCGATGCTCCAGCCGGCCGGCGCGATGAACTTGTTCCCCTCGACCGTCGTCCGCGGCGTATCGGCCGCGAGCACTTCCGGCGCGGGAGCCTGGGCAAGAAGCGGCAACGCGAGGAGAGCGACTACGACGAGCTGTGCGAGCTTGTGCATCGCGCAACTGTACTGCACGTGATTGCGAATCACGCGGCGTTGGCGCCGTGGCACTTTTTGTACTTTTTGCCCGATCCGCACGGGCAGGGATCGTTCCGCCCGACCTTCGCCGCGGCGCGTTTCTGCGGCGCCGGCGCTTCTTTCGGCGCACCGGAAAACGTCAACTGCTGCTTCGGCGGCTGCGGCGGCAGCGCCCGCTGCACGCGCTGCGACTCCTCCGCGCGATCGTGCCCCGCGAGCTCAATCTTCCAGAGGATCTTGACGACGCGATCCTGGATGCGCTCGAGCATCGACTGGAACAGATCGAACGACTCGCGCTTGTATTCGATGAGTGGGTCGCGCTGGCCGTATCCGCGAAGGCCGATGCCTTCCTTGAGGTGATCGACGTTGAGCAGGTGATCCTTCCACTGCTGGTCGATGACCTGCAGCAGGAGGTACTTTTCATTGAGGCGCATGTTGTCCGCGCCGATCAACGCTTCCTTCTCCTCGTAACGCCTGTGGACCGCTTCGACGAGCTTGTACTTCACCTCGTCGCGGCGATCGGCGTCGAGGTCGACGCCGGCGCTCTTCAAGTCGATCCCGAAGTAGTCATACAACTCGGCGTTGAGCTCCGCCGCGTTCGGCTCTTCGCGCTCGCTGTCCGGGTAATGCGTATCGACGAGGTACTCGACGATCTCGTCGGCGGAGTTGAGGATGTACTCCTTCCCTTCGCGGCCTTCGAGGATGGAGCGGCGCAGCGTGTAGATCGACTCACGCTGCTTGTTCATCACGTCGTCGTATTCGAGCAGGTGCTTGCGCGCCTCGAAGTTGCGTCCTTCGACCTGTTTCTGCGCGCGCTCGATGGCGCGAGTGACCATGCCGTGCTCGATGGGGACGCCTTCTTCCATGCCCAGGCGTTCCATGAGGCCCATGATCCGATCGCCGCCGAAGATGCGCATCAGATCGTCTTCGAGCGAGAGATAGAAACGCGATGAGCCGGGATCGCCCTGACGTCCGGAACGTCCGCGCAACTGGTTGTCGATGCGGCGGGATTCGTGCCGCTCGGTGCCGACGATGTGCAGTCCGCCGGCGTCCACGACTTCCTCGTGATCCGATTCCCACTCGCGCTTGATCGTCGCCTCGATGTGTTTACGCTCGGCGGAATCTTCGACCTCGCGCGTCTTCTGCGCGGCGATGAACTCGGGGTTGCCGCCGAGGAGAATGTCGGTGCCGCGCCCGGCCATGTTGGTCGCGATCGTGACCGCGCCTTTGCGGCCGGCCTGCGCGACGATCTCCGCTTCGCGCTCGTGGTATTTCGCGTTGAGCACGACGTGCGGCACGCCGTTCTTCTTCAGCGCCGCCGAAAGCGCCTCGGACTTCTCGATCGAGATCGTGCCGACCAGCGACGGCTGTCCGGTGCGCTGCTTCTCCTTGATCTCCTGCACGATCGCATCGAACTTCTCGCGCTCCGTACGGTAGACGAGGTCGGGCATGTCTTTGCGGATCATCGGCCGGTTCGGCGGGATGACCACGACGTCGAGTTTGTAGATCTTGTCGAACTCCGCCGCCTCGGTATCCGCCGTGCCGGTCATGCCGGCCAGCTTCTCGTACATGCGGAAGAGGTTCTGGAACGTGATGGTGGCGAGCGTCTGGTTTTCCGACTCGATGCGCACGCCCTCTTTGGCCTCGACGGCCTGGTGCAGACCATCGGACCAGCGGCGGCCCGGCATCAGACGTCCGGTGAACTCGTCGACGATGATGACCTCGCCGTCCTTGACCACGTATTCGACGTCGTTGCGGTACAGCGAGCGTGCACGCACGGCCTGCGTCACCGCGTGCAGCATGTCAATGTTCTGCGGGTCGTAGAGCTCGATGCCGCCGAGGAGTTTCTCGGCGTGCAACACGCCCTCCTCGGTCAGCACGGCCGTGTGCTGCTTCTCGTCGACCTGGTAGTCCTTCTCCGGATCGAGCTTCGGCACGATGCGCGCGGCGGTGTAGTACTTCTCGGTCGATTCCTCCGACGGGCCGCTGATGATGAGCGGCGTGCGGGCTTCGTCGATGAGGATCGAGTCGACCTCGTCGATCATCGCGAAGACCGCGTCGCGCTGGACCATGTCCTCGAGGTTGAACTTCATGTTGTCGCGGAGATAGTCGAAGCCGAACTCGTTGTTCGTGCCGTACGTGATGTCGCAGCGGTAAGCGATCTG
This sequence comes from Thermoanaerobaculia bacterium, assembly GCA_035626775.1. Lineage (GTDB taxonomy): Bacteria > Acidobacteriota > Thermoanaerobaculia > Gp7-AA8 > Gp7-AA8 > QHVT01. The sequence goes on from DASPNA010000039.1 coordinate 37,318, forward strand.
GCGTTCGCGGTCGCCGTGCTGGTTCTGGATCACGCCGACGGAGAGGCCGAGGAACTTGTAGAGGCGGCCCATCCATTCAGAGTCGCGGCGTGCGAGGTAATCGTTGACGGTGACGACGTGGACGCCGCGGCCGGTGAGCGCGTTCAGGTAGACGGGAAGCGTGGCGACGAGCGTCTTCCCTTCGCCCGTCTTCATCTCCGCGATCTTGCCGCGGTGGAGGACGATGCCGCCCATGAGCTGCACGTCGAAGTGCCGCATGTTCAGCACGCGTTTGCCGGCCTCGCGGCAAACCGCAAACGCCTCGGGCAGCACATCGTCGAGCGCGGCCTGCAGGTCGGCCTTCGCGGCGTTGACGGCGTTTTCCTCGAGGGGAACTTCTTTTTTCGCCTCTTCGAGCGCTTGCACGACCGGCTTCAGACGCTCGCGGAACTCGTCGGTCTTGGCACGCAGCTCGGCGTCGGACAGGGCGCTGATGCGCGGCTCGAGAGCATTGATCTCGGCGACGATCGGGCGCATCGCCTTCACGTCACGCTCATGCTTCGAGCCGAAGATCATGGTCAGTACTTTGTCGATCATTCGTCGGAAACCTTATCAAATCGCTACTGTCGTAACAGCTCGAGGCGCCGGAGGGCCATCCAGGTCTGGTGCCCGAGAAAAATCACCAACCCAAAATAGAGAGCTGCAATTGCCGCGCGCTGCGGCGGCGTAATCTCGAAATAGTGGGGATCGGTCTTTTCGCGATTGAACGACGCGTAGACCTGAAACGCGGCGAGCACGGCAATGAGGATGATGAGCGGATTCGGCTGCTGCACGACCTTGTACACCACGGCGGCGCCGCCGAAAACCCAGAGCCACTTGGAGATGGCGGCGGAGATGCGGCCGCCGTCCAGCATGCCGATCGGGATGAGATTGATCAGATTCAGGCCGAATCCGAGGAAGGCAATCAGGAGCCAGAGCGGATCATCCGACCATTTGTAGATCTGCAGGCAGATCAGCGACGCCGCGGTGCCTGCGGCCGGACCGGCCAGTCCGATGATGGCGTCGTCGTAGACCGAATGCGGCTGGTCCTTGATCGACACGGCGCCGCCAATGAAGGGAATGAAGACCATGAAGCCGGCGCGCAATCCTTTCGCGCGGATGGCCACGGCGTGCCCGATCTCGTGAATGAGCGTGATCACGACGAACCCGATCACGACCGCCAGCGGCCACTTTGTCGCGTAGGCCATGATCGTCACGACGAACGAGCCACCCGCGATGGCGTACTGCATCGCGCCAAATCCTTCGAACGGATTGACGAGCAGCACCCGCACCTTTTCGAAGAAAAGCAGCAGAAAGCCCTTCGCCTTCAGCGCGACGACGCCGACAAGCAGGAGCAGGCCTGACAGGATTTTGGGGAGCGATCGGCGCCCGGAAGTTGTTGATTCCATGGACCCGGCGCATACAACGCCCGTTTGGGATCGGTATTCCGCGCTAGCATGCGCCGCGTGTCCGATGTCGACTCCCTGCGCGCACAGTTGCGCGAGCGCGGCTACCTCACGCATGGCATCGAGCGGTGGTTCGCGCTCGATCCGTGGAGCTCGCGCGCGTTCTGGCTGGAGCTGATCACGGTCGCGCTCAAGGCGGCGACATTGATCGCGGCGTTCGGCGCCTTGCCGCTCGCCGCGGTGATGGCGTTTCGCAACTATCCGCTGCACGCATTCGAGACGCTCGGGCTGTTTGTTTCCTACGCGGCGGTGTGGCTTGTCGCCGCATTCGCGTTCGTCGTGGCCGTCGCGTTGATCCTCAAATTGCGGCCCGCGATTCCGATCGACACGCCACGCGCATTGCTGGCGATCTCGCTTGCCGCGGGAGCGTTGCTGACGGCGCCGATCGCGATCTGGTGGTACCGCTTCGACGCCGCACCGACGCTGCCCGAGCTCCTGGCCGGCGTCGCGCTTTGCGCGATTTTCTTTCTCGCCGCGACGACCGTCGTGTCCGCGGCGCTGCTCTCGTTCTCGATCTACGAGCTGCAACGCGTCCCCGCGATTCATCAGAAGCCGCGCGGCGTGCCGATGGCAATCGCGGCGGCGGTGCTGATCGCGCTGCTGTTCGCGCCGGCGTACGCCGATCGCGAACGCACGCCGATCGCGCCGATGGTCGTCACGACGCCGACCACGACGCGCGTCGCGCTGATCGCCGTCGACGGACTCACAAACGAGATCCTGCAATCGCGCCGCGATCTGCTCCCTCACCTAGCTCCCATCCAACCGATCGCCGGCAGCTCGACCACCGAACGCTGGGCCTCACTCGGCACCGGAGTCCACACCGAACATCACGGTGTGCGCGCCATCGAAGGCGTGCGGTTTCGCGGGAGTGCGCACGTGTTGCAGCGGATCTCGCGCGGTGATTTCGTGCTGATGACGCTCGCGCCACTTGCGCGCGTCGCTCGGCGCGAACCGCTGCCGCCGACTGTCCGCCGCCGCGATTACGTCTGGGAGATCTTCGCGGAGCGCGGCGTGACGAGCATCTCCGTGAACTGGTGGGCAACCGCGGATGCTGCCAACGCGATCGGTCCCGAATCGATCTTCACGAGCGCGCAGGGCGATCCGTTGCGCGTCGATGCCATCGCAACGGCGCGTTTCATCGAGTCGATCGACCAGAGAAAGCCGCGATTCGCGACGGTGTATCTGCCGGCGCTCGATGTGATCCTCAATCGCATCGAGCTCGATCCGGCCGCGAAGGTCGCGTCGTCGCTGCGCGCGCTCGATGGAATCACGATCGCGGTCACGCTCGCTCGCGCACGCGGCTACGAAGTGGTGGTCGCGGGCATGCCGGGCGAAGGACAACGGGGCGCGGGGGTGATCGCGTCGACCATGCCGCTGCGCGCGCGCACCGCATGGGACATCGCCCCCGCCATCCTCACCATCCTCGGCTTCCCGGCATCGAGCGAGATGCCGGGCGGCGAGCCGCAGTCCCGCATCGCGACGTACGGCCCGCGCGAAACGGACGCGGCGGCGAGTGCGAGCGTCAATGAGGAGTACTACGAGAACCTCAAGTCGCTCGGGTACATCAGGTGACATCTGGAGCGGCCGGCTCGTCGACGGGCTGAGAGCCCGTCGCTCCAGAATTACAGCCGCGTCGCGCCGGTGGGCGTGCCGGTCGTCGCCGATCCTGTTCCGCCGCCTTCTCCCGGGCCGAGCGCAGGACGCGCGACAGTCGATGTAATGCCGACCGCTTCCGCGTACTTCAGATACGTATCGATCGACGCGATGACGACGCGGGCTTCAACCGTGATCAGGTCGATACCGACCAGCGAGATCCTGACCCATGCGTCGACGACGATACCTTTATCGAGAATTCGATCGAGTACGTCGATGAGACTGGTTCCGCCCGGGGCGCGTTCGACAGCCATGACTTACCTGCCTTTCGTCTCTTTCGGCTTCCCGGCGGGAAGCTCGCGAGCATTGAGCTGACGTTCGAGTTCGGCGATGCGGTTCCGCAGCTCGTCGTACTCTTCGGCGCCTTTCAGCGCGCTGGCGTCGCTCGAGTAAAAACGGTCCGACCGCCACCAATTGATCCCGATCGCCTCGGCCTTGTCGATCGAACAGATCACCAGGCGGAGCTGGATGGTGAGCAGCTCGACGTTCGCCAGCGACACCTTCACGTCGCCCGCGACCACGAGGCCCTTGTCCAGGATCTTGTCGAGGATGTCGACCAGCCCTTGCGGCTGCCGCTGAAGCGATCCCCGATTATCAATCGGCATGCGGCTGCACGTTTAACCGGTTTCGCGCATGGGAGTCAAGACAAGTTCCTCGGAGTTCCTCGGTTCCTCGGAGTTCCTCGGGGGGAAGCCGAACCACTCCGAGGAACCCCGAGGAACCCGAGGGAACCCGAGGAACCGATTCACCCCTCCCACATCTTGAGCGGGCCGAGGTTCATGTTCAGTTGTTCGTCGCTAAGACCGAACGTGCGCTTGAGCTCGCCCATTTTTTCTTCGAGCTTCATCAGCGCGTTGCCGAGGCGCTCGATTTCTTCGTCGGTGAGATTGCCGGCTTCCATGCGACGCAACGCCTGCTTTTCGAGCAGACGGCGCACGAGCTCGATGATCGACAGCACCAGCTTCGCCAGTCCGTTCTCGACGATTTCCGCATCGGCCGAAATGCGCTCGGGTACGACAGAGTCGGTGAAAGAGAGCGCGGCGCGCAACTCCTCTTCTTCATTCGTGATCATCATCGGCGAAGACCTCCAGCGGCCACGGACCGGACAGCAGAAACGGGACATCAGGCGCCACACGTCGTAACTCTTCGCCCGCGGCGCGAACCTCGTCGAGCCGCGCGCGCGGCACGAGCGCCGCGAGCTCGACCGAGCGTTCATCGCGATGCGTCCAGCGATGTTTCGCGCTGAGCGGGACGAGCAACCGCTGCGCGTGCTCGCGAAATGCGGGATCGACATTCGACGCCTGTGTCGCAGCGTGCAACGCGCGGAGGTAATCGGCGCCGCTGGTGAAATCATGGCGATCGGGACGCGGACGTGCGATCGCAGCCTTCACCTTCAGCGTCATCTCGACGTCGTCACGATGTGCGGTGAGCACGCGCTTCCATCGCGTAAGGAACGCGGAACATTTCGATTCCGCGTCAGCCGGACCGGCGAGCGTGAAGCCGTAGCGGATGGCGATGAATGTCGCGACGTCGAGCAGCGTCGCGCGTACGCCGGCGACGCGCAACAGCAGATCGCGATCGCCGAGCGGCTGATCGTCGGGAAGCTCGATCGCGCTGAGATAGAGGTCGCCGACAGGAATCGCGGCGGCGAGCGGCTCGACATCGTCCCGCAGCAGGTGCGCGCCGATGACCACCGATTTCATCGCTTGCCTTGCGAGGTCCGGATGATCGCGTCGACGTTGGCCAGCACGACGTTGAGCCCCAGGTAGAGGAGATCGACGTCGCCGATGGAGATGACGGCTTCGCCGGCGATGATCACGCCGCGGTCGAGCAGATGGTCGAGCGTTTCTAAAAGGGGTAGCTCTTCGAGCTGATCGTTCGTCATCCTTCGTCTCCCCTGGAGCGACGGGCTCTCAGCCCGTCGTGCCGCGGCCATCGACGGGCTGAGCGCCCGTCGCTCCAGTAAACGTGTACGGCGGCCACGGGCCCGATAGCGCGAGCGTGACGCCTTCGGCCGCGTAGCGCGCGGCGAGCTCCTCGCGCAGTTCCTGCAGCACAGCTTCTTCGTCGCGATTGAGCAGGACGTTGATCTGCGGGAAGGCGCCATCGCGACGCTGGCGCGTTTCGGCGACGGTCTCGCAGTTCAGCTTCGTCATCACGGCCTGCTCAATCTCTTTCACGAGATCGTCTTCCGCGGCGTGCGACGCGCGTTTCTTTTCGTCGTCGAGTTTCTTGCCGAGCAGGAACGCTTTGCCGGGTGACGCGGTGGCGATGTCGTTCTGCAGCTCGCGCAACGAAGCGACGCGGCCGGTGATCGCCTCGCTCCACTTCGAGGGCTCGAGCTCGATACGCAGCGTCCACTCCTGCTTGTCCGCAAGACGCGCCAGCGTTTTCGACAGTACGTCGTGATGTTCGCGGAGGTACGCACGCAGTGCTTCTTCTGAGCTGAAGAGCGTGAACGCGCGCAGCGGTACGATCGCGGTCTTCTTCATCAGATCGGATGTTACGTCCTGATGGCGATAGCCGATCGCGCCAAGCCACTCGAGATCCCCCGCGCGCCGATCGATCACATCCTGCGAGAACTCCTCGGCATTCACAGGCGTGAACACGGCGTAGACGTCATCGACGGCGGTAGTGCCGAAGCGCTTCGCACCGTCGACGCCTTCCGCGTCGGGCGTGGCCGGATCGCGCGTCACGGCGTAGACGTAAAGCACCGAGGTCACGGCGCGCAGTTTCTCATTCGATCGGCACGAGGGACAACAAATCGTCGGTCGACGATGGCGGGCGGTCGCGGCGCTCGATGATCAGCGGGTTCTCCAGGCGCTCGAGAGCTTCCAGCTCGTACGCGCGCATCGACTGGTCACATTCGTCGCCGTTCGCGGGCGTGACGTAGTTCGCGATGACCTCGCCGAGGTGAATGCCGCGCGCGCGGAGGTTCTCGATGAGACGCTCGGTCTCGGCGATGACGATGCGCTCGGGACGGGTGACGACGATGACTTCTGTCTTGTCCGAACGCAGCGTAGCGTCGAGCTCCTTCAGCGCGCGCGAAGCGCGCACGAGCTCTTCGCCAAGGGAGCCCGCCGGGATGAGGTCTCTATAGCGGAGCAGAATGCGCATGAACTCGCGCACCCATTCGCCGGCTTCCTTCGGCAGATCGAGCAGCCGGAGGAAATGGCCGGTTGGCGCGGTGTCGACGATGACGCCCGCGATGTTTTCATCGCTCGTCAGATCCGCGAGACGCGTGATGGCAAAGAGCTCGTCTGCTCCGGGCGGCGCGATCTCGATGAGATGGAGCATGGCCTCGGTGTCGTATGACATCGACATTCCACGAGGCGTGAGTGCGTCGACTGCTGCTTCGATCTTGCTGCCGAACGTGTCGCGGAAACGGCGCCATTTCGCCTTGGTGTCGATGGCTTCGATGGTGAGGTTGCGCTCGCGGATCTGAAGATCCAGGAGAGAGTGCGCGGGATCGACCGAGATGGCGACGTAGTGTTTGTCGGGGTTTTTGTGCGCGAGTTGCAACGCGACAGAGGCCGAACACGAGGTTTTGCCCACGCCACCCTTGCCCGCGAAGAAGATGGCGGAGCGCTGGCGTCCCGCGCCGGCTGATGGGACGGCGTCCCGCGCCGTCACCTGAGCGGTGGCCGGCAGCGCGGGACGCTGCCGGATCAGCCGGCCCGGGACGCCGGCGCTCCACGCGCTGATCTTTTCCGCGGAATCTAAGGGAACGCACGATCTTGGCGCCTCTACGACGCGCCATGGCGCGAGTGCGGCGGGAACCGGCCCGCGGGCGCGGTTCAGAATCACGAACGGCACCTCGAGGCCCACCGACGCGATCAGCCGCAAGGTCTGCTCGACTACCAGCGGCTCCTCGAGCGTCACCGGCACGAACGTCGTCAACAGTGCGCGCCGCCGTTTCGCGCGAGCGTCAAAGTCGTCGATGAACTGATCCATGGCATCGGCAACAGAGCGTCGCGTGAATTGCGCGACCATCGCGCGGTGCTTCTCCTGCATCGCGTCGAGCGCCTGCGCGAGCTGATGAAAGTGCTCGGACGACGACAACATGCGCAGCGTGTGGCCGGTCGGCGCGGTGTCGACGACCACGATCGAATCACGGTTCGCCTCGGCAAGCTCGCCGATGTGCATCCACGCCATCAGCTCATCGATGCCCGGAATCGACAGCTCCAGCAAACGCTGCATCTCTTCGCGATCGAGATACGTCCCACGGTCGCCGATCTCGAGGAACGCCTCGAGGTTCGCGTCGAGGAAGCGCGTGTAGAGCGCGTGTGCGTCGAGCTCTTCGATACGCAGTGATGACGGCGTTTCGCCGAGGAGATCGCGGAGGTTCGAGGCGGGATCGGTGGTAAACAGGATCGTCGACCGCGTTTGCGCATAGTGCAATGCTGCCGCGGTGGAAATGGTGGTCTTGCCTACGCCACCTTTGCCGCCGAAGAGGATGACGCGGCGATCCACGAGCTCGTCGAACGCGTCGACGAGTGCCGTCATCGATCGCCGTAGCCCGTGTAGAGCCCGATGCCGCCCTCTTCTTCACCGCGCTCGGCCGCGTACTGGCGCGCCAGCTCTTCCTTGCGCGCGCGGATGTCCCGCAGCGCCTGGAACACGATCGCTTCCTCGCGCACGTAATCCTCTTCGCTGATCTCGCCGAGCTCGAGCTGCATCTGCAGCTCGATCAGCCGTTCTTTCCACGGCTGATCATTCATCAGCTCCTCGTCCGCCATCTTCTGGATCGTGCTCATGACCCAGCGGAAGCCGGCGATTGGTCCGGTGATCGGCAGCAGCAGGATGTCGTCGAGGATGAAGGCCATGGCGTGCCTATGGTCGCAGAAGTTGGGCGATCGCGTTCTTGATGCCCTTCGCTTTTCGCTTCGCTCGGTTCTGGATCGCGCCCCACGGCGGCAGCTCGCGCGGCGGCCATTCGCCCGGATTCTCGATCTCTTTGCCGTTGTAGTAATGCGGCACCATCTGGCCCGTGCGCATGTCGTGGATCTTGCGCGTGACCAGCTTGCCGAGGCCGAGGTCGGAGAAGAGGGGGGTGTAGTAGATGCAGCCTTCGAAGTAGTAGTGCGTAACCTGCGAGAGGCGCGTGCGATCCGTGTCGCGAATCGGACTGCCGCCGTGGAACAGGTTGGCCGACCAGATCAGCGACTGCCCGCGCTTCATCTGCAATTCGATCCGCTCCGCGCGCTGCGCCTTCATCAGCGCCTCGACGAAGTCTTCGTAGAGCGGGTACTTCTCGTAGCCGACCGTGCCCGCGGCGGTGATGCCGATGTCGTGCATGTCGAAGCGCGGGAAGCGCTGCGAGGTCGGGTAATAGTGCAGCGGACCATTTCCGAGGTCGACGTCTTCCATCGCCGTCCAGACGCCGGCCATGTAGCCGTAGGGGATCGAGTCGAAGTGGATGATGTCGCTGTGCGTGCGCTGCTGCGACCCGACGCGGAAATTCAGCGTCTGAAACGGGATCGGCTCGCGCTGATAAAGAATGCGCAGGATCTCGAGGATGCGCGGCGCGACCGCGATGGTCTTCACATGCTCGTTGAACCACCACGCGTCCTGGATGCGCGTTGTGTCGGCGTAATACGGCTCGTAGGTCTGCTTGAAGCGATCCCGCAGCGTGAGGTTAGCGTGCTCGATGGTGCGGTCGTCGATCTCGGGATCGACGATCACATAGCCGTGCTCGGCAAAGAACTCGACGATCTTCTTCGTCTCGGGATCGAGCCCGGCCTCAGCCAGCGCCGTCGGGAAGAACGGCGAGTCGATCCAGGGGCGATTGGCGACGTGCGACATTGTCTCGGGTCAACAGTAGCGCGCTTGCAAATCTTTCGCTATGGAGTGCGGCAGCGGTAGCTGCCGCTTTCAACGCGCGGCGGCCGCCGCCGCCGGCCTCCACAAAGGCGCGCTAACGCTCAGCGCGCTCGAGTTTCAGCCGGATGTTCACGAAGTTATACGGCGGCCACGGTCCCGTGTAGAGGAACGACAGCTTGTTCTCGTACTTTTTCGCGATCTCGGAGATCTGATCGTCGAACGCCTTGGTCTTGTCGCGCTCGACGAGGAACGCCGCGTTCATGATCATCTTGTCGCCGATCGGCTTGTTCGAGCGCGAGGCGATCGCGGCGTCGCGCAGCGCCTCGTAGATCTCGGTCACGTACGCGTCGGCCTTCGCCTGCAACGCCGACTCGACCACGCGGCCGAGTTGCATGCGCGAGAAGTACGTCGAGGTCGAGGTATTCGACTGGATCTCCTCCTTGAGGCGGCGGATCTCCTCGTTCTCGTTCTCGATCTCCTTGACGACCTGGTCCTTGTCCCAGTTCACCTTCAGGCCGAACTCGATCTTCCCTTCCATCTTCTGGAGCACGTCGCTGAGCGCCTCGTACGTGCCCTTGAGGAACTCCTTGATGTCGTTCTCGGTGCGGAAGACGGTGCCGAAGCTCATCGGCAGGACCGTGAAGTCCTTCATCACCAGCTCGTTGACATGCTCGTGCGCGAGCGCGTTCTCACGCGTCGGATCGAAGACGATCAAAGGGCAATTCGAGACCACCGCGGCGAACTCGCGATGATGGACGCTGTACACGCGGTCCCCGCGTCCGCCGATGCCGACGGCGCCGAAATCGCGGTTCGCGTCCGTCTTGATGATGCAGTAGACGTACTTCCCCTGTTCCGCTTCCGGTGATCCGTGAACCTGCTCGCTCATGAACGTTCCTCGTGCAGCCGACCCGAAGAATACAATAACGCCGTTTTGCAAGCCTCAGACCTCCGCCGCGCGGCGCAGCGAATCGAGCGATGGTTCGTGCGGCACCAGCGTCCGCTCCCGTGGCGCGCCGCGTATCGGCCGTACGAAGTCTGGGTGTCCGAGGTGATGCTGCAGCAGACGCGGATGGAGGTGGTGCTGCCGTATTTCGAGCGCTTCCTGACGCGCTTTCCCTCGGTCGGAGCGCTCGCCTCTTCCACCGACGATGACGTCACCGCGGCGTGGTCAGGGCTCGGCTACTACCGCCGCGCGCGCATGCTGCGTGCGGGCGCGGTTGCCGTGATGGAGCGGTTCGGCGGCATCGTTCCGTCGACGGCGGACGCGTTGTTGACCATTCCGGGTATCGGCCGCTACACGGCCGGCGCGATCGCGTCGATCGCATTCGATGCACGAGCGCCGATCGTGGATGGCAACGTCGCGCGCGTCGTGGCGAGGTTGTTCGGCGATGACGACGGTGCATGGATGCGTTCCGAGGCGCTGGTGCGCGCGTGCAAGTCGCCGCGGGCGTTCAATCAGGGACTGATGGAGCTCGGCGCGCTCATTTGCACGCCGCGCAATCCGTCGTGTCTCGTCTGTCCGATTCGGGAGGAATGCGTGGCGCTGAACACGGGTCGCGTCAACGAGCTCCCGCGCCCGAAAGCGAAGCCGGCCACGCGCGAGCTGCGCATCGCGCTGTATCTGATTCGCGACCGCCGCGGGCGCGTGTTGATGCGTCGCGAATCAGGACCGCTCATGAGCGACCTCTATCACCTGCCGCACGGCGACACCTCGCTCCTCACCGGCTCTCCGCTGGCCGCGACCGCGCGCGAATTACTCGGCACTTTCCGCCACACCGTGACCACGCGCAAGATCGAGTTCACGCTGTACGCCGCGGACGCCCGCGTTCGCGTGGGACGCGAGTATCAATGGATCGATCCGGGTGCGATGAGCGACGTGCCGCATCCGTCGTATGTGAAGAAGGCGCTCGCGCTGGCCCGCGCTACACTTAGCTCATGCCCGGGCGTGTGAAAGCGGTCGTTTCCCTTCTCCTCTTCCTTTTCGCATCGAACCTCTTCGCCGACTGCTCCCAGTGGACGGCGAAGACGAGCAGCCAGTTCCGCACGACCGCGTACGATCTCTCGGTCGACGGCGACTTTCTCTGGCTCGCGACCGGCTACGGCGTGCAACTTCTCAAAAACGGCTCGATCGTCGACTCGATCGCGCTTCCGGGCTCGACACGCATCGTGCGCGCGAATGGCAACGGCCTCGCGTACGCGGGCAGCGGCTCGCAACTCATCGTGTTGCGCCGCGATGGCCGCAACATCACACGCCTCACCACGGTCAACGTGAACGCGGCGATCAACGACATCGAGATCGTCTCCGCCGCGCTCTTCGCGGCCACGACGAACGGCATCGCGCACTTTGATCTGTTCAACCCATCGGCGCCGTTCCGCACCAGCGTGATCCTGCCGTCGAGCTCGAGCAACGTCACGTCGCTCGCTTTCGCGAAGACGACGTTGTACGCGACCGATGGAGACGCGAGCGTCGAGATGTACTCGGTGGCTGTGCCGACGCTGCCGCAGAACATCGGCTCGCTCACGTCCGCGCCGCGCGCGAACGCCGTACACGCCACGAGCGATGAGCTCATCTTCGTATCCGACCGTTTCGGACAGACCACGGACCTCTTCTCGAGCACCATTTTTCTGGAGCGCATCCCGCTCGTCACGACCGCGTTCGCAGCCTCGGGCGATCAGACGCACTTCATCGCCGGCCCCGATCGCACCGTGCGCGCGGTGAATTTTTCGGATACCGACCGGATCGCAGAACTGTACGCGGCCGATCTCGCGCTGACAGACGGCACGGTCAACGCGATCCAGGCGATGGCCCGCGAAGGCGAGACGCTGTACATCGCCGCGGGCGACATTGGGCTGGTCACGCTCGACACCACCGCCATTGCGCGGCCGTATCCACTGGTCAGCTACAGCGGCGGCGCGACGAGCAGTGTTCGTGCGTCGGGCGACAAGGCGTGGTTTTCGAACCTGGCCGGACGCATCACGCAGCACCGCATTGACTCGACCGGCATCGCGCTGGTCGAGGAACGGTCGTGGGATGCCGAGGCTGGATCGGTCGTGCGCGACTTCCGCAACAACGGTTTGCTGACGACCAGCGGCGCGAAGGCCACAGTCTGGTCGCTCGTTTCCGCAACTCCCGTACAAGCGACGACCATCACCTTCGGCGGCACGATCGCGAACGCGGTGATGTCCGATGCGCACGTCGTGGCGCTGCTCGCCGACGGCACGGTCTGGGCGGCGCCGAACGGACAAAGCACACCCACACGCATCACCGTCCCGACGATGACGCTGCTCACGCGCGCCGGCTCGGCGATCGCGATGACCGAGGTGAAGGAGAGCGAGGTTCAGACTCAGACGGTGGTGCACTACTGGGCGGCGGGCGATCTCGCGGCCACCTCGCAGAAGTTCACGCTCAGCGGTGCGGCTTCGAGCCTCGCGCTCGATGCCACGCGCGCCGCGATCTTCACGATCAACATCAGCGTCGTCGATCTCGCTACCGGAAACGTGCGCGTGATCGCAGGGTCCGATCGCATCATCCCGAAACAGATGACGTTCGCGAGCGACGACCTGCTGGTGATGGACGCGCGGCGCCTGCTGGTTTACGACGACGCGCGCACGCTGCTGCGCGAGCATGCGCTGCCGGCGGAAGCGGTTGCGTTCGACGCGGCGTCATCGATTGCGGCGATCGCGACGTTCAAAGGCACCGCGGCGTCGCGTTATCTCGTGGACCTTCCGCAGCCCGACGCGGCGTTCGCGAGCTCGCACTATACGAAGATGGCCGCGGCCCGCGATCGCGTGTACCTCATGGATGACGAAGGGATCGACTTCTTTTCGATCGTGACGCCATGGGCGCCGCGATTCGTGACCACGATCCCCGCGGCATTCGATCTCGCTGCGAGCGACAACGCGCTGTACACGCTGGCAAGCAACGGCATCGTCACTGCCTACTCGCGCGCGGGGGTGGCCTTCGCGCAGGCGGATATTCGCGACGACTTCAACTCGGAAATGGTGGCCATTCGCATGGCGGGCAACACCGTCTGGGCGGCGGTTGCAAACGGCTGCACGGTCCAGGGTTGCGCGACGCGCACGACGTACGTGCTCGATCCGAACACGCTCGCCGTCACCGCTGCACTCAACGGCAACGTCATCGACGTGGCGGTCTCCGGCACGAGCGCGTACGCCCTGTTCTCGTTTCCCGACGAGATTCGCGTATTGAACATCGCCGATCCGCTGCATCCATCGTCGATCGTCATTACGGCGGCGCCGGAGTTCGCATCATCGATCGCGTACTCGTCGGGCAAGGTGTACGTGCTCGCGGCGAAAGTCTTCGGTTACTCGGAGCCGACGCTGGCGCAAGTCGAACAACGTCTCACCGACGTCACGCCGAACCCCGCGCATCGATTGCGCATCGACGGCACGTGTGCTCTCGTCGCGCGCGGTACGGACGCACCCGTGCTTTACGACCTGCCGTCATGGACCGCGAGCAGTTCGCAGTTCACGTTGCCCTCGAACCTCCGCTCGTTCGCGGTGCGGCCGGGGATGGTGTTGCTGCTGACCGAACACTCGCTGGAGCTCGCGTATCCGCAAACGTCCGAGCGCGTACGGCGGCGCGCGGTACGCTGACGCCGTCATGCCGAAAATCACGCTCTCGTCCGACGCAAACGCATATCGCATCACGCTTGCCGATCCGCCGCTGCACATCCTCGACATCGCCATGCTCGAGGAGCTGCGCGACGCTCTCGGCCGCGTCACGAACGATCGTCACACGCTGATCATCGACGCCACCGGCGACAAAGCCTTCTCCGCCGGCGCGAGCGTGCAGGACCACCTCGGCGATCGCGTCGCCGGAATGCTGGAGCGTTTCCACGACTGCTTCCGGATGCTCGTGCGGCTCGACCTCGTCACCGTCGCTCTCGTCCGCGGCGTCGCCCTCGGCGGTGGTTGCGAGCTCGCGCTCGCGTGCGACTTCGTGCTGGCTTCCGATCGCGCACGTTTCGGCCAGCCTGAGATTCAGCTCGGCGTCTTTCCTCCCGTCGCCGCGTATCAACTCTCGCGACAACCGCCGCCGCGCAAAGGGCTGGAGCTGTTCCTCACCGGCGATCCAATCGACGCAGCAACTGCCGAGCGGCTGGGTCTCGTAAACGCGGTGTTTCAGGCCACCGAGTTCGACGCGCGTGCAGACGAATGGCTCGCGCGCATTCATCGCCACAGCGCGTCATCGCTGCGAATGGCGAAGAAAGCCTTCCGGCTCGCACAGGCAGAGGATTTCGACGAACGGCTTGCACGCGTGGAGCGGCTCTATCTCGAGGAGCTCATGCAGACCAGCGACGCGAACGAGGGATTGAATGCGTTCGTCGAGAAGCGGAGACCGAGTTGGAGCGGTTCCTAGTGTTCCGTCCGCGATTGGATGCAATGTCGCTGGTGGAGCTTGCGCTGCGAGATCAAGGCGCGAGGAGGAGGCGATGCGGGACATCGGCGACGACGAGCAACGCAGAGATCGCGGCGCAACCTCCACCAGCCCGAAGGGTTGCGGCCAATTCGCGGACGGAACACTAGTTGTCCTGCTGATCGAACGCCACCGTCGTATCGCCATCGATCTTCACGTGCATCTTCTTGGACGGCGGAAGCGAGCTCCCGAACGATACGACCATGACCACGCCCGAGGTTTTCCCGTCGCAGCCGACGGGCATGGGGCGGACGACTTTGAGCTCGCCGTACTGCTTGGCAACGATCTTCCCGTCCTCGTTCACCCACTCGAGCGGCGGCGCCTGCTTCTTTGAAATGGCGGCCGCGAGAGACTGCGCCTCCTGGAACGTCAGCTTGCCGGTGAGCAGTGTGACCACCTGCAGCGGGCGCTCGGTGCGGACGACGAAGCGATTGACGCACGCCGCGGACGCGGCGTTGGCGACCAGGAACGAGGTGAGAGCAGAGACGATGAGTGTGCGCATGGGATGAGGGAACGCCGATAGTCTGCCGCAAAAGACAGCCGCGATTCCAGCGGTATTCCGGCGCAACCCGCAGCCGCGCGCGCCGTAGATAGCAGTGCAACCGGCGCTACAGGGGCCGTGTGTCATCATGACCGCGATGGACGTTGGACCGGAGACCAGACGGCGTCGCTTCTCGCCGGCGCTCCTCGTTTGGCTCTTCGGCGTCGCCACGGTCATCTTCTGTGAAGTCGCCGATCGCACGCTCGATCGCCTGGGCCGCGGCTTTGCTCTCATCGGCGTCGTCGAGTTCTTCGCATGGCTCCTGGTCATCGCGCTGACGCTCTACGGCCTCGCTGTTTTCTTCCGCTGGCTCCTGCGCAATCTTTTCTGGACCGTCGGCCGGCGCCTGTTTCTCAGTTACCTCCTCATTGGCCTGCTGCCGTTTTTCCTGATGACCATCCTGCTACTCACGGTCGCGTACATGTTTGCGGCCGTGATGACGCAGGCCGCGGTCCGCGCGGAGCGATCTGCGACGCTGGGACAGATGGAAAGCTGGGCGGTCGACTACGTCTCGAACGGCCGCAAGCCCGCAGGCGGACTGCCGACGCTCGAGATCTACGACACCGACGAAGGCACCGGCACGCAACTGCCCGAGTGGCTGCGCAAGACGAGTTTCAGCGGCGTGGTCGGCCGCGAGGGACTGCCGCTGTTCGTGGCTGCGCGCCAGTTCGAAGGCAATCCGCCGCGCGCGGTGGTGCTCGTGCAGCCGATGGACGAGCATTGGACCAATCAGCTTTATGAGCGCTGGCGCATGATCGTGCGCACGACCAACGCCAAGGCGACACGGCGCGACGGCCAGACCAGCGCCGACATCGACTTCGACAACGACACCATCAAGGACATCTTCGGCGCGAATGTCGGCCGCAACATCGTCTGGGGCGACATCACCGATCTCACGGATTGGCAAACGGGCCACGAGATGCCCGATCACAGCCTGTTCATGCTGATCGTGAATCCGCCGAGCAACCTGTTCTCGTACTACTTCGGCGCGTCGGCAAGCGAGTACTTCCGCATCCTGGCCACGATCATCATGGGACTGGCCGCGCTGCTGCTGGCGATGTATTGCATCGCGGCGCTCTTCGCGGCGGTGCTCATCTTCAGCATCTCGCGCGCGGTGAACCGCATCGAGAAAGGGACGCGCGCGGTGGAGCGCGGCGACTTCTCGTACCGGATCAAGATGAAGCGCCACAACCAGCTCGGGGCGATGGCGCAGTCGTTCGACCGGATGACGGAGTCGATCGCCTCGCTGCTCGCCAGCGTCACGGAAAAGGAACGGCTGCAGAGCGAGATCGCCATTGCCGCGACCATCCAGCGCAACCTGCTGCCGAAGGAAGGTCCGCAGTTCAGCGGCGTGTCGTTCTCGGCGCACTTCGAGCCGACCACCTCGATCGGCGGCGATTACTACGACGTCTTCAACCTCGACAAATCGCGGCTGGCGGTTGCGATCGGCGACGTGTCGGGACACGGTCTTTCGACAGGCCTGGTGATGGCGATGGTGAAAGCGGCCATGACCACGCTCGTCGAAGAAGGAGCCGACGAAACATCGCTGTTTCACCGGCTGAATGAGCTGGTGTTCCGTTCGACGGAACGTCGCGCGTTCATGACGCTCGGATTCACGATCTTCGACCTCGATCGCCGCACCATCCGCCACACCAACGCCGGCCATCTTTATCCGTACCTGCTTCGGCGCGGGCAGCAAACGCCCATTGCCATCGAATCGCCATCGTTCCCCCTCGGCGTCCGCGACAACATCAGCACGCACACCGTGGAGATGACGCTCGAGGAAGGCGACGGCATCGTCTACCTCAGCGACGGCATTGTCGAGGCGCAGGACGAGAACGGCGAGCCGCTCGGCTTCGAACAACTCGAGTCGCTGCTCGCCGCGCACACCGACAGCTCGCCGTCCAGCATCCGCGACACGATCCTCGACGCCGTGGCACGCCACTCGGGCACCCGGCCGGCGGACGACGATCGGACAGTAATGGTCGTTAAATTCGATAAGTTGCGTGCCGTGGCGATGATCGAGGAAGCGTTCGTCGCCGAGCCGGCGCTGGCGTGATCTGGAACTCTGGAGCGACGGGCTCTCAGCCCGTCGTTCCAGATCGGTTCATGAGGCGGTACAACGCTGCTGTTCCCAGACCCCACGCGCCGTTGATGAGCAAGCCGATTGCGAACATCTTCGCGTCGCCACCCGCGGGCTGACCTTTGAGCGGCGCGACGACGAGGCCCGCGACGAGCGTGGGCGCGATCGCGCCGACCACGATTGCGATGAGCCAGAAGGCGCGCGCGGACTTTGTTCGGACGAGCAACAAGCCCAGGATGATTCCCCAGATGCCGCCCCAGAAGGAGAGCGAGATCACCTGCGGCACTCCGAACGGCTCGGTCGGCGTCATCGCGAACGGCTGTCGCGCGATGACTCCGGCGGCGTTGAGCAATGCGAGGACGACCTGGTGAAGGAGGGGCACGGCAAGCGCGCCCGCGATGAACCATTTCAGCCATTTCATCGGTTGATTCCAATCATCAAACTGCGTCCCGGCGCGAGCGCGGCTACCGCGTCGGCCGAACCAAAGTGATCGGCGTTCGTGAGATTGCGCACGACCACGCGTAACTCGAACTGCGGATGCACGCGCCAGCCGGCGCCGACGTCGATCTCGGCGTAACCGGGACGTTCAGTCTCGACCGGACCCGGACGATCGTCGCGCGCAAACGCAATCGCCGTGACGAATGCCGACGCGCGTTCGGCAGCCCATCGCAGCGATGCCTGCAATGTGCCCGGCGCGATGTCGTCGAGCGCATCGTGCGTGTCGACATCTTCGCCGCGCGCGATCGAGGCGCCGAGTTGCAGATCGAGATGCAGCGGCAGCCGCGTCCCTGCTTCGAGCTCCAGTCCACGCACGTCCGCCTCCCCGCGATTGCGGAAGTTGAAATCGGCTCCGTTGCGAAAGCGCTCCACGAGATGGCGGATGCGATAGTCATACGCGTACAACGCTACGCGCGACCGCGCGCCGCTCCAGCGCACGCCTGCGTCGAATTGCAGGCTGCGCTCGGGCTCGAGATCGGGATTGCCGACCACGAATCCACGTCCGCTCACGCCGCGGAAGTAGCGATCGGACAGCGACGGCTCGCGATAACCGCTGGCCACCTGGATCGTCGACGTGACGCCGCGGAACGGACCGGCAGTCATTGCCACGAATCCGGACGGCGCGACATCGGCCGTTGAACGATCGCCGAAGAAACCTCCGCTGTTGCGCGTCGCAACGTGATCGCCGCGCGCGCCGGCGGCGAGCTGCAGCACGTTCGACATCGCCCCGGACCAGCTCGCGTAGATGCCGGTGTCGTAGCGGTCCGCATCATCGACCGCGCCCGGCGAGTGCAGATTGAAACGGGTGACGAAGTCGATGCCGGTCGTGAGTCGCGAACGTCCGAACGCGCGCTCGCCGGAGAATCGCAGCGACGCATCGCGCGCTTTCACGGTCGCACTTTCGATGCCTGTGGCACGAACGCGATTCGTCGTGATGCCATACGATCCGAGCGAGCCGCGCGCCGCCAGGGCGTTCCATCCGTCGCGGCCGGGAAGATCGATCGCGAACGTCGCGAGCGTCGCGCGCTCGTCGGGATAGACCGTCTGCACCGTGTCGGTGGAAGGCGCGCCGACGTCGCGCGCGACACTCGACATCATGCCCGCGCGCAAACGGCCCCAGCTCGTATCGCGCACGTAACGCACCAACGCGCCGCGATCGCGATAGCCCGAGTTCGCGATCACGTCGCCGTTCGCGTCATGCGCATCATCGGCCGCGCGCATGTGCAGCGACGCCAGTACCGCGCCGCCCGCGGCATCGGTCGAAAACTCGATCGCGCCGGCGCGCGTGCTCGTCCCGCCGAATGAGCCCCAAGCGTCGTAACGGAAGTCCGGCTGGCCGGGAATCGGATCGCGCGGACGCAGATGCACGATGCCGCCGATCGCGTCAGAGCCATACGCCACCGAGCCGGGACCGCGCGAGATCTCGATCGAGCCGAGGCTGATCGGATCGACGAACGTCGCGGACGGACCGGCGCGCCGCTCGGCCACGATGCGCGCATCATCGATCAGCAGCAGCGTGCGGCCGCCCGCGAGTCCGCGCACGACCGGCACCGCAGGCGGGCCTTCACCGCGGACAGACACACCGGGCGTCGTCGCGATCGCTTCCACCACGTGCGCCGGCTTCCGCTGCTCGATCTCCTCGGCGCCAAGGACGACCGGCGCCGAAGCGGGCGTGCCCTCGATGTTCGGTGTGGCTCCGGTGGTGACGGTGACGCTCTCGCGATACGCACTTTCGAGGCGGATCTCCGCGCTCGGCTGTGTCAGCGGGATCGGCGGATAGAGCTCGCCGCGGCTGCCGACGACGATGAGCGTCGCCGGAAGCTGCGGATCGGGGAGGAGGGTGAAACGGCCGTCGGAATCGGTGCGCGCGGTGCTGCGCTGGTCGACGACGGAGATCTGCGCGCCGGCGATCGGTTTGCCTTCCACGCCGAGGAGGCGCGACTCGAGCGCGAAGAGGTTCGCGCTGAGAAAGAGAAGCGTCAGCGCAATGACACGGCGGTCGATGCCGCGACGGTGTCGCGCGGAATCACTTCGGTCTCGATCGCGCGGCGAATGTGCTTCGCGATGCGATTGATGTAGTTCACGGTCTCGCGGAACGGCGGGACGCCTTCGTACTTCCATACGTTCCCCTCGCCGGCGTTGTACGCAGCGACCGCGAGGTCGGCGTTGCCGTCGAACTTCTTCAGCAGCCAGCGAAGATATCGCGTCCCGCCAAAAATGTTCTCGCGAGGATCGAACGAATTGGTGACACCGAAACGCTTCGCGGTCGCGGGCATGAGCTGCATCAGGCCGCGCGCGCCCTTGTGCGAAACGATGCGCGGGTTGTAATCGGATTCCGCCTTGATGACCGCCGAAACGAGCGCCGCGTCGACGTCGAACTGCCGCGAAGCCTCGATGATGATGTCGTTGTATTTCGACTGGAAGAGCGGCTGGCTGGTCTCGTGAAAACGCCACGAGCGCCGCGGAAACACGCCACCGTCCTCCACGATCTTCCGCACCTCTTCGACCACCTCGGGCGTCACGACCTCGTCGTCGACGATGCGCTCGATGCGCGCGATCGGCAGTGAGAGTTTGCCGCCGCCCTGCATGGTGAGATGGATCGTCTCTTCCTCGACGGTGTAGGTCTCGATCTTCATGTTGCGGCCGTCGGAGAAGAGCGCAATGCTCGCGCTCGCCGTATTGACGAGGAGAAGCGTGGCCAGCAGGATCAGAGTACGCATTGGGGGTCGGTCTTAGAACTGCTCAGGTTTGACGATTATGCCCCGGAGGAAGTCTCAGAGTCTCAGAGAGTATTCGTCAGGCGCTGCTCGTGAGGCCGACCCTCTGAGACTCTGAGACTCTGCGACTCCCCGCTCACGCCCGCGGATGAAACGACTCATACATCCGCTGCAGCCGCGCCCGCGAAACGTGGGTATAGATCTGGGTCGTGGAGATGTCGGCGTGACCGAGCATCATCTGCACGCTGCGCAAGTCGGCGCCGTTCTCGAGCAAATGCGTGGCGAACGAATGCCGCAGCACGTGCGGGGAGATGTGCGATTTCACGCCCGCCTCGCGCGCGCATCGCGTGATCTTCATCCAGAACGCCTGACGCGACATCGGCCGGCCGCGCCGGGAAAGGAAGAGGTGCGGGTCGCCGTATTTGTCGAGCTCGGGACGGCTTTTCTCGACGTATTCGACGATGATGTCGCGCGCCGCGTCACCGAATGGGACGATGCGCTCTTTCGAGCCTTTGCCAATCGTGCGGAGGAATCCGGCGTCGAGGACCACCTCATCCACGCGCACTTTGATCAGCTCGCTGACGCGCAGGCCGGTCGCGTAAAGCAGCTCGAGCATGGCGGCGTCGCGCAGGCCATCCGTGGTCTTGCGATCGGGGGCGGCGAGCAGCGCTTCGACTTCGGATGGTTGCAGCGACTTCGGCAGCGACGACCACAGCTTCGGGTTCTCGAGGTTCTCTGTCGGATCTTTCTTCAGGTGCCGCTCCGACACGAGAAAGCGAAAGAGACCGCGGATCGCAGCCAGCGCGCGCGCGACCGAGCGCGCTGAAATCCCCGCGCCGCGCAGCCACTGGAAGTATTTGACGATGTGGATCCGCTCGACGCGATCGACGTCGACGCTTTGATCGCCGAGCCAGTGTCCGAAATGGCGCAGATCCGAGGAGTACGCGGACAGCGAATTCCGCGCGAGACCTTTTTCGACCGAGAGGTAGTCGAGAAAGATCGGCAGGTACGTGACGAAGTATTGCGATTTCTCGGGCTTCTCGGGATCGATCGAGCGGGGGCTTTTCGTCACGTTGCGATCAGGATACCGCTGCCTGATGCGCGACCATGTCGGCCATGTACGAGCTGCGCACGAACGGGCCGGCGAATACGGCGCGGAAGCCCATCGCCATGCCGGCGTCGCGGTATTCGTCGAACACGTCCGGGTGGACATACTCGACGACGTCGAGCTTCTCGCGTTTGGGCTGGAGGTACTGCCCGATCGTGACGATCTCCACGTGCGATTCGCGCAGACGCTGCAGCACGTCGAGGACTTCATCGCGCTGCTCGCCGAGGCCGAGCATGAGGCCGGATTTGGTGATCACGGTCGTGTCGACGTGTTTCGCCTCGCGCAGCACGGCCAGCGAGCGCTCGAAGCGCGAACCGGGACGCACGTAGTCGTAGAGCCGCGGCACGGTTTCGACGTTGTGATTGAAGTAATCGGGCCGCGCTTCAACGACCGTGCGAACGGAATCGAGGTTGCCGCGAAAGTCCGACGTGAGCACCTCCACCGCGGCCTGCGGCAGCGCGACTCGCAGTTCGCGAATCGTTTCGGCGAACTGCAGCGCGCCGCCATCGGCGAGATCGTCGCGCGTCACACAAGTGACGACCACGTGCTTGAGGCCGAGGCGGCGGGCGGTCTCGGCGACGGCGCGCGGCTCGTCCGGCGAAGGCGGCGCGTACGGACGGCCCGTCGTCACGTTGCAGAAACCGCACGAGCGCGTGCAAACGTCGCCGAGGATCATGAACGTGGCGGTGCCGCGCGAGAAGCACTCGGTGCGGTTGGGACATGCGAGCGATTCGCACACGGAGTGCAGGTCGCGCTCGCGCAGCATGGTCTTCATCTCGCGCAGCGACGAGAGGTTCAGTTTCTTTTCGCGGATCCAGTCAGGAAGTCGTTGCATAGAAAAAGTGCCGCTTCTTGCGAAGCGGCACTGGAGATCTCGGCTGATTCTTTACTAGTGTCCGGCGCTGGCGCCCATCGGTGCGAGGCTCTTCTCCAGGCACTTGTGGATGAGCTTCTCCGCCTCGACCTCGGGGATGTCCTTCACGATCGCGACTTCGGAGACGAGCAGGTACTTGGCCCGGTCGTACATCTTTTTCTCGCGGAACGAAAGGCTCTTCCGTTTTTGCACTTCATTGAGGTTTTTCAACACATCCGCGACGTCTTCGAGGCGACCGGTCTTCATCTTCTCGAGGTTCTCGCGGTAACGGCCTTTCCAGTCCGTGTGGCTCTTCACCAGCTTCTGTTCGAGCAGGCCGAGGAGACCTTTGATCTCCTTCTGCTGGTAGAGGCGGCGCAGACCGACACGGTCCGTGTTCGTGATCGGCACCACCAGCCGCGAATTGTTCGCGAGCAGACGCAGGTGATAGTAGCTGTCACCCTGGGGCATGATCGGCGAGTCTCCGATGTGCTCCACCACGGTCACTCCGTGGTTCGGGTAAACGAGCTTGTCCCCGACCTTGAAACTAAGTTTGACTGACGACAAGTGATTGCTCCTTTCGGAAAGCGCTTAGGGCTACTACAAGAGGGATCGGCATTCTACGTCAGCGTTGTATGTGCGTCAAACCATCAAAAGTGCAACGCGAATCGCGGGTGCCGTGCGCCGCGAGCGCATCCCGCGGTGCAATTTCCACGCTCAGCGGATATGGCTCAGCCGCTACTGCTGCCGCATGCGCCGGATCATCTGATGCAGGCGATCCATTCCCTCGCGCCGCTCGGCTTCCGTCCCCGTGAGCAGGTCCTCGATCATCTGCAGTTCGGTCTGTAACTCGAGCCGCGTAGCCGTGTCGGTGCGCGGCGCGGTGACAGTCATTTCTGACGCAGCCGGTCGCGGTGCTACTGCCGGAACGGATGCTGCGGACGTTGTTACAGTTCCGCCAAGCGCCGCCCGCATGCGGCGCGCCGATGAACGCATCGACTGAATGTCATTGTTGTCGAGCGCGCGCAGGATCGCTTTCGCACTCGCGACCGCTTCTGCGTACGGACTGTCGGCGGCGTCGACGATGCGCGCCTGCACCAGCCCGACGTCGATGTTCGCGTAGCCGCCTTTCTCTTCGGCGGTGGCGACGACTTTGATGGTGGCCTGCTTCGCAATCGCGGGCAGATCGAACGGCCGGACCTCGCCCGGCTGCAGCCACGCTTTGATTTCGAACGATTCGCGTTGGGTGACCGTCGATCCTTCCGGCACGAACTCCGCGTCGATGCGCTCGATCCACACCGGACGATTCCTGCGCACGACCAGGCGCCGCGCCGGGACTTCGAGGATCACGCGATACACCCACGGGCCGCGCACCTCGACTGTTTCCATGCGGTCTTTGCGGTAGTCGATCGAGAACGACTGCGCCACACGGCTCGCCTCGAAACGCTCGTACTTCGCGTATTCGTACGAACCGTCAGGGCGCTTCCCACGCAGCACGTCGATGTCTTCATTGACGATGCGCTTCAGCAGATCTTTCGGCAGATCGCGCTTACTCGCTTCGCCCACGCGATCGATCACCAGTCCGTCGTCTGCAACGCGCGTCATCGGCGCCTGCGCAATCGCGCTCGTCGCCAGCAATGCAATCAACAGCAACCGCTTCATCCCTTCACCCCCAGCGCGTCGAGCGCGCTCGTGCCGGCCAGACCGGCCGACGATAGTTCGAGTAGATCGCAGATCGTGGCGCCGAGGTCGCCGAAGGTGGCGCGTGTGCCGAGGGGACGCGCGCCGCGGATGCGCGGGCCGGCGACGACGAGCGGAACGTACTCGCGCGTGTGATCGGTGGATACATCGGTCGGATCGCAACCGTGATCGGCGGTGATGAACACGAGATCGTCCTCACGCAACACATCGAGCAGGGCCGCAAGCTCGCCATCGAACTTCTCCAGTGCTTTCGCGTAACCGGCGGCATCGTTGCGATGGCCGTACTTCGAGTCGAAGTCGACCAGGTTCGTGAAGATGAAGTCGGCGCTCGATTCGCGGACGAGGTCCATCGTCTTGCGCATGCCGTCGGAGTTCGATTCCGTGCGGATCTCGCGGCCGATGCCGACGCGATCGAAGATGTCGGCGATCTTGCCGAGGCCGATGACCTCGCGGCCGGCGTTGTGGGCGCGCTCGAGGACGGTTTCGCCGATCGGCTTCACCGCAAAGTCTTTGCGATTCGCGGTGCGCGAGAAACGACCCGCCCCGGGTCCGACAAACGGCCGCGCGATGATCCGCCCGATGTTGTGCTCGCCGCGCATCAACTCGCGCGCCTCGGCGCAAATGCGCCACAGCTCATCGACCGGGATCACCTCTTCGTGCGCCGCGACCTGAAATACGGAGTCGCCCGACGTGTACACGATCGGTGCGCCGGTGCGCATGTGTTCTTCGCCCAACTCATCGAGAATCACCGTCCCGGACGCCGGCTTGTTGCCGAGCGTCCTGCGCCCGATGCGCTTCTCGTACTCCGCGATGATCTCGGGCGGAAAGCCATTCGGATACGTGCGAAACGGATCGACGACGACCAGCCCCATCATTTCCCAATGGCCGGTGGTCGTGTCCTTCCCAGCGCTCACTTCAGCCATGCGGCCATAGGCGGCGGATGGAATGTCGGTGGTGGCAGACGTCGGCAACGTGTGCAGCAGTCCGAGGCGCGTGAGGGTGGGCAGCTGCGGGTGGTGGGCGTCGATGACGTGGCCGAGGGTGTTGGAGCCGACGTCCCCGAACTCGGCGGCGTCAGGAAGCTCGCCTACGCCGAGGGAGTCGCAAACTATGACGATTGCACGGTGCTTCGTCATGAACCTGCCTTCTTGCGCGATCTCGGCGCAGCGGCAGTCCTGGCGCTCACACGCCGTGGCGCTACCGCTGTCAGGCGAACCAGCGTCCGCAGAGCCTCATTGACCGATTCGGAATCCGGGAACACATCGAGCAGATCGGGCGCGAGAATGCGGACGTTGCGCGATTTATAAAAATCGCGCGCGTACGGGTTTGGACGCGCGTTCGAGAAGTCGATCTCGCGGTCCAACGGGTCAGGATCGGCGGTCGTTTTTTTTCGTGTCATAGGCTCGTCTTTCGTGCCGCGTCGCATGACGGCTACTGATGATGCGCACCGCATCCTCGCGACGAATCGTGTAGATCGTCAGGAGCTACGCGCTCACGCGCCGACATCCCGACGATGATAAAGCGATCCTCGTCGTCGTCGTGGGCGAGATCGTCAGCCAGGACTGCATCGTCATCGCCAAATGTGCTCGCGGCTTCCTCGAAGGAGACGCCGTGCTTCCGCACATTTTCGCGGGCTTTCTCGAGATCCCATTCGAAATGCGGAATCACGTCAGGTGCTCATGCACCAACGGCCGCGGCTCCGGCGCTTCGTCTCCCAACTCCACGAATGACAGGAACCGCGCCCTCAGCTCCTCGGCATCGCGCTGCGATTGGCCGAGCTGAATCCGCGCGATCACTTCTCCCGCCTTCACCTCGTCGCCGGTGTTGCGGTCGAACATCACGCCGGCGGCGTAGTCGATGACGTCGTCCGCTTTCTTGCGGCCGGCGCCGAGGTCCACCGTGAACATGCCGGCCTGATAGGTGTCGATGTGCGTGATGAAGCCGCTGCGCGGCGCTTTCACCTCGATCGTTTCGCGCGGCCGCGCGAGCAGCGAGTAGTCGTCGACGATGGCCGGATCGCCGCCCTGGGCCGCGATCCATTTGCGCGCCTGCTCCAGAGCGCGGCCCGAGCTGAGCGCCTCTTCGAGCGCCTGATTCGCGGAGTCTTCGTCGAAGCGGCCCGACATCACCAGGATGCGCTCGGCCTGCGCCCGCGTCACTTCCTCGACGTCGGCGGGGCCGTTGCCTTTCAGCACTTCGATGGTCTCGACGATCTCGTTCGCGTTGCCCGCCGCGATGCCGAGCGGGCGATGCATGTCCGTGATCAGCGCCTCGACCTTCGTGCCCGATCCAGCGGCCGCCGCAACAAGGCTTTGCGCGAGCGCTTTCGAATCCTGGTAGTGGCGCATGAACGCGCCGCTACCGGTCTTCACATCGAGGATCAGCGCGGACGCGCCCATCGCCAGCTTCTTCGACATGATCGAGGCTGTGATGAGCGGCAACGATTCAACCGTGCCCGTCACGTCGCGCAGCGCGTAAATCTTCTTGTCCGCCGGCGCGATGCCTTCCGTCGACGTCGAGATCACGCACAGCGCGTCCGCGATGCATCGCTCGAACTCATCGCGCGACAGCCGTGCGTTGAATCCGGGAATCGCTTCGAGCTTGTCGAGCGTGCCGCCGGTGTGGCCGAGGCCGCGGCCGGAGAGCATGCCGATGGGGACGCCGCATGCCGCCACCCAGGGCGACAGCACGAGCGACACCTTATCGCCCACACCGCCCGTGGAGTGCTTGTCGGCGATGAAGTCGTAGCTGTTGCGCAGATGCCACTGCTCGCCCGACCGCAGCATCGCCTGCGTCAGCGTCGCCATCTCCTCGGCCGTCATCCCGTTGATGGCGATCGCCATCAGCAGCGCCGACATCTGGTATTCGGGAATCCGCCCGAGCGTGAAGCCCTCGATGAAAAACTCGATCTCGCGGGGGTCCAGCGGCGCGCCGCGGCGCTTCTTGTTGAGCAGTTCGTAGACGCTGTAGTCGGCCATAAGGCGGCCATTCTACGGCGTCGGCGCCATCACACCGCTCCGCGCGCTGCTTCGATCAACTCCGCGAAATCGGCGTTCGCGAGCAACCGCTGCCGCGTTTCCTCCGACTCTTCCCGCTCACCATCTCGCCACGCTCTCGCGCACATACGCGTAACCCCAGCGCTCGCGATCCTCATCTGTCGCATCGCGCAGCATGCGAATGCGAGCCGTCAGCGCGCGCGTGACTTCATCGAGCACACCCGCGTACTCCTTATGCCTTGACACCCACACCGGCTCGTGCAGATGCCATCGCGTGATCGTCTGCATGCAGCCGGGGAGGCCGGCGTAGAAGCTGCCGACGCCGAGGTAGTGCTCCAGGGTGACGACGCGATGGGTCATCTTGCCGGGGAGGAACAGCGTCTGCCCCGGCTCGATCGTCCACCATGCCGCGCTCTTCACAGTCAGGAACGTGTCGAGATCGAAGTGCGGCTTGCCGTCACACTCATCGCGCGAGCTGTCCTGGATCCCTTTCGACGATCCCTCGAATGACTCCCAGCACATCCAGAGTTTGCGTCCGGTGAAACAGTGATTGCTGCCGTCGGGATCGTCGGTGTGCGCGGTGGTGACGTTGTTGGCGGACGCGATGACGACCGTCATCATCTCCTGCTCGGCCATCGCCTCGGAGCCGGTGATGAGCACATTGAAATCGGACAGCACTTCGATGCCGACGTTGGTCGCCAGCGGCGTGCCGCGGAAGTGCAGATCGATCACTCCCACGAGCGCTCGGCGGCGGCGCCAGCGGGCCATGATCTCCGGCACGCGGCGACGCGTTTTGTAGCGCGACGGCCCGAGCTGCACGCGCGCAGTAACCTTCTTCGGGAATCCAGTCGCGATCAGCGCTTCTGCGGCTTCGGCCGTGCTCTCGCCGTTGCGTTTCGCGATCGGCACGGTGAATCCGGTGAAGAGCACCGGTTCGCCGCGCGACATCATCTCGAACATGCGCGCGCGGCTGTACGGCTCGGGGAGGACGCGGCGCTCGCGCAGCAGCGGGAAATGCTCCTCGCGCAAGTGCAGCGCGGAATCAGCGCGCGCCGCCGCTTCCCAGACCTCCCGAGTGTCGTCCGCCAAGCGAGCCTCTCTCATTAGAGTGCCACGAGCCGGCTCAATCCCTACCTATCGCGTGGCGACGACCTCGTGCAGCCACGCGAACATGGTCGAGTAATACTCCGGTGACATTTCCGTGAGAAGCGCGCGATCGCCAATGCCCGTGATCGCGACCTGCATGGTGTGATTCGCGCGCGGCAGAATCCGGATCGTGTAGTTGGGGTGGCCGCTACGCTGCAGCGTGCTCTCCAACACGCTCGAGTTTTCCTGCGCGGGGACGAGCGGATCGAGTGTGCCGAAGAACGCGAGGATCGGCATCTTCAGTTTTTCGAGGTAAGGAGTGACATCAAAGTCGGCGACCTTGCCGAACCAGTTCGCGCGCAGCCGCTCCTTCGTTCCCGGGTTCCACACCCACCGCGCGCCGCGTGCGGTTGCGTCGGCGTAAGCCTGTTGGAGCTTTTCCCATGCCTCATCGCTGCGCATCGCGTCCGTGTAGAGCGCCTGGTACGCCAGCGCCTCGCGAATGTCGGCGTCCGAGTAGCCGCGCGCCGGCCACGTCTGTTCCAGTTCCATCTGTGCCTGCCGGCGCGGGGTGACGGGCGCGCCAGCATGAAGAATGATGAAGGCGAGATCGGGCACGCGCGTCCCGACGATCGGCGCCACCCAGCCGCCTTGACTGATCGCCCACAGGCCGACACACGGCGCGTCCACTTCGGGTTGTTGGCGGAGGAAGCGCAACCCCGCCTCTGCGTCCGCGGCGAGCTCGTGAAACGTGAAGTCGCGCCAGTTCGCACGCTTGTCATACGTCAGCACCGCGAACCCGTGCAGCGCGAACAAGCGCGGCCACGCACCCGTGAATCGCGTGTCCGGATCGGAGCCGTGGATGAGCACCACGCCGGGATGCGGGCCCTGCGTCGCCGGCACATAGAGAGTGCCTGCGAGTGGAACATCGCCATTCTCGAAACGCACCTCGCGTGTCGTGTATGGCTCGAACCGCGTGGCGACCTGATTCTGCCAACGCAGGCTCGCGACGCGGCCCGAGCCGTCGCGGGTGAACTGCGCACGAATCTCGGGTGGATACGGTATGAAGTTCGATGGGCCGGCGATGAACGTCGTGTCGCTGACCGGAAAGAGGAGGCCGAGCCGCGACGACGGGAACGTTTCAAAGGCGAGACCGTCATACGGCCACGTCGAACGAACCACGAACACGACATCGCCGTTCGGGAGGCGGTAGTTTCCCGAATACTCGTCCAGCAGTTCGCGTCGTACGGGCGCCGCACGAACGACGTCGAATGCGCCGCGCTGGTCACCCATCGTCACGGTGCCCGCGATGGCATCGTTCGCCA
The DNA here is from genome assembly GCA_035626775.1 of Thermoanaerobaculia bacterium. Lineage (GTDB taxonomy): Bacteria > Acidobacteriota > Thermoanaerobaculia > Gp7-AA8 > Gp7-AA8 > QHVT01. The sequence goes on from DASPNA010000039.1 coordinate 66,626, forward strand.
GTTCTCCGCTGAAGTGAACGACGGCAGTACCGCGCGGCAAGTCGAACCGCAGATGCGCACCTTCTCGCGCGACGTTCTCGATTGGAACATCCGTCTGCCTCCGCTCGGGCAGGTCGAGCGCCATCGTTCCGCCGCTGATGCGAAGCCGAGCCGGCGTGTACGTCGTGCCGAACTGATATCCGCCTACCCATTCGCCCTCGAATGACGACCCTGGTTTCGCGACCGGAACCGTACGGCACGCGCTGAGAATCGCAAACACCGCAACGGCCGCACACACGAATCCTGTTCGCATCTTCAGCTGATCTCCTCTCCGTCTTTCGCGTCAGTGCTGCCGGAGCGCCGCGAGCGCTTCCTGGTGTGCCCGTCGTCGAATCTCGCCGCGGTGCGCTGCGATCTCGCGCAAGGCCGCTCGATGGGCGGTGTTACTGATCGTCTCGAGACGGTCGCGTGGTGGCGACAGCGCGATCGGCGCGATGTTGGCAGTCGGAAGGAACGGAATGGCCAGCACGCAAAGCGTCGCCAGCGATCCTGCTACGAATACGTTCGCCGCTGAGATCGCGCGCGGCAGCTCGAGGACGCGAGTGATGCGGTCCGCGAGCTCGGAAGAGCGGCCGAAGTGCGTCGCGCTGAATCGCGTCGACTGTCCATTCACCCGAGCCGCGGCCAGCAGTGACTCCGCGTAGCAGAGTGCCGCGACGCGATGCGGGCGAGGATCCGCCGCAACCGCGGCAAAGTCCGCGGAGGCTTCGCGTTCGCGACGCGCCACGCGCTCGAGAAGCCACAGCGGAATGCTCACCCAGAGCACCGCGCGAAGCAGTCGAAGAACCGCGTGGACGAGCGGGTCGCGCCACCGGACGTGGTCGAGCTCGTGGCGCGCAATGTCATCGGCCGCGTCCGCCCGCACCACCACTCGCGGCCGGATCCATCCGACGACGAACGGGCCTTCGATCGCGCTGACATACAAAGGCACATGTGCGGGCCAGTGGATGCGAGCGCGCAGTTCGCTGCCCGCGAGTTGCCAGTCGCGGGCGCGCGCACGCAGTTGCCGGTATCCGGCGAGGTCTCTCGCCACGAGCAGGAACGCGCCGGCGATCCAGATCGCGGCGAGCAGGTCGGCCTGTGGCACCTCGATCACGGCCGCAGCGCCGGCAGCCACGGCATTCGGCGGCCGCACATTGACGAAGGGCAATAGCGCCGCGGCGAGGAAGGCGGTCACGGCGATGACGTACCGCACACGCGGATGAATGCGGCGCGTGCTCCTGCAGAGCAGAGCCACGCCGAGCCAGAGCAGCGCGCCTGTGATCGTCAGATTCACGATCAGCATGGCGGTGACCGAGGAGAAGAACATGGTCACGATTCGCGCTCCTGTTCGGCGCGGTAGCCCTCGATCACGGTCTGGATGTGTGCAAGCTGCTCGGGCGTCAGGTGCTCCTGCATCAGACGCATCGTGAGCGCTTCTGCCGAGCCTCCGAAGAAACGGTCCGCAAGCCGTCGAATGGCGCCGCTGACCACCGCTGGCTCTTTCGTGCGCGGCACATACCGGTGGGCGCGATCGACGGTCTGCCGTTTCACCACGCCCTTGCCTTCCAGCCGGTTGAGGAGCGTCTGCACTGTGTTGTACGCGAGCTCGTCTCCGCCGGCTGCCAGGTCGGCCCGCACCTCCGCCACCGTGCCGCCGCCCAGCCGCCAGAGGACCTGCAGGATATCGAGCTCCCGCTCACCGACTGCGCGCACCACGCGGCTGTGCTTATTCATCAAGTCTCCTACACGCGTAGGACAACGTAGTGCGTGCATCACACTTTGTCAACCTACACCTGTAGGACTTAGCGGTTACGATTCGTCAACATGCGCGCGGTGATCCTGCTCTCCGGCGGCCTCGATTCCGCTACGGTGCTCGCCATCGCGAGCGCAGAAGGGCGCGAGTGCCACGCGCTGTCGATCGTGTACGGGCAGCGCCACGTGATCGAGCTCGAGGCCGCAAAGCGCGTGGCGGCGGCGATCGGCGTGGCCGAGCACGTCGTGCACTCGCTCGATCTGCGCGTGTTCGGCGCGAGCGCGCTGACGGACGACCTGGACGTTCCCAAAGACGCAGTCGGCGCACCCGGCATCCCCATCACATACGTTCCCGCGCGCAACACGATCTTCCTTTCGCTCGCGCTCGGATACGCGGAAGCGCGCGATGCGAGCGAGATCTGGATCGGCGTCAACGAGGTCGACTCGAGCGGTTATCCCGACTGCCGGCCGGAGTTCATCGACGCGTTCCAGGACGTCATTCGCAAAGGCACGCGCAGCGGCGTGGAGCGGAATGAGCCACGCCTCGTCGCGCCGCTCTTGCACCTGACGAAAGCGGAGATCATCCGCCGCGGCGTCGCGCTGGGCGTCGATTACGGGATCACGCATTCGTGCTATGACCCGGCGCCGGATGGGCGCGCGTGCGGGCATTGCGACTCGTGCCTGCTGCGGCGGAAAGGATTCATCGACGCGGGAGTGGCGGATCCGACGGCGTACGCGACGCAAGGATGAAGGCGGAAGGATGAAGGATGAGCCCGATCGCGGAATTCATCCGTCATCCTTCATCCTTCCTCCTTCCCATGCGCATCACTGAGATCTTCTTCTCGATCCAGGGCGAGTCCTCCCACGCGGGGCGACCATGCGTGTTCGTGCGCCTGACCGGCTGCAATCTCCGTTGCACGTGGTGCGACTCCGAATACACGTTCACCGGCGGCGAGCGAATGTCGATCGACGACGTGATCGCGCGCGTGAAGAGCTACGGCTGCAATCTCGTCGAAATCACCGGCGGCGAGCCGCTGGCGCAGGCGGAGGCGTTTCCGCTCATCGAACGGCTGTGTGACGACGGGTTCGAAGTCCTGATCGAGACGTCGGGCTCGATCGACATCACGCCCGTCGACAAGCGCGCGAAGCTGATCCTGGACATCAAATGTCCCGGCTCCGGCGAAGTGGAGAAGAACCGCTGGGCCAATCTCGAAGAGCTGCGTCCGCACGACGAGCTCAAGTTCGTCATCGGCGATCGCACCGATTACGAATGGGCGAAGCGTGTCATCGAGGAGCGGCAACTCGATCGCTGGACCGTGCTGCTCTCGCCGGTCTGGGGCAGAATGGACATGAAGGCGCTGGCCGAATGGATGCTGGCCGACCGCGTGCCCGCGCGCTTTCAAACGCAACTGCACAAACATATATGGGGAGCGGACGTTCACGGAGTATGACCAAACTCGATCACATCGGAATCGCCGTCCGTTCGCTCGATGCCGCGCGCATTTATGAAACGCTCGGTCTCACGGTCGATCATCGTGAAACGGTCGAGACGCAGAAAGTGAACACCGCGTTTCTCTCCGTCGGCGAGTCGAACCTGGAGCTGCTCGAGCCAACGTCGTCTGACTCGCCGATCGCGAAGTTCATCGAGAAACGCGGCGAAGGGATCCATCACATCTGCCTGCGCGTCGATGACATCGAGTCGCATCTCGCACGCCTGAAGGCCGAAGGCTATCGGTTAATCAACGAGCATCCGGTGCCGGGGGCGCATGGATGCCGCGTGGCGTTTCTACATCCCGCGGCGGGCAACGGCGTGCTCATTGAACTGTCGGAAAAAATAGCGGAATGATCGAAGGCTTCGAACCCCACTCGCTGGTGATCCTCAACCTGATCAGCCCGAAGGAGAAGTTCTTCGGCGTGCTGCGCGCGTTGTCGCCGGCGGGCGTGACCATGCGCGCGATGAATCTCGACTCGTTCGATGACTGGATCCATCAGATCGCGCGTGCAGAGGACGCCGAGATCGAGATGGTGACGATGTTTGTGCCGCTCTTCCGCGTCGAGCGCATCTTTCTCGACGAGGCCGCGGGGTACGTGCAGTCGTACTCCCAACGCTTCCAGCAGGTCGTCGGCCGCGACATCCGCGAATACCTCGGGCTACCGGCGTGACTCGCGCGCTGATCGTCGGCCTCGGCCTGATCGGCGGCTCCGCCGGCATGGCGCTGCGGCGGCGAGGATGGCGCGTCGCATATCTCGATCCCCATGTTTCGCTCGAGGAGGCGCAACGCGCGGGCGCGGCGGATGAGCGCGTGGAAACGATCGGCGACACGGACGTCGTGCTGATCGCGACGCCTGTCGACGTCGCCATCGATCTGCTGCGCGCGCTCGATACGAACGCGGTCGTAACCAGCACGTGCAGCGTGATGCGCGCGTTGCGCGACGTTGCGAAAGGCACATTCATCGCCGGACATCCACTGGCCGGCTCACACGAAAGCGGCCTCTCGGCCGCGCGCGCTGATCTGTTCGAAGGCAAGCCATGGTTCGTCGAGGGTGAGCACGCGATCGTCGATGCGCTCGTGCGCGAGTGCGGAGCGAACCTCGAATACGTCGACGCCGACGAGCACGACGCCGCGGTCGCGCTGACCAGTCATCTGCCGCAGATTTTGTCGACCGCGCTCGCGGCGTATCTCGATGAACGCGAGGACATCCTTCGTTTCGCCGGCGGCGGGTTGCGCACGTTCCTGCGACTGGCGGGCAGCGATGCGCATGTGTGGCAGCCGGTGCTCGAGGCGAATCGCGATCAGCTCGCACCGCACGCCGACGCGATCGCCGAGCTCGTGCGGCAACTCATCGACGGAAAGACGCCCGAAGCTTTCGAGCGCGCGCAGCACTTCTGGAGGAAGCTCTGAACTGGGCGTGGGCGTATGTCGGTTTCGTGTACGCCGCGGCTGTGGCACTCGCGCGACGCGCGGGCATCGACATCCCGCGCCGCGTGGCGCTGCTCTTCTACGCGCTGGTGCTGCTGTTCTTCTTCAAGCCGCTCACCGGCCCATACGTCAACGTCGGCGCCGACATCCTGCACCTCATCCCGCCGTGGACCGCTTCGGTGCCGGCGGGCTTCGACAAGTACGACGTCGCCAATTACGAGTTGCAGGACATCGTCATGCAGTTCGTGCCGTGGACGCGGCAGGTGCATGAATCGTGGCGAGAGCTGCGCGCGCCGCTGTGGAATCCGCTCACGGCCGCGGGCATGCCTCTCATGGCGAACATGCAGAGCGGGGCGCTCTCGCCGCTGCGATTGCTCACCATTCCGTTGCCGCTCGCGCACGCGTTCAGCGCGGAAGCGGCGCTGAAGATCCTGGTCGCACTGACGTTCGCGTTTCTCTTCTGCCGCAAACGCGGCTACGACCTGCTGCCGAGCGTCATCGGCGCAGTAGCGTTCGGCTTCGGCACGTTCATGACGCTCTGGTTGCACTTTCCGCATCCGAATGTCGCCGCGTTCTTGCCGGCCGTGCTGTATCAGATCGATCTGCTCGCGGAGCGCGCCACGCGCGGACGATTCCTCTTCGCCGCGTTTCTCGGGCCGATCCTGCTCGCGGGCGGACATCCGGAGAGCGTCGCGCACGTCGTGTTTCTGGCGACGCTGTACGCGATCTGGATTCTGTGCGTTGAGCGCGATATCGACCGCGTGCGCCTCCTCAAAACCCTGATCGCGGTGTCCATCGTCTCGCTGCTGCTGGCCGCGCCGATCCTGCTGCCGTTCGTCGAGATCCTCCCGCACTCGATGTCGTACCGCGTCGTGCAGGAAGCGCAGCATCACAAAGGCACCGCGTTCTCCGATTTCAACTCGCTCGCGCTGCTCGTGCATCCGCGTTTGTATGGCGAGCGCCCCGGTCCGCTCTGGAACTGGGCCGTCACCGAGAACATGGCCGGCTTCTGCGGCCTCCTCGGCATCGGCGCCTGTCTCGCGCTGCTGGTGCGCACGCTCCTCGGCCGCCGTTTCCGCGAGCGCGAGTTCTTCTTCATCCTGGCCACCCTGCTCGCATTCGCCATCATCGACGACACGCCGCTCATCAGCGCGCCGATCCGCGAGCTGTTCTCCCTCGCGCTGAACTCGCGTTTCCGCCTGCAGTTCTCCTTCCTGCTCGCGATCCAGACCGCGGCGCTGCTGCATTACGCGCGGCGCGAGCGGATGCTGATCCCGATCGCCGTCGGCGGCTCGCTCGCCGCGCTGCTTTTCGTTTTCGCGAAGACCGGTTTCCCGAACCCGGAGCTCAAACAGGTCGCCATCATGGCGACGGTTCCGAGCCTGACCGTGGTCGCGCTCGCAGCACTGCTGCTCGTCCGTCCCGCGCGTCCGATCGCGCTGATGCTGATGATCGTTGCGGTCTACGCGGAGCTGTGGGCGGCCGGACACGCCTGGCATCAGGCGACGCGCGGCACCGAGATCTACGCACGCATGCCGATCCTCGACGCGCTGCAACAAGCGCGCGGCAACCAGCCATGGCGCATCGTCGGCCTCGGCGGCGCGCTCTTCCCGAACACGCAATCGATGTTCGGCTTCGAGGACGTCCGCGTGAAAGACGCGCTCGCGAGCGCGCGCTATGTCGACGTCCTGCAGCGCAACGTGAAAGGCTTCGACACGACGCAGTACTACTGGAAATGGAGCGACACCGAGACGCCGCTGCTCGACCGGCTCAACGTGCGCTGGCTGATCACCGAGCCGCGCTCAAAGCTGGCCGACACGTCGCGCTACAAGCTGGTCTACGAAGGCTTCGACGGCAGCGTGTACGAGAACCTGCGCGCCATGCCGCGCTTCTTCGGCGAAGGCGCGCGCGTCGACATCATCAAATGGCGCGGCGATTCCTACGAGCTGCGCGTCGACGCGCCGCGTGGCGCCTTGATCCGCAGCAGCGTCGCGATGTGGCCGGGCTGGCGCGTGACCGCGAATGGACGCAAGGTCGACACACAAGTCGTCGATGACGCGTTTCTCGGCTTCACGGTACCGGCCGGCAACAACGTCGTGCGCGTGCGCTACGTACCACTGTCGTTCTGGGGCGGGCTGGCGGTCGCGCTGGCCACGCTGGCCGTTGTCATCATCATGTCGAAACCTGGAGCGACGGACTCTCAACGCGTCGAACCATCAACGACGACGGGCTGAGAGCCCGTCGCTCCAGATATCATCCGCCGCCGTGTTCAATCCGACGTGGTTTTACGCAGGCGCGGTGTATGCCGGCGCCGTGATGCTGGCGCGGCGCGCCGGTGTGGAGCTGCCGAGACGCGTGGCGGTGTTTTTCTACGCGCTCGTCTTCGTCTTCCTCTACCAGCCGCTCACGCAGGACTACGTCAACCTGCCCGTCGACTTTCTGAAGACGCTCTCGCCGTGGGCCTACACCACCGACGAACCGGTGGCGGTCAACCCGCAGATCAACGACATCGCGCTGCAGATCGTGCCGTGGGCACATCAGGTGCGCGAGAGCTGGCGCGCGCTCGAGCCGCCGCTGTGGAACCACCTCAACGCGTGCGGCTATCCGCTGCTCGCGAGCGCACAAAGCTCCGCACTCTCGCCGCTGCGCATCCTCGGCCTGCCGCTCTCGCTGGCGCACGCGATGACGTTCGAGGCGGCGATGAAGATCCTCATCGCGCTGACGTTCATGTTCCTCTGGTGCCGCCGTCGCGGCTATTCGGAGCTTGCCAGCACCGCGGGCGCGGTCGCGTTCGGATTTTCCTCGTTCATTCTGGTATGGCTGCATTTCCCGCTGATCACCACGGCCTGCCTCGTGCCCGCGGTGTTCTACATCGTCGACCTGCTCGCGGAGCGCTTCACGTATCGCCGGTTCGTCGCCATCGCCATCGTCTGGACGGCGCTGCTCTTCGGAGGTCATCCCGAGACCGTCTCGCATACGTTCTTCATCGCCGGGTTGTATGTCGCGTGGATCGTGTTCGTGGAACGCTCGACGCGCGGCCGCACGCGCACGTTCCTGCTCTCCCTCTTCGGTGGCCTCGCTGTCGCGGGACTGCTGTCGCTGCCGCTGCTGGTGCCGTTCTTCGAAGCGGTGCCGAAGTCGAAACGATTCCACGATCTCAAGACAAACGCACAGTCGCCGGAAGTGCCGTTCTCCGACATCCCGTCGGCGAAACTCCTCGTGCAGCCGCAGTTCTACGGCGAGCTGCCCTTCGAGAAGAAGCCGTGGGGGCCGGCACACGCGGAGTCTATCACCGGCTTCGCCGGCACGTTCGGCGTGGCCGCGTGGTTCGTGCTGCTCGCACACGTGATGCGCAGGCGCGCGTGGCGCTCGCGCGAGATGTTCTTCGTCCTGGCCACGGTGCTCGTCGTCGGAATCATCCTGTCGTGGCCGGGCATCCGCGATGTTTTTCACCTCTTCTTCCAGCTCGCCGCGAACGCGCGCGTGCGACTATTCCTCTGCCTGTTGCTCGCCGTGCAGAGCGCGGCCGCCATCGATCTTTTCGAGCGCGACCGCCGGTCCGTGATCTTTGGACTGGCCGCGGCGACGCTACTGCTGATCGGCATCACGCTCACCGCCGACTTCACCGTCCCCGCGTATCGCGACGGCTCGATCGAGGCCATGCTGCCCGCGTTCGCAATCCTGCTGCTCGCCTCGATCGCAGTGTTCGTGAAGCGCAGACACTTCGCGATCCTGGTGCTCCTGGCGGCGATCATCGGCGAGCTGTGGGAAACCACCGGCGACTGGAACCCGGTCGTGTCGACCGACTGGATGTATCCGAAAACGCCGCTGCTCGCGAAGCTCGACGAAGTCAGTGCGCAGTTCCCGGAGAACGCGCCGTTCCGCATCACCGCGAACGGTCCCGGTTTCTTCCCGAACGTGAACGCAGTCTACGGCTACGAGGATGTGCGCGCGCACGACCCGATGGTCAACGCGCAGTACGTGAAGTTGCTGTCGCTGATCATCAATTACGACGCCGCGAATTACTTCGCCGAATGGAACGAGTTCGAGCGGCGGCTCATCGATTATTTCAACGTGAAATACATCATCGCCACGCCGCGCGCGGAGCTGCCGCCGCGGTATCGGCTGTTGTATGACGGGCCCGATGGCCGCCTCTTCGAGAATCCCGATGCGCTGCCGCGTTTTTACGCGGTGCGCAACGTGATCCTCGAGTTCCGCGATCCGCATTTCTATCAGCATCTGCGTTCCACCGAAGGGTGGTCGCACACCGCGTTTCTCGAGAATCTCACGCTCGAGGAAGAAGAGCAGCGCGGCGATTTCTTCAACCCGCGGCCTGAGAATGCACCGCTCGCCACCACCGACATCCTCGAAGCATCCGCGACGGAGTACCGTCTGCACGTGAAGGCGCCGCGCTACTCGCTGATCGTCAGCAGCGTGCCGTGGTGGGCGGGGTGGAAGGTGGAGCGCAACGGCGCACGCATCGAGCCGATCAAGGTCAACGGCGGGTTCCTCGGGTTCGCCGTCCCACCGGGCGAGCTCGATGTGCGCGTTTGGTACGACCCATGGTCGTTCCGCTTCGGCGTGATCATCGCGCTGGTGACGCTGGCGGGGCTCGTGGCTGTGGGCGTCCGAGGGGCCTCCGGCGGCCGGGCCGCGGGCCCGGACCCGTCTGCCGGCATAGCCTCCGCGACACCTCTCTCAAGCAACGACACTGTGTCGCGGAGGCTATGCCCGCCGATGGGGTCCGGGGCCCTCGGCCCCGGCCGCCGGAGGCCTCCCGGTCGTTCCACGCCATGAACCCGACCTGGCTCTACCTCGCGATCGTCTATGCCGGCGCGGTCGGGCTCGCGCGGCGATGCGGCGCCGAACTCCCCAGGCGCATTGCCCTCTTTTTCTACTTGCTCGTTCTGCTCTTTTTCTTTCGGCCGCTCGCGCAGGGGTATGTCAACTTTCACCTCGACGTCCTGCCGTCGATTCCGCCGTGGTACCACGTCACGAACTACCACCACCAATTCACGTCCGAGCTCAACGACCTGCCGATGCAGATCGTGCCGTGGATGCATCAGGTACGCGAGAGCTGGAAGTCGCTCGAGCCGCCGCTCTGGAATCACTTCTCCGGCAGCGGCTATCCGCTCCTCGGCAACGGCCAAAGCTCCGCGTTCTCGGTGTTGCGATTCCTGACGCTGCCGTTGCCGCTCGGGCGAGCCGTGGCGGCGGAAGCGGCGATGAAGATCCTGATCGCGCTGACCTTCACCTTTCTCTTCTGCAGGCGGCGCTACTCGATCATCGGCAGCACGGTCGCAGCGGTCACGTTCGGCTTCGGCGGCTTCATCATCAGTTGGCTGCACTTCCCGATGGTCACCGCGGCGTGCCTCGCGCCGGCGGTGTTGTACGCGATTGAGCTGCTGGCGGAACGGCGCACGCGCGGACGCGTGCTCTTCGCCGCGCTGGTGTGGACGCAACTGCTGTTCGCCGGACATCCGGAGACGGCGGCGCACATCTTCTGGCTCGGCGCCGTGTACACCTTGTGGCTGATACTCGTAGAGAAGAAGCCGTGGCGACTGCTGCTGACGCTCGGCGGCGCGCTCGCGATCTCCGCGCTGCTCGCGGCGCCGTACCTCGGCCCGCTGCTGGAGACGATGCCACGCTCGAAGCGCGTCGCGGAGCTCAAGGAGATGCCGCCATCGGCGGACTCGTTGCCGTACACCGATCGCAACTGCGCGATCGTGATGTTCCAGCCGCACTTCTTCGGCCAGGTTCCGTGGGAAAAAGCGTGGGGACCGTCGGACACGGAACCGCTCGGCGGCTTTCCGGGGATGTTCGGCTGGATCGCATGGATCGCGGTCGCGTTGCATGTGATCGTGCGGCGCGAGTGGAGATCGCGCGAGCTCTTCTTCGCCATGACCACGCTGTTCATCATCGGCGTCATCTACTCGTGGCCGGGCATGGGAGAGTCCTTCCACTTCATGATGCCGATCGCGGCGCACGCACGCGCGCGCATGCTCTTCACGCTGCTCTGCGCGATTCAAACGGCGGCCGCGATCGATCTCGTGCGGCGCGTGCCGATGTTGACCGCGGCGCTCGCGGCTGCGGCGATGCTGATCGTATTGCTGCGCATTCCGATGCATCCCTATCGATTCGAGACCGCCGTGCTGGGGATGCTGCCGGGGATCGCCGTGATCGTGGGCGTGATCGCGTTCGCGCTGTCTGGAGCGATGGGCTCCAGATGGGCAACCATGGCGCTGCTCGTCCTCGTCATCGCGGACCTCTTCCACGTCGGCCGCGATCGAAGCATGCCGCTGCCCGATCGCATGCTCTATCCGACCACACCGCTCATTGCGAAGCTGCAGGAGCTGCAAGCCGCGAGTCCGGAGCCGTTCCGCATCACCGGCATCGCCGCGCAGTTCTTCCCGAACCTCTCCGCGATCTACGGCCTCGAGGACATCCGCGCGCACGATCCGATGTCGAACGCGAAGTACCTCGCTTTCCTCAAACTCACCGCCGATTACGAGCCGTGGAACTACTTCGCGTTCCTCAACGACGCGAACAAACCGGTGTTCGACTTTCTCAACGTCCGCTACGTCGTGCTCGATCCCGGCGCGCCTGTCACCGATCCGGACCGCTACGCAATCGTCTACGACGGCCGCGACGGACGCATTCTCGAGAACCGCAACGTCATGCCGCGCTTTTTCGCCGTGCGCAACGTGCTGCTCGAGTTTCGCAAGGAAGTCTTCTATCCGCAGCTGCGCGCGCATCGCGACTGGACGACCACCGCGCTGCTCGACGACCTCAAAACGGACAACGCGCAACTGCGCGATGACTTCTTCAGGCCGCGACCCGATGACGGACCTCTCGCGAGCGCGAAGATCGTGAAAGCGTCGCCGACCGAGTACTCGCTGCGCGCGAGCGCACCTCGCTGGTCGCTGGTGGTGAGCAGCATTCCGTGGTGGCCGGGATGGAATGTCGAGATCGAAGGCAAGCGGGTGGAGCCCATTCGCGTCAACGCCGTCTTCCTCGGCTTCGCGGCGCCGCCCGGCGAGCACGACGTGCGCGTGTGGTACTCGCCGCTCTCGTTCTGGATCGGAGTGTGGGTGGCAGTGGGGACGGTCGTAGCTGTCGCTGCCGCGATTCGAAAGCGGCGGCTGCCGCCGCACTCCATAGCTATCTGAATTTCTTGTTCAGCCGCTCGCGCGCCACGTTGTCGACTCGCGCCAGCGCTGCGCTCAGCGCTTCCTTCTGCTTCAGCACGAGCTGCGCGATCCCGCTCTTCGCCAGTGCGACCATCGCCGCCATCTCTTCTTCGCTGAAGCTCGCCCCTTCGCCCGTGCCCTGCAGCTCGACGAAGCGTTCCTTCGCCGTCGCCACCACGTTCATGTCCACGCCCGCCTTCGAATCCTCGGCGTAGTTCAGATCGAGCATCGGCACTCCTCCGACCATGCCCACCGACACCGCGGCCACGAAATCGATGACCGGCCAGCTCTGCATGTTCCCGTCGACGTACAACCGCGAGAGCGCCAGCACGAGCGCGACGTACGAACCGGTGATCGACGCCGTGCGCGTGCCGCCGTCGGCCTGGATCACGTCGCAGTCGAGCCAGATCGTCCGCTCCCCCATCAGCTCCGGATTCACCGCCGCGCGCAACGAGCGGCCGATCAGCCGCTGGATCTCCATCGTGCGCCCGCCCTGCTTCCCCTTCGCGGCCTCACGCTCGACGCGATCCGTGGTCGCGCGCGGCAGCATCCCGTACTCCGCGGTGATCCACCCCTTGCCGCTGCGATACATGAACGGCGGCACCTTCTCCTGCACCGACGCCGTGCAGATGACGCGCGTGTCGCCGACCTCGATCAGCACCGAGCCTTCGGCGTGTTTGTTGACGTTCGTGCGGATCTCGACCGGGCGCAGCTCGTTCGGAGCGCGTCCGTCGATGCGTGGTTTCTGAGTCACGCCGTCACCTTCTCTTCGACGAGCGCGCCCTTCGGCACCACAACGATGCCGGAGTCCGTCACCGTGAACCGCTCGCGATCGGCGTCAAGGTCGTAGCCGATGGACGTGCCGGCCGGGATCTTCACACCCTTGTCGATGATGGTCCGGCGAATCTTGCAGTGGCGTCCGATCTCGACGCCATCCATCAGGATCGACTCGTCGACGTCGGCGTACGAATGAATGCGTACGCGCGGATGCAGCACGCACCGATTGATCGTGCCGCCCGAGATGATCGTCCCGTCCGACACGAGCGAATCGGTGGCGATGCCGACGCGCTGCGACTTCGAATCGGCGAACACGAACTTCGCCGGCGGCAGGTGCATCGGCGCCGAGACCATCGGCCACTTCGGGTTGTACAGATTGAAGAGCGGTGTCACGGCCACGAGATCCATCACCGCGGCGAAGTACGAATCGACCGTACCGACGTCGCGCCAGTAACCCTGGTTGATGGCGTCCTCGCCGTCGATGTAGTTCGTGGCGAAGTCGTACGCCATGACGTTCATCCGCGGATACATCTCCGGGATGATCTCCTTGCCGAAGTCGATGCCCGAGTTGCGCAGCGCGTTGCGCTGCAGCACGTCGATCATCACGTTCGCCTTGAAGATGTAGTTGCCCATCGACGCCAGGATCATGTCCGGACGATCGGGAATCGTCTTCGCCCCATGTTTCGGCTTCTCCACGAATCCCGTGACCTGCCAGTTCTCGTCGATCTCTACCACGCCGAAGTGATGCGCCTCGCCCACCGGCACCGGAATCGTGGCGATGGTGAGGTCCGCGTCGTTGTTGATGTGGTCCTGCAGCATCTGATTCACATCCATCTTGTAGATGTGATCGCCGCCGAACACGCACACGTACTCCGGCTTTTCATCGAAGATCAGCTCGAGGTTCTGGAACACGGCATCGGCTGTTCCGCGGAACCAGAACGGGCCGCGCCGCATCTGGGCCGGGACGATGTCCACGTACTGTCCGATCTCCGGAACGAGGCGCCACGTACGCGTGATGTGCTCGATCAGCGAGTTCGATTTGAACTGCGTCAGCACCTTGATCTTGAAGAAACCGGAGTTGATGAAATTGTTGATCACGAAATCGACGATGCGATAGCGACCGCCGAACGGCACGGCCGGCTTGGCGCGGTCTTTCGTCAGCGGGAACAGCCGCTCCCCCTGCCCTCCGGCGAGGATCATCGTGAGTACGTTGCGTCGCGCCAAGGTTCCGTACATGCGTTCGCCTGTTGTGCGAGATTCTTTCCAACATGCACGCGCAAAGCAACTTGAGTTCCTCGGGGTTCCTCGGGTTCTCGGTTCCTCGGAGGAGGTCGAGATCGCCGAGGAACCCAGAGGAACCCGAGGAACTCCGAGGAACCTTCTCTATACTTCCGCGCGATGGCCGGGAAGGACTACTACGAAATCCTGGGTGTGAAGAAGACGTCGGCCGAGGGTGAGATCAAGAAGGCGTATCGGGAGCTCGCGAAGAAGTATCACCCCGACAAAAACAAGGGCAACAAGGAAGCGGAGAACCGATTCAAGGAGATCTCCGAAGCCTACGCCGTCCTCTCCGACAAGGAAAAACGCGCGCAATACGACCGCCTGGGCGCCGAAGCATTCGGAGCCGGCGGCGCGAATCCATTCGCCGGCTTCGACTTCTCGGAATTCATGGGAGGCCGCGGCTCAGGCGGCGGTCGCGGACGCGGACGCAAGCGCTCCGGCGGCGGCACCACGATGGATTTCACCGACATCTTCGGTGACCTGTTCGGCGGCGGCGGCGGCGGTTTCGCGCAGCCCGAGCCGCAGGAGATGCAGGCCGAGCTCACCATCGACTTCCGCGACGCGATCCTCGGTTCCACGATGTCGTTGCAGGTCAACGGCGAATCGATGAAGGTGAAGATCCCGGAAGGGATCGGCGAAGGGCAGAAGATCCGCGTGAAGCGCGGCGACACGCCGCTGCAGATCACCATTCACGTGCGTCCGCATCCGCTGTTCGAACGGCGCGGCGACGACATCCACATCGAGCTCCCCATCACCGTCGGCGAAGCGATCCGCGGTGCCGAGGTGGAGGTGCCGACGATTCATGGCCCGTCGCGGATTCGCGTTCCGGCGGGCACGCAATCGGGACGCACGATGCGACTTTCCGGCAAGGGAGTGAAACGAAAAGGCACTTCCGGTGACCAATACTGCAGGATCGTCGTGCACGTCCCGCCCGCGGCCGCCGCGGACGCCGTGGACGCGATCGAGGCAGCCTATGCGGAAAGCCCACGCGCGAATCTGAAAGCGACTCTCTGATGGAAATCCAGCTCCTGCGCGCCGACATCAACTCGCTGAAAGTCGATGCGATCGTCGCGCCTTCGGAGCACTCGCAGGAAGAAAGCGGACGCGCGATCGTCGTCACGGGCGGCAATCTGCTCGCGCGTTTCATCATTCACGTGTGCGTGCCGAATGCGAGCGACGATGATGCCGACGCGAAGCTGCACTCCGCGACCCGCGCAGCCATCGAGCGCGCCGAAGAGCTGGCCGTGGCCTCGGTCGGACTGCCGGCGATCGCAACAGGTCCGTTCGGGTTCACACCCGATCGCTGCGCGCGCGTGATGCTGCAGGTCGCGCTCGATCACCGCCATCGCGCACGCTCGCTGCAACGCGCGGTGTTCTGTCTCTTCGGAAGAGAGGAGTACGAGATCTTTGAGCGCATCCTCGGAGAGCTGAAACGTTGATGGAACCCGGACGCATCTACGTCATCGGCGACTCGCACATCGGCCTGGGCGACGGCAGCGAGCAGCAGGTCAACGCGTGGCTCGACCGCCTGGCCGCGCTCCGGCCACGCGCGCTGTATCTGAACGGCGATCTGTTTCACTATCTGATCGCGCATCCGAAGTTCACGACCACGTCGGTCGAGAAGGTGATGGCGAAGTTTCGCGAGCTGCGCGATCGCGGGATCCCGATCCATTACGTCGAAGGGAATCGCGACTTTTTCCTGAAAGGGTCGTTCGTCGAAGACGCAGTTACGGACGTCGCACTCGAATACACGGTCCCCGCGGGCACGAACCGCTACCTGATCGTGCACGGCGACATGATCAATGACCGCGACTGGAAGTACCGGTTCTGGCGGCGCGCATCGAAGAATCCGATCTCGAAGATCGGCGTCGAGCTGATCCCGCAGAGGGTCGCGCGCGATTTCGTCGACGGGATCGAGAAGAAGCTCTCGAAGTCGAATTTCAAGCACAAGTCCCGATTGCCGCTCGAGCTGATGGAAGCGTACGGCCGAAAGCGCGCGAAGGACGGGTTCACGCACGTCGTGTTCGGCCACTTTCACTCGAAGCAGGTGCTGCCGGTCACACGCTCGATGACGGTGACCGTGCTGCCGCCGTGGTACGAGTCGGGCGAGGCGATGGTGATCGATCCACAGACCGGCGAGTTCGCGTTCGTGGCCGTGTGACCACCAGAGGCCTCCGGTCGTTCCCTAGTGCCGCGCCGCGCGTCTGCGCGGGTGCAGCACGTCGATCTCCTGCTCCGCCACGCCAAACGTGTATGGGGTTGAGACCGCGACCCACACGTAGTGCGTCCCTGCTTCGGTCGGCGTGTAGGTGATCTCGCGCGTTGCATACAGATCGCCGATGCGGCGCGAAGTGTCGCCGATCCTGCCTTCGCACCAGGTGAATCCCGCGTAGCTCGTCGTTGGATACAGCGCGGTGAGCGTGACCGCCTTCCCGATCATCGTGCGCGTGGCGGATGCCGCGATGCGCGGCGGTGTATGCTCGCCGACCATGATCTCGACGAGCGCGAGACCGGTTGCCGTCATCCAGCGGACGCGTGCGTTGCCCGGAGCGACGGCGATGACCTTCACCTCGCCGGTCGCGCCGAGCGCGCCGACGCCGCCCGTGACGACCGCCACCGACGGATCATCGCTGACGAAGGTCCACGGCGAGAAGCCGTAGTCGGTGATCCCGCTCCATTTCGGCGTCACCAGCAGCGTCTGCGTCTCGCCGACCTGCATCGTGACCCAGTTGCTGTTGAATTGCGGATACCAGTTCGCTTGTGCCGCGCTCGTAACGACGAGACTGGCAAGGACAGCGATCGCGTACCGGCGCATGGCGTTGATACGAGCGTGAGCGCATCCGCGTTTAGAATCCGCCGGTCATGCGCGTCACCTTCCTCGGTACCGGCACTTCGACCGGCGTTCCGGTCATCGGCTGCCACTGCCGGGTATGCACCTCCGCGCATCCGCACAACCAGCGTCTGCGGCAGTCGGTGCTCATCGAGGCAAACGGCAAGTACGGCATCATCGATACGACGCCCGACCTGCGCCTGCAACTGTTGCGGCATCCCATCCCCCGACTGGACTACGTGCTCTTCACGCACTCGCATTCCGATCACCTGATGGGCCTCGACGACATCCGCCCGTTCAACTTCCGGCAGCGGGAGTCGATCGACGCATATGCGAGCGTCCACACCGCGAAAGCGATCCGCCGCGCGTTCAGCTACATCTGGGACATGTCGACGCAGCTCGGCGGCGGTAAGCCGCAACTGACGCTGCATGAAGTCCACGAGCGCTTCTCGCACCACGGGGTCGAGATCACGCCCATCCCCGTCTCGCATGGCGAATGGACGATCCTCGGATTTCGGATCGGCGACTTCGCATACATCACCGATACGAACGGCATCCCGCCGCAGTCGATGCGCCTGCTCGAAGGGGTCGACGTGCTCGCGCTCGACGGCCTGCGGCCCGGCCCGAATCACCCGACGCACTTCACGATCTCCCAGGCCATGCGCTGCGCGGAGGAGATCGGCGCGCGAGAGACATGGCTCATTCATCTTGCGCACGAAGTCGATCATGCCGAGGTCGAGGCCACATTGCCGCCGGGAGTCCGTTTGGCGTACGACGGATTGGTGCTGGAGCTATGAAGTGGCAGAGGCGACTCCCGCACTCGCGATGAAGACGATCAACAAAACCGGCCCTGTCGACGCGACCGTCACCGCGCCGCCGTCAAAGTCGTATTCGGTGCGTGCGTTGTTGCTCGCCGCGATGTCGACCGCCACCACCGCGATCAGCAACTGCCTCGATGCCGATGACACGCGCTATGCGCTCGAAGCGCTGCGCACGCTCGGCTTCGACGTCGCGGGCTCCTTTCAGCGCGAGCTCTTCATCGGGCCGCGCAAGAGCATGTCGGCGAACGAAGTGCCGATCTTCGTCGGCAACGCCGGCACCGCCATGCGCTTCCTGACCGGCTGGCTCGCGTTCACGCCGGGACGCTTTCTATTGCAGGGCGAAGAACGCATGCATGAGCGGCCGATCGGCGATCTCGTCGACGTGCTGCTGCAGATCGGCGCCGAAGTCGAATACGTCGCGAACGAGGGCTACCCGCCGCTACGCATCCGCGGCAAGAAAATGCGCGGCGGATTCGACGTCACGATCTCCGCCGAGACGTCGAGTCAGTTCGTGTCGGCGTTGATGCTCGGCGGGGCGACGCTCCCCGACGGCATCACGCTGCGCATCGCCACGATGGCCTCAGGACCGTACATCGACATTACCGCCGACATCCTCACCACGTTCGGCGCACGCGTCACGCGCGACGGCGACACAATCAACGTTCGCGCTGGAAGACTCGAACGTTCCGAATATCGCGTTGAAGGCGACTACTCCTCAGCGTCGTATTGGTTTGCGGCGGCGGCAGCGACGCGCGGCACGATGCGCGTACGTGGCCTTGCCGTTCCCACCGCACAGGGCGATGCCGGCTTCCTCGACATCCTTGCGAGGATGGGCTGCTCGGTCGACGTCAGCGCGGAACAGATTGCAGTCACCGGATCCGAGACGCTGCGCGGCGGCACTTTCGATTGCAACGCGACGCCGGACATCGTCCCGACGCTCGCCGCGATCGCGCCGCTGGCGTCGACGTCTGTCGAGATCGTGAACGTTGCGAACCTGCGTGTGAAGGAATCCGACCGCCTCGCCACGGTCACCTCCGAGCTCCGCCGCCTCGGCGCGACCGTCGAGGAGCGTCCCGACGCACTCGTCATTCAGCCCGGCTGGAGCGATGCGCCTGCGGTGATCGAAACGCACAACGATCACCGCATCGCCATGGCTTTCGCGATCGCCGGGCTTGCGCGCGGCAACGTCACCATCGGGAAGGAGCAGGTGGTTTCGAAGTCCTACCCGCGCTTCTGGCGGACGCTCGACGAAGTAACACCCGCGATAAACTGACCGCGCCCACCTGATGGATAGCTGGCTATTAGTTCTCGCATTTCTCCTCGTCCTGGCGAACGGATTTTTCGTCGCGGCCGAATTCGCGATCGTGAAGGTGCGCTCCACGCAGCTCACCGAGCTGGCCGAGGAAGGAAGCGCGCGCGCGCGCATGGCGCGCAGGCTCACGAAACATCTCGACGCCTATCTTTCCGCGACACAGCTCGGCATCACGCTCGCGTCGCTCGCGCTGGGATGGGTCGGTGAGCCCGCGTTCGAGCACATCATCGCGCCGGTGTTCGAGCAGTTCGGCGGACTGAGCGAAGTAGCGGCGCGATCGGTCTCCGCGACGTTCGCCTTCGTGGTCATCTCCGTCCTGCACATCGTCCTCGGCGAGCTCGCGCCGAAGTCAGTCGCCATTCAAAAACCGGTCGGAACCTCGCTCTGGATCGCGTACCCGCTGCACTGGTTTTACCTGGTCACCTACCCGGCGATCGTCCTGCTCAACGGCATCTCGCGCAGCATCCTGCGCATCTTCGGCATTCATCCCGCGAGCGAGCACGAAACGGCGCATTCGCCCGAAGAGCTGAGGTTGATTCTCGCGAGCTCGGAGAAGGCGGGGATCCTTTCGGAGGAGAACCGCGAGATCATCGAAGGCGTCTTCCAATTTTCGAAGCGCACCGCGCGGCAGATCATGGTGCCGCGCACCGATGTCACCGTGCTGTCGGTGACGCGCACGATCGAAGAGAACCTCGAAACGATTCGCACCACGCGCCACACGCGCTATCCGCTGTGCGAAGGATCGCTCGATCACACCATCGGTCTCATCCACGTGAAAGACCTGCTGCTCGCGCAGCTGCGCGGGCCGGGACGGAGCCTGCTCGAGCTGAAACGCGACATCCTTTTCGTACCGGAGAACAGCACGGTCGAATCGCTGCTCTCGCAGTTCATCGAACAGAAGACGCACATGGCGGTCGTGCTCGACGAATACGGCGGCGCCTCTGGCATCGTGTCCCTCGAGAACATCACTGAGGAGCTGTTCGGGCAGATCCAGGACGAGTTCGATCGCGAGCGTCCGGAGATCGAGCCGCTCGGCAACGGACGCTATCGCGTGCGCGGCGACTATCTGATCGAAGACCTCGCCGATCGGCTGAAGGTCGACGTCGGGGAGCCGGAAGAAGAGACGGTGGGTGGCTACGTAGCGGCGCGCCTCGGCCGCGAGGTCACTCCGGGCGACAAGGTCGATCTGGGAGATCTCGCAATCAGCGTGCTCGAAGCGGAACGCTTCCGCGTGCGCTGGGTGATGGTGGTGACGAGGACGCCGCCGGTAGAAGAGCTGGACGAAGAGGAAGCGGCGACTTAGAGCGTGACGCAGACCTTGCCGAAGTGTGCGCGGCTCGCGAGATAGCGGAACGCATCACGCGCTTGGTCGAACGCGAACACCCGATCGATGACGGGGCGCACGCCGCCGGCTTCGATCGCGCGATTCATCGATTCGAACATCGCGCGCGAGCCGACGTCGACCGCCTGAATGCGCGCACTCTTCCCCATCAGCGCGACGAGATCGATGTCGGCGGTCATGCCAGTGAGCAGACCGATGAACGCGATCGTGCCGCCGATGCGCACCGCGTCGATCGCCTCGCGCAGAGAACCGGCGCTGTCGACGACGAGATCGGCGCCGCGACCGCCGGTCAGGTCGCGAACACGCGATGGCCAGTCGGGCGTCGTTCGATAGTTGATGCCCTCCGCCGCGCCGAGCGCGCGTGCGCGCTCGAGCTTCTCGTCGCTGCTCGAGGTCACGATCACGCGAGCGCCATGCAAATGCGCGAACTGCATCGCGAACAACGCGACGCCTCCCGTCCCGAGCACGACCACGGTATCGCCGCGGCGTAAGCGCCCTTCTTCGGCCACGCCATGCCATGCCGTGACTCCTGCGCATGGCAGCGTCGCGGCTTCGACATCGGAGAACACGTCCGGCACTTTGACGACGCTCCATTCGCGTGCGACGACGAGCTCCGCAAACAAGCCGTCGACTCCAGCGCCGCCCAACGCACCGTTCATTTTTTCGGCAGCAGGACCGCCGTCGATCCAGTGCGGATAGAAGAGCGGCGCGACGCGATCGCCGAGGTTGAAGCGCGAGACGCCGCCGCCGATGCGGACGATCTCACCGACCCCATCGGAGACAGGAATGCGCCGCTCCGTCGGACGCCAGCGATTCACAGCGTTGACGACCAGCAGATCGCGATAGTTGAGAGAGAGAGCACGCATCCGGATGAGCACTTCTCCGGTTCCAGGCTCTGGTGCCACGCGTTCGACGAAGGCCAGAGAATCGATGCCGAACGGCTCGCGCGCTTCGAGGGCGCGCATCAAATGCATTGCGCGATTGTAGCGGCGGGCCCGAAAGCCCGCCGCTGCATCACATCAGTGTTTGTGGAAGAGGTGCGATACGAACCGCCAGGCCTTCGCGATCATCCCCTCTTCCTTCTGCTGCTGGACGGGGTGGCGCGAGTAGGCGGACTCCTTCAAGATCCTGTTCGTTTCCTGAATGCGCATCGGTTTGCAACCTCCTTATGATTCTGTTAGTTGCGAGGAGGATGCCACGTTATTTGTATATTCTTACTGACGCAGCTTGATCACCGCGGTCTCGATCAGCTTGTCGCCCGGCAGACCTTCCTGCCACGCGGTCGCCTTCACGCTACCGGTCTCCGACAACGTACCGAACGCGGTACGCACGCGGAAGCGAACGCTCGAACGCTCCGTCGGCTGAATGTTGCCGAAGGTGAAGCGATAGAGGTTCGATCCCGGGGTGTGCATCACGTTGACGCCGCGGTCCGCCGTCTGATCCATCACGATCAGCTGCGGTGGAAGCTCGACCTCGAGCAGGATGTCCTGGATGTTGTTGACTCCTGCATTGGTGAGCGTGATGTCGAGGTTGTCCACGCCCTGCTCCGGCAGGTCCGTCGGATGCGCGATGTTCAGCTTCAGGAACTGACCGCGCTCCGTCACGGCCATGCCGCTGCTCTTGCACGCGGTCGTGGAGACCAGAGCGAGCGCGACGATCGCGACCAATGCGACCGACCAGTATTTGTTGTGTCTCATGCTTTCTCCTTTTTGTTCATCGCCCCGTTCGAAGGGCAGGATAGTTATTGTGCAAGTGAGGGGCCCGGTAACCGGGCTCGCAGCAGATTTGCACTACGCTGACCCCGCATGAACTACTTCATCGGCGTCGATGGCGGCGCTTCCAAAACGGCCGCGCTCGTCGTTGACGAACAGGGAAAGGCTCTCGGCCGCGGGCTGGCGGGCCCGTCCAATCACTTGCGGGTCGGCATCGAGGAAGCGACCCGCAACGTCGAGCGCGCGGTGAACATCGCGTTGGTCGAGGCCGGCATCGCGATCAAGGACGTCGAATACGCGTACTGCGGCATCGCCGGCGCCGATCATCCGTTTCACCGGCAAAACGTCGTCGATTCGCTGCGCATCTTTTTTCCACGCGGCAACTTCATCGTCGACACCGACGCGCGCATCGCGCTCACCGGAGCGGTCGGCTTCGGGGCGGGCATCGTGGTGATCTCCGGCACCGGCTCCGTCGCATTCGGCCGCAGCGCCGCAGGCCAGGAATCGCGCGCCGGCGGCTGGGGCCCCACGCTCGGCGATGAAGGCAGCGGTTACTGGATCGCGCGCGAAGGTCTCTCCGCCATCGTGCGCGCGCACGACGGACGCGGCTTCGCCACGAAGATGACCGATCTGCTCTGCGAAGCGTACGGAATGTGCGAGCCGAACGATCTGCCGCGCTTCGTCTACGCCGCGACGACGCACGTCGACGACATCGCGCGCTACGGCAAGCTCGTGATCGACGCAGCGCACGCCGGCGATGACGTCGCGCGCGAGATCCTCACGCGCGGCGGTTCGGAGCTCGCGGAATGCGTGCTGGCCATCGCGCGCAAGCTGCACATGACCGACAGCGAGTTCCCCGTCGCCTACGTCGGCGGCGCATTTCACGCCGCCGAGATGCTCCTCGGTCCGATGCGGCTGCGCATCACGCGCGACGCCCCCGGCGCGGTGCTCGCGAAGCCCGAGCACACGCCTGTCGAGGGCGCCGCGATGATGGCCATGCACGCGGCGGCGGCGCCGCGCGTCGGCCGTGAATGAAAGGACGACGGAGGCCTCCGGCGGTCTCGCGCTCAGAACCGCAGCGACAAGCCGGCCGACAGGATCACCGGGTTGATGTCGAACTTCACTTCCTGATTTCCGACTGCAGCCACGGCGGTCGCGGATGATTCGAGCGGGACGTACTTCGCGTCGAGCGTAATCCCGGATTGTCGGTAAGGCGGATCCCGAGTCCGGCGTTGAGGGCGAGACCGACGTCGTCGTCGAAGTCGAGGCGTTCGAAGTCGATGTTGTTCAGTTCATCCGGCGTGTCGACGTCGTCGATGAGCACGTACGCGGCGCCCGCGCCGAAGTACGGATCGAAGCGCCCGTTCGGCGCGAAGTGGAACTGCAGCACCGCAGTGACCGGCATCATCTCCGCTTGCGTGTTGCCGTTCGCTACGGCGCGCTGCCGGAACCGCACATCGCTTTCGACGCGCACGATCGCGAACTCGGCCGAGATCCGGTCGCTGAAAAAGACATTCGTAGCAGCAGCGATACCAGTACTGGCGGACCAGCGTCGCTTACTTCGCGCGCACCTCAGCCGTTTTCGCGTAGAACTCTTCGCCTTCCAGCCACATCGGCAGCGACGCGCCCTGGGCGGCTTCGTAACCGAGCCATAACGCGAGACGCGCGACCTGCGCGGCCGCGCCAAAATCCCAGGCCGGATCGAACTCGTCGCTCGCCTGGTGATAGTGCTTCTCGCGATACTCCTTCGACTTCCCCTCGCCCCAACCGGATGGCTTGTCCTTCACCTGCAAGCCCTGCTTGATTGAGAACGCCGGTACGCCTGCCTTGGCCAGGCTGAAGTGATCGGAGCGGTAATACGAGCCCTGCTCCGGCGCCTGATCGGGAACGATGGTGAGACCCATCGCCTTCGTGACGTTCTGCGCCGTGGGGAAGAACGTCGTGCGATCGACGCCGATCATCGTCACGTTCGTCACTTCGCCGAAGAGATTCAGCGCGTCGAGGTTGATGCCGAGGCCGATCTTGCCGGCCGGCATCGATGGATGCTCGCCGAAGTACTGCGAGCCGAGGAGACCTTGCTCTTCGGCGGCGACGAGGGCGAACAGCACACTGCGTTTGGGACGCGGCTCCATCTCGCTCCACACACGCGCGAGCTCGAGCACGGTCGCGGTGCCGCTGGCGTTGTCGATTGCGCCGTTGTAGATCGTGTCCGTCTTGTCGTCGTCATCGGGAGTGCCGATGCCGAGGTGATCGTGGTGGGCGCTGTAGAGGATTGCTTCGTTTTTGAGCTGCGGATCGCTCCCTTCGAGTCGCGCGACGACGTTCGCGGTATCGAACGGGCGGATCGCGCTCTTCACGTTCGCCTGAAACTTCACGCCGAGCGGTACAGGCTTGAAGTCGCGTTTGTGCGCGGCCTGCGTGAGCTGGTCCAGATCGAGGCCTGCGGCTTTGAAGAGCTCCTGCGCCTTCTTCTGCGTCAGCCATCCCGCGAATGCGAGCGCGTGCTGCCCTTCGGGATTCTTCACGTACGCCTGCTCGCCGCCCCATGAGTTGCGCACGACCTGCCATCCGTAGCCCGCGGAAGGATCGGTGTGAATGAGGATGACGGCATCGGCGCCGCGTGCTGTACCCATCTCGTACTTGTAGGTCCAGCGTCCGTAGTACGTGCGCGCGCGGCCGCGGAAGAGATCGGGCTCCTTTTCGGTCGCCGGCGGATCATCGACGAGCATCACCAGCGTCTTGCCGCGCGCGTCGAGTCCCTTGTAGTCGTCCCAGCGATACTCGGGCGCGTGCACGCCGTGGCCGACGAACACGAGCTCGGAGTCGAGCGCCGCGGTGTCGATCTGCGATTGATTGCCGCCGACGATTTCATCTCGGAACTGCGCCGCACCACCTTTCGAGAACGAGAACGTCGATTTCTCGGCATCGGTGGTGATGCCCAGGAGCGAGACCTTCTGGAAGTACGTGCCGTTGTCGCCGGCGGGCTCGAGGCCGAGCGCTTCGAACTGCGTGGCGATGTAGCTCGTGGCCAGCTCATCGCCGCGCGTGCCGGGACCACGTCCTTCGAGCAGATCGCTGGAGAGATAACGCGTGTGCGCGCGGATCGAGGCGGGACGAATGGCGTCGAACGACTGCTTCACCGCGGCCGGCTGCGCGGGGAGGGGGAAAGAAACGGCGGCGGCGAGCATCCCTGCCGCCACCGGAATGGCAAATCGATCCATTGAAGGTCTCCTTACAAGACGAGAAAGGATACCGAAGTCGTGGGGTCGCGAATTCCTGAGAGACCGGCCCGTTGCTATGCTGCAACGATGCGAATACCTGCCACGCTTCTGATCGCAGCAATCCTTCTCGTTGCGTCGGCACCGATCACTCGCGCCGGATGGATCGTCGAGACCGGCTTCTCCTGGCCCGCTGGTGTCCGAGCGATCGGCGACCGCACCGTCGTGTATTCGCACGAAACAGCGATCGAGCTTCGCCCTGACGGCACGTTCCAGGCGGCGCTGGGATTCTCCCCTGTTACAGGCCGTATCCAACTCGAGCGATACACGGCCGCACGTGACGGTTTCATTGCCACGGGAGTTTCCATTCCAACCGACGACGAACATCACCCCATGGTCCTGCGCGTGAATGCCGCTGGAGAGGTGCAGTGGGCGCGCGCTGTCGAGGCGTCGTGGCGAACGGATATGAACGTCGCTGTCGAAACGAGCGACGGAGACATCGTCCTGGCGACCCGGCTGAACGATGCGATGCTGCTCGTCAGGTTCTCCGCAAGAGGAGAGCTGAAGTGGTCGCGCGTTGTCGACCGCACCGACGTCGACGACATCAAATTGCTGGTCCCAATGCCCGACGGTGGTGTGGTCGCAGTTACGGGCGCGGTGAGCCGATTCGGCGCTCTCACGCGAATCGATTCCGCCGGACGAGTGGTGTGGGACCTGGTCCTCGGCACCGGCGAGGCAGGCCATGGTTTCTACGACGCGGTGGAACTGAGCGATGGCGGCGTGATCGCCGCGGGTCGTTCGAGAACGTACAGCGACTCGAACCGCGAAGGATGGCTCGTCCGCGTCTCACCCGCGGGAAAGATCGTGTGGCAGAAGAACCTCGGTGGCGACGGCGAGGACGGACTCTTCGCGATCGTGCGTACCGGCAAGGATCGATACGCGGCGGTCGGCGGAACCTCGTCGGCCGGTGCTGGGACGGATGTCTGGATCGTCCGGTTCAGCGCCGACGGCAAAATCGAGAATGAGATCGCCATTGGCACCGCGGAAGATGACGGGCCGCGCGATCCGAAACGTCCATTCGCATCGTCGACGGACCGGGGAGATGTCGTATTCGCATCGCAGGGAGCAAGGACCCGGTTCGTCGTCGGCAAGGTCGGAGCTCCATCCGCGGCATGCAGCGCGACACGGCCGATCCGAACGCGCGAACGAAACGCCATGACGACGGCAATGAAGGTCGCGCTCGCAGAAGCCGACGTCGCCGTCGTCGTTCGACCGGTTCAAATCGTCGCGACAAAATCCTCGCAGACGGTGGACCGTATCTGCCAATGGTCGGATACCGACGCAAAAGCGGCTCCTGCTCCGTTGGTGATTCCAGTCGACGCGCCGGACGAAGAGTCGATCTTCGCGGATGAGGCGGCGCAGCTTCTGATCGATGGAAAATTCAGCGCGCTCGACGCAATGGCAACCATCGCGCGGAACACGAATGCGAAGTTCGACTCCGGTCGTTCGAAGTTGTTCGCGTTTTATCAGGCCCTCGCACGCCACTCTTCACTCGTCGCGCTCGGCGACCAGAAACATCGACACTTGTTAGAGGAGTGGCGGGCAACGAATCGCACCGACACGAGCCGCATCGCGCTCGCCGCGCAATATTCAAGCTCCGCCGAAAGAATTCGTGGTTCCGGCTTCGTCGACACGATGGTCGACGCTGACGCGGAGAGCTACGATCAATTCGCGACGCGCGCGCTCGAATTGCTGGGCGAGGCTGAAGCGGAGGGTCGTTGTGACACGGCTTGTTACCACCTGCAGATCCGAACCGCAAAACTCGGCGGCTGGAGCGGCCCGCTGAAAAAACTGCTTGCGATCGACCCGCTTTACTGGGAGGCCTTCGAGCGCGCAATCCTCTACCTCGGCGAAAACTGGGGAGGCGCTCCCGGTGCCATCGATGCCTTCGTGCAGAGCTGGTCGCCCGAGACGACCGGCGAGCTGACCGACGCGCTCTATGCGCTGTTTCACCGAGGGTGGTCGTTCGGCGTGACCTACGTCGACAGGCCGGAACCGCCACCGCCGGACTGGGCGCGCATGCGAAAAGGTTTTGCGGACTTTCAGCGTCTGCATCCGAAGTCGCGCCTGAACGCGCAGCGGTTCGCCGCCGCTGCCTACCGAGTCGCTCGCGACCGTGAGACAGCACGCGCTCTCTTCGAGACACCACTGCTCGCCGGAAAAGCGGACTTCAATGAATGGGAAAACAGCAGCGAGTTCGAGCGCGCGAAAGTTTGGGCACTCCGCAAGCCCGTCGAAGCGTTCATCACGACGCGCAGCAATGTGCCGCGTCTCGTGGCGCCGGTAAACGTCTCGCTGTCCGACGGGACGACCATCCAGGCCAAGACATTCATCGTCGCCACGGCGAGTGGTCCGTTCGGAATCACGACGACACGCCCTTTCGACTCGAACAACCGTGCGGTACGCATCACATATGAGAACGCCGGTATCGCAGCGGAGGTATCACCGGGGGCCCCGTGGGCCGTGTCGTTCAAACCGCCGGCGGCATTGACAACAGCGCTGCACGTGTTGAACGCGCGATCGACGCCGTTCGTCATCGGTGACCGTCTGTTCGTCGTCGCGTGCGCCGAGGATTCGCAGCCACCAAAGTGTGCGACGCGGCTGACCGAAACACGCGCGAAGAGCGGAGGGACCTCCACGACTGCGGGTCTGGGGCAACCCGGCAACTCGACGGACCTCATCGGTGCGCCGGTGCTCGATGACGATGGCGTAGTCCTGGGCGTCGTGGTCGCGGTCACTCCAGGCGGAGAGATGTCGATCGCGTCGATCGACTACTTGCTCCCCCGGAAAGGCCACGGTAGCGCCCGCAAAAACCCGTAACCGAAACGTGACCGCACATTCTCTTGCGATTCAGGGTAGGGATTTAGAGACGTAAGTCACTCCTTAGCAGAGTGAAATACCAAGCTGCCACCCAGTTCGACGCAATGACCGCGGTTCACCTCCCGATGTCCGAGCGTGTTCTCGACAAACTGGCCGATATCCTCTTTGCTACCGACGAGATACTGGACATGATCCGGATCGGGGAGCGGCCGCCAGACGCGACTACCGTCGTGGTCGAGAGCTCGGTTCAGCGAGTCTACGATCAGGTCAACGAGCTCATGAAAAAGCTTGCTGACTGATCCGTGAGTCGTCCGTCATTTACCAAAAACCGCGCTTGACTTCTCGAACGTTGCCACCTAACTTAACAGTGTTAAGTAACGGAGGCACGTTTGGGACCGAAAGAACGCCGGGAACGGGAACGCGAAGAGATCCGCACCAGGATCCTCGACGCCGCACGCGAGTTATTCGCAAGCGAAGGAGTCGAGTCCGTCACGATGCGCCGCATCGCCGACCGCATCGAGTATTCGCCGACCGCCATCTACTTCCACTTCCGCGACAAGGACGCGCTGCTCGCCGAGCTCTGCGACTGCGACTTCCGCTCGTTCGCGCAGGGTTTCGCCGCCATCGCGCAGATCGCCGATCCCGTCGAGCGCCTGCGCGCCGCGGGTGAGGCTTATGTTTCGTTCGGCCTGAACAACCCCAGCCACTACCGACTGATGTTCATGACGCCGAAGACGACGGAGAAGTCGACGATCGCCAAAGGCAATCCCGAAGAGGATTCGTACGCGTTCCTCAAGATCATCGTCGCGGAGCTGATGGAGCAGAAGCGTTTCCGCGATGACATCACCGATGTCGATCTCGCCGCGCAGGTGATCTGGTCCGCGGTCCACGGCGTGGTGTCGCTGGAGATCGCGAAGTGCAAGGACGAGTGGGTGGACTGGCGGCCGGTCCTTGATCGCGCGCGCGTCACCAGCGACATGATCATCAACGGACTGTTGAAGGGGTAAGCCGTGGCCGTCGATCTCGCAACGAAGTCACTCCTTCACGACAAGCTCCGTTTCTTCATCACCGTCTCCGGCGTCGCGTTCGCGGTGACGCTGGTGTTCGTGCAGGTCGGTCTCTTCATCGGCCTGATGAGCAACGCCTCGCTGACGATCGATCAGATCGACGCCGATCTGTGGGTCACGTCGCACAACACGCCGAACGTCGACTTCGCACACACGTTCCCCGAGACGTACATCAAGCGAGTGCGCTCGATTCCGGGCGTCGCGCGCGCCGACAATCTCATCGTCTGGTTCATGAACGTGAACCTGCCTACGGGCGCGGTTGAGGGTACGGAGGTGTATGCGCTCGAGAACTTCGAGCGGTGGAACTTTCCGCAGAACGTGGTCGACGGAAATCTCGCCGATCTCCGCCGCGGTCCATACATGGTGCTCGACGACTCTGCGAAGAAGCGCTGGGGCGCGTTCGCCGTCAACGACTATCGAGAAGTCCTCGGCCGGCGCCTCAAGATCATCGGCCGCACCGTCGACGCGAAGTCGTTCACCACGACGCCGCTCACGTTCATGGATTACCGCCTCGCGCAGAGCCTCAACGAGGGTGAGTTGCGCGGCAACACGACGTACGTCCTGGTGAAGCTCGCACCGGACGCGAACATCGAAGCGGTGCGCGAAGAGCTACGCCGCCGCCTGCCGTACAACGACATCTTCACGAAAGAGGAGTGGGCGAAGCGCTCGCGCTCGTACTGGATCGAGTCCACCGGCCTCGGTCTCAACATGTACATCACCGTCTTTCTCGGATGTCTGGTCGGCATCGTCGTCGTCGCGCAGACGCTGTACACGTCGACCATGGAGCACATCCGCGAGTTCGGCACCGTGAAGGCGATCGGCGGTGGCAATGCGGACATCTACCGCATCCTCGGCAAGCAGGCGCTGATCGCGGCGATCGCGGGATTCGCGCTCGGCGCCTTGCAGGCGTTCGCGCTGCGCCCGGTGATGGCGGGCATCGACCTGAAGCTGATCATTCCGATGCAGCTCTACGTGGCGGTGCTGCTCGGCGCGATCGCACTCTGCCTCAGCGCGGCAGTGATCTCCTTCAGAAAGGTAGCGTCGATCGATCCGGCGCTGGTGTTCCGGACATGACCTCCGTACTCACAACAGGCGTACTCACAGCTCGGGGCGTCGAGAAGCACTTCACCGAAGGCCGCGAGACCGTCACGGTGCTCAAAGGCATCGACTTCAGCATCGATCGCGGCGAGATCGTCGCGCTCGAAGGACCGTCCGGCTCCGGCAAGACGACGTTCCTCTCGATCCTCGGCTGCATCCTCACGCCATCGAGCGGCGAAGTGGTCATCGAAGGGACGCCCGTGAATGCGAAAGCGCTCGCCGCGATCCGCAAACGTTCGCTCGGTTTCGTGTTCCAGCAGTTCAACCTCTTCCCTTCCCTGTCCGCGATCGAGAACGTCGAATACGCGCTGAACGTGAAGGGCGTGAAGGGCAGCGAGGCGCGTACCGAAGCGCAACGCGTGATCGAAGCGGTCGGCCTCGGCGATCGCCAGAACTTCCTGCCGCGCGAGCTCAGCGGCGGGCAGAAGCAACGCATCGCCATCGCGCGTGCGCTGGCCGGCAAGGCGCCGATCCTTCTCGCCGACGAGCCGACCGCGAACCTCGACGCCACCGTCGGCACGCAGATCCTCGAACTGTTCCGCGCGCTCGCCAAGCAGGAAAACCGCGCGCTCGTCATCGTCACCCACGACCCGAAAGTACGCACGATCGCAGACCGCGTCGTGCAGATACAGGATGGAGCCTTCGTATGAACCGCCTTCTCTACCCGATCCTCGGACTGCTCATCGTCGTCGCCACCGTCGTGCAGGTGAAAGCCACGCGCACGCCGACACCCGCGAAATCGCAAGCCGTCGCGAAAGCGGAAACGCCGCGCATCGTGGCGGAAGGCCGCGTGGTCACGTATCCCGGCGCGGAAGTCACCGTCGGTGCCGACGTCTCCGGCACCATCGATCGGCTCGAAGTCGAGGAGAAGCAGAATGTGCGTGCCGGTCAGGTGATCGCGATCATCAAAGCCGACGACACCCGCGCCGCGCTTTCGGTTGCGCGTGCACGCGTCGGCGAAGCGCAGGCGGACATCCGCCTCTTCGAAGCGGAAGTCGCACGCGCGCAGCATCTCTATCGCGAAGACGTCGGATCGAAGCAGGCGTGGGACAAGGCGGATCGCGACCTCGACTCCGCACGCGCGCGAGCCGCATCGGCCGCCGCCGAAGTGCGCCGCCTCGAAGCACTGGTCGAAAAGACCGTCATCACCGCGCCGATCGACGGTGTCGTGATCACGCGTCATGTCCACGCCGGCGAGACGATCGACACGGGCGACGCGATCGTGACAGTTGCCGATCTGAGGAAAACGCGCGTCGAAGCGGAGATCGACGAGTTCGACACCGCGCGCGTCCGTCTCGGCGCCCCGGTGGAAGTGACCGCGGAAGGATTCGGCCGCACGTGGCGCGGGACGATCGAAGAGATCCCCGACGCCGTCGTGAATCGCCGCCTCAATCCGCAGGATCCTGCCAAGCCCATCGACACGCGCGTGCTCCTGGTGAAGGTCGCCTTCGCGGAGCAGACGCCGCTCAAGCTCGGGCAGCGCGTGGAAGTGCGTATCTCGGGCATGTAACGCGTAAGATTCGCCGCATGCAGCGGCAGCTCGAGATCCTCAACGAAGTCGCGCGGATCGCCACGATGGATCTCGAGCTGCGGCCGATGATGCAGCGCATCACGGACGCCCTGGCGGAGAAGTGCAACTGGGAGTTTGTCGCGCTCGTGACGATCGATCGCGAGCGCAACGCGTTCGTCTGCGAGGCGCTGACGTCTTCGGTCGAGACGTCGGTGCATCCCGGCTATACGCGTGCGCTCGGCAGCGGCGTCGTCGGACAGGTCGCCGCAACCGGCCAGGCCATCCTGATCGATGACGTCAACACGTACCCAAATTACGTGGAGACGTTGCCAGGCGCGCGCGCGGAACTTTGCGTGCCGGTCTGTCATCACGACAAGATCGTGGCCGTGCTGAATCTCGAAAGCACGCGGCCCGGCGTGTTTCGCGATCAGTTGCCGTTGCTCACCGGCGTCGCCGCGCAAATCGCTGGCGCGGTCGCGAGCGCGCAGCTTTACGCGGAGTTGCAGAAGGTCACGGCGCAGCTCGAGCAGAAAACCCGGGCGCTCGAAGACGCAAACGCACACCTCGGCCGCGCGATCGAAACCCTGCATCGTATCTCCACCGAAGACGGGTTGACGCAGGTCGCCAACCGCAGGCATTTCGACGACACGTTGTCGCTCGAATGGCGTCGCGCCACGCGCAACGGCACGCCGCTCTCGCTGCTGATGCTCGATCTCGACTACTTCAAGATCTTCAACGACGAGCGCGGACATCAGGCCGGCGACGAAGCGCTGCGCGACGTCGCCCAGGTGCTGCGCGATTCCGTCCATCGCGCGGCCGATGTCGTCGCGCGCTATGGCGGCGAGGAGTTCGTCGTGCTGCTGCCCGAGACCGACGCCACGAAAGCACGTGACGTCGCCGAAGCATTACGCAAGAAGATCGAGGAGCTCGGAACGATTACCGCCAGCATCGGCGTCGCGACCGAGGTTGCCTCACGCGACAACACGCCTGAAGCCCTGGTGAAACGCGCCGACGAAGCGCTGTACGAAGCGAAACGCGGCGGTCGCAACCGCGTGGCGTGAGGGACGACCGAGGGCCTCCGGCCCTTCGTGGTCTAACGCCTGCGTCGCGGTCGCGGTGGTGCTTCGCCGCGCCGTCTGCCGTTTGCGAGCGGCGGCCGTTCCTGCGACGTCACGATCTCCACGCCTTCGTTGCCGCGCCGTCCGGCGCCGCCGCGTCGTGCTTTCTCGAGTGTCATCAGGAATCCGAAGGCCGGATCCTTGAACTGCAGGTGCCGCAGCATGTGCCAGTGCTTGCGTACGTAACGCTGCAGAAACGCTAACACGTGACCGAGGGAGATGATGCGGCATGGCGGGACGGCGGAGCCGGGCGGGAACGAGCCGAATGCGATCAGCCGCACCGAGAACGATGGCGGGATCTCCGCCGTACCGTTCGCGAGCAGATGATCGACGATCATCGCGGCGTCGCCGACTTCGCCGAAACGGCTGACCACCGTCTTCAGGATCTCGGGGTCGCGGATGCCGGTGTTGATGCCGACCCGGCCTTCCTTGACCTCGCCGATGATCATGTCGATCGATTCGCTGGGGACCGCGAGTCCCGCATCGAGATCGGTGATGTCCAGGCCGGCCGGCGACTTGCGTCCCGGCCGTGCCATCGGCTGCCCGGAAGGAAAACGAAACGCGAGGATGTCGATGTCGGTCAGCGTGCGGAAACCGCTCCGGGCGGTGCCGGCGATGATCGGATATTCGGCCGAGGTGAAGTAACCATTGAGCTGAAGGTACGCCTGAACGAGGGCGACGGCGTGGTCCATGCGGTGCACATGGTACGCGACATCATCACGCCGTCACCGTAGTCCGTTGCTGCATTTCATTTCGGCGTTACCGCGGTCACCTGCTGCGTCTCGTTGTTCGTGATCGAAACGAATCCCCAGATGTTCGGAGGCGGCGGCGAGACGTTCGCGCCATAGTTCGTCAGCTCGATGCGGATGCGCTCGTTCCCCGAAGCGCGGACGGCGTCCGTGATCGGATCGAGGACGAAGTACGCCGGGTGCGGCGGGAACGGCACGAACTCAGTCGTGACGATGCCGAGCAGGTCCACGTCGAACTGATCGATCGGGACCATGCCGTCCTCCGGATAGATCTTCACGCCGACTCGCATGGGCGCCGCCGTGAAACCGTAGACGCGCAGCGTCGCGCGATACCGTGGGTCGGTGGGGATGTCGATCAGGGTGATGTCCGGTGCTGCCTGATTGCCCCACGCCACGGGGAAGTCGGTGCCGGCGCTGACGGCGTTTTTCGACGTATCGCGGATGCGCAGCGAGAACTTCGGTGAGCCGACCAGCGGGATCGGCACGTAGAGAAACGCGCCGTCGACCTGATTGGCGCGCCGGTTCAGAATGACGCGTTCCGTCTGATTCGGTTCGATCACGATTGCGGGATCGAACGGTATTTCCATGAACACCGCTTCGGGTCCCGGCATCCGCAACGTCAGCGCGCCCGCGTTGTAGACGCGTAGTTCCGATGTCCACACCGAACCGTGCGAACCCTTGAATTCCAGCGGCGTGAGCGGCACGATCACCGGCATGTAGTCCTCGGGTGACCCCTGCGCCAGCAGATGGAAAAAGAAGGCGTTGGTGAGTTTCGCTTCGCCTTGTCCTGCCACGCGAACCGTGACATCCGCCGCGCCTTCCGCGGCTGGGGGCACGCGCACGCGAATCATGTTCGCCGTGACGAAGAAGACCGTGGCCTTCACGTCGTCGAAGAACACTTCGACCTGTCCGGCGTCGAACCCGAAGCCGGTGATGGTCACGTGGGTGTGGCCGTACGTGAATCCTTCCTGCGGATTGATGTCGGTGATGATCGGTTGCGCGGATGCAGAGAAGGCGAACAGGATGAACAAGAGAGCGGCGAGCGTGGTTCGCATGATCCCTAGATTACGAAGAAGGCGCGCGTTTCGTTTGTTACACTGAACGCAAAAAAATATGACGACCACCATCGCGCCAGCGCCGAAGCTCTCCTACGACTGCCTCAAGTGCCCCGCTTACTGCTGCAGCTACGACCGGATCATCGTCGAGAAGCGGGACCTCGCGCGGCTGGCGCGGCACTTCGGCATCGACGTCGAGACCGCGCGGCGCCGCTTCACGAAAGTCACCTCCGGCGAGCAGGTCCTGCGTCATCAGAAAGACAAGATCTACGGCAGCATCTGCATGTTCATCGATCAGAAGACGCGCCGCTGCTCGGTGTATGAAGCGCGACCTGGCGTCTGCCACGAATACCCGGACAAGCCGCGCTGCGGCTACTACGACTTCCTGAAGTGGGAACGGAAGCATCAGGAAGACGAGGAGTACGTTCCTCTTCGCAAGGGATGAGTCCGGCGCGGCATGCACCGCGG
The DNA here is from genome assembly GCA_035626775.1 of Thermoanaerobaculia bacterium. Lineage (GTDB taxonomy): Bacteria > Acidobacteriota > Thermoanaerobaculia > Gp7-AA8 > Gp7-AA8 > QHVT01. The sequence continues at coordinate 101,748 of DASPNA010000039.1, forward strand.
CGATCGATTGTTATTCGCAGCATGAAACGCAGTCTCGCCGTCCTTTTTCTGCTCCTCTCCGGGTCGCTTTTCGCGCAGGAGAACTTCAGCGAGCAGGTCTCTGTCAGCTACGTGATGGTCCCCTTCAGCGTGCTGGGACCGAAAAACGTTCCGATCACGAACCTCGCGGCGAAGGACGTCACCCTGCTCGTCGACGGGCAGAAGGTTGCCACCGATCTCTTCGAGAGTTCGATGAACGCGCCGGTGTCGTGGACGATCCTGCTCGACGGTTCCGGCTCGATGGCGCTGGCCGGCAAGATGGAAGCGGCGAAGGCCGCGATCAACGCGCTCACCGCGCGCCGCCGCGAAGGCGATGACTTCGCGCTCTACGTGTTCGATTCCGAGGGGCGGGCGAATGAGCTGGTGCCGTTCACGGAGAATCCGTCGGCGATCACGCGCGCGCTCGACGTCGTGAAGCCGTGGGGCAAAACCGCGTTCTTCGATGCGCTCGCGCAGATGCCGGAGCGCAGCGAGCTCGGTCGCAACGGCTCGCGCGCGATCATCCTGCTCAGCGACGGCATCGACAACGCCTCGAAGCTGACGCGCGCGGAGATCGAAAAGCGGATGGAAGGCGTCTCCATCCCGATTTACGCGTTCGGCCTGCGCGACCCGATCGAACAGGACACCAAGAAGGTGGTCCCGATCAGCGAAGAGATGTCGAACATCGACCTGCTGGAGGAGCTCGCCAGCGCTTCCGGTGGCCGTCTCTTCGTCGGCAATCGCCCGGAAACCATTGCAGCGGCGATGGATGGGATCGAAAAGGCATTGCGGGCCCAATACTTGATTGGGTTTCCGCCGACGGGAAAGGGTGCAGTAAAGTACCGTCGCATTTCGCTCGAGCTCGCTGGACGCGTCCGCTCCGTCCGAGTCCGTGCCGGCTACCGCGGCACGGAGCCTCCGGTACAAAGCGCGTCGTCCCGTGCGCGGAAGCGCAACGAAAGGAAGAAGAGTTGATGAAGAAGTTGACCCGGGCAGTTTCAGTCACGGCGCTCGCCGTCGTCCTCGGCGCGTGTGCGACGTCGAAGTCGGTGGACGAGAAGATCGCCGCCTCGCAGGCGACGACCAATCAGCGCATCGAATCCGTCTCGTCGCAGGTGGAGGATCTGCAGCAGAAGCAGCAGCAGACCGACATCCGCCTCGAACAGCTCAGCCAGTCCGCGCAGGAAGCACTGAAGCGCGCGCAGGAAGCGGGCGTGCTGGCCAAGGGCCAGGTGGTGTTCGAGCAGTCGTTCTCCGAGGATCGGATCAAGTTCAAGCTCGACTCGTATGAGCTCGACGCGGCCGCGAAGAGCGCGCTCGACGAGTTCGCCGGCCGTGTGAAGGTCCTGACGGATCAGTACTTCGTCGAGATTCAGGGGCACACGGACGACAGCGGCGGCGAGCGTTACAACGAAGAGCTCGGCCAGCGCCGCGCCGATTCGGTGCGCCGTTATCTCTCGCGCGAGCACAAGCTCCCGCTGGCGCGCATGTCGACGATCTCGTACGGCGACACGCTGCCGCTCGAGTCGAACAAGACCCGCGCAGGCCGCTCGGCGAATCGCCGCGTGGTGATGGTGGTTCTCGAGTAGTCAACCGCTCCGGAGCGCAGCAAAAAAGCCGGCGTAGTCACGCCGGCTTTTTTGTGAGGGTCGTCGGTAGCACGACCCTGATGTTTATGCGAACGTCGCCACTACAGGCGCGTGATCGCTCGTGCCGATCTCGCGCTGCGACGGACAGGAGACCGCCGTCTTCGCGAGTGGTGTGCTCGCGAGCACGTAATCGAGACGCCAGCCGATGTTGCGCTCTTTCATGTTCCGCCACGGCGCCCACCAGCTGAAGTAGTCGTCGGCGTCGGGATAGAGCATGCGGCCGACGTCGACGAGGCCACCTTCACCGAGCAGCCGCTCGAACAGCTCGCGCTCCTGCGGCAACTGACCGATCGCGCGCGGCTTGCGCTCTTTCGGATGCACGTCACGCTCGCTGCGCGCGATGTTCATGTCGCCGCACAGCACCAGTTTCAGTCCGCGATCCCTGATGCCGGTCGCGTACGCGGTCAGTGCATGGATGAACGCGATCTTGGCTTCGAAGTCTTTGCCTCCGTTCGGAACGTACACGCTGGTGAACACTGTGTCCTCGATTTGCGCCTGCACGATGCGCGTCTCGTGATCGAACTCCGGGTGCGTGTACTCGACGTTTTCCGCGAGCCCTTTGCGCACGTGCAGCGCCACGCCCGAGTAGCCGCCCGCGCCGTGCCAGTAGCACGTATATCCTTCGATCGAACAGCTTTGCGGGATCTGATCGAGCTTCGCCTTGATCTCCTGCAGGCAGATCACGTCGGGTTGTTCCGACGCCGCCCAGGCCGCGAATTGCTCGTGCCGCGCGCGGATCCCGTTCACATTCCAGGTAGCGACTTTCATGGTGCGCGGATTGTATCGGCAGGCCACGCGACACCATCCAACCTCTCGGAGGCAACAATGCGGAAGTTCACGTTTCTCCTGTTCCTGATTCTCGTTCCGACGGCGCTGTTCGCGCAGGACGACGACTGGCGCCGGCGCCGCGCGGAACGCGATCGCTGGACGCCGCGCGACCGGTTCGAGCTGACGCCGTTCATCGGCTATCGCTGGGGCGGGACCATCTTCGCGGACCAGTCTTTCGTCTTCAACGACGACGTGCAGGTGGCCAGCAGCCCGAACCTCGGCATCACGTTCGCGATGCCCCTCGGCGACTCCGGCATGAAGCTCGAGCTCATGGCCAATCGCCAATCCTCGGAGCTCGAGACCGAGAGTGGTCTCTTCGAGCCTGAAAATGAGGTGGCCGACATCGATGTCACCTATCTGCACGCGGGCCTGCAGTTCCCGTTCGCGCGCTCGCGCAACGCCACGCCGTACTTCGTGGTGAGCGGCGGCCTCGCGAATCTCAATCCGCAGGTCAGCGGCGTTTCCGACGAGAACCGCTTCTCCGCTTCCGCCGGCGTCGGCGTGAAGATCCCGGTCAGCGATGTGATGAGCGTGAAGCTCGAAGGGCGCGGCTACTACACCTCGCTCGAAGAAGAGAGCGACTGCTCGTTCTGCGATTACTTCTACAACCAGGATTTCTATCAGGGTGAAGTGAACTTCGGCGTCATGTTCAACTTCTGAGCGTTTATCGTGCTCGGGTGATTTTCCTGAGCCGCCTCATCGCCGCGTCGGTCTATGCCGGCGCGGCGTTTTTGTTCGGCATGCTCCTCGGCGAGCGCGGTGAGCTGGGCGTCGTGCAGCACGTGTTCCGCGTCGTGATCCCGCTCGCGACGATCGTGTTGACCATCGTTTCCCTCAACGCACGCATGCCCGTCCTCGCCACCGGAGCCGCCATGCTCCTCGGCGTCCTCCTCGGCCAGCAACACTTCGCTCGCGCCTGGAACGATTGCACGACGCGCGCCCCGCTCGTACGCGCTGCACTGATCGCGCATCACACGCAACACGGCGGCTACCCGTCGCGGCTCGAAGAGCTCCCGATCGACATCCCCTGCGCCACGACGTTCCGCAAAACGATCCTGCACTACCTGTCGAATGAGCGAGGGTTCCGGCTCTGGTATACGGATGACCGGGAGCAACGTGTGGCTACGGACCGGGCCGCGTTTCGATGATCCTATTTCTTCTTTGCGCCGTTTCGCGGAGCTGACATCGTCTTCGCAGTGATGTGACTGGGGATGCGTGGTCTCGACGGCGCCACACGATTCGTTCTCGCGGCAACGGCACTTCGCGGAAGAGAGACTGCAGAAAACTTGACGCGTCGACGGACGAAGGGATGCGCAAGGTGAGCTGATTAGAAAGCTCACCGTAAAACAAGACGAAGTGGTCACCGGTGTCGAGCTTGATGAGTGCGGCTTTCGATGGCTCCGCCACTTCTTCCGGGTCGGTGATGTGTTGAAACGGAACCGGGAACCAATTCGAAAGTTCAGCTTCCGAAATGGCTGCCGCCAGAACGGGATACGCGTGCGTTTTCAGCTCGTCCGGCTTTGCAGCTCGCATGATGAGTCATCCGCCACTACGCTTCAGGTAATAACGACGCTGATCGCAACCAACTCGCCCGGCTCGATGGCGATGACTCCAGGCTGTCCTTCGCTCCATTCCGGCCATTCTGGCGTCGACCACGGATCCGGTGCGACTTCGGTATAGAACTCCACGCCGATCGCGTCAAATGGTAATGGACCCTCCCATGCCTTCACGGCAGGAATCAGTCCAGCGAAAAAGTTCCGGCGAGGTCGCCCCCACAGCGCGCCGGAAGAACAACTCTTCTCCACGTCGTCGGGTCGCGGCTCACATCGGCGGTGGAAGGGGCCATATCGCGCGGGCGATGAGCTCGTGACCCCGAAGCACTCACTGCCATCTGAAAATCTTCAGCCCGATCACCGAAGTCACCACCGCCCACGCCAGCAGGATCGCCAGTTGCGGTGCCACGTGCGTCAATCCATAGCCGTCGTTCATGACGGCGCGGAGTGCGTCGTTCAGCGCGGTCAGCGGCAGCGCGCGAATGAGCGGTTTCACCGCATCAGGGAAACGCTCGTACGAAAAGAAAACGCCGGAACAGATCCACATCGGCATCATCACCACGTTCATCAAGCCGCTGATCGCTTCGATCGTACGCACGCGTGAGGCGAGCAGCACTCCGATCCCCGCGAAACTCGCGCCGCCGATAAGGCAGGTCACCGCGAACGCGAGCATCGAGCCGCGGACCGTGACGTCGAACACCAGCCATCCGAATACCGCCACGATCGTCACCTCCGCGATGAGGAACACGAGCCGCGACAGGAATTGCGAGAAGAGGTAGTGGCGCTTGCGCATCGGCGTGGCGATGAAGCGTTTGAGCAGTTTGCGCAAGCGCGAGTTCACCACTGAAAACGCGATGCTCCACATGCCGGTGCTCATGAGGTTCATGCCGAGAAGACCGGGGACGAGGAAGTCGATGTAGCGCGAGCCCTGCTCGGACACGTGCTGCACCGGCGCCTGAAACACGTCGCGACGCCCCGCGCTCACCTGCAGCGCATTGTCCACTTCCACGCGCGCGGTCCGCGCCTCGGGGCGCGTCGGATCGAGTCGATACACCGGCCGCGCATCGGCACTCACGAGCAGCGAGATCTTGCCGCGCCGCAACTCCTCGCGCCCTTCCTGCTCCTCATAAATGCGCGGCTGCAGCGACGGCGATTTCCGCAACGCGGCCAGCCGCTGTTGCGCGTGCGGGCCCTGCGCGACGCCGATCGGAATGCGATCGGGCGGTTTCTCGCGGAACGCGAATCCGAGCGCGAGCGTCAGCAGGAGCGGGAACGCGAAGACCCAGAACGCGACGTCGGGCTCGCGGCCGAACTCCTTCAGCCGCACGATCGTCATTTCGACGAGCTGATGATAGGTGGGACGGTCGCGCCGCTCTGGCAAGCGCTCAGACATCGCGCAGCTCCCTTCCCGTCAGCGCGACGAAGAGATCCTCGAGCGTGGCCGCGTGCGTCGAGAGCGTCTCGAGCTTCGCACCGCGCGTCTCGACGATCGACAGCAACTGCGGCACCGAATGCGCGAGCGAGTCGACGCGCAACTGCCAGCGGTCGCCGCGCAACGTCGCGCCGTGAAATCCGGAGAGCGTCGCAAACGCACTCTCCTCGAGCGCGGGCATGCTCACGAACTCGATGATATGCGGCGCGTCGAGCTTCGCGATCAACTGTTGCGGCGTTCCGAGCGCGATGCGCTTGCCGTGATCGATGATGGCGATGCGATCGCACAGCCGCTCCGCTTCTTCCATGTAATGCGTCGTGAGCAGCACCGTTCCGCCGCGCTTGCGATAGCCCTGCACCACGTCCCATAACTGCAGGCGCGACTGCGGATCGAGTCCGGTCGTCGGCTCGTCGAGAAACAACACGTCCGGCTCACCGACCAGAGCGCACGCCACCGCGAGTCGTTGCTTCTGGCCTCCGGAGAGATTCACGACGCGCGCGTTGCGTTTCTCATCGAGCGAGAGGCTGCGCAGCAGATCGTCGGGATGCGGACCATTCGCGTAAAACGAGCGAAAGAGCCGCAGGGTCTCGTACACCGTCAGCTTTTCCGCGAGCTGCGTTTCCTGCAGCGACACGCCGATGCGCTCGCGCAGTTCGAGCTCGTGGTCGCGCCAGTTCATGCCGAGGATACGGACTTCGCCGCTGGTGGGCTGGTTGATGCCTTCGAGGATTTCAATGGTCGTGGTCTTGCCCGCGCCGTTCGGGCCGAGGAGGCCGAAGCACTCGCCGGGAAGCACGTCGAGATCGATCCCGTCGACGGCTTTGACGTCCGGGTAATGCTTGCGCAAGTCGATGCAACTGATGACGGGGTTCGCGTTCACGGACGGAGAAGATAGTCTGTGCCGGTGGAAGTCTCAAAGTGGACCGCGGATGATCTCCGCATCGCGAATCGCGCGACGTCGGTGAACCGCGCCGATCTGTTGCAAGCCGCCGGACGCTACCCGCCCCCTCCCGGCGCCTCCGACATCCTCGGCCTCGAGTGCGCCGGCGTCGTCACCGAGGTCGGCGCAAACGTGCGCGGCTGGGCGGTGGGCGATCGCGCCATGGCGCTGCTCGCGGGCGGGGGTTACGCGCAGGAAGTGATCGTGCACGCGGGCTCCGCGATGCACGTGCCGGATACGCTGACCGATGAAGAAGCGGCGGCGCTGCCGGAAGTGTTTCTCACCGCATTCCTCAACCTGTTTCTGCTCGCGCAGATTCGCGAAGGCGAGTCGGCGCTCATTCACGGCGGCGGCAGCGGCGTCGGCACCGCAGCGACGACATTATGCAAGCTCGCGGGCGTGCGCGTGCTCGTCACAGCGGGCTCGCCCGAAAAGTGCGCGCGATGTCTCGAACACGGCGCCGACGTCTGCATCGACTATCGCAACGAAGATTTCGTCGAGCAAGCGCGCAACGTGAACGTGATCCTCGATCACATCGGCGCGCGTTATCTGTCCCGCGATCTCGAAGCGATCGCGGTCGGCGGACGCATCGTGATCATCGGCTCGATGGGCGGTCAGCGCACCGCGGAGATCGACGTCGCGCAACTGCTCATGAAACGCGTGCAGGTTGTCGGCTCGACTTTGCGCGCGCGCCCGGTGGAAGAGAAAGCCACGATCGTAAAAGCGTTCCTCGACCGCTTCGGCACCGATCTCGACGCGGGTCGCATCCGTCCGGTGATCCACACGGTGATGCCGCTCGCGCAATGGAAGGAAGCGCACCGATTGATGGAGTCGAGCAATCACTTCGGCAAGATCGTGCTGCGCGTAGGGTGACGACGGGAGGCCTGCCGTCGCTACTTACGCGCAGCGCGGCGCTTTTGCGGAGGGGCTTGCGGGACGTAGGGCGTCGCGGCTACCGCGGCGGCGACGTCGAGGCGCGGGAACACGAGACCGTTACGCGCGTCGAGCGTCGGGCGGCCTGTGTTCTTCAGGATCGCTTCTGCCTGCTCGGCGGTGAGCTTGCCGGCGCTCACCTGCTGCATGAGTGCGAGCGCGCCGGCGACATGCGGAGCGGCCATCGACGTTCCGTACATCGTCGCGAATGCCGCGCCGCGTCCCGTCGACGTGATGAACGCGCCCGGCGCGACGAGATCGATTGCGGTGCTGCTGTTCGTGAAGCAGGCCACTGCGTCGCGCTCGCTCGGCCACGCGACATCGCATGTGGGCGCCTGCTCGCCGGTGGAGTCGTACGTGGCGCCGACGCCGATCACATCGCGCATGCATGCGGGGATGGTCGTGGCGGCGAGATAACTCTGGTTGCCGCTCGAAGCGGTGATGAGCACGCCGCGGCGGCGCAGCTCGGTGACGACGGTTTGCATGCCGATGGCGATCGCGGCCGAGTCGCAATCGTCCGGCGCGAACGGCTGCCACGAGCCGAAGCTCATGTTGATCACTTTGACGTCGGGCCGCTCGCGCGCGATCCATTCGAGCGCGCGGTAAACCTGCGTGAAACTGCGGAAGCCGCGGTTGTGATCGAGCACTTTGACGGCGAGGATGCGCGCGCCCGGCGCGATGCCGCGCGGTGCATTGGCGCCGTTGCCGGCGACGATGCCGGCGACGTGCGTGCCGTGGCCGTTGTCGTCCTGCGCTGCGTCGCCGTGGACCTGCGACGCTTCCCCGTTCGGACAGCAGCCGGTGCCGTCGAGGTTGTCGCAGAAACAGCGTTGCCCGACGATGCGTCCGGCGAAGTCGCGGCTGTTCACGTCGATGCCGCTGTCGAGAATCGCGACGGTCACGCCGCGGCCGTCGAAGCCGCGTGCGTGGACGGCATCGGCGCCGACGAGCGGTACGCTCTCGAGCAGCGCGCCTTCTCCGCCGCGATCGATGGAGATCGCGCGCACGCGCGGATCGAGCTCGAGCAGTTCGAGCTCGTTGCGATCGAGCTCCGCGGCGAACGCGGCGCTGGTCCCCCAGGGCTCGACGCGCGTTGCGGTTTCAAGCGACTGCACGACATCCGCGCGCAGCGACAGCATCGCCTGATGCCGGGTCTCGGGCAGACCGACCGCAACGATCACGCGGACTCGTTCAGCTCGGAGCGGAAGCGCTGCGGCGATGAGGATCGCCAACGACATTCGGAACACGGGACGCGCATAATAACTTATCTTCACGGTCAATCGAAAAGCGAGCTTTGTGCCGTACGCCGCCGGAAGAACTCCGTCGTCAGCTCGCGCTCCTCTTCGTTGAGGCCGAGCTTCCTGCACGTCACCTCGAACAGCGCCTTGATCTGCTCCGCGAAGATGCCCGTGCCGCGGCCGCGCTGGCCCCACTGCGCGTCGTACAACTTCCCGCCGCGCAGCGCGCGCATGCGGTTCAGCACCTTGTCTTTGCGGTCGGGGTAATGCTCTTCCAGCCACTTCTCGAACAACGGCGCGACCGCCCACGGCAGGCGCAGCACGACGAAGCCTGCCCACTTCGCGCCCGCGTCGCGCGCGGCCGCCAGGATCGACGGCATCTCGTGATCGGTGAGTCCGGGGATCGTCGGCGCAACGTTCACCGTCACGGGAATCCCCGCGGCTGACAACCTGGAAATCGCTTCGAGCCGCAAATCGGGCGAGGACGTACGCGGTTCCATGATCCGGCCGAGCGCCGGATCGAGCGTCGTCACCGAGACCGTGACCCACGCCGCGTTGTAGTGCGCAAGCTCGGACAGCAGATCGATGTCGCGCGTGACCAGATGATTCTTCGTGATGATCGCCACGGGATTGCGGAACTCGGCGAGCACCTCGAGCACGCCGCGCGTGATGCGGAGCTTGCGCTCGATCGGCTGATAGGGATCGGTCACGCCGCTCATCACCAGCAGCTCCGGCTCCCACTTTTTCGAGTTGAGCTCCTCGCGCAGCAACGCCGGTGCGTCTTCCTTGACCAGGATCTTCGTCTCGAAGTCGAGGCCGGCGGAGAAGCCGAGGTATTCGTGGGTGGGGCGCGCGAAACAGTAGATGCAGCCGTGCTCGCAGCCGCGATATGGGTTGATGCTCGCATCGAAGCCGACGTCCGGGCTGTCGTTGCGGGCGATGATCGTGCGCGTCGGATCGCGGAGATAGATCGTGTTCGGCGACTCGTCGTCGAGCGGTGCTTCCTCGTCCCGGACGTATTCGATCGTCTCGAAACGATTCTGCGGATTCCAAGTGGCGCCGCGGCCCTTCATTCGTGTGGTGAGAATAGCGAGCGTGGGCGGTTCTATGCCGCGTAGATCTGGAGCGACGGGCTCTCAGCCGTCGAAACCGGGCGGGCTAAGAGCCCGCCGCTCCAGACTAAATCTCCCGCATCCGCCTCAACTGCGGCGCTCGCCACGCGGTGATCGCTACGACCAGTAGCGTCATGCATCCTCCGAACAGGACCGACGGCACCACGCCCATTAGCCGTGCCGCGACGCCCGACTCGAACGCGCCGATCTCGTTCGAGGAGCCGATGAAGATCTGATTCACCGCGGCCACGCGGCCGAGGAGGTGTTCGGGCGTGCGCGTCTGGAGGAGCGTGGAGCGGATGACGACGCTCACGTTGTCGAATACGCCGCTCGCGAACAACAAGCCGAGCGACAGCCAGAACTCGCGCGACAGTGCGAACAGGATCATGCACACGCCGAAGCCCGCCACCGATGCGAACAACGCCGGTCCTGCGCGTTTCATCGGCGGGCGATGCGCGATCACGAGGCCCGTCACGATCGATCCGGCCGCCGGCGCCGCGCGCAGCACGCCCAGCCCTTCCGGCCCAACCTCGAGCAACTTCGCGAAGGCGGGTAGCAACGCCACGGCGCCGCCGAATAGCACCGCGAACAAGTCCAGGGTCATGGCGCCGAGGAGCATCGGCTCGTTCCAGACGAATCGAACGCCGCTGCGGAGGCTTTCCATGAGCGGCACTTCTTCCTCCGGCGGCGCGGGGCGCCCGCGGTGCGAGACGGCGAGCATCGCCGCGAACGAAAACGACATCGCGATGATGACCGCGATGTACGCGGCCGCCGGCCCGCGGAATCCATACAGCAATCCGCCGATCGCAGGCCCGACCACCGCCGCGATGTGCCACACCGACGTTCGCCACGCGACGGCGTTCGGATAAAGGTCGCGCGGCACGACCGCCGCCGACAACGCGAAGACCGCCGGCCGCGAGAAGCTCCGCGCCGTTGCGCTCAACGCGATGACGAGATACACCGGCCACACGCGATCGGCACGAATCGCGTCCGGCGTCACCGTCAACAGCAGCAACACGACCGCCGAAAGGATCACGCCGAACGTTCCCGCGAGCGCGATGGTGCGGCGCTCCGCGCGATCCGCCACATGCCCCGCATACAACGCCACGGCGATGAACGGCAACGCCTCGGCGAGTCCGATCAGGCCCAGCGTCAGCGGATCGCGCGTGAGCTGGAACACCTGCCATCCCACCACGACGATCTGCGCCTCGCGCGCAATGGTCAGCGTCGCATTCGCCGCCAGGAGCTTTCGAAAGTCGGAGATTTTCAGCGAGGCATACGGAGACAGCACGGCGGCGGAGTGTAATCGTTTATGCTGCGCGCCGATCCGTATGCAGCGTGAGGAAAAGTCGGAGAGAAGCCGGCGCGGCGTGCTCGATGCAGCGCTGTACCTCTTTTCCCATCAGGGATATCGCGCCACCACCATGCGCGAGATCGCGGAGCGGGCGAAGGTCTCCACCGGCAACGTCTATCACCACTTCCCCGACAAGGACGCCATCTTCCGCGCACTGATCGACGAGTACCTCGAGATCACCGAGACCGATCGCTTCCCG
>DASPNA010000040.1:0-86649 GCA_035626775.1 Thermoanaerobaculia bacterium
CGAGCTGCACATCTCGCTGCAGACGTACTACCGGCTCGAGGGAAAGCCGCAGGTCGCGCTCGAGGTCTACACGCACGTTCGTGAAGACGCGCTGTCGCTCTACGGCTTCGCGGGCTCTGAGGAAAAATACGCGTTCGAGAAGTTGATCTCGATCTCCGGCATCGGACCGACGCTCGCGCAGAAGATTCTCTCCGGCATCGATCCCAACGACCTCGCCGAAGCCATCGCGCAAAACGACGTGCGGAAGCTCTCCTCGATCCCCGGCGTCGGCAAGAAGACCGCGGAGCGCATCTGTCTCGAGCTGCGCGACAAGATCGTGTTGCCGGCCGCAGCGTCCGCGACGCCGACCGTGCCGACGCGCACCTCCGTCGACGACGACGTGCACTCCGCCCTGGTCAACCTCGGCTATCGGCCGAAGGACGCGGAGCTTTCCGTCGACAGAGCGCGACAGGAGCTCGGCGGCGACGCGGAGTTCTCCGCCGTGCTCAAACGCGCGTTGCGGCACTTGACGAAGTAGCTCGGCTCGGCCGGCATCGTTGGAGGAAATTGAAAATTGAAAATCGGGCCGCGAGTGGCACTTCCGATTTCTATCCGCCGCGAGTGGCACTTCCGATTTTTTCAATTTTCAATTGTCAATTTTTCTCCTTGCTACCGCCTCCCGCTGCGTCTTGCACCATCCACGCTCCAGACCCCCGCTCCATGCGCGGCGATGTACAGGAACAGGAAGCAGTACAGCACCGTCAACTCGCCCTGATTGAGCAGCGGCCAACTGAAGATCGGATGCGCGTGCGCCTTGAAGTACGCGACCGCCATTTCGCCGCTGGCGATGAACGCGGCCCAACTGGTGAGCAAGCCGATCGTAATCAGGAGACCGGCCACCAACTCGATGACGCCGGCCGCAATCATCAGCGGCACGGCCACCGGTTCTTTGCCGCCGGGCCACCCGAACAGTTTCTGCGTGCCGTGCATGGCGAACATCAGGCCGGCGATGATGCGGAGGATGGCGAAGAGTTGCGGCGTGTAGCGTCCCAGCGTGCGTTGCATGCAAAGACGGCACGCAAATGCCGTGCGCGAGTGTGGTTACGGCCGCGCCTGTCAACTCCGGCAGGGTTCATGAAACAGCGGACCGGCAGAGACATGAAACGCACCCCGATCCTCTTCGCGCTGCTTTTCGTTGCTTTGACCGCGCAGGCGGTCGAAAAGACCTCGACGCTACTCGCCCGCGCCTGGCCCGCCGCGAACGTCGCCCAGATCGGCGACATCGGCACCAGCGTCGGCGTCGTCTTCACGCCCGACCTCAGCGTCAAGGACAACTGCCGTTTCTTCGAAGCTCTCGGCTTCGCCTGCTTCGAAAGCGCGGACTGGCTGGAAGTCCTCGGCGACATCCACGCGTACAACACTTCCCACCCGGGCCGTCGAATCCGCACGTTGATCCTGGAGACGCATGGCACGAATGGCCACGGCCTCAAGCTGCAGGTCGGCAAGAAGCCCGACGATGCGCGCTCGTACATCTCCGTGGCCGCGCTGCAGGAAATGCTCGAGCCCGTCGGCGTCCGCTACATCGTCCTCAGCGCGTGCAACTCCGGCCGCCTGCTGCGCCCCGAGATCTACCGCGCACTCAACCGCGATCCGGGCGACAAGCTCTTCCTCCCGGCGACGCGCGGCATCATCGACGCAACCGATGAATTCGATCCGAAGAAGAACAACGTCACGGTGATCACACCCGGCAACAGCCGCATCGAAACGACTCTGGTCGGCTCCCTGCGCGAGCTCGCCCCCGCAACGCGCGAAGCGATCGCAGACGCGGCAAAGAAACGCGACATCACCCTGCCGAAGCAATTCGCGGTCTCCGAGATGTTGATCCAAATGCTCACCCGCGACCCGAACCTGGTGCTCCGCACCGGCGCACATGTCGACGAGTTGTCGAAGGAACAGAGCCCGCCCTCCGCGAGCGAACGCCTGTTCAAGTCGTTCGTGACGCATCTCGACTTCGTGGCGGCGCGCGACACGCGCGGCCAGACGTCAGTCGCGGCCGCGCGGTAAACCGCAAAGCTCGCTGCGATTCGTTCTTGACAATCCCGCCCTCGCGCCTCACCATGTCAAAAAACTGACATGGCTTCCGATCCCCTCAGCCGCCGCGAACGGCAAATCCTCGACGTCATCTACCACCTCGGCCGCGCCACCGCCTCCGACGTTCTGGAGCGCCTGCCCGATGCGCCGACCTATACCACCGTACGCGGCCTGCTGCGCGCGCTCGAGGCGAAGGGACAGGTGCGGCACGAGGAGGAAGGCGGCCGCTACGTCTACATCCCCACGCTCACGAAACAACGCGCCGCGAAATCGGCGCTGAAACACGTGGTGCAGACCTTCTTCGACGGCTCACCGATCGACGCGATGGCGGCGCTGCTCGGCAGCGACCGCGCGCTGAGCCAGGACGAGATCGATCGCCTCTCCGCGATCGTCGAGCGCGCGCGGCGCAAGGAGAACGCATGAGCGTCGTCATCCTGAAAGCGACGCTCGCGCTGCTCCTCGCGATTGGCGCCGCGGCGGCGTTCCGTCGAGCCGCCGCCGCCACACGTCATGCGATTCTCGTCGCGGGACAGCTCGGGGCGTTGACCGTGCCGTTGCTCGCGTACGTCGTTCCGCACGTGAATGTGAATTACGCGGCCCCGGACTTTGGAGTGCGGCGGCCGCAGCCGCCGCTTCCGTATGCTGCCAAAGCGGAGGCGCCGGCCTCCGCGCCGCATCAAACACCACGCAACATTCTCCCGATCCTCTGGCTCGCCGGCGTCGCCGCGATCCTCGCCAGGCGCGGCTTCGGCCTGGCCTCCGCAGTGGCGCTCGTCCGTCGCGCAAAGCCGTTCCGCGATGTGCTCATCAGCGATGAAGTCGATCAGCCGGTGACGCTCGGAACGCGGATCATCCTGCCGTTGTCCGCACCGCAATGGAGCGATACGCGCCTCGACGCGGTACTCGCGCACGAACGCGCGCACGTCAGCCGCCGCGACTCTCTGCAGGCCGCGATCGGCGAGATTGTCTGCGCCGTCTACTGGTTCCACCCGCTGGCGTGGATCTCCGCGAAGCAGGCGGCGCTCGCGCGCGAACAAGCTTGCGATGACGCCGTGCTGTCGCAGGGCATCACGCGCGACGCTTACGCGACCGCGATCCTCGACATCGCACGCTCGCTGCGCCGCCGCACCGCGCACGCACTGCCGATGGCCACGCGGTCGCAGCTCGAAGTTCGCCTCCGAGCGATTCTCGAAGACAGCGGTGCACATCACGCCACGCGCGGTTCGCGTTTCTTCGTGATCGTCATCGCGATCGCGTGCGCCCCGCTCCTCGCCGCCCTCACACCGCGTGGCATCGAGCCCGATCTTCTCGGCGACATGTACGCTCCTCCGCATAGCGAGCACATCGTCATCGACGAAATCCCGAACGTTCCCGCGACCGGTCCTGACGCGGCGCTGATCGCAACGATGCACGATGCCGCGCGCATCGCGCCCCGCTCCGCTGACGACTTCGTGGCGGACCGCGCGCGCTGGGCGCTCGGCCGCGTGCGCAACGGTGAGCTCATCGCGCCGCTCATCGAATCGTTGACTGATGGCGACTGGCGCATCCGCGCGTACGCGGCGTGGGGCCTCGGCATCGCCGGCGACGCGCGCGCCACCGAGGCGCTGCTGCCGCTGATGGACGAGCGCATCTGGCGCGTTCGCGCCATGGCCGCGCATGCGCTGGCGCACATCGCCGATCCCGCTGCCGAGCCCGCGATGAAGCGCGCACTCGACGACGACGCGTGGCAGGTACGCCATCCCGCGGTCCAGTATTTCCACGCGATCGGCGCCGATCGCACGCTGTTCAAATCAATGCTCGACGACCGGCACATCGCAGTCCGCTCTGCCGCGGAGGAGGCCTTGCAATGAAACGATGCTTTTTTTTGATCTTAAGTGTTAGTTTTTTGACATCAACTCTGTACGCGCAGTTGCCGCCGGAGCTCGACGCATACATCGAGAACGCGCGCAGGGAGTGGGACGTGCCCGGACTCGCTGTGACCGTGGTGAAGGACGGCAAGCTGCTCGCCGCGAAAGGCTACGGCGTGCGCTCGCTCGGAAAGCCGGAGCTCGTGGACGAGAACACGGTGTTCGACACCGCATCGCTTTCGAAGTCCTTCACCGCCGCCGCGATCGCCTCGCTCGTCGATGAAGGGAAGATGAGCTGGGACGATCCGGTGCGGAAGCATCTGCCGAGCTTCGAGCTCCGCGATCCTTATCGCACGCAGAACGCCACCATCCGCGATCTGCTCGCGCATCGCCTCGGCGTCGAAGCAGGCAACTGGTCGTTCGTCTTCGCCGACTTCGATTCAGCCGAGGTGCTTGGGCGGATGAAGTACTTGCGGGACCGGCAGCCGTTTCGCGGCGGGCAGATGGTCTATTCGAACGTCGGCTATGCGGCCGCGGGCGAAGCAGCGGCGGCCGCCGCGGGCGTGCCGTACGTCGAGCTGATTCGCAAGCGACTGGTCGAACCGCTCGGTATGCGCGACTCGACCGTCGGTGTGCAGCACGACGTCAGCGCGAATCACGCCGACGGACACAGCTTCATCGACACGAAGCAGACGCCGATCCGCGCGAACAAGGCCATGAGCGTCCTTCCGGCGAACGCGGTCAACTCGACGGCCAAAGACATGGCCAGATGGCTGCTCTTCCAACTCGGCGATGGGATGTGGGAAGGCAAACGCATTCTCTCCGCAGCGGCGATGCAGGAGATGCACGAGCCGCAGATGATCATCCCGACGACAAAAGAAATGCGCGCCGGGCGCGGGGTGCATTTCTTCGGCGCGTATGCACTCGGCTGGCAGGTGATGGACTTCCGCGGTCACAAGATGTTCTGGCACAGCGGCAACGCCAACGGCATGCCGGTCTACATGGCCCTGCTGCCCGAACAGAACATCGGACTGTGCGTGATGATCAACACGTGGGGCGCACCGTTCCTGCACGGGGCGCTCGCCACACGCATCCTCGACACGCTTCTCGGCAATCCGCTGGTCGACTCCGCCGGCGAAGGATTGAAGGCGCAACTCGCCAGCGTCGAGCGTTCGCTCAAAGAGCGCGAGGAGATGGAGAAAGCGCGCGTGCGCGACGCGAAGCCATCGCGGCCGCTCGAGGATTATGCGGGCACATATAACGATGAACTGCACGGCGCGATGGTCATTCGCCATACCGACGGCAAGCTCACACTGCAGTTCGCAAAGGGGAACAGCGGTGATCTCGAGCACTGGCATTACGACACCTTCCGCATCCGCTGGCACGACCGCGTCTATGAATGGGCAGATACCTTCGTGGTGTTCGCGCTCGACGCGCAGGGCAAGCCGAAGTCGTTCGAGATGAGGCTCAACCGCGACACGATCGAAGCGAAGCGGTAACGGTGCCCGAAGGCCGGATGAGGGGGCCGTCGTGTAGCATCGTCACGTGGATCTCCAATCGCGGATCTTCGCCGTCAGCCGTCCCTCGCCTGAGCTGCTGAAGTACTACGTCCTCACGTCGTTCCTGGCGGGGCCGCTGTTCTTCGTGCCGCTGATCTACCTGTACTTCCGCTATCACACGATGCAGTACTCGTTCGACGAGGAGGGGATCTCCATGAAGTGGGGGATTCTCTTCCGCCGCGAGATCATGCTCACGTATGCGCGCATCCAGGACATTCACCTGACCAGCAACCTTCTCGAGCGCTGGCTGCGGCTCGCGCGCATCCAGATCCAGACCGCGAGCGCGAGCGCGTCGGCGGAGATGACCATCGAAGGCCTGCACGAGTTCGAAGAGGTGCGCGACTTTCTCTACTCGCGCATGCGCGGCGTGCGGACACCGGCTACCAGCGCACAACCAGTCAGCGCGCAGCCGAGCGATCTCGCGTCGGCTCTGCGCGAAGTCGCGTCCGAGCTTCGCGCGATCCGCGAACACCTGCACCGATGAGCGCGCGCGAAACGATTCTGGACGCATTGCGCGTGCCGCCGGAGCCGACCGCGCCTCCCGGCTCGCCGCCGCGCGTTTTCCGCGCCGCGCCGAATTTTCTCAAGCTGCGCATGCTGCAATGGGCCGGCACGCAACTGCTGGCCATCGCCGGCCTCGCATTCGCGATCTTCTTCGTCGCGCGGATTTCGCAGACCGACCTGCCGCGCCCGTTCATCTGGCTGCTGCGCATCGGCGAGATCTTCGGCATCATCGCCGTCGCCGCGCGTTTCGTGTTCGGCTGGGTGATCGTCCGCTACGACTTCGAACTGCGCTGGTACATGCTCTCGGACCGCGCCATCCGCATCCGCGAAGGGATCATGACCATTCGCGAGAAGACCATCGCTCTCGCGAACATCCAGAACATCTCCATCCAGCAAGGCCCGCTGCAGCGCCTCCTCGGCATCGCCGACGTCGAAGTGAAAACCGCGGGCGGTGGTGGCGGAGGGTCAGCCGAACCGCATGGCAAAGGCAAGATCGGCGAGCCGATGCATGTCGCCTACTTTCGCGGCGTCGACAACGCGGAAGAGATCCGCGACCTCGTTCGCGAAGGTGTCCGCCGCCAACGCGACACCGGCCTCGGCGACCCGGACGAGGTACACGAAGCTCCGCCGCCTGACCTCGACGACGCCGTCGCGGTGCTGCTGGCCGAAGCAAGGGCGTTGCGTCAGGCGATGTCTGCTGCCTGACATGCGGGCTGGTTTGCACTACAAACCCGCCTAAGGTCATGGGCATGGACGAGCATCGCCGCCGCGCCATCGAGCGCACGGAACACTTCTTCTTCTGGCAGGGCCTGCGCTGGGTCCGCTGGGACTGGCGCTGATCGTGGCCCTGTTCGTGCCGCGGCAGATGTTGCCATCCAGTGGCGCGCGTCTCGCGTTCCTGTGTGCGGTGATCGCCGTCGGATGGATCGTCTCCGGCGCGTTCGCGCGTTACTACGACCGCACCTACGGCCATGTTCATGGGCAGCCTCACGAGCGGCGCGAACGCTGGAAGTGGTCGTTCGGCTATCCGATGATGCTGCTGGCGCTCCTCATCGACGCAGTGTGGAAAGGCCCGATCTTTTTGACCGGTCCCGTGTGGGGCGCCGGAATCCTGCCGTACCGTCGGTCGACTGGCGGCGGAGGACTCGGCGCGGTCGGCGCGGCGTACGTCCTCGGCAGTCTCCTCACCTCGAATTGACGCGCGTCCTCGGACCGCGCGCCTGTCCATCCTCACGGCACTTTCGGTGTGCCGCTCGGCAGACTTCCTCTTCCTCGCGAAGCTGGAGGAGGGCGAACTGATCGCAATCGAGAAGGGCTATCCGGGAATAGTGCCGACAACCTCCGTGTCCATCACCCGTTCCGGCCGCGCGGCCATCGAGCGCCACTGGAAATCGCTTGAAAAACTGCGCGCCGATGCGTTGCAATGGGAGCCGGAGGGAACGACGTCCTGATCTTCCGCTCGCGCTACGACCTCTGGCTCAAGATCATCTTCGCCATCACGAACGTGATGCTGCTCGGCGCGCTGATCGTGTTGCTCATCGACGGCACGCTCGGGTCCGTTCTCGTCGCCCTCTTCAACGCCGCGATCCTCGGCGGCGTGATCTGGATGCAGGCCGCGACGTACTACCGCATCGACGACGACGGCACGCTCTTCGTGCGCTGCGGCCCGCTGCACTGGACGATTCCCATCGCCTCGATCAGCAACATGACGCTGACCGACGATCCAACGTCCGGACCCGCGCTCTCGCTGCAGCGCGTGCGGGTCGAGTTCACCAAGAACGGAGAGAAAGACGAGATTCTGCTCTCGCCGGAAGATCGGGAAGGGTTCATTCGGGAAGTGCAGGCACGCGGCGTGTTTGTAAGCCCGACAGACAACCTACGTTAGACCTGCTAATCCAGCGGGACAGGTTGGTATCGCTCGCCAAACGTCTTCTCGAACAGGATGTTGATGTCGGTCAGAACCGCTCGAATGTGAGGTGCTTCGACCGGCGGTTTTGTCAACGCGACAGTCCCTGCGCGCTCGATTCGTATCCAAGACCCGGAGGAACGCCATTCTGCTGTCGGCACAGCGGCGATGCGGAGTTCGTTCAGAAACAGCTCGTTATCAAGGGCTGCGCTTACCTGTGTAAAGCCCGCGCCGGTCCGTGACACGCGGCGGCGCAATTGGCTTTTACCGTCACCCAGTGTCAAGGTGCCATCCTCATGAAGGCGGGCGCTCACCCCTGTCGGCCAAGCGCCACCAGATGTGTAGTTTACGAACAACTCCACCGGAGCGGACGACTGAGGGACCGACCCGCATGCTGCAAGAAGGACGACCGTTGCGGCTACTCTTTTACGGAACATTTCTGATCACCTGCACAACACGTCCACGTTGTGGATCAAAAAATCTGAGGCCGCTGCGCGGCTGCCCAATTCCCAAGAGTCCCGCGAACCCGGGCGGCCGCACTGGCGTGGAGTAGTACGCCGCGCGTGTTGGAAGACCACGCTCACTCCTCATGACATTTACGGCGTCAACGATCGGACCCGTCCAACTCGTGTCTTGAGGCGTCGGCGTCGTTCTCTGGCCGTCGGGTGTGTCAACCAGGCCTGTCGTCTGGTGTTTCCACTCATGGATCGCTGTCGAGCCGAGATTGAACGTGCGCGGGTCGATACCATTGTAATCCGCGCCGTCGAAAGAGCTGAAATCCAGCTCAATCCTGTTTTGCGCAACGTTATACCAACTGTCGCCAGGTTTCGTGGTTGCTGTCACATTGTACGCATTGTTGGAGCCGATCAGACCATTCACAAAAGTTGTCGCTGTTGCGGAGGAGTTCTGCCCAACTGAAACCAGGCGGAGATAGTTCGTTTGGGGGTCCACATCATAGGTGTTGCCGGTGAAGTCGTTCAAACCCGCAATCAACTTGTTACGCTCGTCCGCCGTCAATGCGCCGAGATTGACGAATTCGCCCGTCGGATCGGTGAACACGAGAGGAGAGTTGCGCGCGTACGCGTATCGATTCCACGTCTGTGGTTCGGCAGGATCGCCTAGAACGGGATCGACCGACAGGAACCGTCCCTGTCTTGGATCGTAGTAGCGCGCGTGCATGTAGTCGAGGTATTCCGTGTTCTCGACGTTCAGCAGGCCGAGGAAGTCGCGCCAGTGGCCGGCGAAGCGCATGCCGTCGATGTGCGGGTCGCCGAGGTTGATCTGTTCCTGGTAGGTGAGCGTCTTGGCCAGACCGAAGGGATAGTAATCGTGCTCGCTCAGGCTCTTGCCGGCATGGTTCGTCACCAGGCGCACGCTGCCGAGGTGGTCCAGGTGATAGTGGCGCTCGCCTCCATACGTTGGCATGCTGCCGCCGAAGGTCCACTCCTGCGTCGCGCCGGCCACGAGTTGCCCGCCGGCGCGCACGTGGTCCTGCTCCCAGAACCAGTACAGGTTGTCGCCGCTCCGGTCGCCTTTGTATTCGCGGATGATCTGCCCGTCCACGTCGCGGATCTGCCAGCGCGAGAGCACCGAATCGATGATCGTTCCAATCCGCTCGTCACTGGCGTCATACAGCATGCGGCGCGATCCCGTCTGCTTCTGAATGCGCCACAGCATTCCGGCGCTGTCCCACTCGTACTCCCATCGACCACCGCGGGTCATGACGTTGCCCGCGACGTCGTAGCCCGCACCCTCGATCCGGTTCGTCCCGCTCTCGATGGCGATCACGTCAGGCGTTGCTCCGGCCACACCTTTTTCGCGCAGGTTTCCGAACGAATCGTATTTGTACCTTTCGGTCTTGCCGCTCACCTGTGCTTCGATCAGCCGGCCGCCTGTGTCGTATGTGTAATGATCGCCGCCCGCGGCCGTGATGTTTCCGCTGCCGTCGTAGGCGTAAGCTTTCGGACCCCAGGTCAGACTGCCGTCCGTCTGGACCGTGAAGCGATCATCGTTCGGATACGATTCACTCCAACCCTTCAGCGATTCACCTTCCGTCCAGAGCCGCTGCAGATACGCGACCGATTCGTGCTTGCGCAACTGCCTGGCCGCGGCCAGCGGCAGCAGGATTATGCGCCGGTTGTCTTTTTCATAGAGGAGCCGGCCTCCGAGCTTCGCAAAATCCGGTTCTTTCCCGTCTTTCGTCTTTCCTCCGGGAACGGGCGTTCCGGATTCCCACAAGACCACGAGATATTTGCCCATGTCCGCCGGCAGAGTGTCCGGCTGATCGGCCGTCGCGCGAGGCGCGGCGATCAGCGACGACAACAACAGAATTGCGATCCACGTTCTCATCATCGTCGTTCCTTGAATTACCACGCTGCACGAAGCACGTCGCGGATATAGGCCGCCCGGATCTCGAGCAGATCGAGCTCGGGCGGATGGAACGAAAGAACCGCGGCACCCAGCGCCAGCCGCGCTTCGTTCATCCGGATGCGACACGCGACGATCTGCCGTGCAGTGATCCACTGGCCGGGCGCCGGAACAGGATCACTGGCCGCGAGAATGTTCGTCCACGTGACCGCGGGCCAGCCGGCTGCGGCGCGCACGGAGTTCACGGCATTGAGCATCTCCGTGACGGCCGTGACGTTATCCGCGGATCCTCCTTCCACCGGCTCCGTGAACGTTCTCGTCGTAGCCACATCGCTCACGCCGGGATCCGACTCGTTCGTACCCGCGCTTGCATAGACGCGATAGGCGTAGGTGTGGCCCGCAACCACGGTCGTGTCGATGAAGCTGGGCGCTGCCGGTCCTCCGATGACGGTCCATTCAGCGCCGGACCGACGCTCGACGACATAGCCGGTCGCACCAGCGACGGCGTTCCAGTCAACGACGATCCGGCCCGGCGTCGAGGTACTCCAACTCGCTGTCAGTCCCTGCGGTGCCGCCAACCGGATCTTGATCGTGACTTCCGAGTAGCTCGACCCGCAACCATCCTCGATCGTGAGCCGGTATGTCGTTGTTTCCGACAGAGCCGGTACCGTGAGCGTTTCGGTCGTCGCGATGGTCTCGGGCTCCGGCATGCGGCGCCACGCAAACGATCGCGGAGAACGCGCCGTTGGATTCGGGCGCAGAATCCACGACCCATCCGGCTGGACGGATGCGGTGATGACACCCGTGGCCGGCGCAACGCATTGTGTCGTGACGATGGCCGTCTGCGATAGGACGAATCCGCACGAATTCTGGGCGCGGACGGAGTACTCGCCGACGCCGGCATCAAAGAACGACCCGGTTCCAACCAGCACGCCGTCTTTGAACCACTCGTAGGTCGGGCTCCCCGTGGCGAGGACCGTCAGACGCACGGTCGCGCCAGGCGTCGACGGCACCTCCGCATTGACCGGATGCGTGGTGAAGACCGGACGTACGCAGTGGTCGTAGGTCCCGAATTTCAATTGTGTCGGACGATCCATCGCGCCGACCGTCTGCGTGTCCGCGATGCCGTTGCTGTGCGCTTGGACGTTTCGCATACCGTTCGGCCAGTAGGACAGGCTGTCGATGTATCCCGGAACGGATTGCAGCCGCCCGGCCGCATACGTGTACTGCACGCTCCGCGAGGGCCCGGTCGGCGTGCCGCCACAGTTGTTGCAGATGGGGTAGCGGACCGTCTTGAGCATGCCGTTCGTGTCGCGCTCCACGGACTGCTCGACCTGCTTGAGGACCGTATTTCCGAACCAGGTGGTCTCGCTGATGACCGTTTTCTTCGAACGCAGCCAGCCCGCCGGATTGTCATAAGCGACAATTCCCTCCTCCGGATCGGCCGTTACGCTGTCATATCGATATTCGTCGCGGATCTTGTACGTCGAGTCTCCGTCGTCGTAGTTGTAGCGGGTCGCACTGATCAGCTTTCCGTTTCGATAATCCGTACCATCGTTGCTCGTGCCGAATTGGAATTCCTTCAGGACCCGGAACTGAGGAAAGTTGACCGGGTCGGCCGGATCGAAGAAAGGATTCCGGGCGTCGATCCGAACCAGTCGTTCCGCCGAGTCGTAAATGTAGTTGAGATCGAAATGAGTGGCGGCGGCGCCGTGGGTCTTCGAAACGACATGCCCGCGGGCGTCGTACGCATACGACTTCATTCCCGATTCGGGCTGCGATTCCCAGCGCAGGAACCCGCGGCCGTCGTAATCGAACACACGGTCCTGGATGACGCCGTCCGGCGCCTTCATCTTTACGGAAACGAGGTGGTCGGCGGCATCGTAACGATATTCGGTCACGACGTCGGCTCCGAGAGGCGCAGCGGCGGTGGTCGGCCCGGACGGTTCAGTGATCTTCACCAACCGGCCGTATGCGTCGTACTCCTCGGTCACCTGCACTGCCGTAGTGGAGGATGACGGCGTGGCGATCGAAGACGTTCGCGATTTCAATCGCTCCCCGACATACGATGACGTGCTCGTCGACGAGTCGGGCATCGTGATCTGTGTGACCCGCCCCAGTCCGTCATACCGGTAGGTCGTCGCGGGCGTTCCGGCGACGGCCGTGTCATAGTCCGAAGTGCTCGTGTTTCGGGCCGTGTGCGCTTTGTCGACTCGGCCCAGCGCATCGAGAGTTGTGGCGCGCAACGTCCATGCTGGCGTTGCTCCGGGCATCAGTTCCTTCTGTTGAACGAGCCGTCCCATCCCATCGTAGTGATAGACGATGGAGATGTCGTCGTTCGCCGACGCCGGATCGGCGTTCCGCCGCGCTTCCACCTTCGCGAACGCCGATGCCGTCGCATTCGTGAATGTGAACAGCGTCGGCGTCTGGCCGGGAGGAGTCATCTTTTTCAATCGACCCCATGGCTCGTATTCATACGACGTCGTCGCGACGCCGTCGACCGCTTTACCGGCCGTTGCCAGTCCGGTCGACGAATCGATGGCCAGGTCGAGCGTCAGGAATGACAGGCCGGCGCCGCTGGCCGGATCGACATACCGGCTTTGCGCAAGCACGCCGGCGGACCATGTGTGGAGATTCTTGTAGCGTGGGGTACCGAGGCTCAATGTGGAGAGGTCGGTCGACGTCCCAAGGGCACCGCCATCGCCGCCGTAGCTCGTCTCGGTGAGGAGATTCGCGCCCGAGTAGATGTACTCCGTCACGATGTCATGCGGCTGCTCAGATGCGCCCGCGAAGCTACGGGTCCTGCGTAACCGTCCGAAGCCGTCGAACCAGAACGTCGATTTGAACGTCTGTGCTCCGGCGGTGCGGGTCTGTTCGGTATACGTGTTCAGCACCCATGGAGTGGTGCTGCTCATCAATTGAGCCGTCGTCCAGACCGGATAACCCGTATAGGTCGTGCGGAGACTGTCGCCCGGATAATTGCTCGAGGTGACGATCGTTCGATGATGACCGAGGAAATCGAACGACGATCGATCGGTCTGTACCCAGCATGTCTGGCCATTGCAGTCGTCGTCGTCCTCGAACCGTTCGCGTTCGGATACCGGAAGCCGCTGATTGAGATATTTGTAGCGCTTGTAAATCGATCGAAGGAGCGTTCCGGAGGCGCAACTCCCCGTCTCACTGCATCCGCTCCAGACCAGCTCCGATAGCGAACGGTTCGCGAACGACGGGATCGCTCCATCATCTGTCGCGGAAACATCGACCGCCGTCTCCTCGGCGGGAACGAGCCGCGCGGCAGCCAGGCCTGGCCATGCCGGCGCCGCCGCTTCAGCAAACTCGAACAGCGCCGGATCGTCCGCGTTGAACAGGGGGTCGTATCCAGTCACCGGAGCCGTCCAGAGATTGAAGTAATGATCTCTTCGCGTCCGGAGGCCGTAAGCATCCGGGGGACTGAGCACGCTGGTCCGTGTCCACCGATACGACGCACTCGGGGGAATCGAGCCACCCTCGGGATATTGACCGCAGTCCAGAGGGAAACCGGGAGAACCGCCTGCGGGCCAGACAGGGGCGGACCGGGTCAGAAGATACTTCCAGACGTTTCCGTCGATCGTCCGCGTTGCCACACCCGGCGACGAAGCGTCAACGCCGCCTCCGCCGCACGCGTCGTCATTGAGCGTATACATCTGGTAGGTGTATTCGATCTTTCCACGCGTGGGAAACGTGAGGTTTTTCACGAGACCCTGAGAGCACGCCGACGCTTCGGCCGCCGTAAAATACGACAGCCCCCAAATGCTGCCGTCGGGCAGGCTGACGCTGGTCAACAGCTTCAGATTGAGAGTGGTGCCGGCCGGGGCGCCGGGTGCGGGGGCGATGTAACTGTGACCACAACCGTAGGCCACGATGGTATCCGTGTAGTTGAAGGTGATGGTATAGGTCGCACCGCCAACACCCTCATAGACGATCGATGACACGTTCATCCCATCGTCGAAGCTGTCGTCCAATGCCACGTGATGAACGAAGTGGACGGTGTGCACCCGTCCGTGTTGATCCGAAATGGTCCAGCTCGTCGTTCGATCGGAGCCGTCGTACAGATAAGTGACGCCTACATTGTCGCCGAATTGATTGCCGATGTACTTCAGACGCCATTTGCCGCGCTCGTACTCGAACGTGTGTTTCGCACCGTCCGGAAATTCGACGCGCCGTCTCGTAGACGATTCGCGGATCATCCGCAGGTATGCCCCTCCGATGCTGTGGAGCACCGTTGCGCCCGGGTCTTCGCCGCCGAACTTATGTTCATCACCGGAAGAACCTTCGTAGATCCAGCCGTTGTCAGCGTGCTGGGCGCCCGGCAAACCATCCGCGAGCAGGCGCCCCATACTGACGCGCCAACCCGGGCCGGCGTTGGACCGCAGGCCGGGCTTCGCATAGAGATACTCCTGCGTGTTCTCGAAAACCGTCGCGTAATCCCACACTTTGCTGTTGTATACGAGGCTGAGGCCATAAGAGAGGTCGCCCGCGACCGGATAGGTCAGCCCCAGGGGGATATTCACGATGACATTGCCATTGAGGACATTGACGTTGTCGACGCCGCCGAAGTCGTACGTCCGCTCGGGCTTGAATCCGAGTTCCGTCGCCGGCGGGCGTTGGGCCATCACGAACGGTGCGAGGAGAAGGAGAACGGCAATGACAATTTTTCTCACTTGTCGATCTCCGTCAGGAAGACTTCCATGCGGCCGCCGTCAATCACCGCCACGACATCGCCTTTCTTGAGGTGTCGGGGAGCGCTGCCGGAAGGCCCGACAGGGATCGCGTCGCTACTGAGCAACATCAATTTCCCGTCATTGAGCCGATCTCCGTCCTCTGCCCCGCCTTCCGCGGCGCGCAGTCTCCACGCTCCCGACTTCGGCCGGACGATCAACATTTCGGCGCCGAGGCGCTCGAGGCCGTCGAAGCCGAGCATTCCCACCGCATCTTTTTTCCGCAGCTCTGATGGGAAATCGATGCGCCTGGGCTCGTATCCCACGCGCGTCGCAATGACCGCACGTCCGGACGCGAGATCCACGGCGACGCAAATCGTCTGCAGCGGATATGGTTTCGACACTGCGACCGTGATGCGGCCGTCGCCATCGTCGTCCGCGATGCGCTGCACCTCGCTCATCCGGCGCAACGATCCGCGGTGCTGTGCAAGTGAAGCCGTGAACAGCACCACCTCGCCGCCGGAGGTGACATCGCGCAACTCGATGCCCTGTGTATCGACAGTCATCTGGACAGCCGACACGTCTGCAGCAGCCGCGATTGCGACGACCACTCCTGTACAGCCAACAACCATCCGTTTCGCCGCTCTGGCGAGCCGGCTCATGAACGTCCGTTCCGATTTCATTGCGGCCTCTTTTTCGCGCGGTTCGCTCCCGGCGGCTATTGCATCGAGAGCAGCACCAGGATTTCGGCGATTGCGCCTTCGAGCGGCTCGAGTGCCTTGCCGATGATCGTTCCGGGCTGATGAAAGCGGCGGCCGTTGATCTCGAACGGCTCGGATTTCATCGCCGCGCCCGGAATCTCGCTGGTCACCAGAAGATCACCGACTCGAATCGGGTGACTGCGCGCATCGACGCGCACTTTCACGCGGCCTGTGGTCGCGATCTGTTCCTTGCCGTCCCCTTCCAGGCCGAGGATGATTCCTGGCTGTTCCGAAACCACGCCCGCGACGCTGGTGTCGTACGCGCCATGAGAGGCCATGACTTCGTTCGTCCGTTCCGGGTTGAGCACGACGACAGTGCCCGCGGCGAGATCCGTCGTTGCCGGAACCCATTCCGCGACGTCCTGATAGACAGCGCCAATGACCTTGAAGCCTGTAATGGACGACGGCTTCGACAGGCCGGGGCCGACGATGTTGCCGTTCACTTTCATCGCCCCGTCGACATCGAGCGTGGCCGTCGGCGTAGTGGTTCCGATTCCCACATTGCCCGCGCCGTCGATGGTGATGCGGTTCGGGTCCGTCGTTGCGGCGGTATCGCGAATATGGAACTTGCTGTCCGTGCCGTCGAGGTACAGCTGGAACTGGCGGGACGGGTTCTTGAGCCGGATTCCCGCACTCTGCGATGCTCCGGTCTCGATCTGCGCGAATTGCTCGGTCGAGCCGAAGACGTGAAGTTTCGTCGCCGGCGCAACCGTACCGATGCCGAGGCGGCCACCGAAATAATTGACGTCGTTCGTGCCGAGCTGGTAGATGCCGTAGCCCTCATCCGCCAGGACGTCGCGGATGTAGAGACTGTAGCCTTTGACGAGCGTCCCCTGGTTCCGGGCCAGGTCCAGTACCACGCCATACGCGCGATTGACTTTCCCGTTCACGGCCGGACTCGGGTAAAGGCCTGCCTGTACATACGCGCCATAGACGTCATCGACTTCACCGGCGCCGAACAGCCAGCCGCGGATGCGCGCTCCGTATGTCCCGCCGGTGTTGTGGACACCCGCCGTGACGTTCTGGTAGCCGAGGATGTATGCGCCGGTGTCTTCCTGATCTGCGTTGGCTTCGACCGTGGTGTGAGACCAGGCGTTCAACGCGGCAATGTCGTCGAAGGACGACTTCAACTGCACGTGGTAGCCCGCGTGATATCCGGCGTCCTTGCCCAGAAGAATGCGGCCATCGCCGAAGATCCGGAAATGTGCGGTATTGGCGCTGTCGAAAACCGCGAAGTCGCTGGTGTTCGTGGTCGTCCCGAGCTTCATGTACACGTCGGGAGTACCGGAATTCGCCTGGAGCAGGACCCCTGTCGTCGCGGGCGCGGGCGGACTGGTCGTGTACAGGTCGCCGTTCGGTCCAGTGTCATTCAGTGCGGTGATGGCGCGGGCTTTCGTGCTCTGTTCTTCGACCACGCGAGGCGCCGCCGGCTCTTCTCCCGGCCCAGTGCGCCCCTGCCCTTCGGCACCGACGGGATCGAGCTCGACGGCGACCTGCGCAAAAATGCCGGACGCGAGAAATACACACAACATGCACGACAGAAAACGAAGCATGGCTCTGCCTTTCTGAATACAGGACGCTGTTCTGGTGGGAGCGGACTCTCAGCCTGCGACCAATGTGCGGCGAGAGTAGCGACGCCGCCGGCGGCGGGTCATCACAGACGGAATGGAACGAGGGATATTACCAACGGGGCGTAAGAAGAGTGATTACGGCGTTCCCAGCACGATGAACGGAGCCCAATACAATGGATCCGCGAAACGCGGCCTTTTCATGAGGCGCAACTGTGCCTTGCGCAGGGCGGCCGGCGCACTGTCGCCGGCGCGGAGGCGGCGATGGAAGTCGATCATCATCGTCTTCGTGCTGACCGAGTCCACTTCCCATTTCGTCACGACCATGCGCGGACACCCTGCGACGAGAAAGGCCCACGACAGTCCTACCAGGCCTTCCCCCGCGCGGATTCTCCCGCTGCCGGTCGAACATGCCGCCAGCACCACCAACCTCGCCCGCAGATCGAGCTCCATCAGTTCGCGCGCTTCAAGAATCCCGTCTTCGCCGTCGTCCCCCGTCACGGCCAGCACTACGCCGGAGTAGAGCGGCTGGCGATTGTCCGCGATCGCGTGCGCCGCGAAATGGAGAATGTCGTATTCGCCGGCTTCCTTCTTGGCGGTCGATTCCAGTGCGCGCGGTCCAGTCAGTACGCGCGCACCCGCGCCGTACATACCGCCGATGGCGGCGACTTCGTCTTCCGCGTCCGGCAGATTTCCCAGTCGAACGTCACGTACCAGCGAACGCGCACGCCGGGTGGTCGCGTCCGCAATGGTCGGATTGCCGAACGCCAGCACGCGGCCGCCGCCGGACAATGGCGCCGCGTTCGGCGTGGCAAGGGCGGCGAGAGAGGGCGCGTAATGAACAGCGGCGCGCTCCACAACATACCGGCCGTCGTTCCCGCGCAAGGCGTGAAACGGAACGTTCCACAATACGTCGTCCGGAATGATGCAGAGCGTTGCATCCGCGGGGGAAAATGCGACGGGCCCGAGCAGCAGCTCGTGCAGCGCCTTTGCGTCACTCGCAGAGCGCAGGTCGCGTGACGCGATCTTTGCGAGCAGCGCGTCGACCTTTTTCCCCAGTTCTTCGCGTCCGATCGGAATGACGTGCGACTTCACGTTGCCCCGCCGGATGACGAAGAGCATGGTTCGGTCGTCGGTCACGAGATAGTGGAGGATGAGCTCCGACTGTAAGACCGCTGTCGATTGCAATGGATTTTCGCCCGCCGCGATTGCGCGTGCGCGCAGCGCCGGTCTTCGCAGCGATACAGCCGTGGCGAACTGCTCGATGGCCAGCCGCACGCGTTCCCGCTGGCGCTCGAGCTGCGCACGCGCATCGGTTCCAGCCGGCGCTTGCAGGATGAGCGTATTGAGCCGCTCCGCTTCCCGTTCGAGCCGCGCGCCCTCCGCTTGATCGCTTTCCGTCATTCGCGAAGAGAAATCGACCTTGCCCGCCGCCAGAAGATCGCGCAGAGCGCGCGCCTTCACCGCATCCGCGGCCACGGCTGCTTCGTCGTTTCGTTTCGCGTCGAAGAGCAGCTCCGCGAGCTCGCGATAAACCGCGGCGTATTCGTCGAGGAAATTTGTGAGGATCGCGCCGTGTGCCGGTAACGCCTCGCGTTGCTTCTCGATGTCTTTCACAGCCTGCCGCAGTGCGACCTCCGCTTCGCCGGTCTTCCCCAGCGCACGCAAGGCGCGGGCGCGCGCCATGAGGATCGTCGCGACTTGAACTGCGTCGCCAGCCGTAGCGCCAACAGTGCCTTTGTGCGTACTCGCCCGCAACGCTTCGTCGGCGTGTTCGAGCGCTTCCTGAAACCGCGCCTGTGCATACCGCAGGCGGCTGAGCCGCCGAAGCGCATTGACGATCCCTGGCGTGTCGTCGACTTTGCGGGCCAGCTCCAATGCGATCAGATACTCATCCGCAGCTTTCGGATCGGGCAGGAGATCGTTGCCCAGCGCCAGGTGGATCGCCGAGACGACTTCGTCGGTGACCCATCCCGGGGCCAGTTCCAGTGCGCGTCGCAAGAGAGGCGTCACGTCATTTCTTGAATCGATCTGGTCGAGCACCGCGGCGAGGTTCAGCAATGCGTTGGTCGCCGTTCCATTGTGGCCGCGCTCATCCGAGCACCGCAGCAAGCCACGGAGGGATTCGGCGGCCACCTCGAGGTTCCCCACCGTCGTGTGCAGGTTCGCGATCACGAAACGCGAGCTGCACATGCCCGCCTCCCAGTCGTAGCGGGTGGCACTCTTCAAGGTCGCCTCACCGGCGGCCAGCGCGGCTGGATGATTGTTGCGGCCGTTGTTGATGACGCCGATCAGGTGGCTCGAGCGGATGGAGGCCCGAGGATCGCGAACGCGATCGACGAATGCCGCGGACGCGGCGAAATGTTCGAGTGCGACGTCGTCATTCCTGGCGTTCCACTCCTGCATGCCGGCATCGAGATGTGCCTGCGCGAGCGCATCGTCATCGCCTGATTCCCGTGCGGCACTCAGTGCTTCCTGCGCAAGCGCCTTCGCGCGCGCGGGATCAGGGGCATTGTGAGCGCCGATGGCGGCTCCAAAGATATCGGCACGATGAAAGGGGGAACTGATGCGGCGCGCTTCGCGGACCGCCCACTCCAGCATTGGACCCGGTCCGGTATTGTTGCGCGCGATCTTGACGAGAAATACCTCAGGGTCGACATCGCGCTCTTGCAGGAAGCACTGCCATGGATCGGCCTCTTTGCGCGCGATTGCGTCGCGCGCGAGCTCCGTTTCCCGCGTCTGTGACCCGAGCATTTTCCAGACGCCGTTCTGCAAAGCGAGATCGAGCCGCCATCGCCGAGGAACGATGACTTCGACGCGCTGCGCACCCGCCGTTACCGCCGTTGCGTAGAGCCATACGTCGATGATGGCGCGGTCACTCTTTTGTTCGCGGATCGACCATTCGTACCGCGTGAAGGAAAAGCAGTGGTAGCCATCGAGCCAGTCGTTCTGATCGCCCCACGTCGCGCCGGCCGCCGTGGGCGTGCCGGCGATGTCGCGCAGAGCGATCATGCGATCGCGCACGAAAGCGGAGACGAACGTCTCGACGAACGGCCCGGCCGGAATCTCCGGCGCCGCCGTCGCGGAGATTTGCAGAGTGATGGCGAGGAAAAGGAGCGCCGATCTCACGCACTGGATCATAGGGCACCGTGCGATCGCGTTTCGGGCAACTGCTCCAGCAACCGCCGGGCGAACGGATCTCCTGTCGCTTTCTCATAAGCGGCGAGCTCTTTCCGCGCTTCGTCGGCGACGCCAACCCGCGCGTAAAGCAACGCGAGCAGCAGATGATCGTCACCCGCCTCGGCACGCGCGCGCTCCAGCACCGCGTGCTCTTCGGCGGACAGAACGCGGAAGATCGCGGGCGGCGCCGGAGGTCGCGGGATGGTGAACGATGCCGTTCCCCCCTCCACCGCAACCTGCCACCGGTACATTCGCCCGCGAGGTAGCGGAGACGGCACGCGCCAGCGCGCGACTTCGAGTGGCTGGCTGCGCGCGATCTCCTCACCATCGGCGATCACCGTGACCGTGTAGCGCGCGCCGCTCGTCGCCGGCCAGCGAAGCGCGGGGCGCACGTCGTCGATCGCGGTGGCGGCAGGCCACACGTCATCGCCGCCGGCTCGAGGCGTTTCCCCGCGCACCGTCGTGACCAGACCGAGCTCGCGGATCTCCGGTGGAAACGGCAGCACTCCTGTCCGGCGCGTCTGTGCCACGAGTGCATCCCATTCGGCGGGGCGCACCGGAACATCGACTGCTGACGGAGCCGCCGGAGCCGTCGTCGTACGCGTGACCGCGCCTGGCGGAGGGAGCGACGGTGTATCGGGCCGCGGCAGGAGAAAAAAGATGATCGCGATTGCTGCGGCCGCGGCGCCGGCCCACCAGAATGTGCGGCGCGGCAATCGCGGCGCTTCGACGCGCTCGTCCTCCATCGTGAACGCGGCGGCGAAAGCATCCGCGACGTCATCGAGCTCGAGCGTCTCCGTTGCCTTCGCCGCACATTCATTGCATTGCGCGATGTGACGGCCGAGCGCCTCCGCATCGTCCGCCGACATGTCCCCGCTGCGCACGCGCGCGAAATCGGCCGTGGTGAGATGTGTCATGCGTTCCCTCTCCCTCGGCTTGCGCCGGCCATGCGCCGCGCCAGGCGCTCGCGCGCGGATTTCCTGAGATTGATCACCTGCTGCCGCGTGACGCCGAGGTGCGTGGCGATGCGGAGATCGTCGAAAGGAAGATCATTCCAGATTGCGCGGAGCTCGGCGCGCGACATCTCCATCGCGACCGCGATCTCGTCCAGCGTGGCGATGCCGACCGCGACGAAGAGCGTCACGGCGTTGCCGCTGCCCGGCTCGCGAAGATTGAGCAGCAACGCCGCGCGCTGGCGGGGTGGAAGATCGCGGATCTCGCGCCACAGGACCTGCAAATACTGCCGCGCCTCGAGCAGATCACGCTGCGGCGCGCGAGGCTCGTCGGCGGCAGCCGGCGCGACGTCGAGGTCTCCGGCGAGCGCCGCCGCGAGATTGCCGAGCCTCACCGGTTTTCCGATGGCGAGCAATCCTGCGATGAATGCCTCGGGAGGGACGTCGAGTGAATCGATCGCGTCGCGCATGGTCTCGCGATTCGTCTCGTGGTCGAAGCGCCCGCTCCATCCGGCAAGGCCACACAACGTCAGCCCCTCGGCATTCCAGAGCGCGAGCCGCGGATCCTGCAGAAAAAGATGACGTAGACGCGCCTTGATCCGCGCCCGTTCCGGCGAGCGGCGCCGCAGAAAGTCACGCACCGAGTTTTTCGTCAGCGTTGTCACGTACGCCTCGACGCTCTGCAGACTCTCCTCCTCCAGCACCGTCGCCGCGCGCAGCTTGCGCAGCAATCGCAACGTGACGACGCCGACGATGTCGTCGGCGTCTTCGACGTCGATCGGCCGCTCCCCATGCGCAAACGCGCCGAGGACGGACCGGACGCGCGGCTGGACCTCGTGCAGCAGGATCCGTTCGAGCTCCCTCCCCCGCGCCGCCTCGTCTTCGGCCGTCAGGTAGCGCGCAAGCCGCGGATCGTTCAACGCGAGAAGTGTGCTGTGCCGGTTACGCATGCGCGCGCGCACACCTATGCGCGATGAGGTGGAATGGCAAGCCGGATCGGGACAGAAGGAGGGATATTACCGGTCCTTCGGCCAGCACGGGCCGCGTTCGTTCGGAAGAGTTCAGGGTCGTCCCATGTTCCGCCGCCCGCATGATTTCGTTCGCAAACGTCAGCAAGCAGTACGGAAAGCAGATCCTCTTCGTCGAGGCGTCGTTTCAGCTCAATCCGGGAGAGAAAGCAGGTCTGGTCGGGCCGAACGGCGCCGGCAAGTCGACACTCTTCCGGATGATCATCGGCGAGGAATCGGCCGACGACGGCGTGGTCAACGTGCCCAAGAAGCTGGCCATCGGCTACTTCCGCCAGGAAGTGGATGAGATGAGCGGACGCTCCGTGCTCGACGAAGCGATCGCCGGCAGCGGCCGCCTCGGCGATCTGCACCACGAGCTGATCGAGCTCGAGCACGCCATCGGCGATCACACGCGCGACGACTACGAGAAAGTGCTCGAGCGCTTCGGCACCGTGCAGGAGGAGTATCAGCACCAGGGCGGCTACGAGCTCGAAGCGCGCGCGCGCGAAGTGCTGCACGGCCTCGGCTTCGTCGACGCGCAGATCGACGGCGACGTCGGCGCGCTCTCCGGCGGCTGGAAGATGCGCGTCTCCATGGCCAAGATCCTCCTCGGCAAGTTCGACGTGCTGCTGCTCGACGAGCCGACCAACCACCTGGATATCGAGAGCATCGTCTGGCTGGAACGCTTCCTCAAGAGCATTCCGTCGACGATTCTGATGACGTCGCACGACCGCGACTTCATGAACCGCATCGTCACGAAGGTCATCGAGATCGACGACGGCGACATCATCACCTACTCCGGCAACTACGACTTCTACGTCGGCGAGCGCGAGCAGCGCGAAGCCAACCAGGAAGCAGCGTACGCGCGGCAGCAGGCCAAGCTCGCCAAGGAACAGCGCTTCATCGATCGCTTCAGCGCACACGCGGCAAAAGCAGCGCAGGTGCAGAGCCGCGTGAAGATGCTCGAAAAGCAGGAGCGCATCGAGCTGCCGAAGAAGCGCAAGGCGGTGAAGTTCGACTTCCGCAGCCCACAGCGTTCCGGCGAAGACGTGGTCGCGCTCAAGAGCGTGTCGAAGTCGTTCGGCGCGCGCACGATCTACGACGGCTTCGACTTTCACGTGCGTCGCGGCGAGCGCTGGTGCGTGATGGGCAAAAACGGCGCGGGCAAGTCGACGCTGCTGAAGATGATTTCCGGCGCGCTCGAGCCCGATACCGGCACCGTCCGTCTCGGCGCGAGCCTCAAGATGGGCTACTTCTCGCAACAGGCGCTCGATCTGCTCGATGCCGAATTGACGGTGTGGGAACAGATGCAGAAGGACTTCCCGCTCGAGAGCATCGGCACGCTGCGCAATCTTCTCGGCGCGTTCCAATTCTCCGGCGACGACGTCGACAAGAAGATCCGTTCGCTCAGCGGCGGTGAGAAATCACGGCTGGTGATGGCGCGTATGCTCCTCGATCCGCCGAACTTTCTCGTGCTCGACGAGCCGACGAACCACCTCGACCTCGCCACCAAGGAAATGCTCGTCGAAGCGCTGCACGAGTTCGAAGGGACGATGCTGTTCGTGTCACACGACCGCACATTCCTGCGCGGCCTCGCCAATCGCGTGCTCGAGCTCGCGGGCGATGAACACGATCGGCCGCTGCTGTACGGCGGGTCGTATGTGGAGTACGTCGAGAAGACCGGCCGCGAAGCGCCGGGCGTGCACGCGTAGACGAGTACCTCGGAGTACCTCGGGTACCTCGGAGTTCCTCGGAGGGGAAAAGCATCACCGGCTCTGATCCCCTCCGAGGTACCCGAGGTACTCCGAGGTACTGGTTTATCCTTCCCCAGTGCTGCTCGACCTCACCAAACTCCATCCGGTCGATGACGCCGGCATGTTGTTCATCTCGCCGGTCATTCATGACTGGGACATCATCACGTCGTACGGCATCGACACCGTGCTGGACATGGAGGGCGGTCTCGACGAATGCATCCCCACGCATCCGAACGGCTGCCTCTACGTCTACTTTCCGATCTACGACGAAGACCTGCCCAATCTCGACAAGCTCACCGCAATCGCCAGTCTCGGCGCGCACCTCATCGAGAACGGACATCGCGTGCTCTCGCACTGCGGCATGGGCTACAACCGTTCCGCGCTGGTCGCCGGCCGCATCCTGCACAAGCTGGGGATGCCGGGCCCGAAAGTCGTGGAACAGATTCGCGAGCGCCGCCCCGGTGCGCTGTTCAACGAAGTCTTCGCCGAGCACCTCATGTCACTCGCCTAGCCGGTTGTACTTTTTCAGCGCCGCGCGCAGCCGGTCGTGCGGGATCGCGAAGACCTTGTTGCCGTTGAGCCCTTCCATCGTTTCCGCGGCCACCATCGCGTTGATGATCGCTTCCTCGGTCGCGTCGACCGTGGCACGGAACAAAGGATTGATGCGCTCGTTCGGCAGCATCTCCAGCTTCGCCACTCCCTCCGTCATCGCTGCCTCCGGATTCGCGGTCGAGAACGCGACGAAGATGTCGCCGGACGAATCTTCGCCGCGTCCGCCGACGACGCCGAGACCAAGCGATGCGCGCTTGATGATGCGCTCGAGTTGATGCGGCAGCAGCGGCGCGTCCGTCGCGACCACGATGATGATCGAGCCTGCGCCATCGGCGTTTTGTCCACGCGACGGCAGCAGATCGGCGATCTCTTTTCCAACCGGGACGCCGGCGATGCGCAGCAGATCGCGGCGCCCGTAGTTCGCCTGCACCAGCACGCCGACGGTGTAGCCGCCGTTCTCCGGACGCAGCACGCGCGACGACGTGCCGATGCCGCCCTTGAACTGATGCGCGACCATACCGGTGCCTCCGCCGACGTTGCCCTCCGCGACCGCGCCGCCCGCGGCGTTCTCGAGCACCTGAAACACATGCTCCTTCTTCACGTGAAAGCCGTTGATGTCGTTCAGAAATCCGTCCCACGTTTCGGCGACGAGCGGCAGGCTGAAATCGCCCGAGTACCCTTCCGTCATTGACGGACGGCGCGTGTTCCATTCGATGACCGCGTCGCGCACGACGCCCACGCTGTGCGTGTTGGTGATCAGAATCGGAGTGCCGAGGAGACCGGATTCCTTGAGCCAGGTAGTGCCGGTCATCTCGCCGTTGCCGTTGAGCGTGAACCACGACGCGAACACGCGGCGATTCGACGCTTTGCCGCGCGGGAAGATCGACGTGACGCCGGTGCGCACCGCCTGTTTGCCGCTGCCGGAGATCAACGTGACGTGGCCGACCTCGACGCCGGCGACGTCGGTGATCGCGTTGAGGCCTCCGGGCGTGCCGTCGAACGGGATGCCGAGGTCGCGGGCGCGGGGCTTGGCTTCGATGGTCATTGCGATGAGGAGGAACCAGAGCGCGGTTCGCTTCATCGCCGAAGAGTAGCAGTTCGCAGGACGCGGATCAGCGCGCGATGCACGTTCGGATCGCTCGCGATTCCCTGATGACCATCGCAGAACAGCAACGCGTCTTCGCCGGCGGTTGCGCTGCTGACCGGCACCGTGCCGTCGCCTGGCTCGAACATCGCCGATTCGAGTGCGCGTTCGTTCTCACGCAGCTCCTCGCGATAAAACGCGTAGGTGCCATCGTCGCGCGCGAGCACGCGTCGCGTCGTGGGAACGCAGTCGCCGGCGATGATCGTCATCTGCACATCCGCCGGAAGCGGCGAGTCGCGCAGCTCATCGCGAAAGCGTCGCGCGGCCATCTGGAGCGACGGGCTCTCAGCCCGTCGTTTCCTGGCGCGATCCCGCCGGGCTGAGAGCCCGTCGCTCCAGATGGGGACCGCGTTGCCATGCGCATCGATGACAAACTTCTCGTCCTCCGGCAGCAGCTCGTACACGCTCGGCCACGTCGCTGCCATCGCCGGCGTGAACGAACGCCGGAGAAATTGCTCACCGCGTACGAGCAGACGGAACGCGTCCGCGACGCCGCGCCGCGTCGGCGCGATCAGCACCAGATGCTCGACATCGTCACGCGCGACGAGCTTCACGTACGCGAGTCCCACCAGCGCGCCGGCCGAGTGGGTAACGAGATCGACCTTCGTCCCGCCATGCGCGCGCCGCACGTTCTCGATGAACTTCGCAAGCTCATTTGCATTGTCGCGCGCGCTGCGCCGCCAGTCGTACGCGAACGCATACAGATCGCGATCGCGCGTATACCCGCCGTACTTTCGCAGCGCTTCTGTGAGTTGCCACGCGATATTGATCGGCCCACGCGATCCAACAAATCCTCGCGGCACGAGCCGATCGGTCGCGTCCAACTCGAGATCGTCCGCGTAGCGCCGCTGCACCATCGCGTGCGCAGTGCCCCAGACGAAGCGGCCGGTCACGGGATCGAAGAGACGGCTCACGCCGAAGCCTGGCACGACGATCACCGGTCTTGCCGGCGGCTCGGTGAATCGCGCGGCGTTCTCGCGTAGATAGCCGCGGCGCGTCCGGTCAGTCGTGCAGGCGAAGAAGACGACAACGATGAGGACGGCAGCCAGACGAGTGCGCACGCGAAGTTACAAACGGCGAGCCACCTGCGCGTAAGTTTCTGACCTGTCGAGAATAATCGTCCGCCATGTCTCGTTGTCCGACCCGCATGTCATTTAACACACTCGGACTCGGTCCGAAGCTTTTGCAATCCATCACTGACGTCGGCTACACCGTGCCGACACCGATTCAGACGGCGGCCATTCCGCCCGTTCTGGCCGGGCGCGACCTGATCGGGATCGCGCAGACCGGCACCGGCAAGACGGCCGCGTTCGTCCTGCCAATCCTGGAGCGTCTCTCGAAATCCGCTCCCGCTCGCCATCCGCGCGCGCTCATCGTCGCACCCACGCGCGAGCTCGCCGCCCAGATCGACGAGAACGTCCGCGCCCTCGGCAAGACGATGCGCATCCGTTGCGCCACGATCTTCGGCGGCGTCGGCGAACGTCCGCAGATCGATGCTCTGCGCCGTGGCGTCGACATCGTGGTCGCCACTCCCGGCCGCCTCATCGACCTGATGGGCGGGCGTCATGTCTCGCTGCACGGCGTCGAAGTGGCCGTGCTCGACGAAGCCGACCGCATGCTCGACATGGGCTTCCTCCCGCAGATCCGCCGTGTCGTGAACGCTCTGCCGCGCGAGCGCCAGACGCTGCTCTTCTCCGCGACGCTGTCGAAGGACATCGAGAAAGTCACCGCGGAGTTTTTGCGCAATCCGGAGACGGTCGAGATCGGCCGCCGCTCCAATCCCGCGGACTCGGTCACGCAGCTTCTGTATCCCGTCGCGAAGAGCCGCAAGGTCGACCTGCTCGTGCACCTGCTGCGCGATCAGTCGCTCGACTCCGTGCTCATCTTCTCGCGCACCAAACACGGCGCAGACAAGATCGCGCGCAAGCTGACGCAGGCGAACATCAAGGCGGCCACGATTCACTCGAACCGCAGCCAGGCCCAGCGCACGCAGGCACTCGACGCGTTCAAGAGCGGCAAGTGCCGCGTGCTGGTCGCGACCGACATCGCCTCGCGCGGCATCGACGTCGAAGGCATCTCGCACGTCATCAACTTCGACTTTCCGATGCATCCCGAGGACTACGTCCATCGCATCGGCCGCACCGGCCGCGCGCAGGCGATCGGCGACGCGATCAGCTTCGTCACGCCCGAGGACGAGTCATCGGTGCGCGATGTCGAACGGATGACGAAGAAGAGCGTGCCGCGCAAACGCGCCGAAGGCTTCGATTACACGGAGTCCGCGCCCTTGCGCGCGTTTCATCCCGCGCCGATGGCGCGTCCGGCATCGCGCCCGCAGTATCGCGAACGGCGACGGGCGTAATTCTGGAGCGACGGGCTCTCAGCCCGTCGATTCTCGTGTCGACGGGCTAAGAGCCCGTCGCTCCAGTCAGCTTCGCTTCTAACTCGGCCCAACGCGCGTACAGGCGGTCAACTTCCGCCTGTGCCGCGCTGAGCTCCGCATAGCGCGTCTGCAACGCGTTTGCGTCCGCCGCGATCGACGGATCCTCGGCGCGCTGCTTCGCAGTCGCCAATCGTTCTTCGGCCGCCAGCACCGTCGCTTCCATCGCGTCGAATTCGCGCTGCTCGATGTAGGACAGGCGTTTGGATTTCGGCGATGTCTTTTCGCTGGCTGGTATTTTTTCGCGCTGTGATTTTTCCGTCCGCGACGCTTCCCATTGCGCGAGGTCGGCAAAATATTCGGCGCCGCCTTTGCCGTCGAGCGCGAGGATGCGCGTGGCTACGCGATCGAGCAGGTAGCGGTCGTGGGTGACCAGTACGAGCGCACCGGGAAACTCGAGCAACGACTCTTCGAGCACGTCGAGCGTCGGGATGTCGAGATCGTTCGTCGGTTCGTCCATCACCAGCAGATCGGCCGGTT
Organism: Thermoanaerobaculia bacterium; assembly: GCA_035626775.1. Lineage (GTDB taxonomy): Bacteria > Acidobacteriota > Thermoanaerobaculia > Gp7-AA8 > Gp7-AA8 > QHVT01. The sequence continues at coordinate 28,787 of DASPNA010000040.1, forward strand.
TCAGCATCAGGCGCGCGAGCACAATGCGCGCTTTTTCACCACCTGATAAACGCGACACCGCGGTCTCGAGCTGCTCCGTGCGGAAGAGAAAGCGCTTGGCCCACGCGACGACGTGAATGGCGCGATCGCGGTAGACGACCGTGTCCCCTTCCGGAGCGAGCGCGCGCTTGAGCGTGATGTTCGGATCGAGACTCTCGCGGTTCTGCTCGAAGTAGACGACGCGCAATCCATCGGCCTGTTCGATCGTGCCCGCATCCGGCTGCAGCTCTCCGATGATCATCCGCAGCAGCGTGGTCTTGCCCGATCCGTTCGGGCCGAGGATGCCGAGGCGGGAGCCGGGAGAGAGCAGGATGTCGAGATTGTCGACGATCGGCCGCTCCCCCATCCGCTTGCGCAGTCCGCGCGCGGACCAGAGGCGCTTCGTCTTTCGCTGCGATGCCGTGAACTCGATGTCGGCGTTGAACGTCATCGCGCGATCGCGGCCTTCATCCAGCTCGTCGATCAACCGCTCCGCGTTCTGAATGCGCGCCTTCGCTTTGGTCGTGCGCGCCTTCGGGCCGCGGCGCAGCCACTCCATCTCGCGGCGCACCAGGTTCGCAAGCGTCTCCTGATACGCGGCCTCGTTGCGCAGGACTTCGTCGCGTTTTTCGAGCAGGTCACTGTACGTGCCCGAGGTCTGCAGCAGTCCCGATGGATACGCGCGATTGAGCTCGAGCATGCGTTTGGTGATGTTCTCGAGGAAGTAGCGATCGTGACTGACGACCACGAACGCTTCGGGCTCGCTTTTCAGCATTGATTCGAGCCACAGGATCGCTTCGACGTCGAGATGGTTCGTCGGCTCGTCGAGCAGCAGGATGTCGGGCTCGCGCACGAGCTGCTGCGCGATCGCCAGGCGTTTACGCCAGCCGCCGGAGAGCGTCTCGCTGCGTGCGTCGCGCTCCATGAAGCCGGTCTTGCCGAGGGCGATGGACACGCGACCGAACTTCTCGTGCTCGTCGAGCGTGACGTCGTCGCGCAATGCATCGAGCAACACTTCCTCGACAGTCTTTCCGGGAGCGAACACCGGATCCTGCGACACGTAGCCGACGCGCACGCCTTTGCGGATTGCGCGCGTGCCGGAGTCGGCTTGCTCGACGCCCGCGAGGATCTTGAGCAACGTCGATTTGCCGGAGCCGTTCGGACCGACCAGGCCGACGTGATCGCCTTCGGAAACGGTGAACGACAACCCCTCGAAGAGAGGCCGCGAGGTGAAGGACTTCGTCAGTGATTCGGCGGAGAGGAGAACGGACATCGACCGGACGATAGCAGGAGCGGGGTAGAGTTTCAGAGTCGCAGAGTCTGAGGGCCTCAGAGGGTCGTCAGCGCTAAATCCCCTCTGAGACTCTGAGACTCTGCGACTCTGAGACTCGATAAAGCCGCGAACGAACCCCCCACACGAGGTGTTCTTATGATCATGAAGAACTCGTGGACCGGCGGCGAGGCCGCACGACGCATGGAGCCCGCGGAGGAGAACCTCGCCGTGGCCGTACACCGGTCCGAGCCGGGGGCGCTCGAGCGGCTCATCGATCGGTTCGAGCCTGCGCTTTACGGCTACGCGTACGGGATCCTGCAAAACACGTTCGATGCGCAGGAGGTGGTCCAGGACGCGATCCTGCGCGCACATCGAGCGCTCACCCGCCAGTACGACGAGGCGCGATGTGCGGCGCTCGCGTTACGGCCGTGGCTGTTCAAGACCGTCCGCAACCTCTGCTTCAACAAGCGTCGTTCGAAGACGCGTGCGCTCGAGCAGCCGCTCGAGTCATTCGACGACGGCCGCATCGGCCCGTTCGTGCGCGAGCACGGCTCGGAGCTCGAGCGGAAGGAGGACGCGGAGCTGCTCCGACACGCGATGTCCGGCCTGCCGCTCGACGCACGCGAGTTGATCGTGCTCCGTTTCATGGAAGAGATGTCGTACGCCGACATTGCCAAGACGGTCGGCACATCCGAGGCGTCGTTGCGGGGGAAAGTGTTCCGGTCGCTCAAGCTCCTGCGCGACGCGCTCGAAAAGAGAGGTGTGACCCATGCGGTGTAGATCTGTCCTCACTCGCGTCGATGCCTTGCGCACCGGCGAGCTTCCGCCCGACGAGCAGGGCTCGGTGCACGAGCACCTCAAGACCTGCCGCAGTTGCGACGAGTCGCTGACCGACGTCGGCATGCTCGCGACGCAGGTGAAGTCGCTCGTCGCCGTTCCGCCTCGCTCCTGCAAAGACGAGATTGCCGATTCGTACGATCGTGTCGACGATGTCTGGGTGGCGTTCTCGAATCAGGGCCTGCGGCTTGTGCTGAGCGGCTCGTACGAAGACTTTTCGGCCGCACACGCGAAGCGTTACAACCGCTGCCTCAAATCAGGAACGCTGCCCGACGCGCTGCGCAAGCAGGTCGTGTCCGCGCTGGAAGGAGCGGGCGTCGACAAGCCGCGCGTCGACTGGAGCGACGACCTCTCCGACCTCGAACGCGACGTCCTCGGCCTGCTGCCGAAGATCCCGCGCGGCGAAGTGCGGACGTACGAATGGGTGGCTCGTCAGATCGGCCGTCCGCGTGCGGTGCGCGCCGTCGGCAACATCCTCGCGAAGAACGCCGTGCCTCTGGTGGTGCCGTGTCATCGCGTCGTGCCGGCCGCGGGCGGCGTCGGCAACTACGCGTTCGGCAGTCCGATGAAACGGGAGCTGCTGCGGCGCGAAGGCGTCGACGTCGACGCACTCGAGCAGTTGTCGAAAACCGGCGTCCGCTACATCGGCTCGCGCACCACGAAGATCGTCTGCTTCCCCACCTGCCGCGACGCGAAACGTATCCGCGAGGAAAACCGCGTCCCTTTTCGGGGAGCAGACCAGGCGAAGGAGAAAGGATTCCGCCCATGTCTGCATTGCCAGCCGTTCGCAGCCTGACGCCCGCACGGATCGAGGCGGTCTCGCGTCCCGCGCGCACGTTCACGGGCGACTTCTACGTGACGCATCGCGCGGAGGATCGCTTGTGGATTGCGCACGGCGACGTTGCCGGCAAGGGACTGCCCGCCGCAGTGGTGATGGCGATGATCCAGGAGGAGCTCGAGGAGCGCATCATCGCGTGCGCGGAGACGGCGTGCGATCCGTCGCGCACGATGCAGCGTCTGCACGAGTTCCTGCTGCCGCTGATGCCGAAGAATCGCTTCGCCACCGCGGTGGTCGCGCACCTGCGCGATGATGGCCGCCTCACGATCGCGAATGGAGGTCACTGCCCGCCGCTGGTCGTGCGGCGCGACGGCACCATCGAGGAGATCGCCTCCACCGGTCCGCTCCTGGGCATTCTCCTGAAGGCTTCGTGGCGCTCGTACGAAACACATCTCGAGCCGGGCGAGTCGCTCGTGCTCTACAGCGACGGCGTGACCGAGTCGACGCGCGACGGCGCGGAGCTCGGCGTGTGCGGCCTGCGCCGGATCGTGCGCCGCGTGGGCGCGTCGGCGAACGCGATTCACCGCGAGCTCGACGTCACGAATGATGACGTGACGCTCGTGACGGTGACGCGGTGTTGAACCCCTCATCCGCCCTTCGGGCACCTTCTCCCCTCGCGGAGGGGAGAAGGTTACAAGGGGAAGGCGCCTATGTCGCCTTCTCCCCGCCGCGCGGGGAGAAGGTGGCCGAAGGCCGGATGAGGGGCACTAACGCCCGCGTAGTCCCGTGAGCGACGCTTGCGCGAGCACGTGCCCTTTGATGATGAAGCGGAGCTTGCGCCACGTCATCGGCGTGCCGGCGTCGTCGATCGAGGGCATGTCGAGCGCGTAGACCGTGAAGCGATACTTGTGCGGCGGACCTTCGGGCGGACACGGACCGCCGTAGCTGCGCTTGAGGAAATCGTTGTACGCGTTGCGGCCGCCGCCCTCGAGCTCAGGATCGCTCGCACCCGCGTTTTCCGGAATTGACGTCACGTGCGCCGGGATGTTGTACGCGGCCCAGTGCACGAAGCCGTCGCCGCCGCGCGCTTCATAGTCATCGAGCACCATCGCGAAGCTCTGCGTTCCTGCCGGCGCGTTGCGCCACTCGAGCGCCGGAGAGATGTTCGGGCCGGTGCAATCGAGCGCGTTCAGCATGGTGCGATCGGGCCATGTTTCACCTTCGGCGAAGGTGGAGCTGGTGAGCGTGAATGGGGTTGACGAGGGCGGCGTGTGCGTGCACGACACGGCGGCCGCACAAAGGATCATCAAGAAAGCACTCTTCATCGTCGCGCAATCGTAAACCCAGATGGCGCCCTTTATCTCTCCCCCACCACCACCCGCACCTCGTCGCCGTTGGCCTTCACCTCGGGCACGTACATCGCCTGGCCGAGGAGCGGGAGGGCGTGGAAATGGCCCGGGGTTTCGGCGCGGAGCGTATAGCGGATCTCCCACACGCCCTGCGCGAGGTGGTCGATGAACATCGCCACCTTGCGGTCGCGCAGTTCCTGATACACATACGTCGACGCGCGCGTCTTCGACTGCGTCGCATACAGCGGCTGGCCGCTCTGCAGCGCAACGGCCTCGAATCCGCCCGGCTTCAGATCCTCGAACATCAGGTAGCTGTAGTCATTCTTCGAGTCGACCGTCACCAACACCTCGAGACGTTCGCCGCTCTTGATCGACTCGCCGTCGCGCAGCGGGACCTTGTCGTACAAGACGCCCTTGAGCAGCGTCGGCCGCTCGCGCAGGCGGAAGTACTCGCGGCGCACGTAAATCTCGTTCCCGGCCGCCTTCACCGGCTCCTCCAGCGACACGAACCGGCCCTCGGCCGCGAAATACAACGGCGCGGTGCCACTCGTGCGGCGGATACGAATCTCCTGTGTCGTCTCGCGCAACACCGCGTCGTCGATCGAGAAGCGGCTCGGCGCGCGCAGCACCTCCGCGGCCGTGATGCTCTTCGTGGCGATGACCTTCCCGTTCACCATGAGCTCGTACGTGACATTGCCGCGCAATTCGCCGCTCCGCTCGAGATAGTCATTGAGCGCGAGCAGTGACACCGCCGTGTCGCGCGTGTTGTTCCATTGCGCGCCGCGACGGTTCTTCACCAGCCAGTTCATGGCCGGTTCCACGAGGCGATGCTTCGGGTCGATGTTCACCAGCGCGCGCAACACGAACGCGGTGGTCTCGACCGGACCTTCGTGCCAGCGCCACCAGAAGCGCTGCGACGAGCCCCAATGCGCGGTGCCGAGCGACTCCGCTTCATCGTCCACCGCGCGCTCGAGCTTCACGCCGTCCTCGAGATTGCGCACGAGGATCGCCGTGCGTTCGGTATCGGCGTAGCGGTGCGCAATGAGCGCGAGCAACGCGCGGCCGAATGCGGAGAGCTTCTCGCGATTCGTCCAGATGTTGTCGTACGCGGTCCGTTCCGCCGCACTCGATTTCGAGCCGTTCCACGCCGCGAGCGCGTGAAGCATCCACGCCTGATCGTTCGGATCGCGGCGACGCTCGGCAAGCCGGCTCTGCAGCCATGTCGCGCCACGATTCACAGCGCCGGTATCGACGCGCAGCCCTGCTTCCCGCGAGAGCGCGAAGCCCCACACGACGTACGCGGTCATGAAGTCGTCGCTCGAGCCTTCCTTCCACCAGCCCCAGCCGCCGTCGCCATGTTGCATGTCGTACAGCCGCGCCATGCCGGCGGCCGTGACAGCGTCGAGGTTCTTCTTCGGAATGCGCTCATTCGGATCGAGGCCGAGCTTCGTGAGGGTGCGCGCGACGACCACGGCCGGCAGGAAGCGGCTCATGGTCTGCTCGGTGCAGCCGTACGGAAACTCGATGAGGTATGGCAGCGCGTCGAGCATCGTGGTCGCGAGACTCGGCGCGATCTGCACCGTGAGGTCGGTCGCGCGGCGCTCGCGCGGCAGCTCGAGACGGACCACTGTTTCATCGCCGCGCATCTTTCCGGAGCGCGCGATGAGCTTGTCGATGCCGTGCTCGTACACGACGAACGATTTCTCCATCGCGTCGCCGTGACGCGCGCCGCGCGCGGTTACGCGCAGCTTCGCCGTGCCGGGACGTTCCGCGGTGACGATCCAATCCGCACGCGCGTCGCTGTGTGCTTCGACGCGCAACGGTTGCACGGTGCCGTTCACGGTCAGGCCTTCCGCTTCGAGCGCCGGCGTGACCGTGATCGCTTCATCGGTGTTGTTGTTGATGACGCCGGAGATCGTGGCGCGATCGCCGACGACGAAGAATCGCGGCCCCTGCAGCCGCACGAGCAGCGGCAGATTCGTGCGCGACGTCGAGCTGCCCATGCCGAACGACGACCCGCTCGTCGCCGCGCGCGCCGTCGCCCTCCACGTCGTCAACGCCTCGGGGAACTTCACCTTCACGGTTGCCGTGCCGTTCGCGTCCGTGACCACATCCGGTTTCCAGAGCGCGGTCGACCGGAAATCGCTGCGCACCTGCACTTCCATGTTCGGCGCACTTGCTGCACCACCGACCATCCCCACCGCCATCTTCATGTTCGCAACCTCGGGCGAGGGCGGCGCCACTGGGGCCGCGACAGCCGGAGGCGGAGGCGGGGCCATTTGCGGAGCCATGGAAGTTACCGTGATCGACTCCGAAACGGCACCGACCGCATAGCCGGCGGCGGTCGCCGCGAGATCGCCGCGTTCCCGTCTCACGCGCGCACCGACCGCACCATCCTGCTCCTTCGCCTCTCTTTCTTCGACTGCCTTTTCTTCGGAAAGACGCCGGTATCGCTGGTTCTGCGCGCTGCCCGACACGACCAGGTGCTGCCCGTGCGAATCGCCGAAGAAGAAGCGCCGCGGATCGCCGGCGAGATCGGCCTGAATCGCCGTCACCGCTTCATCCGACAGCGACACCGCCACTTCCGCCGGCACCGGCTTGCCGTCGACGTCACGCGTGGTGATGGTCAGCGTCCCTTCCTGCCGGGGCTCGTACTGCTCGCGATCGGACTTCACCTCGACCGTGAGGAAATGCTCGACCGGCGGCACGACCACGCGCTCCGAGTCGGTCGCGAGCTGACGATCGAACACGGACGAGGCGGTGAGGAAGAAGTTCGGCACGTGACGATCGTCGATCGGGAACTGCACGAGCTTCGCGGTGCCGTCGAGATGCAGGATCTGCGTGTTGTGAATCGTCGTCGCGGACGAGGTGAACATCACCCACCGCCCGCTGGACGGCGTTACCACGATCACGTTCGCGGTCTCGCCGGAGCGCAGGGCCTCTTTGTCGATGATGAGCTGCACGCCGCCGGTCTGGTAGTAGCCGATGTCGGTCGTGTTGCGATCCGCGACCCACACCGTCGTCTCCGCGGTCACGATGTCTCGCACGCGGTTGCCTTCGCCGTCCGGACTGGTCCACTTCACCGAGTAATAGCCGACGGTCTTCGGCGTGAACGTCAACGTGGCTTCGCCGTCGACGTCCGTGTCGAGCTTCGTGGTCATCACTTCTTCGTCGATGTACCTGCGGTCTTTCCAGCGGCGCTTCGTCACGACGACGGTGCCGGTCGTGCGCACCGGCTTCTCATTCGCATCGACGGCGCGGAACTTGACCGACACCGGATCGCCGGGGCGATGGATGAAGTGCTCCGGAAACGCCATGACGGTGTAGCGCTGCCGCGTCACGCGCACGCTCCCTTCACCGCGCACTTCGCGGCGCGAGGCGTCGACCACGCGCGCTTCGATGCGATAGCTCATGTCATTGCCGTCGCGCGGCGTCGGAATGCGCAGGATCGCGCGGCCGGTCGCATCAGTGCGCAGGGTCTCGCGCGTCATCACCGACTCCGGCATGCGCGGCATGAAGTCGTGCCAGTACCAGTCGTACACGCGCCACGGATTCCAATAGCGCACGAACGGCTGCTGATACACGACTGCCTCGACTTCGGCATTCGCAACCGGGCCGCCGAAGTAGTACGCCGCGTCGATGGTGGCTTCGATCGTGTCACCGAGGCGGTATTGCGTGCCTTCGGGAGTGGCGACGGCGACCGAGAACTCGGGGAGCTTGTACTCCTCGAGGCGGAACAACTGCGCGCTCGCGGCCTGACGATCGCCGGATTTGAAGTTGATGGTGTAGGGGCCCAGCGCCATCGACGGCGTGAGCGCGAGCTCGGACCAGAAACTGCCGAACGCGTTCAGCTTCGCGGTGCCGCTCGACACCTTCTCGCCGCGCGGTCCGACGATCTCGTACGCCAGCGATTCACCGGCCGGCGTTTCCCACCGGTCGTCGTCGCGCACGCGCGCGAGGATCTTCCAATACATCGTTTCATCGGGGCGATAGGCGGGTCGATCCGTGAATGCGTAAATGCGCCAGTGCCGTTCCCTCCCGTCGTTTGAACGGCCGTAGGACCACGTCGGGTGATACGCCTGTCGCGCCCCGGCGGCCGCGGTGAAGAGGAGCGAGCCGCCCTCGCCCAGCGCGACGTCCGCGAGGCCTTCGGCGTTCGTCTTTCCCGTCACGTCAATCGCACGCCGGCCGTTGCCCGTGACGCGCACCGTCGCGCCGGCGATCGGCTTGCCGGTCTCGACGTCGGAGACGAACACGTGCGCGCGCCCGCCCACCGAGTGCACGAGGATGTGCGCGTCGGTGACGAGAATCAGTGTGCGATTGGATGCGCTGCCGGCGCGCGCGGTGAGCACGTACGCGCCGGTGGCGAGCTTCGGCGTGATCTCGAGCGTGGTGCTGCCCGGCCGGTGATCGCCCGTGTCGTTCGTCTCGTACGTCCAGCGCCTCGCGGGACTACGGCCTTCGAATGCGATCGCTTCGATCCATCCTTTGCGCTCGTTCCACTTCGCGTCGCGCGTAAGGTCGATCGCGTACAACGTCAGCTCGATCTGTTTCGTGTTGCGCCATCCGAGCAGGATTTCCTGTTCGGAATCCGGGAGAAACGTGTCGCCGCTGCCGACGGTCACGGCGACGTTCGTGATCTCGTCGATGGCGTTACGCGCGTTGTCGACCCACTCGCTCTCCGACTGCGCGAACTCTGAAACGAGGCGGCGGAAGAGCCGGAGCGCTTTCGGATAGTCGTCGACGAGATGCGCGGCCCACTGGTACAGCGCGTCGTCGTACCAGTCCGTCTGCCTGCCCATCGCAACGACTTCCGCGAAGAGCTCGAACGCGCGCTCGCGTCCGGACGGAGTACCCTCGGTCAGGTAGCTTTGCGCGAGCAGGTACCGCGCACGAGCGCGATCGTCGGTGCTCTCGGCGATCTTCACCGCGTTGACGACCACGTGGCGCGGCGCGGTCATGCCGTAGCGCGTATCCGCCATCTTCCAGACCATCGCGAGGTAACGCTTGCGCGCATATGTGAGGTCGTCACTGCCCGCCCACCAGTCCAGCGCCTCCACGTAAAACCGCTGCGACTGGTACGGCTGCCGGACCCACGGATGGGTGTTGTAGTAGTCGCCGAGGGATTCGTTCGCTTCGGCGCGGACGCGGTCGCGTGGTTCGACGCGCGCGAGGGTTTCGAGTGTGGTGCGCGCAGCGTCGCGTTTGGTGGGGTCGTTGTCAGGAGCGGCGGCGTCCGCGCGCCAGGCCGTGTCGGCGATGCGGAACGTCACCCAGCGTTTTTCGTCTTCGCTGAGCTGGAGCCTGGCTGCTTCGGCGTAAATCGCATTCGCGCGCGCAAACGATTTCTCCGCGTAATGCTTCTCGGCCTCGACGCGCATCGCGTCGTACGCCCGTGGCCCCTCCTGCGGCGGGACGGCCCCCGCAGCGGCGAGCAACGTGACGAGCGCGACAAAAATGAGGAGCGAGATCTTCCGCATGGTGGGTATTAGACGGGGACGCAGCGCGAAAGGGAACCGGACGGACTCTGGAGCGACGACTCTCAGCCCGTCGCTCCAGGCTGGCCCCACGGCGTTATATTCACGCCATGCAAATCACGCTCGCCCCCGCCCCGCGCCGCGTTCCGCTCTCGCTGCAGGTCGTGAACTTCTTCAACGGGCTGTCGCAGGTGGGCTGGCTCGTGTTCGGGTTCGGGATGATCTTCTTCTGGGTCTTCACGCTCAACGCGGACTTTTCGTTCGCGACGTTCCGCGGCTCGATCGCGATGGCGGACGGGAAGGTGACCAGCGTCGAGAGCACCGGCGCTTCGGTCAACGACGTCAACGTGAAGGCCAATCATTACGAGTTCTCGGTCGCGGGCCAGACGTATCGCGGCACGGCGTACAGCAGCGGCGACGAAGTGACGGCGGGCGAGGAGGTCACGGTCGAATACGATGAAGACGACCCGCATCGCTCGCGCATCGAAGGCATGCGCCGCGCGATCTTCGGGCCGGCCGTCGCACTGGTGAACATCTTTCCGCTGATCGGCCTCGTGTTGCTCATCCCTGCGACGCGCACCGCCTTCAAGCGCAATCGCCTCCTGCGCGAAGGGATGCTCGCGCAGGGAAAGCTGATCGGCAAAGAGCCGACGAACATGACCATCAACGACCGCCGCGTCTTCGAGCTGCAGTTCGAGTTCACCTCGCGCGACGGCCGCCGCAACATCGCGAAAGCGCGCACCAGCGACACCGCGCGCCTCGAAGACGAATCAACCGAACCGCTGCTGTACGATCCGAACGATCCGTCACGCGCATACGTGCTCGATGAGGCGCCGGCGCGTCCGGAGCTCGAGAGCAACGGCGATCTGCGCGGGCGTCCGGTCGCCGCGATGTTTGCGCTGATCATCCCGGTCTTCGTGATCGCGGTGCATGGTCTGGTGCTCTGGATGAAATTCGGCAGGTAACGAGTGCGCGCGCGAATCGTTTCCGCCGTATTCCTTCTGGTCGCGTTGACCGCGAGCGCGAAGGAACGGCTCGGGCCGATCGAAGCAGGCGCGAAACTCGGAGAGGACGCCGTCGTGACCAGCGTTCGGCGGCACGCCGACGCGATCTACGTCCGAGTGCGCGTCGCGAACAGTGAGATCGTGACGTACGGCATCGCGGGATCGCGCATCTTCTATGTCGGTGATCATCCGCGGACCGATGCGATCGAGCGCGGAGCGGAGCTGCTGACGGCCGCGCTGGCGAAAGCGGAGCTCACCGGCGACAAGCTCGCGGCCGCGGTTGCGGAAAGGCTCGCCGCCCCTCCGCCAAAGCTCGATGCGCCGGAAGCGGCGAAGATTCTCGAAACGCTGCAAGGCAAATGGCGCGTCGCGGTCTCGAAAGACGGCGCAACCATCACCGGCACCGCAACCCGAGCTCCCTTCCTCGGCTCATCCGTACTCCGCGAGGAGACCGACATTCCCGCCGCGCTCGCGGCGTTTTCGCTATTCGGTTTCGATCGCACGAACGCGGTGTTCTGGGCTCTCGAGCTCGACCCGAAGTCAGGCGTGGTCACGACCGCGCCCGCGGAATGGAACGCGGACGAGCAGACGATGGAGTTCCGTCTGCCTGCGGATCCGGAAGGCACGGTGCACAGCGTGATGCTGCGGATCGTCAGCCCGACGAAGCACGTGTTGGAGCAATTCGCGGCGCCGAAAGGACAGCCGGCGCGACGGGTGAAGTCCGCAACATTCGAGCGCTGACGAACTCCGGCGCGAGCGTACGGCAGAACCGCCGCAGTTCCTGTTCCGCGCGATGCGTCGACTGGCGCGTGCGTTCCGGGTACAGCGACGCCACGATCTCCCCAGCCGCCTCCATCGTCGCTTCGAGCTCGGCGAGCGTCGGCAGCGCCGTGATCGCGCCGGCGCGCAATCGTTCGCGAATGCCGGAGGAAATGTTCGTGATCACCGCATCCGACGCGAAAATCGCACCGTCGGCGTCCACGACCATGGCGCGATTGAACGCGGGCATCGTCGAGCGGCTGAAGAGATTCCGCACGTATGCATAACGCCCGGCGCGCCATTCGCCGACGATGACCGCTGCGATCTCCGCCAGCGCGCCGCGCAACGCGGCGAGTTGCGCGTCGGACCAGTTCACGTACAGCGCGGGCAGGATCTTGAACCGGCGGAAGCCGAGATCGAAGAGATGGTGGAAATTGATTGCGGCCCGATGTGCGGTGCCGGGAGGAACCACCTGCGTCACGTACAGGCGCGGCGCGATGGTGAAACGCGGCAGGAGCGGCGCGATCGCGTCGTACGACCCGCGCGCACGATCCGGTGTCCGCCGATACCGGTCATGATCCTCGGCCGCTCCATCGATGGAGAGTGCGATGGCAAGCTTTGGCGTGCGCTGCAGGAGGTCGAGCCAATCGCCCGTGAGATGCGTGCCGTTCGTGCACAGCGTGATGCGCGTGATCTCCGCGCGCGACGCGGCGTCAGTGACGATTGCCGACACGATCTCAGGCTCGAGCAGCGGCTCGCCGCCGAAGAGTTTGATCTCGCCGCCGCCGCAGATCGCGATGTAGTGATCGATGGCGCGGATCGCGTCATCGGCACTGAGCACCGGCCAGCCGTCCTTCACCGTCGGGCAGTAGCTGCATCGCAGATCGCACTGCCGCGTCACGATGAGGATCAGCATGCGCGCGCTCAGAAACTGAAGTGACTGCCGTGGGATGCGTGCGAGCCGTGCGAGCCGTGCGACGCGTGGGAACCGTGAGAGCCGTGCGACCCGTGCGACCCGTGCGATGCGTGCTGCGGCATGGCGAATTCGGTCTCGCCGACCGAACTGCTCGAGATCGACGCGGTGCGCACGGTCTGCTCGACCTCATCGGGCCGGAGGAAATCGGTCGGTCGCCGTTTGCGAAGTGGAATCATGCTGAGCTCCTCATGTCCTCGAGCTCTCCGCTGCGCAGCCGTCGCACGGTCCAGCGGCGGAAGATCTTCTCGATCTCGCCGGTGGAATCGGCGGCGAGCTTTTCGATGAGCCGCGCGACGATGTTGTACGACTCGCGGCAGTTCGGCGAGAGCGGCCGTTGCCCGAAGAGATCGCCGTGCACCATGTAGTTGTCGATGGGATCCATCCCGCAGAAGGGCTTGTTCCAGCACGTCGCGCACGCAGGTAGCGTGTCCTGCAGCGACGCCAGCGCGATCGAGCGCACCGTCGGATGCGTGACGATCTCCTCGTACGTACTCTCACCCGCGCGGCCGAGCTCGAAGATGTCGTCGCCCATGGCCCAGAGCATGCGCGCCTCGTCCGACGGAAAGATGCGCCCGTCGTAGTTGTACGCGAGCACGCCGCTGCCGGCGCCGGCGGGTGAGCGGATGTCCGCGAAGTTCGGATCGTCCGGCGTGAGCAGCTTGACCAGGAAGTGCGCCGCTCCCGCTTCCATGATCTCGATTCCCCGCCGATTCAGCTCGATGATGTAGTCGAGCGCGCGCATGTAGAGATCGAGATATTCATCGACCGAGTAGCCGATCGTCTTCCACGATTTCACCGCGAAGCCGTATGGGTTGAGCGGGCGGAAGAAGATGTTGCGGATGCCGAGATCGACGTAGAGGTCGATGATCTCTTTCCAGTGATCGAACGTACGACGCGTCGTGGTCATCAGCGCATCGACGTGCCACAAGCGCGGATCGTGGCCGCGCGCGATATGACGTTCGTTGAGGGTGCGGATCCAACGGACGACATCGCCCCAGGCGTTACCGCCACCAGACCACGTCCGATTCCAGTTGTGCAGTTCCTCGGGCCCGTCGAGGCTCGTACACACCATGACCTTGTTGTCGACCAGCCAGTCCGCCTTCTCATCGGTCATGTGCGTGAGATTCGTGACGACCGAGTGCTCGAGCACCTTGCCCAGCGTGCGGTTGCGCTCGCGGCTGTAGTCGACGATGTATTGCAGGACCGGGAAGTTCACCGTCGGCTCGCCACCTTGGAACTCGAAGTTCACGTAATTCGACGTCGTCTGCATGGCCAGGTCGACGACCGCTTTCGCAGTCTCCATGGTCATGTCGGTGTCGACCCGGTCCATCGACGTGCGCGAGGCGTGGCAGTAACGGCAGCTCTGATTGCAGCGCAGCGTGGTCAGCACGATGTGCAGATGCGGGCCCTGGCCGACGAATGCCTTCTTGCGCCGGAACTTCTCGGCGAACGCGTCGGCGTCGAAACCATCGCGCAGAAATCCCTTCGCGCGCAGCATCGGCATCTGCGCGTGATCGGCCGGCAACTGTCCACGCACGAACTGGTCGAACTCCGGCTGCGGCATGAGGTGCCACTCGCCGGCGTCGTTCGAGAGAATGGCGCGCTCGCCGAGTTGCCCGAAGCGGAAGTACGCGAGCGTGTCAGCCGCGATCTCGGGCGTACCGTCATGCTGGAGCGACGGGCTCTCGGCCCGTCCAGCCGATCCGACGGGCTGAGAGCCCGTCGCTCCGGAGCGCGGGCGGCGTGTGATCGTCTCGTGCAGCACCTGATTGCCGAAGTGATCGAGCACGTCGTCGGTCAGCTCGACTCCGTCGAGCGGAATCAGCGTCACGGCAAGTTCACTCTTCTCCTGCGCGACCGACGTGCGCAGCAGCTGCGCGTATGCATCGGCCGCCGCGGCGATCGCCGCTTCCGCGTAAAGCGACGCGGAGAACCGGAGCGTCGTCACCGCTGCTTCCATGGCACCTGCACCTCGACTCCACCGGCGAGCTCCTCGGCATCGAGCTCCGCGAGAATCGCATCGATCGTGGGCGGCGCCGCGCGCGGCACGAAGAACGCGCGCGACATGTACTGCTCGCGGATCGGCATCGTCGCCACCGCGAGCTTGTGCCGCAGGGCTTGATTCAGCAACTCGTTCGCGAACTCCCCCGCGAGCTTTTCGAGCTCCGCTTCCGTCGCCGCTTCTTTCGTCTTCAGCCGCACGTCGACCTGCTGATCCGCGGGCCGGCTGAGGAGCACGAAGCAGCGGTCGATGAAGATGTACGCCGCACCGTAGATCGCGTCGAGCGGATACAGCGTCTCGTCGACGCGCAGCACGACTACGCGATCGCCGACGGCATAGCGAAGCTGCGTCTCGGCCGGATCAACCTGCATGTTCGTGTTCCCGAACCACCGCCGCGAGTCCGAGGATCACGCGTCCGAGGTCTTCGTCGGTGCGGGCGACGCCGGCGCCGCCGTTGAGGAGGACGAGATCGAGCTTCGCTGTCTGCGCGAGTCCGATCGCATTCGCGCCGCGCCGGCGCACGCTCACTTGTGCGCTGCGGCCGTCGACATGCTGCAGCGTCAGCGTTGAAGCGCTTTTCACGAGCGGTGACATCGATGCGATCGACCAACCGAGCGGCAACGTGTCTCCGATGCCGAATGGCGCGATGAGATCGGTGGCCGGTCGCGCGAAGAGAGAGCGAGGAAGGAGCAACGCGCCGGCGCCGGCGGCGAATCGTGCCAGGAGTGACCTTCGTGAATGCATCAGAGGCCTCCGCAAGTTGCGTGGAACGGCATCTAGCCTACTCCTCTTACCGCGAAAGCGGGAACTGCTCGTCGAACATCGACATCCCCGCGTTCGGACCGGGCGTGAACAGCGGACTGGTGCGCACGGCGTCGCGCGCGACGGGCGATGGTTGCTCGTTCGAGCGCCGGCCGCGCCGCGCCTCGATGCGCGCCAGCAAATCGTCGGCCGGCTCGCGGCGCAAGACGGCGCGGATGACCGACAGCGGATCGTCGAATACCGGCGAAAGCTCGCGCTCGTCGTACGTCCGGTCCATCGAGAACATGCCGGCGCAGATCGGATCGAACGAACACGCATCGCACGCCGCACCCTTGCCGTGCAGGAACTCGTACTGATCGGTCATCCCCTTGCGATCGAGGAAGCGCACGCAGCGTTCTTCCTCCTTCACGATCTTGCGCGTCTCCGTCGACGCCCATGCGAAGCGGCGCATGTAGCAGAGCGGCACGCGCTCGGCGCGGAACGTGCGGCCGGTGCGGTGCAGGTACTCCATGGCCAGTTCGAGCGAGACCTGGAACTCGTGATGACGGGGCACGCAGTCGGGGTTCTGCGCGGCGCGGTTGCCGTCCGGATCCATGTTGTTCCAGACGAAGTGGCCGATGAACGGGAAGCGGTCGCATACCCACATCACCGTCTCGTGCAGATGATCGCTGTTGTACGCGTTGATGACCGTGTTGATGTCGGCCGTGATCCCCATGGCCGGAACGTTTTCGAGACACGCGACGAGCGTCGACCACGCATTCGGGTATTGCGTGATGAAGTCGTGCACCTCCGGCCGGTAGCTGTGCAGCGACACGTGAATGTGCGAGAGACCTCGCGCGACACACTCGGCGAAAAACGCGCGGTCGGCGAGGCGCTGGCCATTCGTGATCATGCGGCTGTAAAGCCCGCGTTGCGCGCTGTATTCGAGCGCCGCGAACAGGAGCGGCGACAGCGTCGGCTCGCCGCCTGTGAGGATCACGCCGTCGTAGCCGCGGTCGACGAGCTCGTCGATCATCGCGCGCATCTCCGCGTCCGTCAGTTCGATCCCGGTCGGCGGATTGCTGCAGAAGCGGCAGTGCTGCCAGCAGTTGCGCGTGAGCTGAAGGTAGCCGAGGTTGGCCATCAGACCCGCTCCGCATCGCGACGGCGCGCGCGCGCCGCGCGTTGTTCGTCGGCGATGACCTGCAGCGGATCGGGCGTCGTGAACGCGGGTGCCGGCGGAAAGTTCGGCAGGCTGGCCGCCGTTTTCTCCGGCGGCTTCCCGTCCGCGAGCCTCGGCAGCGGCGGTTGGGTGCTCTTCGCGCCGGCGATCGGTTGCGCGAGCCGCAGGCCCTGATCGCGAATCATGTTGATCGGAATGCCGTCGCACTGCGCGTCGAGACTGCACTCGCGGCACCGCAGTGATTTGCCGCGATAACCGTCAGTGATGTGATGCCGCGCCAGCTCGCGGATGTCGATGCGGCCGCTGTCCGCGTCGAACATGGTCTGGCGCAGGATGCTCAGGCCGGGATGCAACTCCATCCCGGGCGCGAGGCACGCCGGCAGGCCGCTCACGCGCACGCGCACGCCGAGCTGCTCGAAGAAACGGCGCGGCTCGCGAACATCGCGCGCGGCGGCAGTGGTCATGTGCTCGTACGACGGCTGATGGATGCGCACGTTGCCGCTCAGCGCGTCGCGATGTTCGAGCATCCAGGCGGCGGTGTCGCGCGTGAGGTGAATCTCGATCTGTGCATCGGAGGGCAGCCACGCTTCGAGATGCTGAGGCGTATCGGCAACGAACACGCAATCGGTTCGCGAGAGCGAACCGGCCCCCTCACCAGGTGAAGGGACCGGATCCTTCACCTTCACGTACGACGGCACCGCCGGCAGTTCATCGAACGAGTCGATCTCGATGCCGAGGAGATGGGCGCCGAACGGCAGGACGTGGTCGTGAGCTCCGCGGCCTACCCACCACACATCCCACGTCTCTTCGTTCTGCGCCGCGATCACCCGATCCATCGTCGTGCAGAACGGTTCCACGAAGCAGTGCACGCACCGCTCCTGCTGCCGGCAATGCAGCGGTGTACCGGTATCGAGGTAGCGGCGGATCGCATAACGCCTGCCGTTCACCTCGTCGAACATCTTGTGCGGATCCTGGATGAGATCTTCCAATCCTTCCAGGAACGCGATCGGAAAACGATTCGTCCAGATCACGTATCGCGGATGTCGATTGAGACGGAAGACCTTGTGCAGCGTCGGCAGGTGTTCCGTCGGATCGTAGAAAAGCTCATCCCGATTTTCGAACGCAGCCGCCTCGGGAATCACGTGCAACAGATCGAACTCGGTGACTCCGACGCTGATGCAGAGCTCGACGATGCGATCGAGGACCGCAACATTCTGCTTGTTGATGACCACGTCGACATTCACGATGACGCGTCCATCGCGCACCGCGCGGATCATCCCTTTCATCAACCGCTCGAACGCCCCCTCGGTCTGCGTCAGCCGGTCATGCAGCTCCGGTGTATCGCCGTGCAGGCTGAATGTGATCTCGCCCAGTCCCGCGTCGACGCATTCCTCGTAAAAACTACGCTCCGCGAATTTGTAACCGTTCGTGACGGTCTGGACGCGGTCATAACCGGCCGCCTTCGCATAACGAATCAGGTTTGCGAACGCCGGGTGCAGCGACGCCTCGCCGCCCGACAGGATCACCTTGTCCGCATCGAGCTCGCGCCGTCCGCGGTCGATCTCCACGCGCACCTGCTCCTCGGGGATGATGACGTTGCGCGGCGTGTGGCTGTCGAGACAGAAGATGCACTTGCTGTTGCACGCCGTGACCGCGCGCACCCAGTGCTTGCGCCGGTTCGCGATCCGCTCGCGCTCGAGCATGTCGTCGAGGGTGAGCTGCGTCATGGCGTGTCTCCGACCGGGTCGTACTCGCTGCGCGTGAACGACGTGTAGCGCCGATCGCCCCACAGCCATTCCGCGCGATGCGGAGCCTCGCTGCGCACGGCAAACGTGAACGTCGGAACGCCGGAGAGCTCCGTCACGCGCCGCAATGTTTCGCGCGCCTCATGTTCGTCCCTCTCATCGAAGACCCGTACGCCGATACGCGTCGCGAACTGCAGTCTTGCGAGTTGTCCGTTCGAGAACGCGCGCAAGCCGCGCGCGTCGCCTGCCAGCTCCACGCGCGCGAACGACAACGATCCCGCGTCGCGAAGCAGATCGGGTGAATCACTGCGCGAGAACGTCGCCTCTGAGGCGATGCGCAGCAGCGGTGCTCCTTCCTGCGCGGCGCGCACCAGCCGCTGACGGAGGACGCGGCTCGCCGTATCGCGATCGAACTGCACGAGGATGCTGTCGGGCACGAGTTCTCCGACGCGGGGCCAGAGTGGATCACCATGCAAGGACGCGCGTTGTGACTGCTTCTGCATCGCGCCGAGGCGCGTGGCCGGTGCGCGTCCTGCACGCGGAGGGGGAACGACGGATGGTCCACGTGGAGCGGCCGCCGATTCTTCGCCATCACTTTCGAGCTCGTTCCAGCCGAACAGCTCCACGTACTCGCGTGCGACGCCGTTGCAGGCGTGCGGCCCGGGACAACGCGCGCAGAACACGCGATCTATGGAGTGCGGCAGCGTAGCCGCCGCTTCGGAAAGCGGCAGCGTTGCTGCCGCACTCCATACCATGCACGCCGGAAATCCGACGATCGTCACGTCGATGCCGGGCACTCGTGTGGCCGCGGTGACATACGGCACTGCCAATGCCAGTCGCGGTTGCAGCGTCACTGCATCGAGCGCGCGAAATTCGGACCAGCGCGGCATGCGAATGGTCGCTCGCCGGACACGGAGGCGGGCGGCGAGCTCGATGGTCTCAGGGAGGTGCGGAGCGGTGGGACGCGTGACGGCCACTTCGACTTCGCGATCCGGCGCGGCGCGAATGGCGCGCATCGCTTCCTTCCAACTCCCTTCGACGCCCGTTAGCCAATCGTGTGCAGCGGAGCGGCTGCTGTAAAGCGCCACGGGGCCAGCATCACGATGTTGCATGGAGGCGCATCATTATAGGCGTGCAGCAGTACGCCGGCTTCCTCACCATCCCTCGCGACGAGCCGGGCGAGGCCGTCGCGCTCCTGCGCAAAGTGCACCTGCTCGCGATCCGCACGCTCTTCCACGCGCCGGCGGATGCGCGCGTCGCGGCGCTGCGCGATTGGCTGCAAATACTCCTGCACGAACGTCCCGATGCGGTGATCGAAGCGATCGGCTCTCCGGATGTACTGCCGTTCGTACTGAGTCGTGCGCCGGTTCCGAGCTTCGCGCCGAACCTGCTCGCGGCGCTCGGAACGTCGTCCGAAAACTTTCTGTGGGACGCGCCGTTTCGCGAGCTGGTCATCGGCGATCGCGTAGCCACATTCGATCCTTCGGCGCGAGCGATTCTCATCAACCCCGCGGGGATCACGATCGAGCTCGCGTCGGGCGCTGTCTGGAACGGCAGCCCTTCGCAGCAGGCCGCGATTTCACTCCTCGGCCATGTGCAGCTCGCATTGCACGACACCAATCCGCTCGCCGCGATCGAGGCGCATCCCGACAAGAGCGGCAACGCGTTGTCGTTCGGCGGCCGTGCGATCGAAGAATGGGAGCACTCGATTCGAGAGGCGCTGGCCCTGATCGCGCAGTCGCTGCCGGCCTGGCTCAACGAATTTCGGCGCGTGATGCGCCGGCTCGTGCCGGTCGGGTACGACGCCGAGCGACACGTCTCCGCGTCGTACCGTGAGGCGCCGGGCATCGCCTACCTCTCGCTGCATCCCGACCCGCTGACGATGGCCGAGGCGATCGTGCATGAGTCGCAGCACACGAAATTGAATGTGGCGACGTGGCTCGATCCGGTGTTGCGCAACGGACAGACTTGCTGGACGCAATCGCCCGTGCGACCGGACCTCCGTCCGCTCCTCGGCGTGCTGCTCGCGTTGCACGCGTTCGTTCCTGTCTCGGTGATGCATCGCGTGCTCGCGGAGTCAGGGCATCCGATCGCGCGGGAGCGGCGCTTCGACGAACGCCGGCGCGAGGTGCTGGCTACGAACGAAAAAAGCCTCGCCATCGTTCGCCAGCACGCCGACCCCACACCCCTCGGCGAACGCATCATCAGCGCCCTCGAACAGACGCTGCGCGCACTGCACTGAGCGCGGATCAGCCCGTCTTCCCTTTCCGCCCCGTTGATTTCGTGTCGGACGAAGCCTACTCTGAGCACACTCAATCGAGGGAGAGCTGTGATTCACGCCCGGCGGGCATTATTGCGGTCTTGCGTTTTCGTGCTCGTCGTGTGCGCGATGAACGCGCGCGCCGCGATCACCGGTCCGACGTACCCGCCTCCCGGCGGCGTCATCTTCTCCGACACCGGCGACAATGGCACGGGCCAGCAGATCAGCTCCTCGCGTCAATTCATTTATCAGAACCTGATGATGAGCAACTTCCGGTCGCTCTACTGGGCGCCCGATCCGTCGCAGTTGTGGCTGTGGCTCAACGGCGCGACCGGAACGAATCTCACGTTCGACGCCACGTCGTCGAACCTGCCGGGCGGCGTGGCCGTGTGGCTGGGCAGTTCGCCGTATCCATATCTCACGCGCACCTGCTTCACGAACTTCACCGGCTTCTGTAATCCGGCCAGCACCTCGACTACGTACAACGTCCGATTCACCGTCACCGTCACGACATTGGCCGGGTCGCCGCTGGCCATGACGACCGCGAGCAGCGTCGGCGTGAGCGGCCCCGGCGCGGTGCTGCCCATCAACCAATTCAACAACTCATTCCGCGCGACGATCAGCGGCCAGGCGAACAACGGTTCGTGGGTGTCGGCTCAATCGGTCTACAACATTTCGGGATCGAACGGCCCGCAGTTCACCGGAAACCTGCGCAGCAGTTTTTTCGGGATGTTCTGGTATGACCCCAACGCCGCGCCGGTTGCGAACGATCAGTCGATCTCCACGAATGAAGACGCGGTGCATTTCTTCACTGCGGACGCGTCCGACACCGATGGAGACAATCTCAATCTGCAGATCCTTTCGGCACCCTCGAAAGGATCCGTCGGCGGAAGCATTCCGAACCTCTTCTACAACCCCCATCCGAACGCAAACGGCAGCGACAGCTTCACATACCGCGTCACCGATCCTTTCGGCGCGCAGGACACGGCCACCGTTTCCGTCACGATCAATCCGCTCAACGACGCGCCGGTCGCAAACGCGCAGTCGGTGACGCTGACGGAGGAAGACCCGGCCACGAACATCACCCTGGCCGGCAGCGACGTCGACGGCAACTCGCTGTCGTACTCCGTCGAGAGCAATCCGACGAAAGGTGTGCTGGGCGGCACCGCGCCGAACCTCACCTACACGCCGAACGCGAATGCATTCGGCGCCGACAGCTTTACGTTCTCGGTAAACGACGGCAGCGTCAACTCGAACATCGCCACGGTGTCGATCACGATCAATGGTGTCAGCGATCCGCCCACGGCGGACGCGCAGTTGGTGACGCTCGATGAAGACACGCCCACGCCCATCACGCTCACCGGCACCGATCCGGACGGCGACTCGCTGACGTTCGCGATTGCCACGCCGCCGGATCACGGCGATCTGTCCGGCACGGCGCCGGATGTGACGTACACGCCGGACGAGAACTACTTCGGCGCCGACAGCTTCACGTTCACCGTCAATGACGGCACCACGACCTCGGCCGCGGCGACGGTCTCCGTCACCGTCTTCGCGGTGAACGACACGCCGACGGCGAATCCGCAATCCGTCACCACGAATGAAGACGTCGCGCTCGACATCACGCTCGTCGGAACCGACGTCGACGGCGACACCCTCACGTACACGATCGTGACGCCGCCAACGACAGGAACGACCGGGCAGTCCGCCGCGAACATTCATTACCAACCGAACGCGAATGCGAATGGCGCCGACAGCTTCACATTCACCGTGAACGACGGCGGTGAAACATCGCTACCCGCGACGGTGTCGATCACCATCACGCCGCAGAACGACGCGCCTTCCGCCACTGAGCAATCGGTGACGACGGACGAAGACACGCCGAAAGCAATCACGCTCGCCGGCACCGATGTCGACGGCCACTCGCTCACGTTCAACATCGTCGCGTCGCCGGCGAACGGCGATCTTTCGGGCATGCCGCCGAATGTCACCTACACGGCGGATCCCAATTACCACGGCGGCGACAGCTTCACGTTCACGGTGAACGACGGCACCGTCGCGTCGGCGGCGGCCACTGTGTCGATCACGGTCACGCCGCAGAATGACGCGCCGTCCGCGACGCCGCAATCGGTGACGACCGATGAAGACACGCCGAAACCGATCACGCTCGCGGGAACCGATCCGGACGGCGAACCGCTCACATTCAGCATCGTCGATTCACCGGCAAACGGTGATCTCTCGGGCACTCCGCCGAACGTCACCTACACGCCCGACGCGAACACGACCGGCAGTGACAGCTTCACGTTCACCGCCAACGACGGCACGGTTACGTCATCCGCGGCGACGGTCTCGATCACGATCACGCCGCAGAACGACGCGCCGTCCGCCACGCCGCAGTCGGTGACGACCGACGAAGACACGCCGAAATCGATCACGCTTGCCGGCACCGATCCCGACGGCGACACGCTCACGTTCAGCATCGTCGATTCACCGACGAATGGCGACCTGTCCGGGACGCCGCCGAATGTCACCTACACGCCGGACGCTGACTCGAACGGCAACGACAGTTTTACGTTTACGGTGAACGACGGCACCGCGACGTCATCCGCGGCGACGGTCTCGATGACCATCACGCCGCAGAATGACGCGCCAATCGCGAACAGTCAGAGCGTCACGACATCCGAAGGCGCACCGCTCTCGATCACGCTGACCGGGTCCGATGTCGATGCGGACCCGTTGACGTTCGTGGTGGCCACGGAGCCGACGAAGGGCGTGCTCACCGGCACCGCGCCTGCGCTCACCTACACGCCGAATGCAACCGAGAGCGGCACTGACAGTTTCACGTTCACGGTGAACGACGGCACGGTCACGTCATCGGCGGCGACGGTTTCAATCACCATCACGCCGGTCGGTCCGCCGGGACAGACCGCGATCGCGCCCTATCTCGTCAGGAACATCAACGCGTCCGGCCACTCCTCGCCGGCGCAGATCACCGCGACGCCCGACGGCCGCGCAATCTTCCGCGCGGACGAACCCATTGGCGGTGCGGAGCCATGGGTCAGCGATGGCACAACGGGCGGCACGCAGCGGCTCGATGACCTCGAGCCGAATTCCGCGTCCTCGTCACCGGCCGGTTTCACGACCGTCAACACGTTGACGTTCTTCTCCGCGACCACCTCCGGCGCCGGCACCGAGTTGTGGACGACGACCGGCACGCTCGCCGGTACGGGGCTCCTCGAGGACATCAACGGCAGCGGCGGATCGAATCCGTCGTCGCTCACAAAGTCGAACGGCGCGTTGTTCTTTGCCGCCGACGACGGAGCTCACGGCCTCGAGCTCTGGACGAGCAACGGCACTGAGGCCGGCACGGTGATGGTGAGCGACCCGAATCCAGGATCGTCGTCGCCCGCGGAACTGATCGACCTGGACGGCACCCTCTACTACGCCGCGACGGATCCGAATTTCGGCCGCGAGCTCTGGAGCAGCGACGGCGCCTCGACGACGATGGTGCGCGACATCGCCACGCTCACCGCCTCGTCGTCGCCGCGCAACCTCAGCAACGTCGCGGGCGAGCTGTACTTCACGGCCGACGGCACGAGCAGCGACGAGCTCTGGACCAGCGACGGCACGAGCGGCGGCACGGTGCGCGTGAAGGACATCAACGCGGCCGGCGGCGACGGCGTGAGCGTCGTTGTGAGTGGATACTTCGCGGCGAACGACGGTTCGTCCGGCGCAGAGCTGTGGAAGACGAACGGTACTGAGGGCGGGACGACGCTCGTGAAAGACATTCACGCTGGCGCGGGCAGCGGCGTCCCGTCTTTCACGACGGCAAACGCGCTCATGATCGGCGGCACGCTCTTGTTCGCTGCAGACGACGGTATGTCCGGTGTCGAGCTCTGGAAGTCGGATGGTTCGGAAGGTGGAACACAGCGCGTGAAGGACATCTGCGCGGGCGCCTGCTCGTCGAATCCGACATCGTTCGTCGCGGCCGGCGGCAAACTCTATTTCCGCGCGAGCAATCCGTACGTGGGCGATGAGCTCTGGGTGAGCGACGGCACGTCTGCGGGCACGCTCGTCGCCGGCGATCTCGAACCGGGCAGCGGCGGTTCGTCGCCGCAATCGCTGGCCGCGATCGGCAACCTGCTCTACTTTGCCGCGAACACCACCGCCACCGGCAACGAGCTTCACGCGCTCTGCACCACCAGCACGACTCACCTCGGCATCACCGGTCCATCGTCATCGATCTCCGCGGCTACCGCATCGCTTCAGGTACGGCCACTCGATGGCGCAAACGCGCTCGTCCCCTGCTACACCGGAACCGTACACTTCACGAGCAACGACCCGAACGCGACCCTGCCGGCGGATCACACGTTCGCGCAGGGAGAAGGCGCGTACGCATTCGATGTGACGCTGCGTTCGCTCGGTAGCCATACGGTCACGGCCACCGACACCGTGACCGGCGCGATTGTCGGCACCATCGACATCACGGTCGGAGCGTCGCCCGTGACGTCGACGATTACGGCGGCTCCGGCCAGCATCGTCGCGAACGGCGCGTCGACTTCCACGATCACGGTTCAATACAAAGACGCCGACGGCGTGAACCTCACCACCGGCGGCGGCGCGCTCGCGCTGTCGACAACGGCCGGCGCATTGTCGACGCCCGTCAATCACAACGACGGCACGTACACCGCCACGCTCACCTCTTCAACGGCGCTCGAAGAAGCAACGATCTCCGGCACGATCGACGGCGTTGCGATCACCGATACGGCTACAGTCGCATTCGTCGCAGGAAACGCTGCGTCGTTCGTCGTCACGGCGCCTGCGAACGCGCCGGCCGGCACACCCTTCAACGTCACCATCACTGCGCGTGACGCGAATTCGCATATCGCCACCGGATACACCGGGACGATTCACTTCACGTCGAGCGACGGCTCGGCGACGCTGCCGGGCGACTACACATTCGTTCCGGCCGATAACGGCGTCCGCACGTTCACGAACGGCGTGACGCTGCAGACTGCCGGAAGCCGCTCGGTCGTTGCGACCGACACCGTCACGGCGTCCGTCACCGGCTCGGCGAATGTGATCGTCGGCGCGACCGCGACGATCGTCACGAGCTCGCCGAATCCGTCCGCACCCGGCACGTCGGTGACGCTGCAGGCCACCGTGACGCCGACTCCCCCCGGCACGCCCACCGGCGACGTCACGTTCAAAGACGGCTCCACGACGCTCGGCACCGCATCGCTCACCGGCGGTACCGCGTCGCTGAACACGTCGGCACTCACTTCGGGCCCGCACACGATTACAGCGATCTACAACGGCGATGCGAACTACGGTGCCAGCACGTCGCCGCCGCATACGCATACCGTCACCCTCGTCGCGCCGATCATCGCCGCCACCGCGACTGCAACGAACAGCGTGACGATCTCCTGGAGCGCGTTGAGCGGAGCCGTCGGCTACGACGTGTTCCGCAGCACGAACAACGGCGCGTACTCGCTGATCGGCCAACCGGCGTCGGCGAACTTCATCGACGGCACCGTCTCGGCGAACACCTCGTATCTCTACAAAGTCCGGGGACGCGACGCCGCCGCAAACCTCGGCCCGTTGAGCGCACCCGATCCGGCAACGACCGTGCTCTTCACGAACGATCCGCTCGCGGCCGGCGTGACCGTGATTCGCGCGACCCACCTGACGGAGGTGCGCACGGCGGTCAACGCACTGCGCGCATTCGCGGGACTGAGCGCCGCGACCTTCACCGATCCGGCCATCACCACCGCGACGCGCCTCAAGGCGGTGCACATCAGCGAATTGCGCACGGCGCTCAATGCGGCGCGCACCGCGCTGTCGCTGGGCGCGATCGCCTTCACCGATCCCACGCTGACCGTCGGTGCGACGAAAGCGAAAGCAGCGCACGTCATGGAGCTTCGCGACGGCGTGCGGTGACGCGTGGCATCATGCGCGCCGCAATGCGTGCCGCCATCGCCATGATTGCTCTCGTTCTCGCAGGCTGCGGTCCCGGCGCCGAGGTTTCGAGCGGACGGGAGTTGTACCTGGCGTATGGGTGCGCGGCGTGCCACGGCGAGCGTGGCGATGGACGAGGTCCCGCGGCCGCGCTCTCGCACACCAAGCCGCGCGACCTGCGCGACCTGGCCGCGTATCGCGGACCGCGCACGATCGAAGGCATCGCCGGCACGATCCTCTTCGGCGTCGCCGACGGGCGCACAGGAATGCCGGCGTATCCCGACATCCCGAAACGCGAGCGCATGGTCATCGCCGAATACATTCACGAGCTCGCACGCGCACCGCGCGGGATCACTGTGACGGATGCGTGGACGCCGACGTCGAACGCGGTGTGGCAGATCGCCGCGGCGTACGTGAGCATCACGAATGGTGGGACCAAGAACGTCGCGCTCATCGGCGCCACCACTCCCGCGGCGCGCGTTGTCGAAATTCACGAAATGAGCGTGAACGGCGGGAACATGTCGATGCGCAAAGTCGATCGCATCGACATCGCCCCGCGCACGACGGAACAGTTGCAGCCGGGTGGATCGCACCTGATGCTCATCGATCTCACGCGCGATCTGAACGCCGGCGACACATTCGAGCTGACCCTGCGTTTCGATGACGGTTCGGTAAAAGTGGCGACCGCGCAAGTGCGCGCCGCGACGCCGTCTGGAGCGACGGGCTCTCAGCCCGTCGACCCGCACGACGACGGGCTAGGAGCCCGTCGCTCCAGATTGGATTTCGATCTCATCGATCACGACGGTCGCCCCTTCCGCTCCTCATCGCTACGCGGCAAACGGGCGCTGCTTTTCTTCGGCTACACGCACTGTCCGGACGCGTGTCCGATGACGATGTCGAAGATTGCGCGCGCGTATCGCGATGCCGGCCCCGCCGCGCGCGACATCCCAACGCTCTTCGTGAGCGTCGATCCGCGCGACACGCCCGCGGTGCTGAAGGAGTACCTCTCCTACTTTGGCGCCGTTCCCGCCAAAGGCCTGACCGGCTCGAAGGCGCAGATCGACGCGGTCGTGCAGCAGCTCGGCGCCAAGTATGAGATCCGCGACTCCGGCTCCGCCGCGGGACCGCTCGTCGATCACACACTGAGCATCTACCTCATCGATCGCGATGGTCGCGTGCAGAAAAAGTTCGCGCCCGGCGACGACCCGAGCGCGATCGCGAAAGATATGCTTCAAGATTGAGTTCCTCGGAGTCCCTCGGGTCCCTCGAAGGGACATCGCCGACAAATCCCCTCCGAGGAACTCCGAGGAACCCGAGGAACCCGAGGAACCCGAGGTACCAATGATCGATCTCACTGAACAGAACGGCATTACCACGCTTCGCCTCGCGCACGGCAAGGCCAGCGCCCTTGATCTCGAGCTCGTCGAAGGGCTGGCGCGGGCGATCGCGGAAGTCACCGCATCCGACACGCGCGCTGTCATCCTCACCGGCACGGGCTCGATCTTCTCCGCCGGCGTCGATCTGTTCCGCCTCGCCGATGGCGGACGCGAATACGCGGATCGGTTCGTGCCCGCACTCTCGCGCATGCTGCTCGAGCTGTTCGCGCTTCCGAAGCCGCTCATCGTCGCGGTGAACGGTCACGCGATCGCAGGCGGCTGCATCTTCACGCTCGCGGGCGACTATCGCGTCATGGCCGCGGGTAATGGACGCATCGGCATCCCGGAGCTGCTCGTCGGCGTGCCGTTTCCGCCGAGCGTGATCGAGGCCGTGCGCTTCGCGCTTCCGCCGCAGCATCTGCAGATGCTGATGTACACCGGCCGCACGTTCCTGCCCGACGAAGCGCTGCGCTACGGGATCATCGACGAAGTTTCGGAGTCGCTGCCGGAGCGCTCAGAGGAAATGGCGCGTCATTTCGCCGCGCTGCCGCCGCGCGCATTCGAGCTCGCCAAGCGGCAACTGCGCGATCGCACCATCCATCGCGCGCGGAGTTTCGCCAATCAGCTCGACGACGAAGTGCGCGAGCTCTGGGCGGCGCCCGATACCATCGCGCGGATCCGCGAGTACGTCGCGAAGACGGTGAAGAAGTGACGTACCAGGCGCTCGTCGCGCGCGAGAACACCGTCGCACTCGAAACAATCACCGACGAAGACCTGCCGAATGACGGCGTCACGATCGACGTCGCGTATTCATCGCTGAACTACAAGGACGCGCTCGCGGTCACGCGCCGCGGCCGCATCGTGCGCCGCTTCCCCATGGTCCTCGGCATCGACCTCGCCGGCACCGACATCGAGACCGGCGCGAAGGTGCTCGCGGTCGGTCAGGGACTCGGCGAATCGGAATGGGGCGGCTACACGCAACGCGAGCGCGTGCGGGCCGATGCACTCGTGCCGCTGCCCGACGGGATGTCGCTGGAACAATCGATGCAGCTCGGGACCGCGGGCTTCACGGCGATGCTCTGCGTGCTCGCACTCGAGCGCAACGAGGTCCTTCCGGACGAGCGTGAAGTCGTTGTCACCGGCGCCGCGGGCGGCGTCGGCTCCATCGCCGTGATGCTCCTCTCGCGCCTCGGCTACCGCGTCGCCGCATCGACGGGTCGACCGGAGCTCGAGCCGTACCTTCGCGGACTCGGCGCGACCTCGATCGTTGCGCGCGAAGAGCTCGCACAACAAGGCGCGCCGATGCAATCCGAACGCTGGGCGGGCGGCATCGACACCGTCGGCGGAACGACGCTCGCGAACGTGTTCGCGCAGACCTCGTACGGCGGCGCGATCGCGTGCTGCGGCATGGCCGGCGGACACGAGCTCGCAGCGGCCGTATGGCCGCTCATCCTGCGCAACGTCTCGCTGCTCGGCGTCAGCTCGATTCGCACGCCGCGCGCGCGACGGCTCGAAGCATGGTCCCGCCTCGCGCGCGACGTCGACTTTGCGAAGCTCGCGGAGCTGTCAGGCAAGGAGCCGCTATCCCGCGTCTTCGAGTTGTCGGAAGAGCTGCTCGCCGGGCGGGTGCGCGGGCGGGTGGTGATCGAAATGTCGCCCGCGTAGCCTTCGCCCCGCTTGCGGGGAGAAGGCTACTTGAGCGGACGCTACCGCTCTCTCGCTTCGCCCAGATCGATGGCGCGGCCGATGGCGTTGGCCTTGGCGGTCTTCACCTTCGTCGGCAACATCTTGTGCGCGGCGCTCTGCAGCTTCTTCATCGGGCGGAGGAACGCGCTGTTCCACATCGCTTCGATCGAATCGCGGCGCGCTTGCATGATGTCGCCGAGCTCGCGCAACTGGTCTTCATCCCAGAGCTGGCGCGCGACGGCGAACATCTGCTGCTCCTCTTCCTTGATGTGGTGCTCGATGAGGTCCTTGAGCACCTTCGCCTTCGCCTTGAACTCGTGCGACTTCGGGTTGGCCGCTTTCAGCGCGGGCAGGACCATGTCGGCGACGTGATGTTCCTCGGCCGCCTCATAGAACAGCTCCTCGGCATCCGTCTTCGCCGCCGCCGCTTTGAACGCGGGATAAAACACTTCCTCCTCGAGCTGCGCGTGCGTCTTGAGCTCGCGCTCGATCTGCAGCACCAGCGACTCGCGCTGCTTCACCGCACGCTCGCTGGTTTCGGCCAGCTCGCGCAGCAAACGCTTCACCGTCGCGTGATCGGATTTCAACATCGTGATTGCGTTGGGCATAGGTTCGTTCCCTCCGCGTGAAAGAAATGCGTAATACGTGCCCGCCGAGTGCGGTAAAACCTGCCGTTGCAATGACTGATCGATCGATCCTGCACGACCGCGTTCGCGAAGCGCTCGAAACGAGCGGCATCCAGGAGCACGAGGTGCTCGCCTGCGAGCCGCACCTCGCCGATACGGCTGAGTTCTGCGCGCACTACGGCATCAGCGCCGAGGAGGCGTGCAACGCGATTCTGGTGGCGCTGAAGACAACGCCGCGGCGCTACGTCGCATGTCTCGTTCGCGCCGACACGAAGCTCGACGTGAATCGCAAAGTCAGCGATCTCACCGGCGTGAAGCGACTCTCGTTCGCGTCGTCGGAAGAAACGGCGGAGCTGAGCGGGATGCTGATCGGCGGCGTCACCATCCTCGGCCTGCCGCCGGACATTCCGATTCATATCGACGCGCGCGTGATGGAGCGGCCGCGGATCATCGTCGGTGGCGGCAATCGCTCCAGCAAGATCCGGCTCGATCCACGCGAACTGGTGAAGCTGCCGAATGCAAGCATCGCGGATGTTGCGGTGCCGAGGTGAGGGATGAGTGAGACGAAACCGTTTCTCGAGCTCGTGCGAAGAATGATCGCGGGCGAGCTCCCGCCGCCGCCAGTCGGCGAGCTGATCGGAATGCGCATCGTCGAGGTCGCGCCGAACCGCGCGGTGTTCGAAATGGATGCGGAGCGGCGACACGCCAACCCGATGGGCACACTGCACGGCGGGATCCTGTGCGACCTGGCCGATGGCGCGCTGGCGATGGCATGGGCGAGCGAGCTGGTGGAAGGCGAGTCGTTCACGACGCTCGAGCTGAAGATCAACTTTCTGAAGCCGGTCTGGCAGACGACGCTGCGCGCCGAGGCGCAGGTGATCCGACGCGGAAAAACCGTCGGGCTGGTCGCATGCGATGTGCGCGACGCGAACGGCGACATCGTCGCGCACGCAACGAGCACGCTAATGACGCTGCGCGGCGAGCAGGGCATGGTGGACCGTCCGCGCCGCTAAGACCGGCCAGAGCGCCTCCGGCGGCCGGGGCCACGGGGCCCCGGACCCCGTTGGTTGGCCCAGCCTCCGCGACACTTCTCTCCCAATCAACGACACTGTGTCGCGGAGGCTGAGCCAACCGATGGGGTC
The DNA here is from genome assembly GCA_035626775.1 of Thermoanaerobaculia bacterium. Taxonomy (GTDB): domain Bacteria; phylum Acidobacteriota; class Thermoanaerobaculia; order Gp7-AA8; family Gp7-AA8; genus QHVT01. Next base: position 59,977 of record DASPNA010000040.1, read on the forward strand.
CGGGGCCGTCGGCCCCGGCCGCCGGAGGCGTTCTGGTCGATCCAAGGAAGGAGCTCACGATGTCCGACCTCGCCGTAACTGAGCCGCGCGGCGGCTTGCCGTCATATCAGATGTTCATGCTCGCGCTGTCCATCGTCGCGCTCGGCGCGATCCTCGCGCAGAACGCCTTCCGGCTCGACCCGCAGATCGAGTTGATCCTCGAATACGCGGACCTGGCGATCTGCGCCGCGTTTCTGCTCGATTTCTTCGTCACGCTTTGGCGCGCGCCGGATCGATGGCGGTATTTGCGCACGTGGGGCTGGATCGATCTGATCTCGTCGATTCCGACGCTCGACGTCGCGCGCTGGGGACGTCTCGCGCGCGTGGCGCGGTTGCTGCGCATCCTGCGCGCACTGCGTGCGACGCGTTTGCTCAGCAAAGTCATGTTGCAGCAGCGGCGGCAGTCAACATCCTTCGCTGCGGCCTTCGTCGCCTTCCTCCTCATCTTAGGCGCCAGCACCGCGATCCTGCATTTCGAGACGGCACCGGAGTCGAACATCAAATCGGCTGGCGACGCCGTGTGGTGGGCGTTCACCACGATCACCACTGTCGGCTACGGCGATCGCTTCCCGATCAGCACGGCGGGACGCGTCGTCGCATGTCTCCTGATGACCGCCGGCGTTGGTCTGTTCGGCGTGTTCTCCGCGTCGCTCGCGGCGTGGTTCCTCGTTCCGGAAGATGAAGCAGCGGAAGGCGAGATTGCGGCGTTACGCGCGGAGATCGCGGCTCTGCGCGAATCGATTGAGAGCTTGCGCGCGACGCCGAGCCGAGCGCCGAATTCGTAATAGACGAACTGCACGATCCGTCCGGCGCGATCGCGCTCGAAGCGGCCTTCGGCGTCGAACGCGGCGGCAATGAGCGCGTTCTCGCCGATCGAAGCGAGCACGGTGCGCTGGCCGCCGCCGTAGCTGACCAGGTACTCGCCCTCCCGTGCGATGCGAACGGTCAGCTCGGGCCGTTTGTCGAAGCGGTATTCGCCGGCGTATTCGTCGAACAGTCCTTCCTGCACTTGCCGCAGAAACTGCGGTGACGGCCGCAACCGAATGAATTGTTCGCGAATGGTTGCGGGCAGCCTCTTTCGAATGGCGAGGCGCGCCGAGTAGAGGCGCTTACCGACCGTGCCGCGCGGGATGTCGAGCATGCGCGAGATTTCGTCGAGCGTGCGGCCGAGAAAATAGAACATCACGACGACGCGATGTTCACCTTCGCTGAGGCGCGAAAGCGCGTTGGCGATCAGCCGTTGCTGTTCGCGGCGCGCGTAATGCGCATCCTGCTGTTCCCGCTCTTCGGCGATTTCGACCTGCAACCGCCGCAAGCGGCGATTGCACTGCGTCGCGACCAGTCGTCTCAGCCATCCGCCGAACGCCGCGGCGTCGCGCAGGTGCCGCAACTTCATCCACGCCGTGATGAACGCGTCCTGGCAAGCATCGCGTGCTTCTTCCGGGTCGCGCAGCAGGCGCAATGCCCAGCCGAACGCCGCTTCCTCGAAGCGGCCGACCAGCTCCGCGAACGCCGCGTCGCCGTTACGCGCGCGCTCGACGAGGGCGGCTACGTCCTCATTCACGCAACCGCCGATAGCGCATGAATGCGATGACCGTTGCGAGCGTCAGCGGAACGATCTCGCTGGTCACATGCCGCGCCGGCCCGAACCAGAGATGTGTGCCCATCGCGCCGAGCATGACGCAGATGATCATAACCGCGCCGACCGTAGCCACCCTCGGCCACAGAAGCAGCAACGCCGAGAGCATTTCGATCCCGCCGATGAGCATGCGGAACCAATCGGGGTAATGCCACACGCGAAACGCTCGCGCCCACCCGCTCGTGTCCGAGAACTTCGAGTAGCCCTGGTTCAGAAACACGTACGCGAGAAACAGACTGATGACCCAGAGCAGTACCTCGCGCGCGATGTCCATCGGTCGCTTTGCCATGCGTTACTCCTCCTGAAGGAAGGAGCCGGCAGGGCGCGAAAAGTTTCCGGGATGCCTAGCTGGACGAGATCTGGAGCGACGGGCTCTCAGCCCGTCGTAGCGCCAGTATCGAAAGGTTGAGAGCCCGTCGCTCCAGATCTCCCCCTTACGCGGTCGCGCCCGCCGAGGGCCGCCGTTCACGCGCCGTGAACGTTTCCGCGGCTTCGGTGTGGTGGAACAGCTCGAGCGTGTCCATCTCGGCGTCCGTCACCGGCGTCAGCGCGAGGTCCATGTATTCGTAGCGTTTCGCATCGCGTTTGATGCGGTTGTAAATGAGCCGCAGCTTCGCGTACGTCGAGAACCAGCGCGTGAGTTTGGATGCCGTCTCCACGACATAAGACGGATAGAAGCGCCACGTCGGCTCGATCGCAAATCCCGTGCGGCGGTCGCGGCGGAATTTGTAGCGGAGGAAGCCGGCCTCGAGCGGGTGCACGTCTTCGATGTGAATCGAGCCCTTGAACCACGTCATGAGCAGGATGGCGTTGCTCGCACTGGCGCGTTTTGCGACCAGCCGCCGCAATACAGCTTCGACGTGCTCCTTTGTGTAGTAGGTGTCCCACGCCATGCGGTACGTGCGCTCCCACTCTTCCGCGGACATGCGCGGATGGGCGGTGGTGACGTGATTGAGGTCGTATTTGTTCATGTCCGGATCGACCGGCACGCCGGCGTGCACGAGTTTCTGATGATCCTCCGATCCGGGCAGCGGCGTCAGATAAAAGAATTCGAGGAGATCGACCGGCAGTTCGCGCTTGATGATCTCGATATCGCGTTGGATGGACTCGTACGTGTCGTTCGGAAATCCGAGGATGTAGCCGGCGTAGGTAATGACGCGGGCTTCCTTCCACGCCAGCAGCATCTTGCGATATTCGGTGATCTTGTTCTGCCGCTTCTTCGCGCCGACGAGACTGTCGGGATTGATGTTCTCGAGACCGATGAATACGCGCCGCACACCGGCGCGCCTGCATTTCTCGATGAAATTCGGGATGCGATGGCAGAGCGTGTCCACCTGGATGATGAAGTGGATCTTGATGCCTTCCACCTCGCGCAGGTGAATGAGCCGGTCGAGAATCCGTTCCCAATCGGAATTGCGCGCGAAATTGTCGTCCGTAATGAAAAAACTGTGTAATCCCTGCGCCACGTTCACGCGCACGATCTGTTCGATGTCTTCCGGTGAGCGCCGTCGCGATTTCTTTCCCTGCACGTTGATGATCGTGCAGAACGAACATTGGAACGGGCAGCCGCGGCCCGCGTCGAAACTGGTTACGCTTCCCGCGGTACGCCACGCGCGCAATGCCGTAATGAGCGGAATCGGCGCCCCTTCCATGCCCGGCAGATCGCCCATGTAGTTGTAGAGAGGCTTGAGCGCGCCGGCCATGGCGTCGTGCAGGACTTCCTCGAGCCGCCCTTCGGTCTCCCCCGCGAACAGCGACACGCCCATGGCGCGCGCGCGATCGAGATCCGCGTCCACGCCGTGCAGCATGCTGATCGTGCCAGACACGTGGAAGCCGCCGATGACCACCTGGATGCCCCGCTCGCGCAGCGGCTTCGCGAGATCCAGCGCGCGCGGGAACTGGTTCGATTGCACGCCCACCAGGAACACCACGCCCGCGCCCGCCTTCTCGATCATCCGCGCCAGTTTCTCGGGCCGGATGCGCGTGTTGGTCTCGTCGTACGGATGGATCGTGAGCTCGACGTCGTCGCCGAGAACGTTGCGGGCGGCGCAGTCACGGGCGAGGCCGTAGAGCGCGGCAAGCGAGTTCGACGGGATCGCGGAGCGGAACCACTGAATGACGTAACCGTCGTCGTCGTAATGCGACGGCTTGACGAGAACGAGACAGAATTCGCGCGCACGCTGGACCTTGAACATGATCTCTCGAAGCGCCGATTGTAAGCGATCACGGATGCGGGCGCGGCGCGGACCCCGGAACGTCCTTTTCGTACAGCTGCAGGAACCTCCCCGTCAGCAGCGACACTTCGGTCTCACGCCGACTGAGACGGCCGCGGCGTGGCGCAGAAAGGACAGGCTGAGTTTTATCGCCGAGGTACTCCAGCGCGCGATCGAAGAAGTCTTCCATCGACTTCGCGCACCAGTTGCGCGCCTCGACTGTGCGCGGGTCGTCATCCGGCGCCGTCCCCGCCTCGCCGTGACAGATCTGATCGAGGATGTGGCTGCCCAGCATGCGATAACTCTCGAACTGTGATTCGCCGAACCACTGGTCGATCGTGGTCTCGTGCGGAAATTCGTCGTTCATCTTCGAGTAGTTGTAGATGTCGCGTGGCTCGTTCATGTAGACGCCGGGCTTGATGTACAGCAGCAGTCCGTCCTTGCCGTTCGCGTCGACGCGCGAGTAGCGAATTTTTCCGAGCGCGCAGTATTTGCCGAGCTTTTCGCTGCCTTTCGGATAGATGTACATCTTGTCGATGTCGATCGGGATGCCGAGGTCGGTGCGGATTTTCCGGATGGCGTTGCCGAGGTCGTCGAAGGCGTAGCTGCGATCGCACGTCGCATCGCTGATGACGATGTAGTGCCGGCGCCGCAGCACCATCTCGTAAAGGCCGAGGTTCTCGAAGTGGCCGCCGTCCGAGAGATAGACGTAGGGGAAGCGATCATTCGTATCGCCGCTCGCCTCCGCGATCAGCGGCCGCGTCGACGGCGTCGGCCCCTCGGCCGTCCACGTGTGCTGTCCCTGCACGCCCGGATTGCCGAGCCACCACCCGAGGCGCACGTTGAACAGCGTCATGAGAAACGCGAGCGGCGTCGACGTCTTCTGTCCGCGATTCGGCGTGATGGCGGCGCCCGAGATCGCGACGGCGGTGCCGAGCGTGATGCCCGAGGGATCGCCGTAACGCGACGAATCGCGATAGCCGAGCATGTAGCTGCCGCTGTGCATCGGCGAGGTCGTGAACGATTCGGCCTTCCGCTCCTGCCACGCCAGGTTCTGCCCGCGCACGAGGTTGAGCGCCATGTTCACGATGTGCATCGGCCGCGGCGAGCGCAGCGGATGAATCGCGCCGATGAGATTCCGGTCGAGGATGTAGCGATTCTTGCGGAAGACTTTCGACGACGGCGGATAACAGCTCACGCGCTCGAATCCGGTTGCGGTCTCCCACTCCAGGTCGAAACGCTCGAGAATGATGTTCAGGGCACGCACGAACACGTCGATCGCCTCGCGCAGATGCGCATTCGAGTGCGACAGCTTCGGCAGGATCGACGCGTCATCGCCGAGCGCGACGTACAGCCGTTCGCCGAATGTAGACGGAGCTCGGCGCGGCTTCGTGACGATCTGCCGCAGCCGTTCGACGTCGCGCAGATCGGGTGGCCGCACGATCGGTTGATCGTATGGATGCAGCGTGCTGGGAAATGCGGCGTCGAGGTCTTTGCGATTGCGGCGCAATACGGCGAACGATGGACGCGGGCGCGGCGCGTCCTCGAGCGCCGCGGAAAACAAGCGCCGGCCGGTCAGTTTCTCGAGCCACGCCGTGCGCCGCACGAAGTCGCGCGTCACCGCGCGCGAGCGCTCCACTACGTACTGCCTCGCGTGCGACCACGTCGATCGGATCGGCTGCGGACGCCGCGTCCAGCGCAGGTTGCGGATGTTGCCGAACAGCCAGCGCATGTCGCTGGAGAACTGCGACCGCCACGCCGCGGCGAGCTCCGACGCGTGCACCACGGGAGGCTTCGGCTCGGCGCGCAGGTCGACCGTCTCGATCACGTAGTTGATGACCTGCGCGAGCTCCGCCGCGAAGTCCTCACCTGCCCGGTCGTCCAGCAGGTCCTTCCGCTTACGAGTCGTGTACACCTCGTCGCGCAGGCGCTGCACGAACGGCTTCATGTCGGTATCGAGCTGATCGAAGAACGCACGCGCGTCCCGGAACGAAGCGACCCACAGAAACTCGGGCCGCAGGAAGTGCATCGGCAAGTCGTCCTGCGGATCGAATCCGGTGACGGGATTGGGATCGCGCTGCAATCGCGATGCGCCGAGGTAGGCGCGGATGAGGCGATTGCGATACATCGAATGCATCGAGAACTTGTTGGCGTTCACGAAGCGCGACGACAGCGCCGTCACCGTCAGCAGCCCAATCACGAGCAGCATCACCGCGCCGAAATTCGTGTCTTCGAACGAGCGCAGGTGGTTCCATGCGCTGAGACGTTCGACACTGATCAGCGGACGCGCCGGCGTCGACGTCTTCACTTCCAGCGCGCCGCCGGCGAACATCGGCACACGCGGTTGCTCGCGCAACGCCATGTTCTGCCCGCGGAACTGCGATCCCAGCGCGGCCGCCTGCGCGGCGTCGTGCTTCTGCTCCGACTGCCAGGTCACGTTCTTCAATACCGTCGCCGTCCCCTCCGTCACTTTGACTTTGGGCGGGAAGATGCGGCTCGTGCCGGCGGCGAGGAACGCGAGCAACGCGAAGACGAAGACGGGCGCGACGAGCGACAACGCGGTGCCGAAGGCCTGCGACGAGCCGGTCTTCTTTCTTTCCGCGGCGGCACGGTAGCGGCCGAGCACATACGATGCGATGCCGCTCGCGCCGCCGACCGTTGCCGCCAGGATCGGCGCGAAGTGAATCAGCAGCGGACCGAAGACGACCGTGGCCGTCAACACCACCCATCCGACGATCGCCGCGAAGGTCAGGCCGCTGCAGCGCGCCCACCACTCGCGGTCGTAGTCCTGATTCACCTGGCTCGCCATCCCGACGAAGATCGCGCCGCAAACGAAGAAAACGCCCAGCACCAGCGGTACCGCGAACACGACGTAGAGACTGGCCACCGGCGCATGCTCGGAGAACGCCATGATCGGCGACGGGAAGGTGTCGAACTCCATCGTCTGCGAGGGCGACGGGAAGATGAACCCCGCGATGAGCGCGAGCATCGCCACGGTAATGGATGCGGCGATCACCAGCGCACGCAGCTCGACGCGGAAACGGAGACCCGGCGTGAGCAGGCCGCGCAATTGACCGAAGAGTGTTTCGCGGCGGCTCGCGGCGGATGTGGTCGCGAAGTGAATGCCGTAAACGATCGCCGAGAGGAACGGGATCGCACCGATGACGAGCAGCTCAGGCCACGGCGTGCCGGGCTTCGCGCCGGGAACGCTCGTATGCCGTGCCCACGCGGCAGTCAGCGCAATGGCGGCGACGACGAGCGGCACGATGCCGGCGTAGGACAGCAGGTGCCGGCGCCCACGATATTTGTTGCCCGCCGGTCGCGCGAAGCCGAGGTAGGCGAACGACACCGCCAGAAAGACGATCGCGGTCCAATACCAGGCGCGCGCGCCAGAGCCGATCTTCACCGCGCGCAATGACGCGTCGAGCGTCGACGAGACCTGCGTCAGAAACGAGCCGATGCCGAGCCAGTCGCGACCCTGCAGACCGTTGGCCATCGCCTTCGCGGTCGTGACGACGTCGGCAGAAAGGTCGCCGAAGTCGATCGCGAATACGAGCCGCGGGATGAGCAGCGCGGCGATCAGCATCGGCACGAGCACCACCCAGTTCAACAGCAGATTGCGGATGTAGATCGCGACGACGGTGAGCGTGTCGCCGGTCAATGCGCCGACGCGCGGCGTGAGGTAGTTGCTGAACTCGCGCAGATGACGCACCGGCGCGGGATCGGGCGAAAGCTTGTCGGTCGGCGCCGCCGCCAGATCGCTGCTCACGCCGCGCATGCCGGTCGGATGCCGCCGCGACCACGACGAGAGCCAGCCGCCGATGTAACCGCCGCCGGAGACCGTGGAGATGTAGTCGAACTTGTCGAGCAGGTTTCGCTTCGCCAGACCCTGGAGCACGCCGAGGCCGAATGTCGCACTGCGGATGCCGCCGCCCGAGAGGCACAGCGCGCTCGTGTTCCCGTTCGCATGAATGATCTCGATCTGCTTCGCCAGTCTCGCCTCCGGACCACTCTGCACAGCGTCGCCGAACACGTCGTCGAGGACGCGCCGGTTGAGATGCTGCAGGTCCTCAGCGCTGAACGTCTGATCGGATGCGAGCAGTGTCAGCAACTCGTCGGAGAGGTAATCGCGCACGTCGCGCAACACCGGGACGGATGTGAGGATCGGTCCGTCGACGAGGCGGTTGAGATCGCAAACGATGTCGCCGACGCGCTCGGCGGGATCGACGGTCGACTGCTCCTGGGCCCACACGCAATGCGAACCGAAGACTTCACGCCACCGCGCCGCGACGGAGCGCGGTCCACGAATCTGCTGCTTTTCGAAATACCAGGTGCGGCGCTCGTGTACGAGCAGTCCGTCGAGGAGCGCTTCGAGTGTCTCGCGGTTGCGCCAGCGGATCTTGTCCGGCTCGTAGAGCTGCGACGGGTCCTCGTCATCGTGCGGATCGCTCGTGTCGTCGGAGGACTCGCCCGCCAGCATCGTCACCATCAACGGCAACGCTTCGCCGAGGCGCGCGTCTTCGATGAGGAGGGACGACGTATCGACGAACTTCTCGGTGAGGATCGCGGCGAGCTTCACCTTCTGCTCTTCGATTCCGACCACTTCTTCAACCGGTTCGAAGAGCGCGTCGCCGAAGACTTCGCGGCAGCGCGTGAGAACGTCGGAGATCGAGATGATGTCCGACGGCAGCACGCGCCAGTCTTCATGTCCGTACAACGCGGAGTGCTCTTCTTCGAGAACCTCGCAGAAATGCAGCGGTCTGAGCGCCATGGCGCCTCCGGATCCCTCTGGTTGTATTGCGTGTGACGCAATTGTAGGAGCAAAGAGGGCAATCCGCATCTGCCGCTTCGCGCAGAGGCCGCTGACCGGTCCCGTATACTGCCGCACCGAAATTTGCGATCTGGAGCGACGGGCTCTCAGCCCGTCGAAATCGAGCAACGACGGGCCGAGAGCCCGTCGCTCCAGAAGGGCTATGCATGCGAGGCGGGAAACTCTGGAAAGTCGCCGTGTTGCTGGCGCCGCTTGCGGCGATTCTCGGGATGCTGCTGTCCAATCGCTACTCGACCGCCGCCTCCCTCGGACTCTCGATCTCCAGCCGCGATGTCACACGCATCGCGCGAGCACACGCCGCCGCGAAAGGCATTGATGCGAAGAACTGGGACGCGCTCGTCGACCTGAAGCCGGCGAATGATCTCCGCCACTATCTCGGCACGAGCGCCACTGCCGCCGAACGCGCCATCGTGCAGCGGATCGTGCTGCCCATCCCCTTCCGCGGCGTCCTCGAACATCCGACCCGCGCGGCTGATTCGGTCCACGTGACCGTCTCGCCCGACGGGCGCCTGCTCTCGTATCGCGTACCGCCATCGCCACGTTCCGCGAAGACCAAAGCCACCGAAGCGGACGCGCTACGCGCGGCGGAAACAGAACTGCAGCGCAGACTCGGTGCCGATCGCGCCGGCTTCACGCGCACGGCCGCGGGCGCGAAACGCCACGAAGCGACGTCCTCGGAGATCCGCACGTTCACGTTTCGCCGTGCGACGTCGAACGAGCTCGCGCTCGAGGCGCTCGTCCAGACGTCGGGCACCGAGGTCATCGCGTTCGTGGTGACGCCGAAGATTTCGGAGCAGCACACGAAGCGATTCCCGGAGCTGAGCCGCGCGGTCCAGATCACGCGCGGCAGCATCATCTTCCTGCTCGTCGTCGTGGGGCTGATCTACGTCATCATGCGATTCGTACGGCGTCTGCGCGAACAGGAAGTCCCGCTCAAACGAGCGGCGATCGTCGCGGCGCTGGTTTTCATCGCGTTCGCGTTCTCCACGCTTGCGGGCGGCGAAACGCAGCGCATCAACACACTCGAACAGGGCGCCGCGGCGCCGCCGGTGTTCAACATCATCCTGTTGATCCTCGTGTCGTCCGTCATGGCGGCGCTGGTCGGCGTCACGTGGGGCGCGTGCGAAGCCGACGTGCGCGAGGCGTATCCGGAGAAGCTCACGTCGACCGACGCGCTCCTCGGCGGTCTGCTCACCTCACGGGCCGTGCGCACCTCGCTGGTCATCGGTCTCACGATCGGCGCGTACGCGATCCTGATCACCGCGCTCGAGCCCGCGCTGCGGCATGCGATCGGCGGCTGGGCCACGGTGGCCGAGGGCGAGCTGCTCGCGTATCAGAGCGCGTATCCGGGACTGCTGGTCGTGCTCTACGCATTCACCGGCGCGCCGGTCATGATGGCCGTGCTGCTCACCGCGGTGTCGATGACGCATCGCACCGGCAGCGGGCGCAAACAACAAATCGCCCTCGCTCTCCTCGTTCTCTTCTTCTTCCTTCTCGGCACGGCCGGCAATCACACGCCGCTCGCGTGGAGCGCCGTGGCGGCGATCGTGTATGTCGCGATCCTGCTCCTGCCATTCCTCGCGGGCGATGTTCTGGCGGTGATCGTCAGCACGGCCGTGTCGACGTGGGCAGGCTCGTCCGCGATGTTGATCGCGCAACCCGCGGGCATTTTCCGATCGGCGGGGTGGACGATGCTCGCGCTGCTGCTCGTGCTCGTGGCGCTCTCGATCGTGGCGGCGTTCCGCAAACGCGCGAGCGCGGTCGAAGAGGTGGCGCGGCCGGAGTACGCGCGCAACATCGCCGAGCGGCTGATGCTGAAGACGGAGATGGACGCGGCGCGGCAGGCGCAGCTCCGGGTGATGCCGCGCATCGTGCCGGCGGTCGAAGGTGTGCGGCTCGCGGCCACGTACTCCACGTCCGCGCAGATCGGCACGGACTACTACGAGTTCTTCACCGCGCCGGGACACGTGAGCGTCGCCGTCGCCGATACGCGCATGCCAGGCCTTTCGTCCGCGCTGTGCGTCTCGATGCTGAAAGGACTGCTGCTCAACTACGCGGCGCGCATCGATCATCCGCGCGACGTCGCCGATCGTGTCTACCGCCAACTGTCGACAGTGTTCGGCGACGATCTCCCGGTCTCGTTTTTCTTCGGGCGCCTCGATCGCGCGACGGGCATGTTCCTCTTCGCGACGTTCGGTCCCGCGCCGCATGCTGTGTTGCTCCGCGACGACAGTGCGACCTCGCTCGAAGGCGAAGAGTTCGCGGAGCTCGGAGCGGACGACGCGATCGTGATCTACACGGCGCCGCTCGCGGAGATGCAGGACCGCGACGGTATTGCCGTCGGCGATGAAGCGATTCACACGGAGCTGGCGTCGGCGCCCGCACGCGATCCGCGCACGCTCGTCGACCGATTGTCCGAGGTTGCGGCGCGGCAATCGCGCGGCGTGCAGTCGCCGCAGACATGGTCGGCGGTCGGCATCGCGATGGAGGCGCTCTCGTGAGCGCGAAGCGTGCGTTGGTGCTCGTGGCGATCGCGATCGCCGGCTACACGATCTTCGGTGCGCTGTTTTCGCGCTTCAGCGAAAGTGCCAACTGGGCGGTGCATTACGGCGGGGAGGAAAGCGTCGATCGCGCGCGTGCCGTGGCCATCGAGCACGGCGTCGATGTCACGGGCTGGCCGGCCGAAGCGGGAGTGCGCGTGAGTCGGGCGTTGCAGCGGGAAGTCGACGGGCTGAGAGCCCGTCGCTCCAGAAGTGCCGCGCAGATGCATGTCGGCTTCCGCAACCCGCGCGATCCCGAGATGCGCGTGGGCGTGCGCTTCGATGCCGCTGGATCGCCGAACGCGTTCGTCGTGCAACGTCCGGCGCGCGCGGGCGACGACGTCACGATCGACGCGGCGCGGCCGATCGCGGAGCGCGCGTTCCGCCGTTTCATCGCCGACGCGAACACGTACCGCGCCGTCGCGCAGGAAGACCTCGGCGACAAAGGCGTTCGCTTCCGCTGGGAACGCAACGGCCCGACGCCGAAGCTCGTCGAGCATGCGACGGCCATCGTCGCGGGAACGGAAGTGCGCGACATCCGCTCCGACTTCGAGTTCCGCGAAAACCAGAAGGGCAGCGTCGTCGACATCATCGATTCGATCTCCGACGTCGGCGTCGTCCTCGCCGTTGTGTTCGGCGTCGTGCTGTACATCATCGCCGCGGGACGGGGCATCGTGCCGCACCGCCTCGCGATGGTCGTTGCCGCGATCGGATGGCTACTGCTGCTCATCGAGATGTTCGCGGAGCTCGATCCGAAAGTGAACGCGATCTTCTACGAGAGCAACGACTCGGCGCGGTGGACGATGATCATCGGCGCCTTCATCGTCAGCATCCCCGCCGCCCTCGGCGTCACCGGCGGCTATCCATCCGCGCGGCGCCGCTTCCCCGAACAACTCCTCCCGTACGAGGAGCTCCTGCTGCGCGGCCGCTTGCTGAGCCGCAACGTCGGCGCGGCGTTTCTCACCGGCATCGCATTCGGCGGATGGATTGCGGCGGTGCCGCACCTCTTGCGTGCGACGCGACTCTTCGGTGCCTATCGCGTCGAAGACGGCGTCACCGACACGCTCCTTCGCTCCGGATTGTTCCCCACGCAGATCTACGGTTCTTCGATCGCGGTGCTGATCGCGTTCGGGGTCGTCGTCGCGTTCGTGCAGGACAAGCTGCGCGGCCGCATCGGACACGCGCTGGCATTCCTCCTCGCGCTCACGTTCCTCATGGACGATTCGGTGCCGCGTCTCGCGCCAGCGCTGATTGGGGGAGCGATCGTCACGCTGATCCTCGATCGACTCTTCCGGCGCGCGGGGTTGCTCGCGATCGCGGTCGCTGCATCGAGCGGCGGATTCGCGGTCGCCGCGGCGTCGCGCATCGTGCAACCGGCGGATGCGATTCGCGTCGATGGCTGGACCGCGGCCGCATTCGGCGGCGTCGTGGCGATGGCGTCATTTGCGGTCGCGCTGTGGGGATCCGAAAAGCCGTTCGTCGCATGGCAGCCGCGACCCGCGCGCGCAGAACGCGAACGGATGCAGGCGGAGTTCGAGGTCGCGCGACTGGCGCAAGAGCGGATGCTGCCCGCGACGCCGCCCGACGTGGCCGGCACTTCCATCGCTTCGTTCTGCCGCCCCGCGCGCCAGGTCGGCGGCGATCTGTACGACTTCGTCACGATGAGCGACGGCACGGTCGGGATCACGGTCGCCGACGTGAGCGGCAAAGGCGTTCCCGCGGCGCTGGTCATGACGATCACGAAAGGGTTGCTGCTCGCCGCGAGCGACGGCCGCTCCGACCCGCTCGAGACGCTCGCCGATGTCAACGCCGGCATTCACTCCCTCGGCAATCGCAGCGTCTTCGTGACCATGCTCTTCGGCGTGTTCGATCCCGTGAGTCGCGCGTTTCGGTTCGTGCGCGCGGGACACACGCCGCTCATTCGCCGCAAAGCGTCGGGCGACGTGGAGACGTTCTCGCCGCGTGGCGTCGGCGTGGGCATGACGTCGCCCCGGCTGTTCTCCGCTCTCTGCGAGCGCGCCACGATCGACACCACGCCTGGCGACTTCCTGTTCCTCTTCTCGGATGGAGTGACCGAGGCGATGAACGAGCGGAGCGAAGAGTTCGGAGATGAGCGGTTGCTGGCGACCATTCGCGATCGGGTTACGAACACGATGTCGGCGGAAGATGCGCGCGTGGAAGTGGTGCAGGCGGTGGATCAGTTCCGCGGCGGAGCCGCGGCGCACGATGACATGACATTGGTGGTAGTGAAGTGCTGAGCGCAAGTAGCCTTCTCCCCTCCGCGAGGCGAGAAGATGCGCGAAGCGCGGATGAGGGGAGCGCCCCCTCTCCCCGCAAGCGGGGCGAGGGCTACGTAAGGACGCGTCGCACCACCATCATCGTGATGTCGTCATATTGCGGCGCCGTTGACGCGAATGCATCGACGCTCTCGTACGTCGCGCGCACGATTGCATCGGCGCTCTCTGCGCGTTTCTCACGCAGCAGCTCGATGAGCCGCTCGATGGAGTATTCGTTCTCTTCCGGATCGTTCGCTTCCGTCACGCCGTCGCTGTAGAGCGCGACGAGATCTCCGGGCGCGAGTTGCCACTCGGTCTCGTTGTAGGTGCGGCCGGGCATCAAACCGACCGCGAGACCGCCTGCCTTGAGACGTTCCGCGGTGCCGTCGGCGCGCAGGATCACGCCGTCGTTGTGACCTGCATTCACGACGCGCGCGTGACCGCTCGCAGGATCGACATCCATGAAGATCGCGGTCACGTACTTGTTCGCCGCCGTCGACGCGTGCATGAGATTGTTCATGCGTGTCACCACTTCGACGAGCGGAATAGCGCTCGAAAGAAACGCGCGCAGCGACGCCTGGAAGTTGCTCATCAGCAGCGACGCCGCGATCCCTTTGCCCGAAACGTCGGCGACGCAATACACGACGCGGCCGTCGGCGCGCTGGATCGCGTCGTAGTAATCGCCGCCGACGTGTCGCGCCGGACGCGTGTTCGCGGCGACATCGTATCCCTCGACCGCAGGCAAGGCCGCGGGCAGGAGCCTCCGTTGGATGTCCGCCGCGAGCTCGAGCTCTTTCTCGAGCTTCTTCTTCTCCACCGTCTCGCGAAAATGCCACGCGTTCTCGAGCGCGACCGCCGCCTGGTCGGCGAGACCACGCGTGTATTCGAGCTCGTCCGCTGTGTAGGTTCGCGCGCCGAGGAGGAGGACGCCGATCGTATGGTCGCCGGTTCGAAGCGGAACCAGCGCGCCGATCCTCTGCGCGATCAGCTCCTCGCGCACTGCACCTGAGTCGAGATCCGCCACCGGCATCGCCGTGGCGAGCTCGCGCAGCGGCTCCATGTTCTCGAACCGCGCACCCTTCGCGCGCAGGATGGGCGGCTGCCCTTCCTTCCACGCGGCCACGACGTAGCGGGAAAGCATGAACTGTCCGGCCAGCGTCAGCGCCAGCAGGCGCACCACCTCATCGGGATCGACGACGGAGGTGAATCCACGGACGAGGTCGAGCAGCGTGCGCAACTCCTGCAGTTTGCGATCGAGATTCAGATTGAGCCGGCGCACGTCCGCGGCGAAGCGCACGTTCTCGACCGCGCCCGCGGAGATTCCGACCAGCGCCGCCAGGAACTGTTCCTGATCCGGTTGGATCGCGGTGGGCGTCGTCCCGACGCCGATGTGCGCACTCGCGCCGACCGGCAGGATCAGCTCGATGCCCGCGGCGCGCAGGGCATCCTCCTCGTAAGCAGCGCCCGCATGCACGCCAGCCAGTCCGCGAGCGTGCGTAATCGCTCCATCGCGCGCGACGAAGCCGCGTCGCGCCAGCACGTGCGCCATCGCCGATCGCAAGAGATGCTGCAGCAGTTGATCGACGTCCGTGGCGCCCTGGAGCATGCGCGCCGACTCGACCAAGGCCTCGAGCCGCGCGCTTTCGAACGTGAGACTCATTTGCGCAGTTTCTTCACCATGCGCAACTCGTTCCGCTTACCCGGCTCGATGTCGTAATGCACCTCGTCCATCAGCGTCTTGATGAGACGCATGCCCAGGCCTCCGGTCTTGCGCCTGGCGATGAGATCCTTGAGCTCCTGCTCCTGTACCTGCGTCGGATCGAAGCCCTTGCCGGTGTCGATCACGTGGATGCGCAGCGTGTCTTCATCGAAGATCGCGCGCACCATCACCTGCTTGGTCTTGTCGTCGCCGTACGCGTGCTCGATCACGTTCGCGCACGCCTCGTCGACCGCGAGCTCGAGCTCTCCGACTTCCGTTTCGTTCAACCCGGCCTGTTCCGCGACGCGCGAAACGAACTCGCGGATCAGCGCGAGGTTCTGCGTCGTGGACGGCACGTCGAGCGTGAACGTGTTTTCGATCGCGGCCATGCTCACACCTGTTTCACCGGCGATTCCGCGAACCGTTGCACGGCCGCCGGCACGTCGCCGACGATGTCGTACAGCGCGTGGAAACCGAGGATCTCGAAGACCTGCTCGACCTTCGGGGAGAGGCCGCAGATCTTGATGTCGCCGCCGCGCTCGCGCAGTTCCTCGATGAAGCCCATGAACACGCCCAGCCCGGCCGACGAGATGTAGGTCAGCTTCGAGCAGTCGACGATGAGCTGCAGATGGCCGCCATCGATCTCGCTCTGGATCGCCTTCTCGAACTCGGGCGCGGTATGCGCGTCGAGGAATCCCTCGAGCGCCAGCACCGTCAAGCCACCTTCGGACGAGCGGGCGATGGAGAAGGGATTGGCCATTTCGGCGCCGGATCGTAGCACAGCGCTTTGGACCAATCTGGAGCGACGGGCTCTCAGCCCGTCGAGCGTCGATATTCGACGGGCTGACAGCCCGTCGCTCCAGGTGTCTGCAATCACCTTGCGTCTGGCGCAAATTACGCAATGTCCCAGTTGCGATGACGGACACAGCGTCGCGGCCGGATCCGGCGCGGCTGGCAATCGAAGAGCGATATGTCACGGACCTCTATCGCATCCTGATCGACAGCCTCGTCGACTTCTCCGTTTTCCTCGTCGATCCTGACGGGACGGTCCTCACGTGGAACGTCGGCTCGCAGCGGATGTTCGGCTACACGTCCGAGGAAATCATCGGCCGCGACGTGGCCATCCTCTTCGTGCCCGAGGATCGCGCGGCCGGCGCACCAAAGAACGAGCGCGCCGCGGCCATCGCGGACGGGCGCGCCGAGGATGAGCGGTGGCATGTGCGCGACGACGGCTCGCGCCTGTATGTCAGCGGCATCGTCCTTCCGTTGCGCGACGGCGAAGAGATCGTGGCACTCGCGAAAGTGGGACGCGACCGCACGCGCGAGCGGCGGCTGCAGGATGAGCTCGAGCAGGCCAACGCGTCGAAAGACGAGTTCCTGGCCATCGTTTCGCACGAGCTGCGCACCCCGCTCACGGCAACGCTGGGATGGGCGCAACTGGCGCGCTTCACCGATCTCGACCCGGACATGATGTCGGCCGCGCTCGAGGCGATCGAGCGGTCCGCGAAACTGCAGTCGGAGCTCGTCGACGATCTGCTCGACGTCGCCCGCATGAACTCGGGCAAATTGTGGATCGATCGCAAACCGATCGACCTCGTCCCGACCATCAACGCCGCCATCGACATCGTGCGGCCGCTCGCGGCGCAGAAATCGATCACCATCACCAGCGACCTTCCCGCCGGTCCGGTGTACATCCTCGGCGACGACAACCGGCTGCAGCAGACGTTCTGGAACCTGCTCAGCAACGCCGTGAAATTCACGCCCGCCGAAGGCCAGGTGCATCTCCACTTCGCATTCGAAAACGCCGCGGCGGTGATCACCGTGACCGACACCGGAACCGGCATCGCCGCCGAGTTTCTGCCGTTCGTGTTCGATCGCTTCCGCCAGGGCGGCACTTCCGAATCGCGGCACTTCCGCGGTCTCGGTCTCGGCCTCTCGATCGTGCGGCACATCGTCGAGACGCTCGGCGGCAGCGTGCAGGCGCGCAGCCCCGGCGAAGGACACGGCGCGGAGTTTCGCGTCGAGCTGCCGCTACTCGCGGCTGAGGCACTGGCGGCGTTGCGCGAAGGAGACACGGGACGCGTTCACCCGAAGGCGCCGTCCGGGTCACCGAGATATCCGCGGCTCAATGGCGTGCGCGTGCTGCTCGTCGAACACGATTCCGAAACGCGGCTCGTGCTGACCGGGTTGTTCGCGCAGCTCGGCATCCGGTATCGCAGCGGGGAGACGGCGGCGGACGCAATCGAGTTCTTCACCAGCGATCAGCCCGACGTCGTGATCATGGAAATTTCTCCGCCGGACATGGCCGCCGTCGACGTCGCCGCGACGTTGCGCAAGATCGAGAAACATCGCGGCTGGAGTGCGACTCCGCTGATCGCCCTCTCTGCCGCGGCGCCACCCGAGGAGCGGACGGAGTTGCTGGAGTCGGGATTTCAGTTGCATGTGCCGAAGCCGATCGACACGGGCGAGCTCGCGGCCGCGATCGCGACCGTGCTCGAACGCACGGCGTGACCGCGATTTCACGTCTGCTACTTTCTCAGAGGAACCACTCGGTCTCACGCAGCAGGCGGAGCCACTCGCGATGCTCATGCTCGAGGAAATGTTCCGTCGATGACATGTGGTGCTGCGTGGCGATGATGTCCCCTGAGTCCCTGGCCAGGTCCTTGGCGGCACGCTCGATCGCATGTTGCTTCGCCTCGAAAAGACTGGCGCTTCGCGGCACTTCGAAAGCGGCGAACCACGCGCGCACACCCGAGCCGATGACCGGGATGATCGCGGCAAACGCCACGAACCATACCGCCACGTTCTCGAGCACGTGTGCGGCGCTCTCGCGGACAGCACCGCTATGAGCAATCGTTTCGAGCAGGAAATGGATCAGCACACACGTGACGCTGGCGAGGAAAAGCGGCAGCGTCACGTGAGGCCACCGGCCGACCTGCCGCTCGTACGCTTCCCTGCGGC
The DNA here is from genome assembly GCA_035626775.1 of Thermoanaerobaculia bacterium. Classification (GTDB taxonomy): domain Bacteria; phylum Acidobacteriota; class Thermoanaerobaculia; order Gp7-AA8; family Gp7-AA8; genus QHVT01. The sequence continues at coordinate 78,175 of DASPNA010000040.1, forward strand.
GCTTGAAGTAACCGGCCTGAAACTGGAGCCGCTTCACGCGATAGTGCATGGTCAGCGCCTGCGCAAAACGAACGTCGAGTGCGTGGTTGCCGATCAGCAGTTTCGACGGCTCCACATCCCCTCCCTTCGACCATTCGACGAGACGGGTGAAGTTGTCGACGCCGTCGAGCTGTGCGCGCTGGTCCTCGACCCAGCGACGCCACGTGTCCGGATCAAGGCACCACAACCGTTCCAGAGCCCGAAAGCGAAGCATCCGCAGCCGCTCCGCAAGATGCCGCTTTCCGAGCCATCGGCGGTCGACCTTCGCCCACAATCCAATCGTCACGGCGATCCCGGCCGCAGCGACAGCGATCAGCTCGAGGTAGAGAGCGAGAAACGTCACTGCCGGGAACGTCAATTTCGTCGCAAGCTGGATGACGGCGAAGGCCACCGCCGCCGTACCGGATACGATCGCTACGCGCGCGACGGTGCGGTGGCGCGCTTGACTGAGCAACGCCTGGGCGTCAGCCTCCCGCCACGGTGTCGTCACGATCTCGGCCAGCCAGTCGAGCGCTGCGGCGAACTCCGGGAACGCCGCCAGCATCTCGCCGTCCGGCGCATCGTTCATGTCGAAATCCGGCTCGCGTTGCTCCGTAGCGCATTGGCGTACGAGATGTTCCTCGAGGCGCGCCAGATCGTCGTCAATCGCTGTTTCGACTGCAGCAGTCAATGGCGATCTCTTTCGGCCATGGCATCCGCGGGATCGCGAATCTCGAATCCGAGCGCGATGATCGCTTTCAGCGTCCCCATCGCGTTCTGGCGGTCGTATTCTCGTTCCGCGTCAGGTAATTCTTCGTAAGGAACGAGGCACGGATGATGTTTCGCGGAATCATCGCGTTTCGGCCCGTAGCTCCAACCTGCTGCGATCCGTTGCGCGGCCCACAACTCGTGCGCATTCTTCGCGAGCTCCTCGGTCAATGCGTCGATGGCCGGTGGCAGCACGACGTGCGAAGTGTCCATTGGCGCCGGCGTATAAGCCATGACGGATCTCCTCAGTACCAACGTCGCTGCGGCAGGGCCATCGGTTCACTGCCACCGATTTTTTCGATGATGCGGGCGAGCTCGGTGCGAAACTCGTTATCGTCGTCGAACCGATAGTAGTACTCGACGCCGTGCACGAGCCGGTAGTCCAGCGGATCCATCCCTTCCTGAAGCAGAACATGAGAGCCTTTGCGAAGCGCGTTGGCAGCGCCGAGCTCCCACAGGCACCATGGCGAGACGCGCTTGGTCGGTTTCGTCTTCTCGCTCGGCGTCCACACCGCAATGACGTCCGTGGCTCGCTCGATGCGCTCGATCACCTCTCTCCAGATGATCGGCTCGTCCTTCGAGTCCTTGACGACATCCACGGCAAAGCCGGCCCGCTTGCATTCCGACTCGATCCATTCGATTCGCGGCCGGTTCCGTTTCGTGAACTCGATGGAGAGAAAAATCTTCCGCTTCATCCGGCCTGTTTCACTGCGCACCCGCTCGATTCCGAGCGTCAGCGCCCGCTCGTACCGCTTCTCCGCCGGGGTCAGCGAGCGCTCGCGCGACGTCTCGGAGAGCACCTGAAGGTCGCGTTCCCTCTCCTCGAGCCAGAGATCGAGATCGCGGTCGTTGGGTCGTATGTAATACGCCTCTCGATACGTGGTGACGCGCTCGCGCATGGCATTTCTGGCTTGCGCGCGCTCGAAGAACAACTGCAGCCGATATTGGCTCAGATCGGCCGACGTCAGGATGTCTTCGATCTGGTGCCTCGCTGCCTTCGCCGTCTCTTCCATCGACGTGCGCCATTTCGAGCTCGACAGCACCGCTTCGAACCAGTTATGCCCGAGATGCTCCTGCACGCGATTCAACGCGCAAAGAAGCGTGATTCCCTCCGTGCTGAGCGCGGCGGTAATCGATTCGATCGCACCTTTGATGTCGGCATGACGGATCGTGCACCACACCACCTGCTGCGCAGGCGGAAAGAGCGTGATGCGAAAAACGCGGTCTTTGGTATCGGACGTCACCAGGTACCGGAACGGCGTGTTGATGCCGCTGTCCCTGAGCAGCGTCTGGAAATTCTCGTCGAGCCTGAGGGACCCGTCGTCCTGAATGAGATGCTCGCTCACGGTCCGGAGATCGCCGTGCGCGCGCGTCTTCGCGACGATGTTGTCCATGCGGCGAAAGCTGGAAACGGATCGGACGCGCAGACGGAAGCCCGCCTCATCGGACGGAACGATGTGCGCCGCACAGTCGGCCAGCAACAATCCCTCGATCTCGCGCGACAGATCCCGCCCGGGACGAAACTCGTGCACGAGACTGGCGAAGTCCACCATCATCTCGGCGTTGTGATGGAGCTCCCTTTCCGTGGAAGTGCTGTCGAGTTGCAGGACGCTTCCGCCATGCCGGGAAATCGACTGCAAGACCATGTGCAGGACTCCCGGTGCGTCGTACAACGCAATGGAGATGCGGTAGACGTTCGACCAGACGTTGTGACGAACCGTCGTCCCGAAGATCTCCGGCAGCAGCGACGAGTCGCCCGGCTGCGAGTCGTCCCGAAATACCCACGCCAGATGCACCGTGGTTCCCGGCAGCAACGACAAATGCCCGCGGTGATAAAGCGGGATCTTGATGTTCCAGTCCTTCGACTCTCGGATCGAATCCAGTACGTACATTTGTTTACTCTCGGAGTGTCGGCTCGACGTAATTCCCTACCACGTCGGACGGATGTTTCCCTCATGCTAAGCTACCCGGCCATGCCTGCGCAGATCACTCTTCCCGACGATCTGATCGCCGAGATCAACGCGGTGACCAACGATCCCGCGGCCTTCATCGCGAACGCGGTCCGGCTCGCGCTTCGCTCCCACAGGGGCGATCGAAAAAATAAAAGCTCGGTCGAAGGAAGTGCGGACGATCCGGAGATCTCGACGCTCACCTGAGGCGATCGCAGCGCGTGAATGCTCCTGATTCGGCGAGTCCCACACTCGCCCGCCGCCTGAATGCCTTCGACGCGACCATGCTCGTCATGGGCGGCATCATCGGCTCGGGCATCTTCATCAATCCGTACGTCGTCGCCCGCCAGGTGCACACCGTCCCGCTCATCCTCGGCGTGTGGGCCGCAGGCGGCGTGATCGCGCTGATCGGCGCGTTCATCTACGCCGAGCTCGCGGCGCTGCGGCCGGATGTCGGCGGGCAATACGCGTATCTGCGCGATGCGTGGCATCCGTCGGTCGCGTTTCTTTATGGCTGGTCGATGCTGCTCGTGATTCAGAGCGGCGGAATGGCGGCGGTGGCGGTGACGTTCGCGCGCTACACGGCGGAGCTGACGGGAACGGGGATGCCCGACTGGATGCTGGCAACCATCACCCTCGCCATCCTCACGCTCATCAACTGCCTCGGCGTGCGCAGCGGCACGAACACGCAAACGACGCTGATGCTGCTCAAGCTCGCGGCGATTGCGATGTTGATCTTCGCCGGCGCGATGCTCGTGCCTCGGGCGGTGTCTGCTCCGGCGAACGTCGCTTCGACCTCGCTGCCGTTCGCGCTTGCGGCGGCGATGACGCCGGTGATGTTCGCGTACGGCGGCTGGCAGACGGCGAGCTTCATGTCAGGAGAGCTGATGCGGCCGCGGCGCGATCTCGCGATCGGCTTGCTCGCCGGTGTGGTTGGCGTGATCGCTGTGTATCTCTCGGTGAACGCGATCTGTCTGCGCGCGCTCGGCACGGATGGACTTGCAGCCACCACGACGCCGGCTACGGCGGTGATGCGACTCGCGCTCGGCGATCGCGGAGCGATGCTCATTGCGGCGGGCATAGCCATCTCGACGCTCGGCTTTTTGAGCCAGGGCATGCTCACCGCGCCGCGCGTGTATTACGCGATGGCGGAGGACGGCGTGTTCTTTCGTGCGGTCGCGAAAGTGCATCCGACAACGCGAGTGCCGGTGCTCGCGATCGCGCTGCAGGGCATCGTGGCGATCGTGATCGCGGTGTCCGGAACGTACGAGCAGATCCTCAGTTACGTCGTCGCGGTCGACTTCATCTTCTTCGGCCTGACTGGTGCGGCGCTGTTCCGATTCCGCTCCCCCGCCCACCCGATCAGCACGATCGTCTTCATCACGACGTGCTGGCTGGTGGTGATCGGAACGTTCGTGCGCTTCCCGGTGAACAGCGCGATCGGCCTGGGCATCCTGCTGGCGGGACTGCCGGCGTACGCGTTCTGGCGCAGCCGCAGGAACCGCGGGAATGCCCCCACCCAGCCCCGAGTTAACGGCGCTTGACACGCGAGAGGGACGCTCGTTACTCTCCGCGTCCCTCGCCATCCGGCGCATTCGTCTAGGGGTCCAGGACGCCGCCCTCTCACGGCGGTAACACGGGTTCGAATCCCGTATGCGCTACCAACATCGAACCTTGTTTGCGGCCGGCGGAAACACCGGCCGGTTGTGTTTGGCGGCCGAGCCGTATTCCAATTCCGTGTTCACTTTTCGTTGATGTTCACGTAAAGTGAACATGTGCAGAAAATGAACAAAAGCTCTGAGCAAGCCATCATCGAGGCAGCGATCGCGGCGCTGAATGACGTCGGAGTCGACGCACGAGCTCGAAACGCTCGCGGCAAACGGGCGGACGTCGACGCGATCGTGACCCTCCGACACGGCAACAGAACGTTGGAGTATGTCGCCGAAGTCAAACGTCGGTTGACACCCGCGCTCATTGGTCCGATCACTCTCGCCTTCACACAATCCGGCGAGAACCGGCTATTGGTCACGGATTATGTGACTCCGCCGATTGCGGAGGCGTTTCGCCGACACGGCGTCCAGTTCGCTGATACCGCAGGAAACGCTCATCTCCAGAGCGAAGGCTTACTCGTCGTCATTAGCGGGCGGAGGCTGAAAAGCACCGCGCCAAGGGTAAGTCCCCTCCGAGTCTTTCGTCGTAGCGGGCTTCAGATTCTCTTCGTCTTGATTTCTGCACCAAATTTCGTGTCGGCACCTTTTCGAACCATCGCTGAAGTCGCGAACGTGTCCCTTGGGAGCGTGCCACCCGTTCTCGATGGCCTGCGCGAGCTCGGATTCATCGTGCACGTCAACGGTACACGCCGCCTCGTGGATCGGGACCGGCTGATCGATCAATGGGTCGAAGGATATGCGCGCAGACTCCAGCCATCGCTCGAAATGGGACGGTTCCGTGCGAGTACTCCGGACTGGTGGCGTCGCGTCGATCTGACTTCGTATGGCGTGCAGTGGGGCAGCGAAACCGCGGCCGCTCTACTGCAGCGCCACCTCCGTCCGGAACACGCCATCATCTACACCGACGGCGTCCCAACGCGCTTGCTCTCCGAACATCGGCTGAAAGCGGATCCAACCGGGGAAATTTTCCTTCGTCGCAGATTCTGGAACTCCGTTCCCTCGCCGAGAACGGACATCGTCCCGCCTCTCCTCATCTATGCGGATCTGGTAGCCGTCGGCGATGCTCGCTCGCTCGCGGCCGCGAAGCAGATTCGGAAAACGTACCTTGATTGACCTAACGCAGGCGAAGGAGCTCACTTCGCTCGGACAGGTCCTGCGCCTCTTCCACGACGCGACGCAGCAATTGGCCAAGCGCACGCTGATCGTCGGAGCCATGGCTCGCGATCTCATCCTGCATCACGCATATGGTTTGCGGATTACCCGCGCCACGGCCGATCTGGACATCGCGGTGGCGGTCGAATCATGGGACGCGTTCTATCGTCTCGAAGAAAAACTCATTGCGAAAGGCGCACAACGCGATCCGCACATCGTGCACCGATTCTTTATCAATGACTGGAAACTCGACGTCGTTCCCTTCGGAAAAGTGGAACGTGACGGGATCATCGTCTGGCCGGAAACAGAGTCGAAGATGTCCGTCGTCGGCTTCGACGAGGCGAGCAGTCATGCACTGGAAGTTCTTCTTCCGAGGCAGATTCGCGCGTTCGTCGCCTCGCCGCCGGCACTTCTGATGCTCAAGCTCATTGCGTGGGAGGACAGGCATCTCGTCGAGCCTCGCCACGATGCAGTCGACATCCGAACACTCATCGACAGCTATGCCGAATCGTGGAACGACGATCGTCTGTACACCGAGGCAGATGACCTCCTTCAAAGATTCGGCTATGACAACAGCCTCGCGGGTGCCGCCCTCCTCGGCCGCGATTCCGCCGCGATCGCGAGACCGACGACACGCGCTCGAATGATCGAGATCGTGGAACGCGAGACATCCGATGAAAGATTGATTCTGGCGGCGGACATGAGCCGCCGCGTCGACGAGAACCTCGCGCTGCTCAAGGCGGTGCTCATAGGGATTCAGGACGCCGCCCTCTCACGGCGGTAACACGGTTCGAATCCCGTATGCGCTACCAACCTTGATTTCTCCACTCGATTCGCGGCGAATTGGTTGAAGAACAACCAGTTACGGGAGCTCCAAATCGTTCAACCCTCTACTGGCAGTAGAAAAGCCGCCGATCAGCGGCGACCGAGGGACGATTCGTCCATGAGCACTCTCGCCGAATACGCACCTTGCTACACTGGGCCGGAGAGGGGGGACGGGGTGAAAAATCGAACGCTATTCTTCGGGGACAACCTGAAGATTCTTCGCGAGAAGTTCCCGTCGGATGAGGGGTACTTCGACCTCATCTATCTAGACCCGCCCTTCAACAGCAAGGCTACGTACAACGTGCTGTTCAAGGAGGGCGTCGTCGATTCGCCTGCCCAACTTTCGGCTTTCGAAGATACGTGGCACTGGACACCTGAGACTCAGGAACAGTTCACGGAACTCGCCACTGATCCTCGCTACCCGACGAAGCTCGCGGATGCGATGCAGGGCATGGAGAAGGTGCTCGGCCACAACGATGTGCTGGCATATCTGACGATGATGGCGGTCCGCCTAGTCGAGTTGAAGCGCGTGCTCAAGGAGTCTGGAAGCATCTATCTTCATTGCGATTCAACGGCGAGCCACTACCTGAAAGTTGTGATGGACGCGATCTTCGGACCCAAGAGCTTCCGGAACGAGATCATTTGGAAACGCCGATACGGCAGTTCAAGCGCCGTCCACAAGTCGCGGAAGTTCGGCGCAGTGACCGACACCATCCTTTTCTACGTCGCCTCGGAGTCCGCCGCTTTCAATGTCCAGTATTCGTTCGACGACGAGAAGTATCAGGAGTACGTGAAAAAAACCTTCCGCTTCGTGGATGAGCAGGGGCGTCGCTACCGCATTGCTGACCTCGCGAACCCCGCTCCGCGTCCGAACCTTATGTACGAATACAAGGGTTACAAACCACCAGCGAACGGTTGGGCTATTAGCAAGGAAAAGATGGAGCAGTGGGACCAAGAAGGACGTCTGCACTTCCCGAAGAGCCTCAACGGACGCATTCAGCGGCGACGCTTTCTCGACGAGTTGAAAGGCAAGCCGGTTCAGAGTCTGTGGGATGACATCGACATGATTGCGTCCCAAGCTGATGAACGCCTGCACTACCAAACTCAGAAGCCGGAAGCTCTTCTTGAGCGGATCATTAAGGCGAGCACCAACGAGGGAGACTGGGTCCTAGATCCGTTCGGCGGCTGCGGCACAACGGCTGCGGCAGCAGAGAAGCTCGGGAGGCAATGGGTCATCATCGACGTGACGACGCTTGCTATCAACCTCGTGAAGCGGCGTATCGAAAAGATGTACCCCGACAAGCAACTCGACATGACCGTAGACGGCTACCCTGCCGATCTGGCGGGCGCGAAGGAACTTTTCGCTCGCGATCCCTTCGAGTTCGAGTACTGGTGCTGCGACCTCGTGAACGCTCGACCAGCGGGGGACAAGACAAAGGGAAAGATGAAAGGTGCGGACCGAGGCATCGACGGTGTCATCACCTTCATCGACGTACAAGGCACCAAACAGGAGTACCGGAAGCTGCTCGTCCAAGTGAAGGGCGGCCATCTCTCTGCGCCGCACATGCGTGACTTCGTTGGGACGATTCAGCGCGAGAAGGCGCAGGGCGGCGTGTTCATCTCTCTTGAGCCGCCGACGAAGCCGATGATGAAAGAGGCAGTCGAAGCGGGTACGTTCACCTACGCACTCACCGGACAGAAGTACCCCGTTGTCCAGCTTCTCACGGTTGAGGAGCTACTCGCGGGCGAGCGTCCCGCAGTCCCGAATCTCGTCGGCTACGCGAAAGCCGCACCTGCGAAAGACTCGACCGAGCAGAACAATCTTTTCTAAGAAGCAGGCCGCCCCACGGCGCGACGGAAGAGTCCAAGGCGGACAAGTTGACCGGCTAACTCTCCCCGGCGCATCCGCCGCGCCACGAGCACCTTGCCAAGCTCGGGGCGATAGCGCAGCTTGGAGTTGACCCGGTTTCGTGGACACCTGAAGATCAGGAGAACCACGATGCCCAAAACACATAAACCTTACCCGGAAGAGTTCAAGAAGAAGATGGTAGCGCTGGTACGGCAGGGGCGTTCGCCAGAGGAACTGGGGAAGC
>DASPNA010000041.1:0-17685 GCA_035626775.1 Thermoanaerobaculia bacterium
ACTTCCCAGCTTTCGGAGAGCGAACCAGACGATGGCGATTCCGGCGAACAACGCGCCGACGGGCAACAGCCACACCAGGCGATTCACGCCTTCGAACTTCGGCCGCAGCAGCACGAACTGTCCGTACGACAGCTCGAAGTATTTGAGGATCTGTTCTTCGGTATAGCCACGCGCGAGGAGCTCGTGCACCTGCGCCTTCATGTTCACCGCCATCTCCGCGGGCGAATCCGCGACGGCCATGCCCTGGCACACGGGGCAGCGCAGCAACGCCGACACTTCATTCGTGCGTTGCGTGAGCTGCTGGCCTGTGATGGGAGTCCCTTGCGGTGCGCCGACGAAGTTCGCGGCGTCCGGCACTTTCAGTTGCAGCATCAGCAGCAGGACGATCGCCGCCATCAGCGCAGCGCCTTCTGAAGATTTTCCTGGAGGATGTCGCTCGACATCGGCCCGCTGTATTTCGCGCGGATCACACCGTTCGCGTCGAGGAAGAATGTCTCCGGCACCCCGCCGACGCCGTACGCGATCGCGGTCTTCCCTTTGTCATCGACGACAGTCGGGTAGCTCGAGCCGCGCTGCTGCAGGAAGCTCAGGATCTTCGATTCCTCGTCCTGGAACACCACGCCCAGAAACTTCACGTTCGGCAGCATCTTCGCGTTCGCCACGAGCACCGGATGTTCTTCCCAACACGGACCGCACCAGGTCGCCCAGAAGTTGATGATCACCGGCGAGCCTTTCAGCGTCGCGAGATCGACCGTGCGGCCAGTGCCGGCCTCGCGCAGCGCAAACGCAGGTGCCTGTTTGCCGATCAGCGGCGAGCGGATCTCGTTCGGATTCTTGCCGAGGCCCATGAACAGGACGCCGAGCAGCACCGCGGCGATGATCACGCCGACGAGGAGGACGGTGCGGTTCATGCGGTCTCCGCGATGATCGGCTGTTCATCGACCGCCGCCGTCGCCGCGACAGCTCTGCGCCGCGCGGGCACGAGTCCGAACAGCGCGCCGACGCCCATGAGGATGACCGCGACCCAGATCCACATCACCAGCGGCGTAGCGAACACGGTGATGCTCGCGGTTTGCGCCACCGGATCGATGTTGCTGAGCGCGATGTAGAAATCGCCGCCGGCGGTGGTGTGCACGTCGGGCGTGCCGATCGGCTCGCGCATCATCTGATACTGATTCATGCGCGGCGCGAGGCGCGCCACCGGTTTGCCGTCGCGCGTTACGTCGAAGTTGCCGATGATCGACGTGCGATGCGGCTCGTGCCGTTCTTCGACGCCGAGGAACGTGACGTTGAATCCGGATGCCTGCAACGTCTGACCTTTCGTGAAGTGCAGCTCCGTCACTTGGCGCATCGAGCTGCTCACCGCGATGCAGATGAACGTCACCACCACGGCGGCGTGCACGATGTATGACGCGAAGCGCCGCCGTCCGCGGCGCAGGTTCGCGTCGATGAACGACGTCGTCGCCGATTCGCCGCGCTTCATGCGCTGCAGCACCGGCAGGAACATCTGGCCGAGCGTGACCCACGCGGCATAGCCGCCGAATGCGAGCGTGATCAGCGTCCATGGACTGCGCACGTTTGCGATGAAGCCGATGACCGCGAAGAGGACCGCCCCCGCGATCGGTGGCAGCAGCGCTTTTTTCACTTCATCGCCGGTGGCGCGGCCCCACGGCAACGCGGGGCCGACGCCGAGGATGAACAGCAACACCGCGCCGATCGGCACGACCATCGAGTCGAAGTACGGCCGTCCGACGCTCATCTGCTTGCCGTTCAACGCTTCGACGATCAGCGGGAAGACAGTGCCGATCAGCACCGTGAACGTCAGCAGCACGAAGAGCAGGTTGTTGATGAGGAACATCGCCTCGCGGCTGGCGGCGCCTTCGATGCGTCCGTCGCTTTCGAGCTTGTCGATGCGAAATGCGAGCAGTGCGATGGAGAAAAGCAGCGACACGCCCAGGAATCCGAGGATGGTCGGGCCGATTGCGCTCTGCGTGAACGAGTGGACGGAGTTGAACACGCCGGAGCGCGTCATGAAGGTTCCGAGGATGACCAGCAGGAACGTCGACTGGATCAGCGTGATGGTCCAGCCTTTCAGGATGCCGCGACGCTCGACCACCATGATCGAGTGCAGCGCCGCAGTCGCGGTCAGCCACGGCAGCAGCGACGCGTTCTCGACCGGATCCCACGCCCAGTAACCGCCCCAGCCGAGGACCTCGTAGGCCCACCAGCCGCCGAGCATGATGGCGATGGTCTGAAAGATCCACGGCAGCATCAGCGATTCGCGCAGCGGTTTGAGCACGCCGTGGCCGAGACGGCCTTTGATCAGCGCGGCGCACGCGAGGCCGAACGGGATGGTCATGCCGACGTAGCCGAGGTAGAGGAACGGCGGATGGATCGCCATCAGCACGTGGTTCTGCAGCAGCGGATTGGGACCGGGTCCATCGACCGGCGGATTCGCGACCGTGAGAAACGGATTGGCGGGACCGGCGATGAGGAAGCTGAAGAACGCGGCGCAACTGAGCCACACGCCGATGGCGTCCGGCTGATATTCGGCGTACGCGCGCGTGAGCCAGGTCGCAGCGGCGATGTACACGCCGAGGACGAGGCCCCAGAAGAGGATCGAGCCTTCGAGCGAAGACCAGAGGCTGACGATCGTGACCCAGGTCGGGACGGCGCGCGAGCCGACCTGCGCGACGTAGCCGACCGTGAAGTCGTGCGCGAGCAGCGCGTACTCCATCAGCAGCGTCGCGGCGATGATGAATGCGGCATACAGCCAGGCGAAACGGCGCGCCCACTTCAAACCGTCGACCGAGCGCGAACGGCCGGCCGCGAAGCCGAGCAGCGCGCCCGCGGCCGCGGCGAGCAGCGACGCGAGAATCAGAATGCGTCCGAGGGTGGCGATCATGTGTTTTGTCTTTGGAGCGCGGGCGTCCCGCGCCGGCTGATGCCGGCGGCGTCCCGCGCCGCCGCTCTGTTCGGTCTGTGGAGTGGCAGCGCGGGACGCTGCCACTCCAGCCGGCGCGGGACGCCGGCGCTCCCTTTACTCATTCTCCGCCACGCTTTTCATCATCCGCTCGAGCTCTTTGCGGTCGACCGGATGTCCCTGCTCCGGAGCTTTGTATTCGTTGTTGTGCGAGACCATGAGGCGGTCCGACTCGAAGTAGCCGCCTTTGACCATCGTGCCTTCGACGACGACGCCGATGTTCTCGCGGAACATCTGCGGCGGCACGGTCTTCGTCTTCACGTGCACCACCCTCGTCGCATCTTTGACGTCGAACTCGACGGCCGATCCGCCGACCTTGCGAATGGAGCCTTTGGCGACCATGCCGCCGAGGCGGATCGTGGCGCCGTATGCCTTCTCGCCGTTGGCGTGCAGGTCAGCCGGCGTCCAGTAATAGACGAGGTTCTTGTTGATCCCGCTGGCGGCGATCACGGCAAACGCGACTCCGGCGACGGCGAACGCGCCCACCATGAACCACCGCGTCCTGCGACGCATCTTGTCCGCTTCGGTCATCTTCCCTTCGCCTCCCGGAGACGAATTACGAGTGAGATTCCATAGAGCACGAATACGGCGGCGGTGATTCCATATGCGCCCCAGACGAACTGCCATCCGCCACTGATCACACCTTCGGTCATGCGAGCTCCGGTTCCGCCAGTTCGCGTTCGAGCCGATTCGCCGCGATGCGTGTGCGCACCATGATGAATCCAATCATCAGAAAGAGCACGCCGAACGCGTTCACGCGCAACGGCAGATGGAACGGCGACGAGACGGTCTGAGGGGTGGACTGCTCCTGGTGCAGCGAGTTCCACCATTTCACGGAGAAGTAGACGATCGGCAGATCGACGGCCGCGATGATGGTCGCGACCGAGGACCAGACGGCGCGCTTCATCGGATCTTCGACGAAACTGCGCAACGCGAGGATGCCCAGCGTCGCCAGCAGCAGCACCGCGGTCGTGGTCAGTCGAGGATCCCAGTCCCACCACACCCCCCACGTCGGTTTCGCCCAGATCGCCCCCTGGCAGCAGAGCAGGAAGCCGAACAGCGTGGCCACTTCGAGCCCCGCTTCGAGGCGTGAATCCCACTTCATGTTGTTGCGGAAGAGAAAGGCGATCGCGCAGGAGAACGAGAAGAGAATCGCCAGCATCCAGTTCCACGCCGTGGGAACGTGCACGTACATGATGCGCTGCACGTCGCCCATGAACTTCTCCGGCGGCGCGACGAAGAGTCCCGTCCACGAACCGAACAGCAGCAGCGCCACGCCGCTCAAGATGAATGCGTATCCCTTGCGCATAGAGATCAGTCCTCGATCACACGACCGTACAACAATCCGCACAGCGACCAGTAGATGAGGTCGAACGCCAGCAGCAACACGATCCATGGCCTGGCCTGTCCCATCGGATCGCCGAGGATGACGAGCGATGTCGCCTTGACGGACGCGAGCAGGGCCGGGACGATCAGCGGGAACAACAACAAAGGGAGCAGAGTCTGTTTCGCCTTGAGCTGCGCGGTCATGGCCGCGTACAGGGTACCCGGCGCGGAGAGTCCCGCTGTCCCGAGTGCAACCACGAGCAGCAGAGTCGGCAGTCGGGTCGTGCCCGCATCGTAAAGGACGACCATGACCGGGATTAGAGCGATGCCGAGAACCATCAGTTGCAGCCAGTTGGCAATCGCCTTCGCGTAGTAGAGCGTGCGCGGCTCGGCGGGCAGGAGCAGGAGTCCCTCGAGCGCGCGATTTTCCATCTCGGCGTGAAAGCTCTCGGCGAGTGTCAGTGTCGACGACAGCAGCAGGCCCAGCCAGAGAAAGCCGCCGGAGAACGTGCGCAACGCGGAGGCGTTCGGGCCGATGGCGAAGCTGAAGAGGAGCAACGCCGCGGCGCCGAAGACGAACACGGCCATGAGCTGGCCACGCGTGCGCCACTGGAGGAGGAGCTCTTTGCGCAACGCGGCGATCATGGTTCTCCGGAACGCCGGCGTCCCGCCGGCTGGCTGGGCGGCGTCTCGCCGCGGGGGGCGGCGGCGCGGGACGCCGCCGGTCCAGCCGGCGGGACGCCGGCGTTCCACTCGGCGGCGCTTCCTTCAAAAATCACCGCTCCGCCCTCCAACACGATGGCGCGATCGCACATCGCCGCCGAACGCTCCCATTGATGCGTGGCCATGACGATCGTCGCGCCGCTCGCTTTCAGCTCCGCGACCACGCCATCGACGAGGTCGAAGCCGGGTGGATCGAGCGCGCCGTACGGCTCGTCGAGCAATACCACACCCGGCTGCTGCAACAACACACGCGCGAACGACAAGCGCTTGCGCATGCCCGCGGAGAACGTCGACATCGCATCGTTCGCCCGCGCGGCCAGTCCCACTTTCTGGAGCAGCGGCATCACGCGCTCGCGCGAAATACGCAGGTGATCGGCGACGACTTCGAGGTTCTCGCGCGCGGTCAGCGATTCGTAGAGGTAGTTCTGATGCGCGAGCAGCGCCGTCAGTTTGCGCACATCCTCGCGATGACGAACGACGTCGAATCCGCCCACCGTCACGGAGCCGCGGTCGGGATGAATGGCCGTGGCCAGCACGCGCAGCAGCGTCGTTTTTCCCGCGCCGTTACTGCCGACGAGCATCGTCGCCGTCCCCGCCGGCAACCGAAAGGTGACGCCTGCCAACGCCCAGCGGCGGCCGTAGCGCCGCGCGAGCTGTTGCGCATCGATGGCGACCTCACTCATGCGTCCGGAGTCTAGCCGGAATCTCGCTATGATTCCGCGCCATGCGTAAGCTCGCCCCGATCGCCCTCCTCCTCGGCCTCGCCTGCACCAGCGCGACGCCGCCTCCTGCTTCCACTGAATCCGCGACGCAGGCCGCGAAGCCGCACGGCCTGACGGTGGCCGAAGAAGCGCGCATCCTGATGCTGGAAGACCGGCGGATGTATGACCGCGAGCTCGTCGCCGAATGGGTCAATCATCCGAATCCTCTGCATCGCGTGCGCATTGCGCTCGCGCTCGGCCGCATCGGTCCGCATGCGTTCATCGACGTCGATGGCAACAACGCACTCGATCCGAATGAAAGACGCGCCGGCGTCGAAGAGCTCGTGAAGCTGACCAGCGACAGCGACCGCTCGGTGCGCGAGATGGCGGCGTTCGCGCTCGGTGAGATCGGTGATCGCGGCGGCGCCGAGGCGCTGCTGCAGTTGACGGGCGGCAGCGACTACGGTGTGGCGGCGGAAGCGGCGGAGGCACTGTCGAAGCTCGCGGCCAATCCCGAGCTGCCGAAGACCGTGCTCACGCGTTATCTCTGGCTGACCGACGAAAAGTTTCCCGAAGGCGTGCGCGCGCGGGCGCTGCGCTTCCTGTTCCGCTTCAACGACGACGTCGCCAGCGCCGCAGCGGTGCCGGCACTCGGTGCGGCGTCGGAAGCCGTGCGGCAGGAGGCGGCGTACACGCTGTCGCGACGCGCGTACGCGCCGGCGCGTGGTCCGCTCGAGCTGCTCCTCAATGACACGAACGTGCTGACGCGCGCGTACGCGGCCACGGCCCTCGGACGGATCGGACAGGGCGAATCGCTGAAGGTGCTCGTCGAGGCGCTCGGCGACGTGCATCCGTGGGTCCGCACGAACGCCGCGATCGCAATCCCGCGCGTGGTTCTGAACCATCCACAGTTCCGATCGACCGGTCACATGCCGCGCATTCTCGCGACGGCAGATGATCCCGATCCCGGCGTGCGCGCCGCCATGATCGAAGTCCTCGGCTTCTACGCCGGCGCCGACCCGTCCGCGGTGCAACGTCTCATGAATACCCTGAAGAACGGCACGCTGTGGGAACGCGAGCTCGCCGCGGGCGCGGTCGCCAAGCAGTTCCATCCGGCGCACGAGCAATATCGAGAGATCGAGCAGGGCCTCTCGCCGTGGGCGATCGTGCGCGTGATCGAAAATTCGGTGGACAAAGAGTGGGGACCGAAGGTCCGCGCGCAATACGCCACGCATCCAGACCCGCTCGTGCGCGCTGCCGTGTTCCAGACCATCCCCGATCCCGCGGTGAACGCGGAACGCGATCTGATTTTCAACGCGCTCAACGATCCCGATGTGGTCGTGCGCGCCAACGCCATCGATCGCTACGCATTGGTCTCGACCGACTCCGCGGGCGTGTGGGTGCCGGCGCTCGAAGCGGCCTACGAGAAATCGAAGAGCGATGCCATGAACGACGCGCGCCTCGCCGCGATTCGCTCGCTCGCGGTGTACGACCGGCCGCGGCGCAAGTCGTTCCTGCGCGAGCTGCTGACCGACGCGGATCCGGTCGTGCGCCGCGTCGCGTCCGACCTCATCGTCGAGAAGCTGAAGGAGCCGCGTCCCGCGTACGCGCCACTCCCCGCGACGCGCACGCAGAACGAATACGAGGAGATCGTGCGCTGGTCACGCACGCCGCACACGGCCACGATCCACATGACGCGCGGCCGCATCGAGCTCGCGTTGCTCGTGCAGGACGCGCCGATGACGACGTGGAACTTCGCGCAACTCGCGAAGAAGAAGTTTTTCGACAACACCTCGTTCATGCGCGTCGTGCCGAACTTCGTGATCCAGGGCGGCGATCCGCGCAACGACATGAACGGGGGTCCCGGCTACTCGATCCGCGACGAGATCAGTCTGCAGAAATACACGCGCGGCGCGGTGGGCATGGCGTTGTCGGGACCGGACACCGGCGGCTCGCAGTTCTTCGTCGCGCATTCGCCGCAGCCGCATCTCGACGGCGGCTACACGATCTTCGCGCGCGTCTACGACGGCATGAACAGCGTCGTCGATCAGACCGAGCGCGGGGACCGCGTGCAGACCATCGCCATCGACGAGCGTCCGCCCGCGAGCGCAACGCAGGTGTCGAGCGTGCCGAACGTCTCGCTGCCGCTCATCATCGGCGAGATCACGCCGGATCGGCTCGTGACCACCGTGCCTGTTTACGCTTCGAAACGCGACGAGTACAAGCCCGACACGACCGTGGTCGAGATGATGAAAGATCACGTGCAGGCCGGCGATCGCGTGGAAGTATTCATGGGCACGTGGTGCGACGACAGCCAGCGCGAAGTGCCGAAGTTTCTGCGCATCGCGGACGAGCTGAAGTCGCAGTACGGCGTCGAGCTGCCCGCGCGATTCGTGGCCGTGGACAAATCGAAGCAGCAGCCGGCCGCGCTGCTCACCGGCAAATCGCTGCAGAAGGTGGCCACCTTCATTTACTACCGCGGCGACCGCGAGCTCGGACGGATCGAAGAGCGGCCGCAGGGGCTGTTCGAAGACGACCTGCTGACCATTGTGGCGAAGCAGTAGATGGCTCCGACCTTCGGCCGCCTTTTGCAGATCGTCGGCATGGTCATTCTGCCCATCGGGCTTCTGTACGGACTCGTCAAGGGTGAGATCCGCACCGAGGTTCAGCTACTCGCTTTGGGCGGATTCCTATACGTGCTCGGCTGGATTCTGGCGCGCGAACGACGATGAGATACACCGTCGTCCTCACCGCCGATTTTCCCGCGATCACCACGTCGCTGCTCGCGCCGCAGTTCGACGTCATCGCGCATCCCACCGAGCACGATCGCAGCGAGGATGACGTCATCACGATGCTGGCCGAGGCGGACGCCGCGATCGTGTTGTTGTCGGATCCGATCACGAGGCGCGTGCTCGAATCGAATCCCAACCTGCGCATCGTTTCCAACTTCGCGGTCGGCTACAACAACATCGACCTCGAGGCCGCGCGGGAGCTCGGCGTCACGGTCACGAACACTCCCGGCGTCCTCACCGAAGCGACGGCCGATCTGACGATGGCTCTGATCCTCGCGGTCACGCGGCGGATCGTCGAAAGCGACACCGCGCTGCGCAACGAAGGCCGTTGCGAATGGGAGCCGCTCGCCTGGCTCGGTGCATCGCTGCAGGGAAAACGGCTCGGCATCATCGGCATGGGGCGCATCGGAAACGCCGTGGCAACGCGCGCGCGGGCATTTGGCATGGACGTGATGGGCGTGCGCCGCGGCGACTCGCTCGATGAGCTGCTCGCAACGACCGACATCGTCTCGCTGCACGTCCCGCTCTCGCGCGAGACACACCATCTCATCGACGCGGAAGCGCTCGCGAAGATGAAGAGCGGCGCATATCTCATCAACACGGCGCGTGGGCCGCTGATCGATGAGGCAGCGCTCTGCGACGCACTCGAACGCAATCACCTGCGCGGCGCCGGCCTCGACGTGTATGAGCGCGAGCCGCAAATCCATCCGCGCTTGCTGCGGATGCCGAACGTCGTACTCCTGCCGCACATCGGGTCGGCGACCGAGGAGACGCGCAATGCGATGGGACGCATCGCCGCGACGAACGTCCTCCTCTTCCTCGGCGGCGCGGACCCGCTGCACCGAGTGGTGTAATGCAGGTGATGAGACTCGATCGAAACCAAACCGTCCTGGTCGTCATCGACGTCCAGGAAAAGCTGATACCGGTGATCGACGGCGCGGCCGACGTCGTCCGCAATCTCGAGCGCCTCATCCGCGGCTGCCACATCCTCGGCGTGCCGTTGCTCGTCACCGAGCAATACGTGAAGGGCCTCGGCCCGACCGTCGAGCCGCTGCGGCGCGCTCTCGAGGAGACGAGCGGCTACGAGCCGATCGAGAAATCATGCTTCTCCGCATATGGGTGTGATGCGTTTTCGACGCGGCTCGCGGCGCTGGGCAGGATGCAGGTGCTCGTGGCCGGCGTCGAAACGCACGTCTGCGTCTACCAGACTGTCGAAGACCTCCTCGCGCGCGACCTCTCGGTCAGCGTGATCGCGGACGCGGTGTCGTCGCGCACGCCGCGCAATCGCGAGCTCGCACTGCAGCGCCTCGTCTCGGACGGCGCGTCGCTGAGCTCGACGGAAATGGCGCTGTTCGAGCTCACGGTCGCGGCGAGTTCCGATGAATTCCGCGCGATCAGCCGCCTTGTGAAGTAGAACTTCTGCGGGAGCGGGACGGTACAGCGCCGTAGCGCCGCCGCCCTTACGATCTGCACAGTCGATCCAACTCATTTCCGCTTCCGCCGGAGGTCCGCGATGCACCGTGGTGTGGCCGTGCTCTTTCTTTCTTTCCTCGTGATCGTTCCGCACGTTCTCGATACGATGCGCGCTGTCGGCAATAACGGACGCTCGTCGCCGTACGTCGCCGATCTCGCCACGACCATCATCTTCACGGACTCGACATTGACAGGCGCGATCGCGAACTGTCCGCGTACTCGTTCACCGATCCCACACTCTCGGACGCGGTAAAGCTCAAGGCCGTCCACATTACGGACTTGCGAACGGCGCTCGTGGAGGCACTCGCGTGGTTCGGGTACGTCAAAGCCGCACACGTGACGGAACTGCGCGACGCTGCGCGGTAGCGGAGAAAAACGCCGCGGGATCACCCGCGGCGTTTCTCTGCGGCACGCAACCTGCTCTCCAGTTATTAGCAGTCAGCACGAGCAGTGGACGTGTGGCAGGGGCGATGCGGCTCGAAAAAAAAATCCTGATCGTCGATGACGACGATGCAATCCGCGCATTACTGATGACCGTGTTGCGGCGACGCGGCTTTCGCGTCGACACCGCGCGCAACGGCATCGACGCGATGGAGCGGCTGAGGGCATGCTGCTACGCGTTGATCGTGCTCGATCTCATGATGCCGCGCATGAACGGTTACGAAGTGCTCGCGCACCTCTCGACGCTGCCTGCGAACGCGCGGCCGTTCGTGCTCGTGCTCACGGCGGGACTGGAGAAGGGGAAGTTCGACACCTCGCTGGTGGTCGGTACGATCCAGAAGCCCTTCGACATCGAGCTGCTCGTCGATACGGTCGCCGGCTGCGTCGGCGCTCTCGAAGGATGTTCGCAACCCGACACGTGCAGCGATCAGCTCGCCGCTCCTGCAGTGCTCCCCGAGCAGCCGAACTGAGTGGCACGCCTTTTGGAATTTTCGGGTCACTTAAAGGAGCATGAAATGACCGATGAACCGAGAGTGCTGATCGTCGAGAGCAACGACGCGTTGCGCGCGATGCTCTTCACCATCCTTCGCCATCAACCGGTCGGCGTCGACACCGCGGTGACGGCGGAGACCGCGCTGCAGAGGACTTCGCAGTGCGACTACGCACTCATCCTGGTGGACATGGACATGCCCGAGAAGGCGGGCGAGAGCTTCCTCCAGCAGTTCAACGAACAGCGACCCGAAGCCCCGACGTTCATCCTGGCCGTCCGCGATCCGAAGAACGATACCTATCTCGATCCCGACCTCGTTTCCGCCGTGCTGAACAAGCCGCTGGAGATCGACATGCTCGCGGAGCTCGTACGCGAATGCGCGCAGGTCGTGCCGCCCCCCGAAGAACCGCTGCCCTGCCCGACGCCCGCCGAAAGCGACCTTCGCTCGCAGATGGAGCGCGGACCGTACATCGCCAACTGAGCACTGACGCTGAGAAGGTCATGAATGGTTGAGGTCATCGGCTGGAGCAGCTCCATCGTTCTGATCCTCACCATCGCCACGCAGATTGCCAAGCAGTGGCGCGATCACACCAGCGCCGGCGTCTCCACCTACCTCTTCGTCGGACAACTCGCCGCGTCGGTCGGCTTCACGATCTACAGCCTCATGGTGCGCAACTGGGTCTTCGCCGTGACGAACGGCATCATGGTGCTGAACGGCTTGATCGGCTACGGAATCACCGTGCGGCACAAGCGGTACAGTACGCGTCCGTGAATTCGCGCCGCATCGGCATCCTGTACATCGTCATCGCCGCACTGCTCTGGTCGACCGGCGGCATCGGCATCAAGGCGATCGACGATCCGCCACTGAAGGTGACGTTCTATCGTTCGATCTTCGCCGCGATCACGTTGTTCCTTCTGTTCCGCCGCGACGTTGCGCGCATTCCGCGCACGCCGGCATTCTTCGCGGCGATCGTCGCGTACGGCACGTGCCTGACGACGTTCGTGATCGCGACGCGCTGGACGACCGCCGCGAACGCGATCTTCCTCCAGTACGCGGGCGTGGTGTGGGTGCTGCTGCTCTCACCGCTCGTGCTGCGCGAGCCGATGCGGCGCCGCGACGTCATCGCCATCGTTTTCGCGCTCAGCGGCATGGCGCTGTTCTTCATCGGCAAGCTCGAAGCGCGCGGGATGGCCGGCAACGCGATGGCGCTCGTGTCGAGCGTCTTCTTCGCGATGCTGATTCTCGCGCTGCGCCGCGAGCACGACGCGTCGCGCGCGGCAGTGACATGGGGCAACGTGGCCATCGCGGTCGTGATGTTGCCATTCGTCGCGAACGATCTCGCACTCTCCCTTCGCTCCTTCCTCGCCCTGCTCTTCCTCGGCGTGTTCCAGATCGGCTTCGCGTACGCGTTCTTCGTGAAAGGGCTGCGCTACGTCACGGCCACGCAGGCGTCGCTCACCGGCATGCTCGAACCGGTCGCGAACCCGATCTGGGTCCTCCTCTTCCTCGGCGAGCAGCCATCGAAGTTCGCGATCGCGGGTGCAGTCGTGGTGCTGGCCGCAATCGCATGGCACACGATGCAGGGCGAGCCCGCAACGGAGATGCCGGCGGTGGATTGAGTTCCTCGGGTTGCTCGGAGTGACAGGAACCGCTTAGTTTCCCCCGTCCGAGGAACTCCGAGGAACCCGAGGAACTCCGAGGAACTGCTTCTCTGGCAACCGTCCTGCACAATACCCGCTCCCGATGTCGACCACGCTCATCGAACCCGCCACGGGCGAGCCGCTCAGCGACGTCGAACGCGGCACCGCAGAGGACGTCGATCGCGCAGTGCAATCCGCCGAGCGCGCATTCCGCGGCGAGTGGCACCGCATCAACACCCGCGATCGCGCGCGACTGCTCAACAAACTCGCGGCCCTCATCCGCGACAACGCCGACGAACTGGCGAAGCTCGAATCGCGCAACGTCGGCAAACCGATCAGCGAATCGCGCGACGAAGTCGGTCTCGCGGCGAACGTTTTCGAGTACTACGCCGGCGCCACTAACAAAGTCGGCGGCCAGACCATCCCCGGCGCCGCACCCGGCGTGCTCATGTCGTTCCGCGAGCCGGTCGGCGTCTGCGGAATCATCGTGCCGTGGAACTTTCCGATCGCGATCACATCGTGGAAATCGGCGCCCGCACTGGCGATGGGCAACACTGTCGTACTCAAGCCCGCCGAGCAAACACCACTGACCGCGTTGCGCGTCATGGAGCTCGCACGGGAGGCCGGGATCCCGGAAGGCGTCTTCACCGTCGTCACCGGGGCCGGCTCCGAAGTCGGCGAAGCGATCATCCGCCATCCGCTCGTCCGCAAAGTCGCCTTCACCGGCTCGACCGAAGTGGGCATGAACGTGATGCGCATCGCGGCCGACGATGTGAAGCGCGTCTCGCTCGAGCTGGGCGGCAAGTCGCCGAACATCATCTTCGACGATTGCAACTTCGATCGCGCCATCGCCTCCGCCGCATCGAGCGCACTCGGCAACGCGGGTCAGGACTGCTGCGCGCGCAGCCGCATCTTCGTGCAGCGCTCGTTGTACGACCGCTTCGCGCGCGCGCTGGTCGACAAGTTCGCGTCGATCCACGTTGGCGATCCGCTCGAGGACGCAACCGAGATGGGGCCGCTGGTCACGACCGCACATCGCGAGCGCGTGATGAAGTACATCGACAGCGGGCGCTCGGAAGGAGCGACGCTGGCGTGCGGCGGCGACACGCCGGAAGGACGCGGCTCGTATCTGCGCCCGGCCGTGTTCCTCGACGCGAAACCGGAGATGACCATCGTGCGCGAAGAGATCTTCGGTCCGGTGGTCGCGGTGATGCCGTTCGACGATGAAGAAGATGCAGTCCGCATGGCCAACGACTCGCTGTACGGACTCTCCGGCTCGATCTGGACGCGCGACCTCGGCCGCGCATTGCGCGTCGCGCGCGCGGTGCAGACCGGAAATCTCTCCATCAACTCCGGCAGCAGCGTGCACCTCGAAGCGCCCTTCGGCGGCGTCAAACGCAGCGGTCTCGGGCGCGAGCTCGGCCTGCAGGCGCTCGACCATTACACGGAGTGGAAAACGGTCTACGTGGACGTGACATGAGCACGATTGATTTGCGCGAGCTGAAGCGGCTGGTCGAAGACGGTGCCATCGACACGGTGCTGGTGGTGTTCCCCGACATGTACGGCCGCCTGGTGGGCAAGCGCATCGTCGGCCGCTTCTTCGTCGAGCAGAGCGAGATCCACGCATGCGATTACCTGCTCGCGTGCGACATGGACATGGATCCGGTGCCCGGCTATCAGTTCACGAGCTGGGCGAAGGGCTACGGCGACTTCCGTCCTGTTCCCGATCTCAACACGCTGCGCGTCGCGTCGTGGCTCGACAAGACCGCGATCGTGTTGTGCGATGTTTATGAAGAAGAACGCGACGAGCTGGTGCCGTATGCGCCGCGCGGAATCCTGCGCAAACAACTCGCACGCGCCGCGGAGCAGGGGTATGTCGCGATGGGCGCGTCTGAGCTGGAGCTGTATGTCTTCAAGGATTCATACGAAGACGTCGCCAAGAAAGGCTTCATCAACATCGAGCCGATCGGCCGGCTCATCGAGGACTACCACATCTTCCAAGGCACCAAGGAAGAGTTCCTGATCGCCGACATCCGCCGGCATCTCGAACGCTCGGGCATCCCCGTCGAATCCTCCAAGGGCGAATGGGGACCGGGACAGCAGGAGATCGGTCTGCGTTACACGGAGCTGCTCGAGATGGCGGACCGGCACACTCTCTACAAACACGCGGCGAAAGAGATCGCGTGGCAACACGGCAAGTCGGTCACGTTCATGGCCAAGTGGGACGAGCGCTACGCCGGCTCGAGCTGCCACATTCACGCGAGCCTGTGGAACAAGAAAGGCGAGCCCTTGTTCAAGGGCGACGAATCGCTGGGTCCCATCAAGTGCTCGAAGCTCTTCCGCTGGTTCCTCGGCGGCTGGATGGCGCACATCCGCGAGCTGTTCCCTTTCTTCGCGCCGTATCCGTCGTCGTACAAACGTTACGTGCCAGGCTCGTTCGCGCCGACCGGCATCGCGTGGAGCTACGACAATCGCACGGCCGGATTCCGTATCGTCGGCCACGGCTCATCGCTGCGCATCGAATGCCGCACCGCCGGCGCCGATGCGAACGTCTACCTCGCCTTCGCCGCGACGCTGGCCGCGGGACTGGACGGCATCGCCAAACAAATCGAGCCGCCCGATGCGTTCGAAGGTGACGTCTACGGCGCACTCGAATTGCCGCAGGTGCCGCACTCACTGAACGAAGCGATCGCCGCGCTCGATCGGAGTGCGTTCGCGCGCGAGACATTCGGCGCCGAAGTGATCGAGCATTACCTGCACTTTTTCCGCACGGAGCAGAGAAAGTTCGATGCTGTGGTCACAGACTGGGAGCGGAAGCGCTACTTCGAGCAGGCGTGATCGCGCGGGACGACCAGAGGCCTCCGGCCTACCGTCGGTCGACATGCGCGAGCAGCCACTCGACCTGCACGCGCAGCGCCTCGGGCGCGAGCTTCGGCCATAGCCAGTAATGCACGTCGCCCGGCAAAGTGCGAAATTCGTCCGACAGCGACAACCCGTGCCCCGCCTTCGGCACGACCACGATCCGGAAATCCTGGTTGCCCGCTTCCTTCAGATAGCGCTCGAGCTTCGGCACGTTCTCCTGCGGCGGCACGACGTAATCATCTTCGCCGTAGAGCGCGAGGAACGGGGTGCGAATCCTGCTCAAATCGGCGGCAGGATCGTATTGCTTGGCCCGGACCCACAGGATGTCTTCGTAGTCTTGTTTCTCCGGCAGGTCGACGAACCTGGCCCAGCGCGTCGTCTTCGCTTTGCGCACCGATTCCTGCAGCGCCTCCCAGCCGGTGCCGCTGTATGCGAAGCCGGTCACGAGCCCCATGTGCGCAGCCGCCGCGGCGTACTCCTGCGGCGTGAAGTCGATGCCGGAGCGGCGCATGTTGTATTGCGCGACGTGAATCTGCTGATCGCGGACGCTATCGGCGGGACCGACCGTGGTGATGATGAACGCGAGTGGCACCGGCGAACGATTGGCGACGATCGCCGACACCCACCCGCCGGCGCTGTTGCCACGCACGCCGATCTGCTTCGCATCGATCTCCTTACGGCGTGCGAGGAAGGAGATCGCCGCGACGGCGTCGTTCGCGAGGTCATGCATCGTCGCCGAGTCGTAGTTGCCGGTCGATTCACCCGCGCCGCGCTTGTCGTAAATCAGGCTGGCGACGCCGCGTTCGGCGAGCAACCGCGCCCACCCGCGAAATCCGGCGCGTGTCTGCTTGCCGCGGCCGTGAATCGACACCACCGCAGGATGCGGTCCGGCGCCCGGCGGCAGGTACAGCGTTCCGGCAAGCGTGACGTCACCGCTCGTGAACCGGACGTCCTCGGTCACCACCGGCACCGTCACCGGCCGCAGCGCGCGCTTGAGATGCACACGGATCGGCGGAACGAGACCGCCGGACGTTCCGACCATCTCGCCGGCAAGAGCGTCGAGGTGCAACGTCGCGGGCTGCTCCGGCGTCAGCTCGAGCTTCACGACGTTCCCATCCTGCGTCACCGCGACCGCCGGCCGCTCAGCGATCCAGTCGCCGACGCGAATGCGCGCCTTGAGCTTGTCGCCGTCGCGGAAAAAGTCGACGTCGACGATGCGCGCCGAACCGTCGCGCATCATCGCGCCCTGCCAGTAGCCTTCCACCGACTCCTGCGCGCTGACCAGCGAAACCAGCAACAGCGCAGCGGCGAGAAACGAAACGCGCATCACGCACCTCCGGGACTCGTCTAACATTCAGCGAGCGATGCCTCGCAAAAGTAGAAACGAATCTACCATAGTAGACGCAGTGTCGGCACCAAAGCTGGGCGCGCGCATCCGGGAGTTGCGGCAGCAACGGCAGCTCACGCTCGAAGCGCTGGCCGAATCGTCGCGCGTGAGCCGGGCCATGCTCTCGAAGCTCGAGCGGGGCGAGAAGAATCCGACGCTGGTCGTGGCCGCGAAGATCGCCGCCGCGCTCCGCGTCTCACTCACCAGCTTTCTCGGCACCGAAGAAAAGCGGCGGACGGTGGTGGTGATTCCGAAGGAACGGCGGATGGTGTTCCGCGACGCGGAGACCGGCTTCGAGCGGCAACTCCTCTCGCCGACGTTCGAGAGCCGCACCCTCGAGTTCGTGCGGCACCTGATCCCGCACGGCGCGTCGTCAGGCGAGCTGCCGGCGTATCGGAAGGGGACGGAGAAGTATCTCGTCGTCGAGCGCGGCACGCTCGTCGTCACGCTCAGCGGCGAGGACTATCGCGTCGGCCCCGGTGACGCGCTCTACTTCGAGGCCGACGCACCGCATCGATTCACCAATGCGGGCCGCGGGGTGTGCAGCTACTTCCTGGTGATCAGCCAACGCGCCGCATCGTGACGCACCGAATATTCATCGCCCGGGCGCCGTTGATCGTCGTGATGGCCAAGGGCGCGAACACGCGAGCGGCCGTGCTCGCCGCGGCGATGAATCTCATCCCAGCGGCACCGGTCGACCTCTTCCGCTTCCTCAACGTGCCGGCGATCGTCTGGACGATCCGCCGCGTTCGAGGCCGCATCTGCAGCGACGCGCACGCGCGTCGCACGCGGCGCCGGCGCATCCGCGTCGCGTGGTGATCACCCAACGCTGCGGATCCTGATGCCGCCGTTCGTCGTGCGCAGCC
>DASPNA010000042.1:0-202158 GCA_035626775.1 Thermoanaerobaculia bacterium
ACCGTCGCCAAGACCGGCGAGAGCTACTACATCAATCAGGACGTCGAAGGCGGCGCGATCACACTCGAGAAGCCGCTGGCCGCGGTGCCGCTCAAGATCAAGGAACACGTGATCGGTCTGATCGTGATCTACCGGCTCCTGCAGCAGAAGGACGCGTTCTCGGCCGTCGACTACGAGCTCTTCTCGCTGCTCGCCGCGCACGCCGCGACGGCGATCTTCTCATCGAAGCTTTATTCGCAGTCCGAGCGGAAGCTGAACACCATTCAGAGCTTCCTCGACCTGCTCACTACGACGCCATAGCGCAGAGGAAGAGGTCAGCAAACAAGTGGGGATGGAGAACGCGAACTTTCTGGTCGTCGAAGACTCGCCGACCATGCGCCAGTTGATCTCGTTTTCTTTGAAGCGATTCAAGAACGCGAAAATCATCGAGGCCGTCGACGGCGTGGACGCCCTCAAGAAGCTGTCCGGCCCCGACCGCATCGATCTGATCCTCACCGACATCAACATGCCGGTCATGGACGGGCTGAAGCTGGTCTCGCTCGTGCGCCAGAACGCGCAGCTCAAGAACATCCCGATCATCATCATCACGACCGAGGGCGCCGAGGAGGATCGCGAGCGCGGTCTGGCTCTCGGGGCGAACGCGTACATCTCCAAGCCGATTCAGTCGTCGCACCTGATCAAGACGATCAGCGAACTGCTGTCAGTGTAGCTCTGGAGCGACGGGCTCTCAGCCCGTCGAAGGTTGCCGACGGGCTGAGAGCCCGTCGCTCCAGATGGGGGTGGTAAAGATGTCGTCGCTGCGCGTCATCATCCTCAAGCCGGGCAAATACGACGCGGACGGTTACGTCCAGCGTTTCCGCCGCGGCTTCATGCCGAACAGCACGCTCACGTATCTGGCGAGCCTGACGCCGCGCGAGCTCGACGTCACCACGATCGACGAATACGTCCACTCCGATCTCGACTACCTCGATCTGTTGCGCCGCGATCCGAGTCGCAAAACGCTGCTCGCGTTCGCGGGCGTGCAGAGCCACCAGTTCCAGCGCGCGCTCGACCTCGGCGCATTCGCGCGCTCGCGCGGCGTCGAGTCGGTCGTGATCGGCGGCCCGCATCCGATGACGTGCGACACCTCGGTGCTGCACGGACGCGGCGTGAGCTTCTCGCTGTCGGAAGCGGAACTTGTGTGGCCCGCCATTCTCCGCGATGCGATGGAAGGGGAATTGCGGCCGGTCTACGGCGAAGACGCGCGATGGGGTCCGCAGCTAGATCCGCCGCCGCTCGTTCCGCCGTCGAAACGCGATCTGAAGCGTTATGCCGTACGCATGCTCGGCGTCTATCCCGCGCGCGGCTGCCCGTACACCTGCAACTTCTGTTCGGTGATCAAGATCGCGGGGCGACAGGTGCGGAGCCAGCCGGTCGAGACGACCATCGCCAGCCTCAAAGCCGCAAAGGCGGCAGGAGTGCAATCGATCCTTTTCACCTCGGACAACCTCAACAAGTACGCCGAGGCGAGGCAACTGTTGGAGGCGATGATCGATGCGAAGATCGAGCTGCCGTTCTTCTGTCAGGTCGACACCCAGATCGCGCGGCAGGAGGACCTCCTCGAGCTGATGGGCCGCGCGGGCTGCTTTCAGATCTTCGTCGGCGTCGAGTCGTTCTCGCGCTCGGTGCTCCTCGCCGCGCACAAGTTTCAGAACCATCCCGACACTTACGGCCGGATCATCTCGCTCTGCCGCAAGAACCGGATCAGCGCGCACTTCTCGAACATCATCGGCTTCCCGACCGACACGCGCGAAGATGTCCTCGAGCACCTGCGCCGGCTGCGCGAGCTCGACCCCGACATCGCCTCGTTCTACATCCTCACGCCCATCCCCGGCACCGATCAGTACGAAGAGTTCCTGAACGCGGGGCTGATCACCGTCGACAATCTCGACCGCCTCGACGGCACGCTGCCGACCTGGCGTCATCCGCACCTGTCCGGCGACGAGCTGATGGACCTGCTCATCCACTGCTACCGCGAGTTCTCGAACACGCGCGACGTCGCGCGGCGGGTGTTGCGCCATGTGCTTTCGCGTTGGGACTACCGTACCGGAGTAGACATCTACACGGTTCTCGGGTACGCGCTGCTGCAGCGCAACTCGGTTCGCCTGCGCGTCCATCCGATGAACGGCGGAAGCGGTCGCGTTTGCCTCGACTCGGTCTCGGACTACGCCGAATTGCGCCGCGAATACTTCGGTGTCGATCTCCTTCCGCTGCCGCACGGCCTGGCGCTCTCAGCAAGGGATGAGGCGCTCAACCGCGCGGCGAAACTTTACGCTTGACCGCTGCGTTACACTGCCCGCGCGCATGCCCCACTTCATCACTGACAAATGCATCGGCTGCTCGGTCTGCGAGATCAAATGCCCGACGAATACGATCTGGGGTGAGAGCAAAGGGCAGTACTACATCCACCCCGAGCGCTGCATCGACTGCTCCGTCTGCGGCATCTACTGCCCGGTCGACGCGATCCAGAATCAGCATGGCGAGCTGATCCCCCGCATCAAGCCGAAGGACATCCCGAAGGCCGAGGTGGTGAAGGACCTCTGCACGGGGTGCGAGTTCTGCGTCGACATCTGCCCGTTCGAGTGCATCAAGATGATCGATGCGGACGACGAGACGCTCGCGAACCACTACAAGATCGCGTTCGTCGAGAAGAACAAATGCGTGGCCTGCCGCCTGTGCGAAAGCGTCTGCGACAAGGACGCGATCATCGTGCCCGACGCCCCCACGCAGTTGAAGACGTATCTGCCTGACTTTGTGGTGATTGGAACTGGGCGGTGAGGAGGAGGAATTGAAAATTGAACATTGAAAATTGAAAAATCGAACCGCGATGGCGCCCCCTCGTTTTTTCAATTTTCAATTTTCAATTTTCAATTTGGCTCATCGATGACGAATCACTCCGCCGACATCCCCAAAGAGTCGCCGAAAACCATCCTCTTCCAATTCGTCGTCTTCCCCCTCGGCGTCGTTGCCATCGCGGTCGGCATCTTCTTTCTCTTCGGCAAGCTTGCCTCCGACGAGCAATCCGTTCCCGACTACCTCAACGAAGTGCAGCAGGGCGGGCGGCGCGAGCGGTGGCAGGCCGCATATCAGCTTTCGCAGTTGATCAACGCGGGGGAGGCGAAGAAGTATCCGAACCTCGTCCATGACGTCATCCGCGTCTACGAAGGGGCGAAGAACGACGACCCGCGCATCCGCCAGTACCTGAGCATGGTCCTCGGCAACCTCGGCGACAGGCGCGCGACGCCGCTGCTCGTCGGCGCGCTCAGCGATAACGCCCCGGAGACGCGCATCTACGCCGCGCTCGCATTGGGCCGATTGCGCGATCCAGCGGCGGTCGAGCCGCTGATGAAGATCTTCGCGAATGATGAGCGCGACGTGCGCAAAGCCGCCACGTATGCGCTCGGAGAGCTGCGCGATCCGCGCGCGCTGCCGTCGCTGGTGGCCGCGCTGTCCGATCCGATCGCGGATGTCCGCTACAACGCGGCGATCGCGGTGGCGCGTTATGGCGACACGCGTGCGATCGGGGTCCTGCGCGAGATGCTCGATCGCTCGCGCCTCGACCGCGTGCCCGGAATGCGCCCGAAACAGAAAGAAGACACGATGCTTGCGGCCATCCCCGCCCTCGTGAAAATCGCTCCGGAAGAGGCGAAAGCGATCCTCGCTCCGATCGCGAAAAACGATCCGTCATTGCAGGTGAGATCCGCGGCAACAGAAGCACTTCGTTCCCGTTGACAGCGTTTCCCTTTTCACCGATAGTACGTCGCGCCGCAAGCATCCGGAAAATCCCCAATGTCTGAGCAACTTACGCCATATCAGGTCGCCCCCAAGACGCCCCTGGCGGGGAGTGCCGCGGCTGAAATTCGCGAGCAGGGGGAAATCTCCCGCCGCAAGTTTCCGGTGGTCCTGACCGCGGCATGGGCGGCGCTCGCGGCGGCGGTTGGCGGGCTGACCGGAATCTTCGTCCGCTTCCTCTTTCCGAACGTCCTCTTCGAACCGGTCCAGAAGTTCAAGGCGGGCCTTCCCGGCGACTACTCTGTCGGCGAGGTCGACGAGCGCTGGAAAGACAGATTCGGCATCTGGGTCGTCCGTACCGAAGACACGATGTACGCGCTCGATACGACCTGCACGCACCTCGGCTGCACGCCGAACTGGCTGCCTTCCCAGAACAAGTTCAAGTGTCCCTGCCACGGCAGCGGCTACTACAAGACCGGAGTGAACTTCGAGGGGCCGGCGCCGCGTCCTCTCGAGCGCGCGAAGATCTCCATCGACCCGGCCGACGGGCAGATCGTGATCGACAAGTCCGTCAAGTTTTTCGGCGAGCGCGGTGAGTGGACCAACCCCGATTCGTTTTTGAAAGTGTGATCACGTCGTACGAGGGAGCTTGATGACCCTGAAGCAGGTCCAGGAAGGCATCGTCAACTCACAGGTCTGGAAGTCGATCTTCCGGGTCGGCATCCCCAATACGAATCGCAAACGCGTCCTGGCCGTCCTCGGCTCCCTCATCCTGCATCTGCATCCCGTCAAAGTCCGCCGCTCCGGCGTGCGCATGTCCTACACCTGGTGCATGGGCGGCACGTCGTTCTTCCTCTTTCTCGTCGAGACCGTGACCGGCCTGCTGCTGATGTTCTATTACCGGCCGACGATCGAGTACGCGTTCACGGACATCATGGACCTGCGCGAGCAGGCGCCATTCGGCATCATGCGCGAGATGCACCGCTGGGGTGCGCACGCCATGGTCATCGCGGTCTGGCTGCACATGTTTCGGGTCTTCATGACCGGCTCGTACAAGCCGCCGCGCGAGTTCAACTGGAACGTCGGCGTCATCCTGCTCGTCCTTACCCTGCTCCTCTCCTTCACGGGATATCTGCTCCCGTGGGACCAGCTCGCGATCTGGGCCATCACGGTCGGATCGAACATGGCTCGCGCGTCCCCCGGAGCGGGTACCGAGGGGCCGATGTCGAGTTTGATGAAACTGGGGGATGTCCCGCTCATTCATGCGGGCGATGACGCGAGGTTCGCGCTCATCGCAGGCAAATCGATCGGCGCGGCCACGCTGCTGCGCTTTTACGTACTGCACTGCATGGTCATTCCTCTCGCCGCCGGCTTCCTCATGGCCATCCACTTCTGGCGCGTCCGAAAAGATGGAGGGATCTCCGGTCCCCTTTAGGGCGGAGCGAAGGCGATGGCGTTCATCAAGAATTTCGTCAACGTTCTGTCCATCGCATCGATCTCGTTCATTCTGCTTTCGGCCGTCTTCTTCATGATCCTGTACTTCAACCTCATGAACGGGAGGCTGAAGGACAAGACCGGTATCGGCTTCATCGTCTTCGGCGCGATCTGCGCGGTGGCCGGACTCTTCGTCCGGCCGCTTCTCTATCTGGCAGTGGCTTACTTCCTCACGCTCTGGGCGCTGGCGAAGCTGGGCGGGCGGCTGTGGGACGGCAAGGTCGGGAAGTGGATGCTCATCATCGGCGCGATCGCATTCGTGCTGTCGCTCTATGACCCGAACTTCAAGTCGATCGCCGCGAAGCCTGACAACGTGCCGATCGCCGCGATGATCTTCCTCCTCGGCATCTTCACGTGGATCGCTCTGAAGAAGGCGTACTACAACGATCAGGCGATTCTCGCGGGCGGCATTCCGTACGAGAAGACCGAATCGGACGAGAAGCTCTTCACCTGGCCCGACCTCGTCTACACGGAGCTGCTGTGCATGATCGGACTGACGATCGTGATGATCGTCTGGTCGATCGGTCTGCGCGCGCCGCTCGAAGAAGCAGCCAATCCGACCACCTCTCCGAATCCCGCAAAAGCACCGTGGTACTTCCTCGGCCTGCAGGAGATGCTGGTCTATTTCGATCCGTGGCTGGCCGGCGTCGTATTGCCGACGCTGATCATCGTCGGCCTCATGGCCATTCCGTACATCGACACGAATCCGAAAGGCAACGGCTACTACTCCTTCCGCGAGCGGAAGTGGGAGATCGGCGTTTTCCTCTACGGCTTCCTCGTGTTGTGGTCCTTCCTGATCATCACCGGTACGTTCCTGCGCGGTCCGAACTGGAGCTTCTACGGACCGTACGAGTATTGGGACCCGAACAAACTCGAGCCGCTCGTCAACATCGACCTCTCGGAGCTCTTCTGGGTGAAGATGCTGGCCATGCCCCTGCCGAAGCTGTGGCTGATCCGCGAGGCGCCGGGACTCATTCTCGTGCTCGCGTATCTCGGTTTACCGGTGGCGCTCGCACTCGGCCCGTTCAAACGCTTCTATCTGAAGATGGGCGCGGCGCGCTACTACGTCGGCGCGTACCTCTTCCTGACCATGCTCTCGCTCCCGATCAAGATGGTGTTGAGGTGGTTGTTCAATCTGAAGTATCTGGTGCATATCCAGGAGCTCTTCCTCAATATCTAGCCGCGCACTGAAAACGTAAAAATGAAGCCGCAAGAACCCATTCCGCACAACTACCCGATGGGGAAGCTCAACCTCATCTTCGCGCTGACCAGCATCGCGTTGCTGCTGTCGACGGGCGCAATGGTGTTCTACGACTACGTGCGCGGCTGGAAGTGGTTCCAGCTCGAGTTCAACCGCCTCCAGCAGAACCGCATCGACGCGGAACTGCAGGCCGCGAATGACGCGGAGCGGCGGAAGCAGCTGGCCACGCTCGACCGCGAGATCCGCGAGGGACAGGTCGAGGTCGCGCGCAACCGCGAGCAGTACCTCGAGGCGCAGAAAGACCTCGAAGACTGGGAAGGGCAGCACTACGCCGCCGATCAGGACTATCGCTTCGCAAAGGCGCTGCTCGACGCGAAACGCTACGAGCTCGAAGCGTCGATCGTGCAGCATCGTCACGACCAGCCGGAGAAACAGCGCGAGTACGACGAGCTCACCGCGCGCGTCGATCGCCTCAATCTCCGCCTGCAGCAGGTCACGCGCGACCGCGACGCCTCCCGCGCACGCGTCGGCAAGTTCCTGGCGCGCATTCAGGAGATCGAGGACCGCCGCAAGGAGCTGACTGCCGACATCGAGCTGCTGCAGAAGCAGCGGCGCAGCGTGGAGTTGGGATCGAACAATCTGATCCTGAACGCGCCCATGCTCGACTTCATCAACCCGACGCTGAAGATCGATCAGGTCGTGCTCGGCGATCTCTTCATCGACATGAATTACATGTCGGTGCCGCGCGTCGATCGCTGCCAGACCTGCCACCGCGCCATCGACCGCCCCGGCTTCGAGTCGAAGAAAGAAGCGCAGCGCCTCATCACGGAGTTGCGCACGCAACTCGATAAAAACCTCGTGCAGCCCTCGCGCCGCGGCGACATGGAGAAGCGTGTCGCGCTGCTCGAGCGGATCGCCAACGGGAAGAACGACATCCTCAATCCGTTCCGCACCCATCCGAAGCTCGACACGTTCGTCGGCTCATCCTCTCCGCATCCGCTGCTCGAGTATGGCTGCACGGTCTGCCATCGCGGACAGGATCGCGCTACGGAGTTCGGTCGCGCGGGCCATACGCCGATGAGCCGGCGCATGGAGAACCGCTGGAAGGGCGCGAAGATCTCACTGCTCCCGGGACCATGGGATTACGAAAAGCGCAACTTCGGCTACGCGGTCAATCCGTTCCTCGACACGCCGATGTATCCGCGCCAGTACTACCAGGCCGGCTGTGTGAAGTGCCACGCCGGACAGATGGAAGTGGGCGAGGGCGAAGACATCAACAAAGGCCTGCACATGGTCGAGTTGTATGGCTGCCACGCCTGCCACAAGATCAACAACTGGCGCTTCTCCGACTTGCAGAAGCCCGGCCCCGCCCTCGACGGCATCGCCGAGAAGACCACGCCGGAGTGGACGTTCCGCTGGATCGCCAATCCGCCGCGCTTCCGCCTGACCACGCGCATGCCGTCGTTCTTCTATCAGCGCAACATGGTCGGACCGGCTGTGCCCGCGGAAGAGCGCGCGCACAACGTGAAGCTGCAAGACGCCGAGATCCATTCGATCGTCACGTATCTCTTCGCCAAGTCGACGCATCGTCCGTGGCCCGCGGGTCCGGCGGGTGACGCCGGACGCGGCAAGCAGCTCGTCGATTCGATCGGCTGCATGGGCTGCCACATCGCGCAGGACACGATCACGGACGACAAAGGCGTTGTGCGCGTCGCGCATCGCGATGACTTCCCGCTCGAGCGCCACTTCGGCTTCAACCTCACCGGCGTCGGCACGAAGACGAACGCGAACTGGGTCTTCAACTGGGTGAAGAACCCGAAGGCGTATGACCCGAACGCGCCGATGCCGAGCCTGCGGCTCTCCGATCAGGAAGCGGCCGACATCACGTCGTACCTGCTCTCGCTCGAGAAGCCGAAGTTCATGGAACAGCCGATCCGGCCGCCGGATCCGAAAGTCGTGCGCGAGCTCGCGAAGGGCTATCTCATCAACTCGCTGACGTTGAATGACGCCGACGCGCGCCTCCGCTCCATGTCACTCGACGATCAGCTCATCTACCTCGGCCAGCGCAGCATCGAAAAATACGGCTGCTACTCCTGCCACGACATCAAAGGCTTCGAAGGTCTGAAACCGATCGGCACGGAGCTGACCACCGAGGGCTCGAAGAACCTGCACCTCTTCGACTTCGGCTTCTTCGGCGATTCGACGCACACGCACGACTACGTGAACTGGGACAACAGGAAAGAAGAGGTCCAGCACACGGTGCCGTCGTGGATCTACAACAAGGTCCGCAACCCGCGCGTTTACGACGACCGCCGCACCAAGCCGTACAACGACAAGCTGAAGATGCCGAACTTCCACCTCTCGCCGGAGGAAGCGCGGCTCGTCACCTCGGTCGTCCTCGGCCTCACGAAGGAGAAAGTCGCGGCCAACCGGCTGGCCGCGAACAATCCTCGTCTTCGGCAGGTCGAGCAGGAACGCAAGATCATTTCGCAGAACAACTGCCGCGGATGTCACGTCGTGAATCGCCGCGGCCGCGCCATCGCCTCGCTCATCGACGATCCGAACTTCCTCCCGCCCGATCTCACGCCGCAGGGTGAGCGCGCGCAGTCGCCGTGGCTCTTCCAGTTCCTCAAGGATCCGACGGTGATGAAAATCCGGCCGTGGATGTCGGTACGGATGCCGACGTTCCACTTCAGCGACCCGACCGCCTCCACGCTCGTCGCGGGCTTCGCGGCCGAAGGCGACGAGCCGCAGTTCGACACGCATCAGTACGCGACGCCGTCGCCGCAGAATGTGGCCATCGGCCGCGAAGTCTTCCAGATGCTGCGCTGCCAGCAGTGTCACTCCGTCGCGCCGGTCGATCCCGCGAATCCGCCGATCCCGAACGTTGCCGACACGCAGTCTCTCGCGCCGAATCTCACCCTTTCGAAACTCCGCCTGCGCCACGACTGGATCGCCGACTGGATTCGCCGTCCCGATGAGATGATCCCGGGCACGCGCATGCCGACCAACTTCCCACGCGATCCGGAGACCGGCGGATTCCAGTCGCCGCTCGCGGCCGCGATGGACTCACCGCAGTTCGCCGCGAGCAAGGCCGCGTTGCTGCCGTACTTCCAGGACGAGGCCGCGTTGCGCAAGACCATGGCAGACGCGGTTGCACTCACCAACTACATGCGCGATTACATCTGGAGCATCGGCATCGACCGCATGCGTCCCGCGGGGCCGGAGAGCGTCCGTCCCTTCATCCCCGATCAACAGGCACCGATCACTCCGCCCGCTACGCCGGTCGCGGAAGCCGGACGGCCCGCGCCCGCGCGCGCGGCCGCTCCCAACACGTCAAGGAGATAAACCGATGTCGCTCAGGAAGTACCTCAACTCATTGCTGATGCTCACTCTCGTTCTCGCGGTCGCGTGCGGCGGCGGAAAGGAAGTCGTCGATGAAGCGGAGCTCGGCGAAGACGATCACGCCGCTCCGACCGCCACCTCCGAAGGTGGCGCCACGGGCGGTGGCGGGTCTGCCGCGGCTGCTCCCGTGGCTGTTGCCGATGCGGCAACGCTCGGCGGCACCGTGAAGTTCGAAGGCGCCGCGCCGAAGATGGCGCCAATGCAGATGGGCGCCGATCCGTTCTGCGCCTCGCAGCACCCGACGCCCGCACCTGATGAGGAAGTCGTCGTCGGCGCCGCCGGCGAGCTCGCCAACGTGCTCGTGTTCGTGAAGGAAGTGCAGGGCAACTTCCCGCCGCCATCCACTCCGGCGCTGCTCGATCAGAAGGGCTGCAAATACATTCCGCACGTGACCGCCGTGCAGGTCAACCAGCCGATCCAGATCAAGAACAGCGACGCCACGCTGCACAACGTGCACGCGATGCCGGAAGTGAACTCGCAGTTCAACGAAGGCCAGCCGGTGCAGAACATGGTCTCGACCAAGAAGTTCGACAAGGCGGAGATCAAGCCGTTCCGCATCAAGTGCGACGTGCATGGCTGGATGAAGTCGTACATGGCCGTGCTGCCGCACCCCTATCACTCGGTCTCGCAGACCAACGGCACGTTCTCCATCGCCAACCTCCCGCCGGGCAACTACACGCTCGTCGCGTGGCACGAGAAGTACGGCCAACAGGAGCAGCAGGTCACGGTCGGACCGAAAGAGCAGAAGCAGGTCGCGTTCACCTTCAAGGGATAGGAACTGGAGCGGCGGGCTCTCAGCCCGCCGTTGACGGGCCGGCGGGCTGAGAGCCCGCCGCTCCAGACATCAGGAGCAACGATGCCACCGAAACGGCAGGTCCGAGTAGGCAACCAATGGATGCACGCGCGCGACGCGCAGCGCGCGCTCGAAGAGGCCATCCGCGTCTCGCAGGAAGAGGGGAGGGAGCACGAACATCGCCAGTCCTTCCTGCGCCAGTACGTATTCTCGACCGACCACAAGTGGATCGGCATCCAGTACGCCGTCACCGCGCTGTCGTTCCTGCTCCTCGGCTTCTCGATGATGCTGCTGATGCGCTATCAGCTCGCGTGGCCCGGCCAGGCCTTCCCGAGCTGGATCGCCAAGTTCCTCGGCCAGGCCAATGCGCCGGGCGGCATCATGCTCCCCGAGTTTTACAACCAACTCGGCGCAATGCATGGCACCGTGATGGTCTTCCTGGCCATCGTGCCGCTCGCCGTCGGCGCGTTCGGCAACTACGTCGTGCCGCTGCAAGTTGGCGCGCCCGACATGGCCTTCCCGAAGCTCAACATGATGAGCTACTGGCTCTACCTGCCGGGCGGCCTGCTGATGCTCTTCAGCTTCCTCCTGCCTGGCGGCGCACCGAACTCCGGCTGGACGTCGTATCCGCCGCTTTCGATCATCGCCACGCAAGGTCAGACCATCTGGATCATCGGCATGATCTTCCTGATCACGTCGTCGCTCCTCGGCTCGATCAACTTCATCGTCACCATCGTTCAGCTCCGCGCGAAGGGGCTGTCGTTCATGCGCCTGCCGTTCTTCGTGTGGGCGCAGCTCGTCACCTCGTTCCTGCTTCTTCTCGCGTTCCCGCCGCTCGAAGCCGCCGCGATCCTGCAGCTCATGGACCGCGTGGCCGGCACCAGCTTCTTCATGCCTTCGGGACTCGTCATCAGCGGCACACCGCTCGCGAACGCAGGCGGAGGCAATCCGCTCCTCTGGCAGCACCTGTTCTGGTTCCTCGCGCATCCCGAGGTTTACGTGTTGATCCTGCCTGGGATGGGGATCATCTCGGAAGTCATCGCCAACAACACGCGCAAGCCGCTGTGGGGCTATCGCTCGCTCGTCGGCGCCGGCGTCTTCCTCGGCTTCATGTCCTTCGTCGTGTGGGCGCACCACATGTTCATGACCGGCATGGGCACGGTGATCAGCGCCTTCTTCCAGACCACGACGATGATCATCTCCATCCCGTCGGTCATCATTCTGACGGCACTGTTGATCTCATTGTGGGGCGGATCGATTCGCTTCACGGTGCCGATGCTCTTCGCGCTGGCGTTCCTGCCCATGTTCGGCATCGGCGGATTGACGGGACTGCCGCTCGGTCTCGCGGCCGCCGACATCCACCTGCACGACACCTACTACGTCATCGGCCACTTCCACTATGTGGTCGCGCCGGGAACGATCTTCGCGATGTTCGCGGGCATCTACTACTGGTTCCCGAAAGCCACGGGCCGCAACATGAATGAGTTCTGGGGCAAAGTGCATTTCTGGGCCTCGCTCGTTTTCATCAATGGCGTGTTCGCGCCGATGTTCGTGCAGGGCCTCGCGGGCGTTTCGCGGCGCCTCTATGACGGCGGCGCGCAGTACGCACACGCGAAGCCGATCATCCACACGAACGTGCTCATGTCCGTGTCGGCTTTCCTGCTGCTCGCGGCGCAGGTGCCGTTCATCATCAACTTCTTCTACAGCATCTTCAAAGGCAAGCGCGTTGGTGCGAACCATTGGGACGCAACGACGCTGGAGTGGTCGGCCACGACCGCGCCGCCGCTTGGCCATGGCAACTTCGAAGTGATCCCGCAGGTCTATCGCGGGCCGTACGAGTACAGCGTTCCCGGTTACGACGCCGCGGACTTTTTGCCGCAGAACGTGCCCGATGACGAAACGTCGCCGACCCACGGCGGCGGCATGCTGGCGGCGACGGCCGTCGCGCAGAAGGAGAGCTGAGGCCGATGGACGACGGACACGCACTGACGGTTCACGGTGATGCGCACGGCGGCGCGCATCACGAGATCGAGATTCCGTACACCGTGCACGCGCGGCCCGATACGGGCGTGTACAACGGGAAGCTGGGCATCTGGTTGTTCCTCGCATCCGAGGTGATGTTGTTCGGGGCGTTGTTCTCGACGCTGGTGCTGCTGCGCACCAGCGCGCCGAGCTGGCCGCACGGCAAAGAGATCCTCAACGTGCCGCTGGCGACGGTGAACACATTCGTGCTCATCGGGTCATCGGTCACGGTCATCCTGGCGTGGGCCTATCTGCGGCTCGGCGAACTGAAGAAGGCGAAGTTCTTCCTTCTCATGACGCTGCTCTGCGGCTTCGGTTTTCTCGGCATCAAGGCCGTCGAATACGGCACCAAGTTCTCGCATCATCAGTTCCCGAGCACGAACAACTTCTTCGCGACGTATTACGTCATGACCGGCTTGCACGGCCTGCATGTGATCGGCGGCATGGTCGTGTTCGCGTATCTGCTGCTGACCGCGGACAAGTGGTACGCGGCGAAGCGCGACCAGTTCACGAACCGCGTCGAAGTGACCGGCCTGTACTGGCACTTCGTCGATCTCGTCTGGATCTTCCTCTTCCCGATCCTGTATCTCCTGTAGGAGCGAGCGGATGACAGAGCACGTTGCACACGAACACCCGGCGGATCACGGTCATGTCGATGATGACCACGCGCATCATGGACACGACGACAGTCCCGAGGCGATCAGGAAAGAGATTCGCAGATACCTGATCGTGCTTGGCGCGCTGGCCGTGCTGACGCTGGTGACGGTGGCCATCTCGAGCCTGAAGCTGCCGACCTGGCAGGCCATCGCCCTCGGCCTCGCGGTCGCGACCATCAAAGGCTCGCTCGTCGCGGCGTTCTTCATGCATCTCATCTCCGAGCGCAAGCTGATCTACGCCGTGCTCGTCTTCACGGTCTTCTTCTTCGGCATGTTGTTGTGGGGTCCCTGGCATCACCACTACGACGCCGAGCGGGAGTGGCCGGGCCACGACGTCACGAACAAACAAGAGGCGGCGCGTCCGCCCGCCGAAACGTCCCACTAGGAGTCCCATGTCCCTGCGCGCGTTCCACATCGTCTTCATCATCGTGACAGTCATCCTGTCGCTGTACGTGGCGCTGTGGGGATTCCGTGAGTTCGCGCAGGAACGGAGCACGACCGGCCTGATCCTGGCCATCCTCTTCCTGATCACGGCGGTCGCCGGGATGGTTTACGGGAAGAAGGCGTTCACGAAGCTGAAGGAGCTGCCATGACGCGTCGCTCCAGCTTTGGAGTCGCGTTGCTGCTTCTCCTGATCGCCCCAGCCGCCGTGGCATGTCCCGTGTGTTTCGGCGCGCCTGACGATCCGATGGTCAAGGGCGTCAACAACGGCATCTGGGTCCTGCTCGCGCTCGTCGGTGTCGTGCAGATCGGTTTCGTCGCGATGTTCTGGAGCTTCTGGCGCCGCGCGCGCGAGCAGAAGCGTTTCCGCGACTCATTGCGCGTGATTCACACGTTTGACAGGGAGGGACCAATTTCATGAAGGAATGGCTCGACAACTGGATGCCGCCCGACTACTCCGCGCACGGCGCGGAGCTCGATCGCCTGAACGCCAACGTGCACTGGCTCATGCTGATCCTGTTCGTCGGCTGGGGTCTGGTGTTCGCGTTCATGCTCATGCGGTTCCACGCGCGCAAACACCCGAAGGCGATCTATCACGGCACGAAGTCGCACCTCTCGACCTACGCCGAATTCGGCGTGCTCGTCGTCGAAGTGGTCCTCTTGGTCGTCTTTTCCATTCCGTTGTGGGCGCGCTGGACCAGCCCTCCCGGCCCCGAGCAGAACCCGCTCGAAGTTCGCGTCATCGCGGAACAGTTCGCCTGGAACATCCACTATCCCGGTCCGGACAACATCTTCGGCAAGGCCGACGTCAGCCACGTCAGCTCGTCGAATCCAATCGGCCTCGACATCACCGACCCGCATGCCAAGGACGACATTGTCTCCCTCAACCAGTTGTACCTTCAGGTGAACCGCCCCGTCATCGTGAACATCAGCGCAAAGGACGTCATCCACAGCTTCGCGCTGCCGTACATGCGCGTGAAACAGGACGCCATTCCGGGCATGCAGGTTCCTGTACACTTCACGCCGATCAAGACCAGCGGCACTGAGACGTGGGAGATTGCCTGCGCTCAGCTCTGCGGTCTCGGCCACTACCGGATGCGCGGCCAGTATCACGTGCAGACGAAGGAAGAGTTCGAGAAGTGGCTGGCATCGCAGACACCGCTGGCCGCGAGCATTTCGGGATGAACAGTTGACCGTCGGCGGTTGATGCTGGCGGTCGGGTCTCCGCCAACGCCAACTTCATGAAATCCATCGAGCCCATCACACACAAGTACGCGAGCCAGTCGCCCGCGGGTCTGCGACGCTTCACGAAGTTCGTCGCGCTGTCCACCTTGTTCCTCATCTTCGCCGGCGCAATGGTTACCTCTACTGGCTCCGGTCTGGCCGTTCCCGACTGGCCGACCACGTACGGCGAGAACATGTTCACGTTCCCGCTCAGCAAGTGGGTGGGTGGCATCTTCTACGAGCACGGCCATCGCCTCCTTGCATCCACGGTCGGGTTCCTAGTCATCATCCAGGCGCTCTGGCTGCAGTTCCGCGAGCCGAAGAAGTTCGTGCGCACCCTCGGCTGGCTCTCCCTCGCCGCGGTCATCGTGCAAGGCATCCTCGGCGGCGTGACCGTGCTCCTGCTCTTGCCGAAAGCGGTCTCGATCTCGCACGCGGGCCTGGCGGAGATCTTCTTCGCGATCAACGTCAGCATCGCCTTCTTCACATCGCGCTGGTATCACGACCTGCGCACGATGGAGAAAGGCGACGCGCCGGTGTCGATGGCGTGGTCGCTGACTGCGCTCGTCTACCTGCAGATCCTCGCCGGCGCCGTCATGCGACACCTCGGCGCCGGCCTGGCCATCCCTGACTTCCCGCTCTCGTTCGGCCACCTCGTCCCCGACTTCTACAACAACCACATCATCGCCGCGTATGTGCATCGTGCCGGGGGGTTCGTCGTCGCCGCGGCTGTGATCGCGATGGCCATCCGACTGCTGCGCTATGACGCGAATCATCCTCTGCGCGCCATCGCCAATCTGCTCGTTGCCGTCGTCGCGGCGCAGGTCCTCCTCGGCGGTTATGTCATCTGGAGCGGCAAGCAGCCGCACATCGCCAGCCTGCACGTGATGCTCGGCGCGTCGACGTTCGCGTTGTCGATCGTGCTCACGCTCACCGCGCGCACGCTGTCATGGCGCAAGTCAGCCGAGCACGCGTCGTTGATCGAGGCCACGGCATGAGCAGTGCCGTTCTCGATGCACGGCCGCGCGCGACCGTCGGAACCGTTGCTCGCGATTACCTGCAGCTCTCGAAGTCGCGCATCGTCCTGATGGTGCTCATCACGACGATATCCGGCTTCCTGTTCGCAGCCGACGTCGTGAACGGCCTGCTCCTGCTGCATACGCTCCTGGGCACCGCGCTCGTCGCTGCCGGTACGAACGCGCTCAATCAATACGTCGAGCGCGAGCACGACGCGCGCATGCATCGCACGCGCACGCGTCCGCTGCCGGCCGGCCGCATCACTCCGCGCGCCGCGCTCGTGTTCTCGTCCGGCATCGCCATCATCGGTACGGTGTATCTCGGACTTGCCGTGAACTGGCTCACGGCCGCACTCGGCGCGTTCACGCTCGCGAGCTACATCTTCGTCTACACGCCGCTGAAGCGCGTCTCCACGCTCAACACGATCATCGGCGCGGTCCCCGGCGCGATTCCGCCGCTGATGGGCTGGACCGCGGCGACGAACGAGCTCGGAATCGGCGGCTGGATCGTGTTCGGCATCCTCTTCCTCTGGCAGCTCCCGCACTTCATGGCCATCAGTTGGCTGCACCGCGAGGACTACGCACGCGGCGGTTTCGCGATGCTGTCCGTACGCGACTCCGACGGCGCTGCAGTTGCGCGTCAGGCCATTTTCTACACACTCGCATTGCTACCAGTCAGCGTCGCGCCGTCACTCCTCGGCATGACCGGTACGGTCTACTTCATCGGCGCTGCCGCCGCAGGAATCGC
Source organism: Thermoanaerobaculia bacterium (assembly GCA_035626775.1). Classification (GTDB taxonomy): domain Bacteria; phylum Acidobacteriota; class Thermoanaerobaculia; order Gp7-AA8; family Gp7-AA8; genus QHVT01. The sequence continues at coordinate 16,772 of DASPNA010000042.1, forward strand.
GTTGCTCGCGGCCACGATCCGTTTCTTCTTCGATCGCGGAGCGCGCAACGCGCGGTCGCTGTTCATGATCTCGAATCTGTACCTGATGACGGTGATGCTGCTCCTGGTCGTGAATGCGTAGCGTCGCGCTTCTGCTGCTCCTCGGCGTCGCCTGTTCACCCAAACCGGACCTCCCGAAACTCTTTCCTGTCCCGAACGCGCAACTCGTCGACGAGACCGGCCGCACCGTGCCGCTCGATTCGATGAAGCGGAGCGTCACCGTCTACAACTTCATCTTCACAAATTGCACGGGCATCTGCCCGATCATGACCAACAACATGCGCGCACTCACGCCCAAGATCGACGACGACGCGCCGGTGCGATTCGTCTCCATCAGCGTTGACCCCGCGCGCGACACGCCGCAAGTCCTGGCCGTCTACGCGAAACGCAACCGCAATGACCCAAGATGGACGTTCCTTACCGGCGACCGGGCCGCGATCGTCGACCTCAGTGTGAAAGGCTTCAAGCTCGCGGCCGGCGATCCCGTCCCCGGCGGCGAGGCGCTTCTGCACAGCGGCAAATTCGCGGTAGCGGACAAGCAAGGTGTGATCCGCGGCTACTACGAAGGCAGCGACGCCGCGGTCGCGGATGAAGTCGTGCGGGCTGTAGAGGCGTTACTCGAGGAGTAGCGCATGGCGTTGGCCCAACGCGAGCCGACTGCAGGCAACGTCGATGGCGATGCCGCGCTAACATAGCCGAAGGTCTTCCTCCATGATCGCGGATGCATCGTTCGACGTGTTCCTCAGCTACAACCACGCCGACGTGGAGGCCGTTCGCGAGATCCGCGAGCGACTTGCCGCGCGCGGGGTGCGCTCGTTCATCGACCAGGAGGATCTGCCTATCGGGAAGGCCTTCCCGGCGGAGCTGGAGCGCGCGATGCAGAATTCGCGCGCCGTGGCTGTCGTCTTCGGCAAATCGGGATATGGCCGGTGGCAGCATCGTGAAATCCAATACTGCCTCGCCCTGCAGGTGGAATCGAACGGCGAGCGGCCTGTGATCCCGCTCATCCTGGACGGTGCCAAACCGCCGACGGGGTTCATCGCGCAGAACTCGTGGATCGATCTGAGCAAAGGGATCGACGATGCGTCGATCGAGCGCCTGGTCGGGGCCATCGACAAGTCAGGAGATGTCGCGACACCGCCGAGCGACATCAGTCCTTATCGCCGGCTCGACGCCTTCCGTGAAGAGGACGCGCTCCTGTTTTTCGGTCGCCAGTCAGCGACCGATTCGATCGTGACCAGGATCGATGGAGCGAGCGGCTGGGACGATCGGCCGCGATTCGTCACAGTGACCGGACCGTCAGGCAGCGGCAAGTCTTCCGTCGTCGCTGCCGGAGTCCTGCCGCGCCTTCGCTCGCGCCGGCCGCCGCGACTGGTCTGGGATGCCGTGGTGATGCAGCCGCGCAAAGATCCGTGGCAATCACTGGCCACTGTTCTCATGCCGTTGCTCGATCCTACGCTGTCCGAGGTCGACCAACTCCGTACCTCCCTGACGCTCGCCGAAACCTTGTGCGGCCGGAGGGGAATCGTCAGCACGATCGAGCGCATTCTCGCGAAATCGCGCGGCACTGATCGGCTGCTGATCGTGGTCGATCAGTTCGAGGAACTTTTCACGCAGACTGATGATGGCGTCGCGCGCGAGTTCGTCCGTGCGTTGCTCGACGGGTCGCGGAATGCGCCGCTGTGCGTCCTGGCGACACTTCGAAGCGATTACTACGGCAAGGCCATCGCGCTCGACCGCGATCTGAGCGACGTACTCCCGGACGGCCAGGTGAACCTCGGGCCGATGCGTCGCGAAGAGTTGCGCGACGTCATCCTCCGTCCGGCGAATGTGGTCCGCCTGACGCTCGAGCCCGGCCTCGTCGATCGGATGCTCGATGACGTCGGCGACGAGCCCGGAAACCTGCCGCTGCTCGAATATGCGCTCAGCGAGCTGTGGGATCTTCGCGAGCAAGGCCGGCTGACGCTTGTCGGATATCAGGAGATCGGCGGTGTTTCCGGCGCACTGATGCGGCGCGCCGAGACGATCTACGGCGAGCTGTCGAACGCGCAGCAAAAGTCGGCGAAGAAGCTACTGATGCGCCTCGTGCGCGTGTCGCGTGCGGACGAGGAGGGCTCGGACACGCGCCGCCGCGCGCACCGCGACGAAATCGGTACCGAGGATTGGAAGCTCGTCCACGGATTCGCGGGCGAGCGTGCGCGGCTGGTTGTGGTGAGCAAGGATCCGGCGTCGGGCGAAGACAGCGTAGAGGTGGTCCACGAGGCGTTGATCCGGCGATGGGACCGCCTCCGCGAATGGCTCAACACTGATCGGGAGTTCCTGCTGTGGCGCCAGGATCTCTCGCTGTACCGTGCCGGATCGCCGGAAGGGATCCCGCAAGGAACGCTTCTCGCGACGGCGTCGAAGTGGTTGCGCGAGCGTGGCGATGATCTCAATCCCGACGAACGGGAGTACATCGAGAAAAGTGTCACCTCTGCGGCGCGCACACGGCGAATGCGGAAATTGGTCCTTGCCGCCGCTGTCATCGCCATGGTCCTGCTCGTGGGAGCGATCGGGTACACCAGGACCGCCGGGTACACGGTGCGGACGATCCTCGCGAAAAATCCCGAGGCGCACTTTGCGAGCGTGGATCAATTCGGGCGAGGGTACGAAACGAATATAGCCCGGACGAAGACTCTGCTCCGCCTGGAGCGCTATGACGACATTCGACGGGCAATTGCGGCGCAGGCGTATCTGAGTGAACGCGCAATGCAGCTCGCGAGACTGGCGGTGGCGATGTCCGCCACAGCGCCCGATCGCGCCGGTGCGATCCTGAAGGAGGCAATTGCGGCGGCGAAACAGGCAAACCTGGTCCCGAGGCAGCAGGCGCCGCTCCTGGCCAATGTGGCAAAGGCGGCGGCGCGTCTCGGCGACCGCAAGGCCTCCCTGGAGCTACTGCGGTCCGCCGATGACCTGTTGCCTTACGCCGACTCGGTCGAGAGCTCACGCGTCTGGTATCGCAGAGAAGTTGCGGGCGCCTGGGAACAGGTGGGCAGTCCGGAGCATGCGCGACGAGTGCTCAGGGCAGTTCTCGATGTTCCGGCGACTGATGAAAACATCTATATGCTCGATGAGGCCGCGGAGGACCTCGTCCGGTTAGGTGAGAGCGATGTCGTGCGACGACTTCCGAGATATATCGGCGACGACACGCGTTTGCGCAGTCTTTATGAGAGCGTGCGCGTGAGAGCCTACGCCGCCGCCGGTGATTCGGATACGGCGCAAAGGATCGCCGCGCGTCTCCCCCGGGAATATCGAGAGGGAGCGTTGGCGACCGTTGCAAAGCTCGACTTCGCCCGGAATCAGGACCTGTCTCGGACGAGGGAGCTCGTCCGAACAACCGAGTATGGTCCAGACTCGGCATTGCTCGACGAGGTCATCGGAAAGCTCGTCCGTCAAAACCGCGACCCTGAGGTGGAACCATTGATCGCGGAGTCGCGCAATCCCGGTGCGCGCGGTCGCGTTCGCGCCGTGTACGTCCAACAACTCATCGACGCAGGCCGCCTCGATGATGCTGCCCATGCCGCGGAGGTACTGAAGTCCGACAATCCACATAACGAGCTTCGGCCGCTACCGTTTGCTCGACTCGGCTTGGCCTTCGCACGCGCCGGCAGACGGACGGAAGCCGAAAACGCGCTCCGCGACGCTGTGAACCTCGGGCCCACGTTGAGGAACGAATACGCACGAGACGAAGTGGATGCACTGCGCGCGCACGCCGAGGCAGTCCTCGGCCGCTTTCATGAAGCGCGACGCATCGCCGACGCGATCGAGAGTGACGAACGGCAGTGGGACGCGTACTTCGGCATTCTGGAGGTCTACGCGGTGACCCGGAACACAAACCCGTAGCGAGCGCTCTCTCCGTGGTGCACGCGAAGCGGCGCGCAATCATTCCGCAAAACCAACCTCAGTCGTCCCGCCCCACCAACACGAATCCCGCCCAGTAATACGGATGCGCGTAGCGGCGGTCGCGCAGCATCTCCAGCTGCGCGGCGCGGAGGGACCGCGCGACATTCGCGATCCTTGGTTCGCGCGCCATGCGTCGATGGAATGCGATCATCAGCCGCGCTGCTGACGCGGAGCCGACGCGCCACTGCGTGGCCACAGTGCGCGGGCATCCCGCGCCCAGAAATGCCCATGAGAGGCCGACGATCCCTTCGCCGCCCAGGACCGTGCCGCGGGCCGTGTTGCAGGCCGAGAGCACGACCAGCTCCGCCTGCAGCGGGAGGCCGAGGATCTCGCGCGCCTCGAGCAGTCCGTCCTCCTGCGCGGAACCTGCGAGCAGCAACGCGGAGTACATCGGTGAGGAGCTGTCGACGATGCCGTGCGTCGCGAAGTGAATGACGTCGTAGCGGTCGATGTCCCGCTTGAGCGTCGACTCGGCTGCCGCGGCGGCGGTGTGCGCTGTGACTCGCGTGCCGTAGATCCGGCGAAGCTGGTCGACCTCACGGCTGGCGTCGGGGAGGCGGCCGATCGTGATGCCGCGATGCGTCGCGTACTCGCGCCGCGTCGCGGAGTCGATGGCGGGATCGCCGAATGCGAGGACAGTGGGGACTCGGTCGGGGCGGCGCGAAACGTTTGGCGCGGAGAGCAGAGCGAGCGAGGGAGCATAGAAGACAGCGGTCCGTTCGATGACATGCTCACCCCCTGGCGTCACCAGCGCCTGAAATGGAAGTCTTCCGAGGTGCGCATCCGGAATGATGCAGAGCGCGGCGCCGGCCGGCTGCGGACCGACCAGCGGCGCGAGAAGAAGATCGTAAAGCCGTCTCGCCGCGGCGCGGTATTTCGCGTCCCGCGATTCAATCGTCTTCACGAATGCGTCGACCACGATGCTCAGTGACTGCGTGCCGAGCGGGATCGTGTGCGCCTCGACACGCGTTTCGCCGCGTTCCGCGCGCAACACGAAGGCGGTCGTCCGTTTTAAGCCGACGACGTATTCGATGACGGTCGTGGCGGCCGGTACGACAAGCGTTTCCAGATCGAACGTGTCCGGTTGCGCGACCGGCGGCGGCTGCCGATTACGTAGCGTCAGCACCTCGTCCAGCTCACGGCGGGCACCGCGCAACGCTGCCTCCACCGTGCTCGCGTCGCCACCATCGCTGCGGATCCGAAGCAACTGTCGATTCAGGTCGACGACGCGCCTGGTCCGCTGCTCGACCTCGGGCGTGTCACTCGGTTGCGGCGCGTTCCTCGCCATGAGGTCCTTCAGCACGCGTGCCTTCATTCGCTCGGCGACGACGAGCGCTTGCGGGACCTCGTCCGCTTGCACCAGATTGTCGACGAGCTGCGAGTAGGTGAGATAAGGAAAGGAGAATCCGCGATGAAGGAGGCCGTCCACCTCGAGACGACGGTCTTCGATGCTGGCCACTGCCTCCTCGAGCAAGCATCGCGCTTCGTCGAGCCGGCCCTGAGCCTCGAGGATCTCGGCGCGAAGTCCCAGTGTCCTCCAGTCATGAGGAGCGCGCTCGGCGATCCGGCGCGCATCGTCATAGCGGCCCTGCCGGATCCTGAGCCGGAGCGAGACCGCGATGAAATGAGTCGCCGAGTCACCGTCCGGACTCTCCGCAAACGCCATCTCGCCGCCCTCGATCTCTGCCTCGGCCGCAACCAGATCGCCGAGGCCAAGCCAGTACTCGGCGCGCTTCGCATGAAGATCCACGCGGCCATCGGCGCTGCCCTGATCGCCGAGAAGCTCGAGAGCGCGCGCGGTGCGGCGGAGAAACTGTTCCGGCATTCCGAGCCAGAGCTCGTAGCTGGCAATCTCGCCGAGGAGCGAGGACTGGGAATTGATGAAGCCTTCCCGTTCCGCGATCGCGAGCGCGGCGTGCGCATGGGCGAGGGCCTGCTGCAAGTCGCCGCGCTCCTTGTAGCTTCCGACGAGATTCAGCAGCGCGCTGAGAGTCGCCGTCGCGTCGCCGGACATCGCCGCGAAGGACGCTGCCATGCGTGAGAAACGCAAGCCATTGCGCAACTCGTCCTTCGAGTCGAAAATCCTCGCGCGCTGCGAGGCCGCGTGTGCGAGCACCGATGCGTCCTCGACGAAGTCCGCTAGTCCGAGGGCTCGATCGAACGTGGCGGCGGCATCGGCGTTCCGCACTTCGTATTGCGCGCGGCCGAGTCGCATCAACGTCCGCGCCAGCACGTCGGGATCGCGAGACCGTTGCGCCCATGCAACCGCCTCTTCCGCGGCCATGGTGCTTCCCGCGAGATCTAGGCGTGCCGTGCGCCGGAGGATGCTCTCCGTCGACATCGTGTTGGCGCGGGCCGCGGGGTCGTCGAGCTCGTTCGCGATCGCGTGGGCGAGAGCAAGAATCATTTCCGCGCGCGAAATCTCCTGGCGATTGCTGAGCGTCACCACGCGTTTACAGATCGCGTCGACGAGGCGGCGATTGCGCAGATGCGCATGTTCGCGCAGAAGGGCGGCCGGATCCGCGGCCGCGATGACTTGTTCGGCAAGCTGCTCTTCCCGCGTTCGCCAGTCGGTGATCTTCCAGTCGCCGCGCTTGTTGAGGAACGTGAGCGTTTCGCGTCCGTGATGTTCATCGATCGCGCTGCTCGGCATCGCGCTCCATCTGACGATGCGGACGTTGATGTCGACCGTTGCGGTGTCGCCGTCAACAGCCAGGCCGGCGATCCGCAACTCGTGCAGCTGCTGGCAGCGCGTTGCCGCGGTTCGCGATGCGCGCGCGAAGAAGGACTCCCGCTTCGTGTCGATCCAGAACCGGGACGCGGCAACCGCGTCGCCCGAAGCCCAGGCGACATAGAAGTCGCGCGCACGTTGTTCGAGCACGTTCGTCTCCGAGGCGGCTGCGGCGATCGGGAAAAGCGCTAGCAGAACGACGAGTGCACGCGCGCGGGTCATTGCCATGCCTGAACGGATTGCAGCAACGCACGCCCTTCCGCGGTAGCGACGCGTGCGAGCTCGCGCTCGGCGTCGTGGCGCAGACCCATTCGCGCGTACAGCACGCCGAGGAGGAGCGCGTCGTCCGCGTGTGCTTTGCGGGCGCTTTCGATCTCTTCATACGCGGCAGCATCGAGGACGCGAAAGAGTGCGGGAGGGGCGGGGGGAGCGGGCATGATCGTGGTGACTGTTTCGCTGGTTGCCGAAACCTGCCACTGGTAGGTACGGCCGCGCGGGAGAGAGCGTCGCGGCTGCCACTTGGACTCATGCAGTAGCGGGCTTTCGGCGATGAGGGCCGCACCATCGAAGATCGACACGACATAGGTTGCATCCGGGATCGGTGTCCAGCGCAAACGCGGACGCGTCGTCTCGATGATCGCCGACGCCGGTTCGAGCACACTTGCGGTGCTTTCGATCGGGGCTCGTTCCGGATCGGGATCGAGCTGGAGATCCGCAAGCGCGGCGGGCATGTCGATCGTGCCTCGCCGTAGCGCGTTCTCCACGGCGATGGCCCACTCGGCGCGAGCATAACGTGGAGAGGTCACGACCGGCGCAGGCGACTGTTTCGTGGCCGGGCGTTGCACGACTCGCGGCGCCGGAACTGCCGGCGGTGTGTCGACACGACTGGCCAGCGCCGCGACGACGATTGCGACGGCTGCTGCGGCGGCGAGCGGTGCCCATCGCCGCATGCGGCTCGGAGCCACCAGCAAGGCGGTCGCGCGCAGGTCATCGACGTCTTCGCGGCAGGTCGGACAAACTTCGAGATGCGCGGCGACCGCTTCGCAGTCGGCGCTCCCCAGCAAGCCGTCGACATAGGACGTGAGCAGCGTGCCGGCGGGATGTTCGTCGATGCGAGGATCGATCGCCCGCGCGAGCGAGCGGCTCGACCGCGCGACCTGCTGCGACGTCAACGTCACGGCCACACAAGGCCGGCAGTGTTCGAGATGCCACACGACGGTAGCGACGCGGTTCGTCGCGAGGCCGCCGCGCATGAACCGGGACAGCTCTTCCTGCGTCGGGTGATCGTTCATCCGCGCCGCCTTTCGTACCTCTCGACCTGCAGCGTCCGCCGCGCGAGCCGCTCGCGCGCCGTTCGCCGGAGATTGATGACCTGCTGCCGGGTCAGGTGCAGCCGCGCCGCGATGGTCTGGTCGTCGAGCGGCAGCGAGCCCCACAGCGCTTCGAGCTCCGCGATCTCGACGCCGATCGCCGCGGCGATCTCCTCGAAGCGGGCGACGCCGACGAGCACGAACAGCGCGACTGCGTTCATGCCGTCGGCGTCGCGAAGATTGAGCAACAGGGCGGCCCGGTGGGAAGGCTGCAGCCGCTCGATCTCGCTCCAGAGCACCTCGAGGTATTGCCGTGTCTCGTGGCGTCCGGCGTGACTGGGATGAGCGACCACGTTGTCCGCCAAATCATTCGCACCTGCCTCGGTGACCTGCCAGAGATCGGCGAGCATGCGGACGAGCATCTCCAGCGGTAGCGGACAACTGGTGCAGGCGAAAATCGCCGCGACGGCATCATCGGGGCGCGCATCGTCGAGCATCGCGGCCGTCGCCGTGTCGCGCTCGATCGTCACATCGTCGCAGCGGTCGGTACGCCCTTCCCATCGCTTCAGACCGCAGAGAATGGTGTCTCCGCTGCGCCACATCGCAAACCGCCGGTCGTGCTGCAGGAGATAGCGAATGCGATTCTTCAATCGCGTCCGCTCCGGAAAGCGGCGGCGCATGAAGTCGTAGATGGTGTGATAGGTCAGCGTGGCGACGTAGTTCTCGAAGTCTTCGATCGCATCTTGCCCGGCGGCCTGCAGTTTCCGCACGAGCCGGAGCGTCACGGTCGACATCACGTCCTCGGACTCGTCGCGCCGCAACACTCGATCCGACGCGGCGAACCGCGCGAGAACCATTTCGATGGTCGGCCGCGCGTGGTCGACGACCAGCCGTTCGATTTCGTGACGGCGTGATTCCTCGTCGCTCGCCTGCAACATCGGGATCAGCATCGGGTCGGTCAGGGCACGCGCTCCGCCCGCCGATGTTACTGAATTTCGGCCGGTGGATCATCTTTATGGATGGCGTCGAAAAATCAGAGCCCAATCCAATAAAGACGTGTTTCACACGTCGCGAAAAATTCTTCCAATAATGACGGTCCGTCCCACGTCCTCTTGAGGGCAGGAGGCAACAAAAGAATGGATCGAACCAAAATCAGAATTACGCTCGCAGTCGTTTTGCTGTGTACCGGTCTGTACAGTCTGGTGGCGGCGCCGCCGTATCAATACGACCGGCAGTATTACACCGACGCCACGAAGACCGTCGAGTGCGGATACAAACTCGTGTTTTGCGACTATTCGTACGCCACGGGTTGCCGTACTGCCTACTACACCGACACCTATATCGCTCCTTGTGGCGGCGGTGGGGGCGGCGGAACCGGCGAATGTTCGGATTGGTACGACAACGACAGCGACGGGAAGGTCGACATGCAGGATCCCGGTTGCACGAATGTCGGCGATACATCCGAAGCAGGTTGATCCGAATTCATGAGCAGCGAGCCCAACAGCGGTAAATCCGGTCGCGTATTGAGGCGAGTCGCAATCGCAGTCGAGATCATTCTCGCGATCGCGATCGTCTTTGTACTGCGGGAAAACTCACGGTTGCGTCAGCGGTACACGATGCTACGGAGTCAGCCACCAGTGGCCGAGCGATTCGCGGCGGGCGACCGATTACCTGGTGTAGACGTCGTAGACAGAAAGGGTCATCGAACTGCACTGCAATCGATGACGCTGGCGCGTGTCATGATCGCGCATCCCGGCTGTGGTGTCTGTGATTCATTCGTTCCGCGGTTGCCGGCGAGTTGGACAGTCGTTTCCACTGCAGTACCCGGCGAAACGAGCGGCTCGGCTCTCAATCGCTTTCCGGGCTCTCTCGTCTCTGTGGCCGAACGTCCTCGGGATTCGCGCTTTAGCCGTGTGCCCCAGTTCGTCGTCTTACAGGGCGACAAGGTCGTGCTGACATGCGCCGAGCCGGCGCAATGCGAGGCTGTCGTCACGCCGAAGCTTTGACCGATGTGTGGTCGCGCGCGTGACTCCGCGCGCGCGATCCCGCATCACGAAGGCTGCACGATCGAAGGCCGGAATGGCAAACAGCCCATCATGCGAGCGTCTTCGACGATCACGTCCGCGGCCTTTTCGCTGATCATGTAGATCGGCATGACGATGAAAAAACCGGGGATGCGCGGGAAGACCGAGGCGTCGACGATGCGCAAGCCGTTCGTGCCGATCACACGGAAGCGGCTATCGACCACCGCATCTCGATCATCGGGCTTGCCCATCCTGCAGCTGCAGGACGCGTGATGTCCCCACGCGTGGCTGCGGACCCATTCCGGCAGCCGGTCGTCGCCGTAGTCGGGACCGGGGATGATCTCGCGCGCGATGTCCCGGTTCCCGCTGTTCATCGTGCGCACCAGCTTCACCGCTTCGACCACCGCGTCGAGATCTTTTCCGTTCTTGTCGGTGCCTTCCTCGAAGTACTGAAAGCGGACGACGGGCATCTCGAGCGGATTGCTGCTTCGCAGCCTTACCGTGCCGCCGGTGTTGCTCGTATGCGCTTTCAGAATCGCCCACGTGAGATGGTCTTTGCGATCCGTGACCTTCGCTGAGTAACCAGGGAAGTAGCCGTGGAAATCGCCCGGAAAGGCGAAGATGAAGAGATCGGGATCGTCCGTCGTCGCGGAATCCGACTTCAGGATCAGCGCCGCCATGGCGCCGTTCGAGGTGTAAAGGCCGCGGCCGCGAAGCCACTCCTCGAACGTCGGATCGGGCGGAGCTCCGGGACCGGGCGGTTTGAACGTCGCGTCCTTCAGCATCCTGAACGGCTTTTTCATCTCCGCAACGACACCGACCTCGTAGCGGTCCTGCAGGTTGCTCCCGACGCCGGGCCGATCGACGACGCACTCGATTCCCATCTCCTCGAGGTGCTCCTTCGGTCCGATGCCGGACAACATCAGGAGCTGCGGCGTGTTGAATGCGCCGCCGGCGAGGATGATCTCGCCCGAACAGCGATAAGTCTTCGTTTCGTATGACGGCGCTTCGGTGGCGTTCGGATCGGCGCGATAAAGGTGTTTGCCTTCGCGGCACTCCACGCCAACCGCGCGCAGGTTGTCGTCAAAGACGACGCGCGTCGCGACGGTGTTCATCCGGATCGTCAATCGGCGCGGATACTTCATCTGCACGACGCGAATGAACTCCCGCGTACCGTTGCGCTTTCCGTCGACGGTCGCGAGCGGGATGGTGGTGGTCATCCCCTCGAAGGCCGCGCGATTGCGTTTGTCGTTCGGATCGTCGAGGGTCTGGCGGTAGTGTCTGAGTCGCCGGATCAGGTTTCGGCGGAAGCGCCGCGCTCCCCAACGAGCGGTGGCGAGCATGGTCCGGATCACTTCGTGATCGCCGATGGCGAGGACCGGATCGACGCGGCTGGTCCTGAGCCATCCCGCGTATCCGTGACCGCTCGGATCGCTCTGGCCCGGTTGCGGCGGCTGGCGATAGAGGCAGCGCTCGACGCGCTGGAAGTACTGCCACATGTTCTCCGCCCGCCACGACTCGTCGCCGGTCAGGTCGGCGATGCGGTTCCAGTCGCTGTCGTGCGGCACCATGGTGATCATCGCGTTGTGCGCTGTGCAGCCGCCGAGGGTGCCGGCGCGCGGATAGAACACGCCGTTGTGCTCTTTCCGATATTTCGGATCGCGCTGCTCGTCGGCGTCGTAGTGATGGACGAAGAACTCCCACGACATCTCGTCGTCCTCGCTCGACAAGGCATGGAAGGTCGGAACCTGATAGTGATACGACTCCGGGTCGGAGCCCGCCTCGATCAGGAGCACACGAAAGCCTCGGGCCGCGAGGTTCGCCGCGAGCGGACCGCCACCCGCTCCGGAGCCGACCACGATGTAGTCGTACTGGTTTTCCATTGTTCCGATGCGCAAATCCTACCCGGAGACCGCGTCTGATACTCTCCGCCCCGAATGACGGCCGTCGAGTTCTTCCCTCCGCTCAACGCCTCCCTCAACGCGCTCAGCGGCATCCTTCTGCTCATCGGCTTCACGCTGATCAAGCAGCGGCGCATTCAGGCGCACAAGCGGTTCATGCTCGCCGCGTGTACATCGTCGGTGCTGTTCCTCATCTGCTACGTCACGTACCACACCATCCGCGGCGGCGTGGTCACGAAGTTCGCCGGCACCGGGATGTGGCGCACGATTTATCTCTCCATCCTCACCTCGCACACGATCCTGGCCGTGGTCATCCTGCCGCTCGCGATCCTCAGCGTCTGGAATGGACTGAAGATGCGCGTGCCGCAACATCGCCGCGTCGCGCGATGGACGTTTCCGCTCTGGATGTACGTCTCGGTCACGGGCGTGCTGGTGTACTTCTTCCTCTATCATTGGTTCCCGTCGCACTACTGAGATGACTCGCAACGAACGGCTTCTCGATCAGCTTCACGCCTACACCTCGCAGGACGAGGCGGAGGCGCTGCATCGCCAAGCCATGCTGGCGCTGCTCGAAGCCGGCGACGACGCGTTCTCGCGCGAGCACTTCGCGCCCGGCCACTTCACCGCGAGCTGCTACATCGTCGATGCCGACGGCCGCCTGCTCCTCCATCATCACCGCCGCCTGAATCGCTGGCTGCAGATGGGTGGTCACGTCGAAGCGCACGAATCGGCCGACGCCGCCGCGCTGCGCGAAGCACGTGAAGAATCGGGCCTCCACGACCTCGCCGACATCCTCGGCGGCATCTTCGATCTCGACATCCATCCGATCCCCGCCGCGAAAGGCGAGCCCGATCACGCTCACTACGACATCCGCTATCTCGCGCGCACCGATTCGCCCGACGCGGTCACGCTCGACCGCGCTGAGTCGAACGAGCTCGCGTGGGTGACGCTGGACCTCGCGGCGGAGCTGATGCCCGGTCCCGAGTCCGCGCGCGTGTTGCGCAAGATTGATCGCGTGCGGCGCGAGAGGAGTGTGTTGTGACGAATGCATTGCTCGAGACGGATCTCGACAAGAGTCCGTTCCGCCAGTTCCAGCGCTGGTTCGATGAGGCGCGGCAGCGGCAGGGCGAGGCGTATCCGGCCGAGGCGATGACGGTCTCGACGTCCACGATGGACGGGGTGGTGTCATCGCGCGTCGCGCTGCTCAAAGGAGTCGACGAGCGCGGTTTCGTTTTCTATACGAATTACAACAGCCGCAAGGGCATGCAGCTCAGCGACAACCCGCGCATCTCGCTCTGTTTTTATTGGGCGTCGCTGGAGCGCTCGGTGCGCGTCGACGGTGTGGCGGTGAAGACGACCGCGGAAGAGTCGGACGCGTATTTCGCGACTCGTCCGCGCGGGAGCCAGCTCGGCGCGTGGGCGTCGAATCAAAGTGCAGTCATCCCCGGACGCGGCGATCTCGATCAGCGCTTCCGCGAGCTCGAGGCGAATTATCGCGATCGTCCCGTGCCGCGCCCGCCGCATTGGGGCGGGTACCGCATCATCCCCATCGAGATCGAGTTCTGGCAGGGGAGGGCAGACCGCCTGCACGATCGTTTCGTTTACCGGCTGCGCGAACCGAAGGACTGGATCATCGAACGGCTGAGCCCATGAAGAAACGAATTCTCTTTCTCTGCACCGGGAATGCCGCGCGCTCGCAAATGGCCGAAGGTCTCGCCCGCGAATACTACGGCGATCGCATCGAGGTGGTGTCCGCAGGCTCGCGGCCGGCGGGCTGGGTGCACCCGCTCGCCATCCGCGCGCTCGCTGACATCGGCATCGACGCCAGCAGTCACACTTCGAAATCCGCCGATGCGTTCATCAATGAGCCGTTCGATGTCGTCGTCACGGTCTGCGATTCCGCCGCGCAGGATTGCCCGACGTGGCCCGGCGCGAAGCGCATCGAGCATTGGCCGATCGAGGATCCGTCGTACGGTCCCGACGATCCTGCCACGCGCCCCGATCGCTTCGCCGCCACGCGCGATGAGCTCAAGCGGCGCATCGACGAGCTCATGGCGACGTTGTAAGAGACGACCAGAGGCCGGAGGCCTCCCGCCGTCTCTCAGAACGTCTTCAGCGTGTCGGGTATCAGCAGCCGCAGGGAACGCGGCACGATCCGCACGTGCAGCTGCGCGGGCAGCGACAGCGGCTCGCCGTCGAGATGCGCGGGCCCTGCCGCGGGACGCGTGATCCTCACTTCCGGTGTCTGTAGCGACGTCACGCCGCGTGCGCGATGGAACGTGCCGGAGAACAGCCGCGCGACGAGAAACGGCGCGTCGAAAAACCGTGCGTTGCCGACGATGACTACGTCGAGCAGGCCGTCCTGCAGCGACGCGAGCGGAGCGACGCGCGCGTTGTTGCCGTACTGGCCGGAGTTCGCGATTGCGATCACGAACGCTTTTCTCCGCATCGTCGAGGCGTTCGCGGTGATCTCGTACTCCTCCGCCGTAAAACTCGCGAACGCACGGATGCCTTGTTGGATGTACGTCTTCAGTCCGCGCGCGTGACTGGTTGCGAAGCGGTCGGCGATGACGGCGTCGAAGCCGATGCCCATGACGCCGAGGAAGGGCTGGTCGTTGACGGCGGCGGTGTCGATGGTGACGATGCGCCCGGCACCGCACGACTGGAGAGTGGTGGACGGATCGATCGGCAGACCGATGTGCCGCGCAAAACCGTTGCCGGAGCCGATCGGCATAATGCCCAGCGCGGGCTTGCGTCCGATGAGCCGTTTTGCGACTTCGTGGACGGTGCCGTCGCCACCGACGGCGAAGACGATGTCGGTGGCATCGCGCTCGGCGTTGTCGATGATCGCTTCGAGATCTTCCTTGCGCGCGCACGACACGATCTCGTGTGCGAACGGACTGCCGCGGCGGATCTTGTCGGTTACGTCGTAGCTTCGACGCGTTCCGGCGCGCTCGTTGACGACGAAGAGAGCTCTCACGGTTGCGGACGGCGGTGGCGGTCGATCCAGTAACCCCACGGCACGAACAGCCACGCCGCGAGGCCGACGTAGCCGATGGTCCGCGCGTCGGGAGGCGGCGGCGAGGTGAGGTTGGTCGCGTAGATCAGGCCGACGAAGATGACCAGTGCCCACAGTGCGATCGTGCCGGTGCGATCGATCGCTTTCGTCGCGCGCAGATAGAGCCACAACGCGACCGCGAAGAGCGCGACTTCGACGATGACTGTGCCGGGGATGGAGTTCCACAGACCAAGACCGACCTTTGGTCCGTTCGGCCAGAGCGGGAGATCGGGACGGTGCGTGATGAAGTCGAGCACCCAGTGACTGAGCACCGCCAAGCCGACGACAAGAGCGTCACTCCATGCTGCCTTGCGCGCCGCGCGATACACGATTGCGAAGAGCGCGGACCAGCCGAGGACGACGAGCAGGCTGTGGGTCCAGGGATAGTCGTAGAAGTCGATCGGCGTGAAAGCGGTGTTGCCCGGATCGACGCGCAGGTGTTCGACGCCGGCGATCACGAGCAGTGGCCAGATCAGATCGAGCAGCATCGCCGCGGCGAACAGAGTGCCGAGGGAAACGCGGGGGGCGAAACGCTTGGCGATGAAGCCGGCGGCGTGATGGCCGATGAACACGCTCGCATTGTAGCGGTCGTCAGGAGCTGCGGATGATCTCCATCAGCACCGGCTTGAGGCCGTTGATCATGAACTGGATCCCGATGGCGCCGAGGAGGAGGGCCATGACTTTGGTGAAGACGGCGCGGCCGCGGTCGCCGATGAGGCGCGAGAGCGGCACCGCCGCCAGCAGGAACACGTACGACACTGCGCCGACGCCGCAGATGGCGATGGCCACAGCCAGCTTCTGGTCGTAGCGCGGATACGAGTTCACGAGCAGCATCGTCGACGTGATCGCGCCGGGGCCGGACAGCATCGGAATGGCCAGCGGCACGACCGCGATCGACGACGGATCGATCTCCGCTTTCTCGACGTCGTGATCCTGCATCCGCTTGTCGCCGCCGATGTTGAAGGCGCGCCGGTCATCCTTCTCGACGAGCGTGTGCAGCGCGTTCGCGAAGAAGATCACGCCGCCCATGATCTGAAACGCGGGCACCGTGATGCCGAAGAACTGGAACACCCAGTTGCCGGCGACGAGAAACACGATCAGCACGACGATGCACGCCATCGATGCGATCAACGCCACGCGCGCGCGCCCGCTGCGCGACACGCCATCCGTCAACGCGACAAACGACGGAATCACCGCGAGCGGATTCACCATCGTGATCAGCGTGACGAACGACAATAGGATTACTTTTGAGAGGGGCACTTTCGGGATTCTAGTGCGCGTGCCTTGCGAGGTGCTTAGTCTCAGAGTCTCAGAGTCTCAGAGTCTCAGAGGGTCGGCCTCACGAGCAGCGCCTGAGGGATACCCTCTGAGACTCTGCGACTCTGCAACTCTGAGACTCCGCGAATCAAAGATCCACGACCACATCGAACTCCAGATCCACATACCAAAGCACCCCCCCGCACTCCCGCCCGGTCATCGCGGAGATCGCGGCGCAGTAGCGCTCGACCTGCTCGCGGTCGCGGGCGACGCGGTTCGGGTCGGGCGTGCCGCTTTTGTAGTCGATGACGACGTCGCGGCCTTCTTCGCGGATGAGGCGGTCGATGCGACGCTCGACGAGAGTGCCTTTTTCGACAAAGTGGACGGGCACTTCGCGGCCGATGGTTTCGGCGCGGGCGATGCGTTGCAGCATCGGCGAGCGCGCGATCGTGGCCAGGCGCTTGCGCACGCGCGCGAGTGCATCGTTGTCGGCGCCCGCTTCGATGGCCAGGCGGCGCAGCAGCGCTTCCGTTTCTTCGCGGCCGTCCCACAGCTCGAGCACGCGGTGCAGCAGGATCCCCGCGGCGCGATTGCGGGAGCCGGCGCGGCGCTGTGCTACTTCTCCCATGCTCAACGTTTGCGCGGCTTCGCCCGGCGATGCGACTTCGAGCGGCACGATTTCCGCCGCCGCGAGCTGCGCTTCGAGCGCGCGATCGTGCAGTCGCGCGCGTTTGCGCTCCGCGGCGGCGTGAATCTCCACCTTCTCGAATGCGACCGGACCGATGATCGTGTCGCGCACGCCTCGTCCTTGCTCCGGAAACATCGCTGCCAGCGGAGAGGCTTTGTCGGTGCCGAGGGCGTCGTTGAGGATGCGCAGGAAACCCATGTTTTTCGTTTCCTCGTGCAGATTGCAGACGAAGACCACGTCCGTGCGCGCGCGTGTGACCGCGACGTAGAAGAGGCGCCGCATCTCCGCCTCCTCGCGCCGCGTCGCGACCTTCTTCAGTTTTTCCTCTCCTGCAAAGCGGAAATTCGCCGAGATCGACTCGGAACGCCCCGACAGCACGATGCTGCGCGGCTCTTCGACGGTGAAGAGCTGCATCGCTTCGCTGCTCGTAATCGGAAACGAGAGGTCGGGGAGGATCACCGTGTCGAACTCGAGTCCCTTCGCCGCGTGCACGGTGAGGATGCGCACCGCGTTCTGCGATTCGTCCGCGAGGCTCGGCTCCATCTCTTCCGGTTCTTCGCGCCTGCGCGCGATCTCATCGACGAACTGCCGCACCGAGCCGCCGGTGCGCAGGTCGTATTCGAATGCGATGGCGCGTACGTGCTCGAGATGGCGCAGGTGCCGCACGCCGTCCGCCGCCGCGTGATAGACGCTTTCGATCGCGCAGGTCGCGATCACGAGGTCGATGAGCTGGGAGACGGTGAGATGGCGTGAGGCATCGGCGAATTTTGCGATCGATGCGGTGAAGGTGGACCAGGAGGACCCCTCATCCGCGCTTCGCGCACCTTCTCCCCTCTGCGGAGGGGAGAAGGCTACCTCGCTGGCGTCATTGGGCAGCGGATGAGGGGTCGCGCCCGCCGCGATCTCCACATCCGTCAACGCAAAGTACGGCGTGCGCGCGGCCGAGATCTGCGCGCCGAGATCGAACGGATACGCGATCGCACGCAGCACCGCCACCAGATCGACCGGCGCGCGCCGGTCGAGAAAGAGGCGCGTTGGCGGCAGCACGTACGGGATGTCGTAGCGATCGAGCGTGTCCAGGTAGTCGTCAATGCGCGTGAGCCGCCGGAAAAGGATCGCGAAGCGGCGAAGATCGACGGGCTGAGAGCCCGTCGTTCCAGTCGCACGAATCCATTCCGCGATCGCCTCCGCCTCCGCGAAGTAGCGATCCGACTTCTCGTCGTGCTGGGCGTCGATGATGGTGATGCGCGCGTCCAGCTCCCGCCGCGTGTTCGCGCGCGCGCGCAACGGGTGATACGCCGGACGGAAAACGTTCGGATCGTGCAGCACTCCCTCCGGAAAGAGCCGCGTGAACATGGCATTGATGGCGTCGAGCAACGGCGGATCGCTGCGGTACTGCTCGTCGAGGATGCGCTTCTCCGCGCCACCGCGTTCGAGCTCTTCCGTCATCCGGTGATACGTCTCCGGATCGGCGCGGCGGAATCCGTAGATCGACTGCTTCGGATCGCCGACCACGATCGTCTTTCCCGCCACGTACGCGCCGCTTACGTCGCGCGCGAGCTTGTCGATGATGCGCGCCTGCGTCCGATCGGTGTCCTGGAACTCATCGACGAAGATGAAGTCGAACTGCGCACGCGCTCGCGCCAGCACGGTCTCGTCGTTCAGCACGGCCAGCGTGCGCAGGAGCAGATCGTCGAAGTCGACCACGCCGAGCTTGCGCTTCTCCGCGTCGAGAAAGGCGAGAAAGCGGCGCGTCAACGCCAGCAACGCCAGCGCCGCGCGATGCGACACCAGCCGGTCGTAGATCGACTCGCCTTTGTCGCCCGAGCGGAGAATCACCATCGGTTCTTTCAGCGCGCCGCAATAACGGAAGTCGATGGCTCGCATGCTCGACGCGATCGGCTCGAGGTAGTCGATCCATGTGTCGAGATCCCCTCCTCGAAATGGCGTGGCTCGCACGTATGCCGCGACCTTCGTGGCCGCGGAGTCTTTGCACGTCGCGGTGTCGCGGCCAATCCAGACGATCGCCTCCTCCAGCTTCGGCAGCACGTCGCGCTCGAAGTCGCCGAAGTCGTATTCGGTCTCCGACAGCAAATCGCGCCGCTCCAGCAGCGCCATGACCACTTCACGGATCTGAAACAAGTAGCCGACGTGCGCGAACAGCAACTCCCACTCGCGCACGAGCTCCGGCTGCGGATCGACGCGCGTCTCGTAATCGAGCCATGCGTCGTACAACTGGCCGTACAACAGCGACCGCTCGAAACCTTCGATGATCTTGAATTGCGGATCGAGCCCAGCCTCGATCGGGAACGTGCGCAGCAGCGACTGGCAGAAGGAGTGGATGGTTTGCGAGCGGAGCGAGTCGATGTTTTCGAGATGATGTGCGATCGCGCGCCGCGCGGGGTCCGAGTCTTCGATCTCGACGAGCGGTGACGTCGAACCGATCGGCCACGACAATCTGGAGCGACGGGCTCTCAGCCCGTCGCCCTCGTCGCCACCCCGACGGGCTGAAAGCCCGTCGTTCCAGATGGCTTCCAGCGCACCGCGCACGCGATCCGCAATCTCCGCCGCAGCCTTCTCCGTGAACGTCACCAGCACGATGCGCTCCGGCGCCAGCTCCGCGCGCTCCACCATCAACTTCAGCACCTCTGCCACGATCGCCGTGGTCTTGCCCGTGCCGGCGCCCGCCTCGATCACGAGATTGCGGCGCGCCGGCGTCGCCGGAGTGGTGACACGCCCGAAGTCGAAGGCCTGTTGCAGCGTCACGCCGTTCCGCCGAGGAGCGTGCGCGGGTCTTTCAGTTGCTGCACGGCGTAACGCTCGTCGAGGTCATGGCGCGTGCGGCAGGAGTGATTCACCGGGCAGTACTTGCAGGAGTTGAACTCCGCGTCGTTGTCGTTCGGAAACGCGGGGAACGCGCCGTCGAGGATCGCCCGCGCGAAGATCTTCAGCGTCTCCAGCAGCGCGTCGCGCTTTTCGTGCAGCGCAAACGCGTATTTCGCGGCCTTCACGTCGCCGGTGACGATCGGCTTGATCGTGCCGCTGACCTGTTCGGGCGGGGCGTCGAAGAACTCTGCGACCGCCATCGCATACAACGCGAGCTGCAGGCGCACGCCGCGATCGATCTTGTCGCCGAGGTTGACGTGGCGGAGGGCTTTGCCGGACTTGTAGTCGACGATGCGGAAGCGCGTGTTCGCGACATCGGCGTCGATGCGATCGATCGTTCCTTCGACGCGCACGGGTACACCGCCTGCGTCGACAACGAACGGCTCGGGATGATCGGGGGGCGGCGCGTTTTCGGTGCGGCGCCGGCTCGTGCCGAAACGGTATTCGAACCAGCGCGGCACGAGCTCCTGCGATTCGAGGTCGGCCAGGTCGTTCGCGAGAAACTCGCGCAGGATGCGCTTGGTCGCGCGCCGCTCGATGCCCCGCACCGTGCGATTGAACGGCGGCATTTCGGCCTCATGCGCATCAAACTGTTCGTCGATCAGCGCATCGAGATCCGCGGAGCCGTTGCGATAGAACCGTTCGAGGATGCGGTGATCGATCGAGCCTTTCTCGCGATGATGGATCTGCAACTCGCGCTCGGGCGCGTCGAGCTCGGTGACGCCGAGGAGATGCTTGAACAGGAACTTTTGCGGACACTCGCCAAAGTCTTCAAGCTGAGTCGGGGAGAGCGCGGCGATCTTCGCGCGCAACGCATCATCGAGCGCTCCGATGTATCCATCGAACACAGAGCGCGTGCCCGCCTTCGCCAACAACTGAAGCGGCCGTGCCATCTGGAGCGGCTGGCTCTCAACCCGTCGTGGTGCGGTCGACGGGCTGAGAGCCCGTCGCTCCAGGTCGCGTACGTAGCGTGATGCGCGAAGCACCTTCCCAAACCCATCCCCGGTCGCAAACGAGTAATGCACATTCGCGGACGAATCCTCGGGCAGTGAAAACAACAGTTGCTCTTCCGAGCGCCCGTCCCCAATCTCACGCAGCCCGAGCAACCGCCGATCGGAATCCGGCAGCAGCGGATCTTCGGTACGACGCTGCGGAAACACATCGTCCTGCATCCGCACGACAAAGAGATGCGTGAACGACCGCCCGCGAAAGCGCATCACGTCGCCGGCCCACACTGCGCCTTTGGCGGAAGAAGACAGCGATTCCTGTTCGATCGCGTCGATCACCGCGCTGATATCGAACCCGCGGTTCCAGACCGCGGCGCGACGAAAGAGCGTGGCCACGTCGTCGAGCTTCGCGGCCGCGGCAAGGTCACGATCGGTTTCGACGCGAAACAGGCTGCCGAGTCGCGTGATGAAGTCGTGATCGAGATCGGCGGTCAGCGCCTCGAGCTCCGCCACGAGCGCGATGTAATCCTCGATGACACGCGAGCGCGTACGCATCGTGCGCAGCTCCTCGCTCGTCCCTCCAGCGATGCGCGCGCGCCGCGTCGCGGCATCCGCTTCGTCGACGTCGATGCGTGTCTTTACATGCAGTCCGTCGCGCACGAGCTCGAGCACCTCCCCGCGCAGGAATCCACGCTCGCGCAAACGGAGCAGCGAGATCGCGCCGCGTCCGATGCGATGCGCGGAGAGCGGCAGCTCGTCCGCGAGGGTGGTGCGGAACCCATGCTCCTCGGCGAAGCGGTTGATGAGCCGCGCGTCGTACGCCTCGAACGACCGCGCCACGATCCCGATCTCACGCGCCGGCGTCCCGTCGCCGATCAGCGCCGCAACGCGCGCACAAACATCGCGCAATTCATCAATCCGCGAATCGTATTGGGTCGAGTACCTCGGGTTCCTCGGAGTCCTTCGGAGTACCTCGGGGTGGCTAACCCCTCCGAGGTACTCTGAGGTACTCCGAGGTACTCCGAGGTACTCCAGCAACGGTTGCGCAAACGGCCGATCGGTCGGAACCCAGAAGCCTTGCACCTTGTCGCTGAGCGCCTTGACCAACCCCAATTGCGCGCCGGTCATATCGTAAAACCCGGCCACGAGCTGCGGCTTCGCACTCCCCGCGAGCTTCGCCGCGCGCGCCAGCCGATCCGCCGCATCGATCGCATTCAGTTGCGCGATCAACCGCTCGTACTCCGTCCACGCGCGCACGAGGATCTCCGTCCGCCGCGGATTGCGCAGCCCGCGCGCCGATGACGCACGCTTCGCAAACTCGCCGAGCGTCACGCCGCTGTCGCGCACGTCGCGATACGCGCGCTCGAGCATCGACGCGACGCCGCGGCTCTCCATCATCGGATGCTCGATCGTGCGCACCGCGACGCGCATCGCCAGCCGCCGCTCCGCGTCATTCGCCACGCGCGGCGTCTGTCCCGCATCCGCGAGGAGACGCTGCGCGAGCTCTTCCAGCGTGTGCATGCGCAATCCCGCGATGCCATTCGGCATCCGCGACACCAGCTCCGCCGCAATCGCCTCGGCCACGCCGCGCGACGGCACGATCGCCTCTTCGGGCCACGGCGCGAGCGCATCCGCACCCTCGCGCGACGCCGTCAGCCGCGCAGCGATCTCATGGGCAATGTCTCGATAGGGAGCAACGCGCAGGAGAACCATGAAGTTATTCGGGATTGTACCGGACACGTGGAGTGCGGTTGGCACCTCGCTGGCAATCGGCCCGGTCAACGATGCCTCATCGGATACAGTACCGGCATGGGAAGGCGGCAGGTCCATATCATCCGCGTCCGGCCGCCGGTCACCATTGCGTTGCTGGCGCTGGTCACCGCGGCCCTGGTCGCCCTGATCTGGTTTCTGTCGGGCAAGGCGTATGCGGCGGAAACGCATCCGATGCGCGAACTGCTGGCGCGCCTGCTCGGCTCGGGCAGCGGTCCGGTCTCGCGCGACGCAGTGCTCGCGTTCCTGATGCCGGTCCTCGGCAACATCCTGCTGTTCGTGCCATGGGGCTTCCTGATGTTCCTCGCGCTCGACGGCCGCACGCGCACGCGCAAGCTCGCGTACTTCACGACGGTGATCGGTGCGGTGATCTTCGCCGTCGCGATGGTGCTGTGGCAGAACACGCTGCCGACGCGCGTCACGTCATTGCCCGATACATTCGCGAACGCGCTCGGTGCGCTCGCCGGCGCCGCACTCGGACACGCGCGCAAGACCGTGCACGTGCAGTTCGACATATGAGGAGCTCGTCGTGATCCTCGTCGTCGAAGATGATCCGCAGGTGGCGCGACTGATCTCGCTCGTCCTCCAGCGCAGCGGATTCGAATCGCAGATCGTCGCCGATGGCGAGAGCGCACTCCATCGGGCGTTGGCGGCCAAGCCGGCCATGATCTTCGCCGACCTCACCATCAAAGGCATGAACGGCGAGCAGCTCTGCAGCACGCTCAAGTCGAATCCCGAGACGAAGAACATTCCGTACGTCGTCGTGTCCGGCGACCGCGACATCGCCGAAAAGGCGCGGGTGTGCGGCGCCGATGACTACATGGGCAAACCTTTTGAATTCGACGACCTGATCCGTCTCGTGAAGAAATATGCAAGAGCTCAAAGCTGAAAAACCGATTGAATCGCCCGCGGGAACCGATCCCGTCCTCCGCCTCATGGAACGCCTCGGCGAAGAAGGCTTCACCACCGAGCAGGGACCGGAGTGGTGGGACGAATACGGCGAGATCATCTATCGCCGCCCCGAGAAACTTCCTCTGACGTCCGGCGAGACCATCTTCATCTTCACCCGCATCCCCGAGCTCAACGAGCGCATCCTCCGCCAAACCTCCGACTCGGTCGTGCAGACGTATCGCGCGCAGACCGTCACGCAGAAAGCGCTGTCCGTCCTGCAATCGACCACCGTCTATCACTGCCTGGTCTGCACGAGCGATCAGCCGCACAACGAACCGCTGAGCGAATACATCAGCCGCACCGGCGGCGCGACATTCATCCCGGTCGTGATCGTGCCCGGCATCAACGAGGTGCTGTATCCGAATCTCGAGGAGAAGGTCGGCGTGCTCCGCCCCCGCGTCGAGTACCTGCAATATCTCCTCGGCGAACGCCGCGAGACCGTCGACATGCACAAGCCCACCGTGCAAGCGTTGTGGGTATCGGTCGCCATGGTGGCGGTGCTGCTAATCGCGATCGTCATTTCGCTCGTGACGTAGACGACCGAAGGCCTCCGGGTCGCCTACAATCACGCCCGCGAATGACCGATACCTTCCCGCTGCGACCGCGTGACATCTTTGACGAACTGCGCAAATCCGTCGTTGGACAGGACGACGCCATCCGCGAAATCTCCGTCGCGCTCGTGAAACACCTCGTCGGCCAGCCTGCGCCGAACATGCTTTTGATCGGCAACTCGGGCTCGGGCAAGACTACGCTCATGCGCGCCGTCGAACAGTTCCTGATTCACACGCCCGACCTCGGCGGATACGCGAACGTCGTGCGCATGAATGCGAACGTGCTCGCGGAGGAGCGCCAGGGCTACGGCAAAGCGGTGCTGGGGCGTCTGTATGAAAACGCGCGCAGAGTCCTGCCGCCGGGGGCGCCGCCGAATGAGATCATCCGCTCCGTACAGCGCGGCATCGTCTTCATCGATGAAGTGGATAAGGTGCGCGCGAACGTGAGTGGCCAGCCGAACGTGCGTGGCATCGTCGCGCAGGAAGCGCTGCTGACGCTAATGGAGAACGAGAACGTCGAGTTCGAAGCGGACGGGATGACCTTCGTGGTCAATTCGTCGCAAATGCTCTTCGTGGCCGGCGGCGCGTTCGAAGAGCTGTATGAAAGCGTGTTGCGGCGCGCGACCATCGGCCAGGACGTTGCGCCGATGAAGCCCGTGGTGGTCGTGTCGTCGTCCGGCGAAGTGCGCGAGGAACTGCCGTTCTACCTCGGCGACTACTTGAAATACGACGACCTGTTCCGCTACGGCATGACGCCGCAGTTCATCTCCCGTTTCGAATCGATCGTGGTGCTCAACGACCTCGGCGAATCGGAACTCGCGCGGATTTTCGTGGAGCCGGTGGGCTCGATCTTCCGCACATCGCGCGACTACTTCGCGCGCTTCGGCATCGACCTGCAGATCACGCGCGGCGCGCTGGTGGCCATCGCCTGGGACGCCGCCCGCCAGAAACGCCTCGGCGCGCGCGCCTTGCGCGAGACCTATCGCCGCATCATCCGCGCGCTCGAGTTCGAACCGCGCGACGGCGGCACGCTCACCGTCGACGAGGAGATGGTGCGGCGTTCCATCGCGGCGAGGGAGGGGGGGAAACGATAAAGTCTCAGAGTCGCAGAGTCTCAGAGGATCGGTGACCACGACTCCTCTGAGACTCTGAGACCCTGAGACTCCCAATCACTATGCCCGAACCCACCAAATCAATCTTCGACAAGCTGAAGCGCGGCTTGTTCATGACCCACACCGAGATCATCGAGAAGGTGAAGGAGTCGCTCACTCCCGACCTGCCGATCGATCAATCCGCGATCGACGGACTCGAAGAAGGACTCCTCGGCGCCGACGTCGGCGCGGAGCTCACGACCTCGATCGTCGAACGCCTCGAGCGCCGCGTGCGCGACGAGAAGATCACGAAGATGGATCGCCTCACCGAAGTGATCCGCGAGGAAACGCGTGCGCTCATTCCGCGGCGACAGGCCGCGACCATCGATATCTCGAAGGGCAAACCGTTCGTGATTCTGGTCGTCGGCGTCAACGGCACCGGCAAGACCACCACCATCGCCAAGCTCGCGCAGCGCTGGAAGAACGAAGGCAAGAGCGTCATCCTCGGCGCCGCCGACACCTTCCGTGCCGCCGCGATCGAGCAGCTCGGCATGTGGGCGGATCGCATCGGCGTGCCGATCATCAAGCACAAGGCAGGATCGGATCCGGCGGCAGTCGCGCACGATTCGGTCGCGGCCGCAAAATCGCGCGGTGCCGACGTCGTGATCATCGACACCGCCGGCCGGCTGCACAACAAATCACACCTGATGCAGGAGCTCTCGAAGATCCATCGCGTGATCGACAAAGAGCTGCCCGGCGCGCCGCACGAAACGCTGCTCGTCATCGACGGCACCACCGGCCAGAACGGCGTGAGTCAGGCCAAGGCCTTTCTCGAAGCCGCGAAAGTCACCGGCATGGTCGTGACGAAACTCGACGGCACGGCCAAAGGCGGCGTGATCCTGTCGATCATGCGCCACTTCGACATCCCGGTGAAATTCGTCGGCGTAGGCGAGGCCGCGGACGATCTGATCCCGTTCGACCCGCAGGCGTACGTGGACACGTTATTCGAGTGAGGTGACGGCGTTACGCCGTCACCCGCTCTGCCTGCCGGCTGCCCATCACTCCGAGCACCGCCACGATCCCGGCAATCGCGGCGTAGATCGCGGCTTCGCGGGCGTGGTTGTTGGCGGGGAACGTTTCGAACCACGCCATCGACGCGAGGAAGAGCGCGAATGCGAGGTCCAGCGCCAGCCGCGAATGGCGGCCGAGGATGGTGTTGGCGAGGACGACAAAGAGGGTGTAGATGCCGGCGATGATGCGCAGGGACTGCGCGGCGACGGCAAAGTGACCTTCGGCGGCACCAACGGCTGGAAGGAACGACAGGGCCACGATGCTGGCGATCAGGACGGCGTCGAAAATGAGCCGGGAACGGGACAATCTCATCGTATTCTCCTCACTGTTTCGGTGTACTAAGATGATAATACAGTGCGTCCGCGGGTCGCGTTTGTCAAGGGCCGTATCATGACCGCGTGATCATTCGGACCTATCGCCATACGGACTGGGGAGGACGTGAAAGCGATCTACGACATCGCCAAGCCGGACGAGCTTCGCGGTCTGGTCGACGGCGCGGACATCCGCCCGTTGCTGGAAGACCCGGCATGCTCGCACTATTCAGCGAATCGTCGATCGTGGTTGCAGAAGAAGATGGACGGATCGTTGGATTCGCCGGCAACAAAGGCAACTACCTCGCGTGGCTGTTCGTCGATCCTGCACGGCGCCGCCAAGGTGTTGCGTCGCAACTCGTCCGCGCCGTCGTGGCGGGACTGTCCGGCGAAATCACGCTGAACGTCGCGTACGACAACGACGCAGCGCGCGCGGACAGCAGCGTCGAACGCCGCCGGTTTCTCGAGATATGGCGCGCATCCGCTTCAGAGTAAGTTCCCGCTCGCGGCCGCACGTTGACCATCCGCGCGAGCTCCGGCCGTCACTGTGTACACCGTGAAGGCTGCCGCGAAACAACGCCTCGTCCTGCACAGGCCTCAGCAAGCAGCAGAAGTCTACGTGCGCGGTGGTTGCGTCTCGTTCGACGCGCCGGTGGAGTGAATCCCGCGCATCTCGTCATCGATCTGCGTGCTGTTCCATTTCGCCTCGCCGTACTTTTCCTGGATCTTTCCGACGAGCCGATCCTTGTGACCGGCGATGTGCTCGAGGTCGTCGTCCGTCAGCAGGCCCCACTTCTCGCGCACTCTCCCTTTCAGTTGCTTCCAGTTGCCTTTGATCTGATCCCAGAGACCGTCGTCGTGCATCGTCATGGAAGTGGTCCTCCACCGGCACCGCGCCGCAACACTCGTGCCGCGCGCTCCGTTAAACTGCGCGCCCACATGCGCGTCGCATTCCTCTTCCTTTTTCTTGCCGCGTTCCCCTTGCACGCCGCCGAGCTCGAGCTCGGCATCCGCCACGTTGCACACTGGCCGATGGGCAACGGCGCATTCGAGGGAGGCGACGTCGAGATCGTCACCAGCCGCGGTTTCGCCGCCACGGCCGAAGTGTTCTGGACACCGCGCATCTCGACGCAACTCGCCGGCACGTTCGTCAATCCCGCCGCGTTCCTGCACCCCGCCGAAGTCGACCTTGGCACGTTCGGAATGGATACGTATTCATTGTCCGCGCGCTATCACTTCACGCCGAGCGCGAAGCTCTGCCCATTCGCCGGCGCTGGCGCAGCCATGGTCATCTTCGGCGATCTCGAAGACCGCTTTGGCGACGATCTCGAGATGACGTTCGATCGCGAGTCCGCGTTCCTCGTCGAAGGCGGCCTGCGCTATCGCGTGTTCGATCACGTGATCGTTGACGCAGCACTGTCGTACATGCCACTCGAAGCGAAGCGCAATCACGTGCGCAACGACACGGCGCTCGCGCTGCCGACAATCATCGCCGTCGATCCTCTGACGTTGAGCGTCGGCGCCGCGTGGCGGTTCTGAGGTTCTCTGTGCTCTCTGTTCTCTGTGTCCTCTGTGGTGAATCGATTTCCCCACAGAGCACACAGAGGACACAGAGCACGTCGTTCTACCGCCGCACCTGGACGCCCAGCACGACCTCAGAGATATTGAACCCAGGATTGCGCGGCGAGTAGCCGCCGTTCGACAGATGCGCGAAGCGATAGCCGACCAGCAGCGGATACCGGCGGCGTGGCATCAGCACGATGCCGGTGCCGAACTGCGTTGAAAAATTGAAGCGCGACGTCGACGCGGGAATTGCCTTCTCCGCCCACATCGGACCGCTCGCGACCTCACCATAGAAGTGAATGCGCGACGAATCCACGTTGAGCCGATGGCGCAGCAGAACTGCGGCGGCGATTGCGCGGACGGTTTCGTTGCCGTCGCCGAACTGATCGCCGAACCAACTGCGTGGTTGCCAGAGACTCATCGGCGACACCACGAATGCCACCTCGGTGCGCGGCGAGAACGTCTTGCCGATCTCGATGTTGAGCGCCTGCACGTCCGCTTGTCCGTGCCACGTCTTGTGACTCTGTCCGCCCGCGGCGGAGATGAGGACGTGTTGCGCGGAGGCCAAAAGAGGAAAGAAAAAAGCGAGGACGAGAAGACGCTTCATCCGTTTGCGGCCGGAGCGACGAACTTGCGGCCCGCCTCCACGAGTAGCTTCAGGTCCTTCGGCGTCGGTGCCTCGGCATAGAGCCGCGCAACCGGCTCCGTCCCGGAAAGCCGGAACAGCAACCAGGTCTGCTCGTTGAAGATCAGCTTGACGCCGTCGGTCGTGTTCACGTCGCGGACTTCGAGTCCCTCGAGCTGTCGCGGCGGATCGTCGAGCTTCGATGCGAGCGATTCCTTCAACTGCGCCGTGAGCTTCAGGTCGAGGCGGCGCGAGTAAAAATACCCGAACTCGCCGTGCATGTCGTCGATGAGCGCGCTGAGCTTCTTCCCCATGCGCGCGACCATCTCCGCGACGAGCAGACAGGCCAGGATGCCGTCCTTCTCGGGCAGATGGCGGTACATCGACATCCCGGCCGATTCCTCGCCGCCGAAGGCGATCTTGTCGGTCAGGATCAGCTCCCCGATGTACTTGAAGCCGACCGGTGTTTCGTGCAGCGGCACGTTGAGTTTCCGGGCGATGGCGTCGATCAGATGCGTCGTGGCCACGGTGCGGCCGAGGCCTCCCGGGATGTTGCGATGGCGCTTCAGGTAGACGGCCAGCAGGCCGAGGATGGTGTTGGCGGGGACGAAGCGATTGCGGTCGTCGATGATGCCGAAGCGGTCCGCATCCCCATCGGTGGCCAGCCCGAGATCGAACTGCTCCTCGGCCACCACCTTGCGCAGATCGCTCAGATTCTTCTCGCTGCATTCCGGCGAAAAACCGCCGAAGTACGGGTCGCGATAGTTGTGAATGATCTTCACCTCGATGCCTGATTCGAGGAGGAGATAGTCGAGATAGTCGCGCGACGTCCCGTAGAGTGCGTCGATGGCGATGCGCGGCTTGCTTTCGCGGATCGCATCCGTGTCGATCTTCTGCCGCAGCTCCTTCAGATAGCGGTCTTTCGGATCGATCTCCTCGATCAGCTCCGAGCGTTCATACACGTCGAGGCGCTCGTTCTTCTGCTGCACGAGATGGATCTCGCGCTCGATCTGCTTGGTAATGTCGGGGAGCGCGGGCGCTCCGTTGGAGGTGGAGAACTTGAGGCCGTTGTACTCGGGCGGATTGTGCGAGGCCGTGAAGTTGATCGCGCCCATGGCCTTGCGGCGGATCGTTTCGAACGACACGCACGGCGTGGGGACGTCGCGCGTACAGAGGTACGCCTGGATGCCGTTGAAGGCGAGGATCTTCGCCGCTTCGGATGCGAACTTTTCAGAGAGGAACCGCGTGTCGTAGGCAACGATTACGCCGGACCCGGGCTGGCTGGTTTTCTTGAGATAGTTGGCGATGCCCTGGCTGGCAATCCGGACGTTCTCGAACGTGAAGTCTTCGCCGATGATGCCACGCCACCCGGACGTACCGAACTTGATCATGCACTCTCTTCCCCTCGCATCGAGGGTAGCGACGAACGGTAGCACAACCCGTTCCGCGAGGCGGCGCGCGCGCGTATCATGATTTTTTCCGGAAAAGAGGAGAAGACGTCATGGCTACAACGCGTCGCGGATTGCCGAATCCGAAGTCCGTCGTGATGGAGATCCCATTCTCGCCCGCGGGGATCCTGTCGATGGCGGAGATCTCCCAGGTCACGCCGAAGTACCGCATCATCCGCACGAACGAGGTCGACGGGTACGAGACTACGCCGTCGAAGCTCGAAGTCGCGGAGGCGCTCTCGCCCGCGGCCGCGAAAGCGAAGAAAAAGAAGAAGGGGAAGGCTGGCGGCGGCGACAATTTCAAGGGGACGTCGCGCAAGGCGTCGAAGCTGTCCATCTCCGATGCGAAGCTCGAGAAGTTCGCCGACCTCGCCGACCTGCTGAAGACGCTCGTCGACGACAAGGTCATGGCCAAGAAGAAGATCTCGACCGAGGCGACGTCGAAGCGGGTGGCGCAGGAAGAGCGGAACGTCCGCGTCGATGTCTGGATCTACGCCGCCAGCGTCGAGGACGACAACGACTATCACCTCATCCTCGGCCGCGATCCTGACGCCGAAGGGAAGGCGGTGTACATGACCATGGAGCTTTCAGGCCTGCCGCCGGCGAACGCGAAGTCGCGCCAGGCGCTGGAGAAGGCGCGCACCGACTTCAAGAAATTCTTCACGAAACACTTCGCCGGGAACCTGCCCGGCAAGTCGTACGACTTTTACGATCCGCCGATCGAGGTGCAGATCGAAGGATCACTGTTCTTCGACGCGAACCACGCCACGGGATCGAAGCCCGGCCCGCAGAGTCTGCGCAAAGACATGCCGACGGTGTGGGAAGTGCATCCGATCTCGAAGATCAAACTCACCGCGCCGTGACCACAAAGAAGAAGACGACGAAGAAGAAACGCCGCAAGGGTTTACCCGCGCCGGAGTCGGTGGTCGAAGAGAAAGTCTTCCTCTCGGCAGCCGGCAAGCCGTACCGCATCCTCAGGACCACAGAGGTGGATGAGTACGAGGAGCCGCCCAATAAGAAATAGACCTCGAACGACGGGCTCTCAGCCCGTCGAACTCCCTCATACTGGCGCCTCATGCGCCCTCTCGTCTACATCTGGCCTTACGCGGCCGTATTCTGGCTCGTGTATATCTGGGCGTTCTGGCCCGAACTGAAACTCGTGCACCGCGGCGCGCAGAACGTGGCCGCCAACGCCTCGAGCAAAGATGCCGGGTCCTTGAAACTCGTAGTCCGTGGCACGTCGCTGGCGATGCTCGCGGCATTCCTCCTGGCGTTCGTGGCAGCCGGCCAGTTCGGCGACGCGTCGCGCGCATTCTGGATCGGCACAACGCTGCTCATCCTCGGCAGCCTCCTCCGCCGCCATTGCTGGCGCGTCCTCGGCAACTATTTCACCGGCGACGTGCAGGTGAGCGCAACTCAGCCGGTCATCGACAGCGGAGCGTATCGATGGGTGCGGCATCCGTCGTACACGGCGGGGATGTTGATGTTCATCGGGATCGGCATTGCATTATCGAATTGGCTGAGCCTGACGGTATTGCTGCTCGTCTCGACGGCGGTTTATGCATACCGAGTGTCGGTCGAGGAAGGCGTACTGTTGAGCACCCTCGGCGACGAGTATCGCTCCTATACACAACGCACGAAGCGCTTCATTCCGTATGTCTTTTAGGCTCGTCACTTGCTCTCCTTTTCCATCGAAGGAGAACAACCATGAACAGACCTGCATGGTATACGGACGAGCACGACAATTCCTGGCAGCGCGTGAAGGCCGCGTTCGCCAATGACTGGGAGCAGACCAAGCGCGATTTCGGCTCCAGGAACGCGCGCGAGCTCGGCCAGGACGTCGACGACACACTCAAGCAGGCCGCCGGCGCCAGCGACGGTTTCGAGAACCACGAGCAGGCCTTCCGCTTCGGCCACGCCGCCCAGCGTCAGTACAAGACGCAGTATCCGACCTGGAACAATGACCTGGAGACGAAACTGCGCACCGACTACGGCACGGATTTCGATCGCGACCGCGCGCACATCAGGCACGCGTACGAATATCGGTATCCGAACACGGGCGCCGGTAACGAGTTCCGCGATGAAAACCGCGTCTAAGGAAAATGGTTCAGACAAAAGGCGGGCCCGCGAGCCCGCCTTTTTCTTACTGAAGCGGCTCTATCTGAAGGCTACGTTCAGAAATCGCACGATCCATATGCCGCTGACGACAATAGCGATAAGAATTGACGTGGACTCCAGGGTTCCTGGCACAGACACTTCTCTCTTCAAAAACATGGAAGCGAGATAAAGCACCGTGTAGCCGCCCCAAAACGGAAGTATGGGCAGCAGGTTCACGGACAAAAGCTTTGTAAGAAGAACCGCCTCGTACTCGAGAATTCTACCGGCAGGGATGAGCGATGCGCCGCCAAGAAGGAGTTGCTCGGCGTAGTCGTGGTCGAAAGCGCCGCGCAGGATCTGCGGGAACCCTGCAAGGACAGAGGCCGTGGCTTCGGAGATTCCGAGTACTGCCGCCGCAGTGATGAACAGAACCACTGCGCCACTGAGGATGATGGCGATGCGGCGCAGCGGGTGAAGTTGCTCGAAAAAGCGCGGCTCTGCCGGACCGCGCATGGAATGCCATTCTCGTTCAGCGCCTCTCTCGATCGGGGAATCGAGATTCTGGTCCGAGCGGCCGTCTTGCTCAGCCAGCGACAGGAAGCGTACGTAGTTGCCGATTGGTATGAGCCCGAGCGAGAACGGTAGTGTCCCGATATGAAAAAGGACCTTGCGAGGGCCGATGAAGAGGCCCAGCTCGAGAGGGCGTGCCCCAAGCGTCCGACCAACGACTGCGACCGCAACGAGATCCCAAAGGCTGAACACAACGGTTCCGATGAAAGTCACAAAAAGGAGAGTCATTCAGCCTCGCATTCACCAACGCTCCAGGCGGTCGGCGTACTTTTTCTGGATGTCCGCGATGCGCTTCGTGTCGAACGATGGAAGTTCCCCGAACTCACCATTCGTAGCGACGGCGGCCACCATCCCAAGAAGCTCCGGATCCGGCCCTTCTGATGACACTTCTCCGATCTCTCCGCCGTCGGCACCGATGCTCCACGAAATGTCGAATTGGCGAGACCATGACGCGAGAGTGTCGAGGATGAACGACGCATCGAATGCCGCCATCAAGGAGTCATCCTCGACGTCGACCTCGCGATAGCCGCCCCCCTCGATGGAATACCCAGGCAGAAAGATCTTGGTCGAGCCTTCGAGACTCGTCTCGTCCGTGAAATGCAGAGCTTCACACCACCACTCTCGAGAAGTTCCTAACTGATGCGCCTCGGCGACAATGCGCCGCGCAATCTCCACTGGTACGGCCGTGATCGGAACGTAAGTGAGAGCAACTCCCATGTCTACCCCCCATGTGATGATGCCACATGGCGGGTTCGGCGAGTAGGCTCGTTGCCGCGGGGAAGCGGCATGACGCCAAAGTGGGGCGCGCCGCTCGTCGCTTGTAACTACTGCCGGCTTCGTCGAGGAGTGCAACCAAATCTCGTGATTGGTGTACGAAGGCCAGCAGAAAGCACGCGATTTCGACCAACAAGGTAGATCAAACGATGACTTGCGACGGCTCGGCGACCGACGAGAACGAAGCGTATGCGGCGGTGGAATCGAATGGCGCGAAGTCGCATAGCAGAAATGACGTCTCTCCGGTCGCGCGAATTTCTTGGCTTAACGTAGATTAAGAGCTTCCGCATTGCTCCGAACAGAATCACCTCGAAATTCAGGGCTCGCGATTAGGCCGCACTTCAGCAGTCAATGACCGGAAGTCGCGAATCACGCGGGTGCGTGCAGAAATCAACACTATCCTTCCTCCCCCCTCACCCCCGCCCCACCCGCACTCCCTCTGCCCCCAGCCCGCGCACGATGTCCAGCCACACCGCCTGTTGCACGTCGAGGAATGGCTCCTCCTCTGCGCTCGGTACGAAGTAGACGAGCTCGAACGTCGCGCCGGTATCGCTGACCGACGTTAAATGCGCGCGCACGAATCGCACGTTCTCCTGCTGCTCGACAGACGCGCGTAAGAGCGCGGGGATGCGCGCGAGGACTTCGGGTGCGGTGGTGGCGGGCACAGTGAGTTTGGTCAGCGACCGCCGTTCGGTCATTCGCTGGAAATTGCGGATGCGGCTCTTGAGCAGGTCTCCATTGGAGAAGATCAGTTGCTCGCCGCCAACGGAGCGGAGGCGCGTGGTCTTGAGGCCGATGTGTTCGACCGTGCCAGCGTGATCGTCCACTGAAATTTCGTCGCCGAGGACGAAGGGTTTGTCGATGACGATCGAGAGGGAGGCGAAGAGGTCGCCGAGGATGTTCTGCAGCGCGAGGGCTACTGCCACGCCGCCGATGCCGAGGCTGGCGATCAGCGGCGTCACTTCCACGTTGAGGTTCGCCAGCGCGAGGATCACCGCGACGATCCACACGATCGTGATCGCCGCGCCGCGGAAGAGGTTGATCGTCATCGCCGCCGATGGATCCGTCGACAATCGCGTGCGGCGCTGGCGGCGCACCCACAGATCGATCAGGCCCGTCGTCCAGAGCGCCACCTGCGCGATGAACGAAAGAGAAGCGGCCATGCGCAGGTAGCGGCGCAGGTCGACCGGCAGCTCCAGCGCGCGGGCGCCGAGGAAGATGGCGGGAAGGAACAGCAACGCGAGCTTCGTGTGCTCCGCGACGTCCAGCACGAAGTCGTCGACCTCGGACGCCGTGCTGCGCGCGTCGCGCAGGCGCTTCGCCGCGAGCGCGCGCACCAGCCAGACCAGCAGCAGCACGCCGCCCGCGATCGACGCCGCGAGGATCAGCTCCGGCATGCGCCGGATGCTAGCAGCAATGGCCTTCAGTTAAGCGGAGCGAACCCCTCACCCGGCCTTCGGCCACCCTCTCCCCGCAAAGCGGGGCGAGGGCTACTTGCGCCAACTTGTCCACTGGCCTGTTTTCCGCAATGATCGGCAGCACCTTATGTCCAGGCCGGTCGTGCTGATTGCCGACGACGACGAAGAAGTCGCACTACTCCTGCGCACGTACCTCAAGCCGCTGGAGTGCGAGATCCTCACGGCCCGCGATGGCGAGGAAGCGCTGGCCGTCGCGCAGGCGCGACTGCCCAACGCCGTGCTGCTCGACGTGATCATGCCGAAGCGCAGCGGCTGGGAAGTCTGCCAGGCGCTCAAAGCCGTCCAGCGCACCTCGGAAATCGGCGTCATTCTCGTCACCGGCCGCGGCGACGTGAAGGACCGCCTGACCGGGCTGCAGGTCGGCGCCGACGATTACCTCGTCAAGCCGTTCAATCGCGACGAAGTCATCAAGCGCGTGCGCGCTGTGCTCGACCGCTCGCGCGAGGAACGCCACGCCACGCAGGCCGGCCGCACGGCGCTCGAGTCGATGCTGCTCGACCGTGCCACGTCGCTGCCCAGCCTTCCCATCGTGCTCGATCGCGTGAAAGAGATGTTGATCGAGCAGAGCGAGATCGGCATCGTGTTCGTCGACATCGAGCAGTTCGAAGCGATCGAAGCCGAATACGGCTGGGCGTTCTTCGACGAGCTGCTGTATCACGTCGGGCAGGTCATTTCAGCCGAGGCGAAGGAGAAGTTCCGGAACGCGACGGTGACGAGCCATCGCGTGGGCGGTTCGAGCTTCTTCGTCTTCTACGAAACGCGCGGCCAGGACCTCAGCGAAGAAAACGCGTCGGAGCGCGTCGCGCACGGCCTGCGGCAGAAGCTGATCGACGCCACGCGCCTGCGCTTCCCGAATCTTCACGCGGAGCAGATCGGCTTCTTCATCGGCACCGCGCGCATCGACTATCGCCCGCAGATCCGCCTGGAGCGGCAGATCTATTCGGGCATGCAGACTGCCGCCGATGCGGTGCGCGACGCCGAGCAGCAGCGCAAGAAACAACTCACGCGCGAATTGCGCGACATCATTCGCCGCAAAAGGGTGACCACGCTCTTCCAGCCGATCGTGCGCGCGAAAGACTCGACGGTCTTCGGCTACGAGATCCTCACGCGCGGCCCCGCGGGCTCGTCGTTCCGCAACTCGGATATGCTTTTCTCGTTCGCGCGCGAGGCGAAGCTGGCGTGGGCGCTGGAAGCGATCGCGCTCGAGGGCGCGCTGCGGCGCCTCAAGGAAGTGGACCTGCTCGACCGCAAGTTCCTGCTCAACCTCGAGGCGGAGATGTTCGGCGAGTCGGAGTTCCGCATCCACGAAATGGTGTCGTACTTTTCCGCGCATCGCGGCCATTTCGTGTTCGAGCTCACCGAACGCGCCGCGATCGCCGACTACGCACAGTTCCGCGAGTTGCTCAACGAGTTCCGCGACAAAGGAATCGAGGTCGCGATCGACGACGCCGGCTCCGGCTACGCATCGCTGGAAGCGATCGCCGCGCTCGCGCCCGACTACCTGAAGATCACGAAGAGCCTCGTCTCGACGCTCGCGGATGAGCCGATCAAGCAGGACCTCGTGAAGATGCTGGTGGAACTCGCAGGAAAGATCAACGCGAAGACGCTGGCCGAGGGGATCGAGACCGAGGAGGAGTACGAGACTTGCCGGGATCTCGGGATCGATTTGATTCAGGGGTACTACTTTGCGCATCCGCAGGAGCAGCTGACGCTTGGCGATGCGGAGGTCGCTAGCGCGGTGGCTGCGCGTGGCGCTAATTGAAAATTGAAAATTGAAAATTGAAAAATCGGACCGTGCAGTCGCGACTCTCTTCATATTTTTCAATTTTCAATTTTCAATTTTCAATTCCGTTCGTCGCCTCCTTCTGCACTATGGTCATCGAGCTGGCCGCCGGCAGAGTGCTCGCCCCCCACGTCGGCGTCTCGCTCTACACCTGGACCAGCATCATCGGCGTCGTGCTCGCGGGGATCAGCCTTGGCGCGTATGCGGGTGGGCGGTTGGCGGATCGGCGGCCTCGCGAGTCGACGCTCGGGTGGCTGCTGTTCGCCTCGGGTGTCACGTCGATGTTGATCGGGCCGGCGACGACGTTGTTTGCGGGTGATGGCGGCGTGCTCACGACGTACGGCATCGCGCCGGCGCTGTTGCAGCGCGTGGTCGTGCTTTCCGCGTTGCTCTTCTTTCTTCCTTC
This sequence comes from Thermoanaerobaculia bacterium, assembly GCA_035626775.1. Taxonomy (GTDB): domain Bacteria; phylum Acidobacteriota; class Thermoanaerobaculia; order Gp7-AA8; family Gp7-AA8; genus QHVT01. Next base: position 54,044 of record DASPNA010000042.1, read on the forward strand.
GTTCTTTCTCGGGATGATCTCGCCGGTCGCGGTGAAGCTTGCCGTGCGCGATCTCGATTCGGCGGGGAGCGTGGTCGGGAAGATCTACGCGCTCTCGACGCTCGGCTCGATCGCGGGGACGTTCACGACCGGTTTCTACCTCGTCGCGCGATTCGGAACGCGCGCGACGCTCATCGGCGTCGGCGTGGTGCTCATCGCCTGTGCGTTGCTGTTCACCAATCGCTTCGGACGCGCGGCCGCGGTGCTGCTGCTCGCACTCGGCGCGGCGTTCGCGGGCTTCTGGCCCGGCGCGACGCTGCCGCCGGAGCAGGAGACGCTGCTGCGGCCGGGCGAAACCGGCACATTGCACGTCGAGGAAAGCCAGTACTACACCATCGCGGTGCAACGCACGCTGCGCGAAGACACCGGCGGCATCGTGCACACGCTACAGCTCGATCATCTGGTGCACTCATACAGCGATCCGGACGATCCGCAATATCTCGAATACGGCTACCTGCGTATCTTCAATGAGGTCGCGCAATGGGCGATGGCGGAGCGCGAGCTGCCGCGCTATCTCTTCATCGGCGGCGGCGGTTACACGCTGCCGCGATTGCTGTCGATGACGGACGCGGAGATCGACGTTGTCGAGATCGATCCGGCGGTGACGCGTGTGGCGCGTCGTTTCTTCGGACTGCCCCGCGAGTCGTCAATCCGCACCATCAACGAAGATGCGCGTTGGTTTGCGATGAATGCGCCTGCCGATCAGTACGACGTCATCTTCATCGACGCCTTCAATGATCTCTCCGTGCCGTACCACCTCACCACGCGCGAGTACTCAGTGATGCTCCGGCGGATGCTGCGCCCCGGCGGCGCCCTGGTCGTCAATCTCGTCGACGACTATCACCGCGGCCGTTTCCTCGGCTCCTACATCCGTACGCTGCAAGCGGTATTCGGCGCGCGCAATGTGTCGCTGGTGACCGAAGGGCGCGAAGACCTGGAGAGCGTGCGCTCGACGTTCGTGGTGATCGCGTCGGCCTCGCAGTTTCCGATCAACGGTTACGTGCTGCCAAGCGGCGTGTTGCAGCGATACGCGGCGCGGCCGGGGACGATGGTGCTGACCGACGATCACGCACCGGTCGACAACATGCTCGCGCCGCTGTTCACGGAACGGTTCGCCGACGAAGAGACGACCGAGTAACCGGCGTAGGAGTTTGGTGTATCCTCGCGACCTTCGGAGACTCCGGATGGATGTGCGGTGACGTTCCCCGCCGAACGGTTCGATCCGCTACGAAATCAACGTGATGCCGAATTGAGGGTCAAAGAGTGTCGACGGTCCTGGGCCTGAGTTTCTACTATCACGACAGCGCCGCTGCGCTGGTGCGTGACGGCGAGATCGTGGCCGCAGTCGCGGAAGAGCGCCTCTCGCGAAGAAAGCATACGAGCGAGTTTCCGAAGCTCTCCATCGAATATTGCCTGGAGGCTGCAGGCCTCAGGTCGATCAACGACCTCGACGCAATCGTTTTCTACGAAAAGCCCCTTGTGAAGTTCATGCGCATCCTCGAGGTCATGGTCGCGACCTGGCCTCGCAGCTACGCGCCGTTCGTGATGAACCTTCCTCGATATCTCCAGGACAAGCTGGATATCCGGAAGACGATTCGCAAGTACTACCCGACTTATGAGGGGCGAATCCTTTTCAGCGAACATCATCTCAGTCACGCGGCCTCGGCTTTCTTTCCGAGCCCATACGAGGAAGCGGCCATCCTGACGCTGGACGGCGTCGGCGAATGGGACACGACGTGCGTAGGCTATGGCAACCGCTTTTCGATTCAACTCGACGAGACGCTGCACTTCCCGCACTCGATCGGGATGCTCTATAGCGCGCTCACGGCGTATCTCGGTTTCAAGGTCAACGACGGCGAATGGAAGGTCATGGGACTCGCTCCTTATGGCGAGCCAAAATACGTCGAGAATTTCAGGAAGCTTGTCGACGTCCGGGACGATGGCAGCTTCCAGTTGAACATGGAGTACTTCGCGCACCACTGGTCGAACAAGGTTCCGTTCCAGGAAGAGCGCTGGCGGGAACTGTTTGGGTTTGGAGCGCGTCGCTCGGACGAAGAGCTCGCTCAGCAACACAGCGATCTGGCGCGGTCGGGACAGGCGGTCGTCGAAGAGCTCATCCTCGGCATCGCACGACATGCAAAGGATCGCTACAAGGTCGACAACCTGGTCATCGCCGGCGGGGTCGGCCTCAATTCCGTCGCGAACTGGAAGATCGAGCAGCAACGGATCTTCAAGAACGTCTGGATTCAACCCGCGGCCGGAGACGACGGAGGTGCGCTCGGGGCGGCGCTGTACATCAGTCACGCAATTTTCGAGGATCGGCGCGAAACGATGCGCCACACCTATTACGGGCCCGAGTTCACCGACGAGGAGATCGAGGAGTTCCTCGAGGAACGCGGCGTTCCCTTCGAGAAGCTCGAGCACGACGCGCTGGTCGCGCGCGCGGCAGATTGCGTGGCGCAGGGGCAGGTGATCGGCTGGTTCCAAGGTCGCTGTGAGTTCGGTCCGCGATCGCTCGGTAATCGTTCGATCGTCGCCGACCCCACGCGGCTGGACATGAAGGAGATCATCAACGCGAAGATCAAGTTTCGCGAATGGTTTCGGCCGTTCGCGCCCTCCATCCTCCTCGAGAGCGTGCACGAGTACTTCGAGGTTCCGCCCGGAACCGAGTTCCCGTTCATGTTGAAGATTCCGAGCGTGCGTGAAGAGATGAAGGCGAAGCTTCCCGCCATCACGCATGCCGACGGCACGGGCCGGCTGCAGACCGTGGACCGCAGTCTCAATCCCGAGTACTGCGATCTCCTCGACGCGGTCAAGGAGAGGATCGGCGTGCCCGTGGTCGTGAATACGAGCTTCAATGTCCGCGGCGAACCGATCGTGTGCACGCCCGAAGACGCATACAACTGCTTCATCAAGACCGGCATCGATACACTCTTTCTCGGATCGTACGTCGTGGCCGAGAAGGAAGGCGCCGTCGACGCCGATCGGGGCTACAAAGAGAGCGATGAGCTCGAGCGGCAGATCGCCGGTGAGTCGCAACCGGAACTGCGCACGTCCCGGGACGAAGCGGTGGAGGTCAGCCGAGGCTTCATCGACAGCCGCGATCCCTCGAAGGTCCTGGCCTTCTACAAGACCCTGCCCTTCAACGTCTACTCCAGCGCCACCGACGCGTCACTGGCCCTGTTCAAGAAAAATCAGGTCAAGGGCTACTCCGATCTTCACCGGATCTTCGAGAGCAGGAACGATCTCGACGTGCTCGATGTCGGCTGTGGAGGCGGCTGGTTCGCAAACAGTTGCGTGATCTATTACCCGCACCGGGTGCACGCGATCGACTTCAACCCAAAGGCAATTCGGCAGGCCGTGGCCGTATCCCGCCTCGGTCCGGATCCGGAGAGAGTGCGATTCGAGGTCGCGGACGTCTTCGCTTTCCAGCCGGGCCGGTCGTTCGACGTCGTCAATTCTCTCGGTGTTCTGCACCACACGGCGGACTGCCATGGCGCCATCCGCCGCGCGGCATCGTGGTTGCGGGACGGCGGGTACCTTCATCTCGGCCTCTATCACAGTTACTCGCGAAGGCCATTCCTGGATCACTTCAAGCGGATGCAGGAGGCCGGTCGAAGCATCGCGGAAATGTTCGACGAATTCCGCAAGCTTCGCTTCGGCCTGACGGACGACGTGCACCTTTACTCGTGGTTCCGCGATCAGGTTCTGCATCCAAACGAGACCCAGCATTCTTACGAGGAGATTTCCGCACTGCTCGAGGGCGAGGGGCTCGAAATCCGCTCGACGAGCATCAACGACTACAAGCCGCTTCCTTCCCTGACCGAGCTCATCGCTATGGAAAAGAAGATGGCCGGACGAGCTCAACGCAAACTCGAACGCGGCTACTATGTCCCAGGGTTCTTCACCATCCTGGCCCGCAAACCTCAGGTCAAACAGAGATGAAACCAACGAAATACCGGCGACGTGGACTCCTCGGCGATATGTGGCTCGTCATCAAGCGCGATCGGAAGTTCTGGCTTCTTCCGCTCATCATCGTGCTGATCGTGGTGCTCACGCTGATGGTCGTGGCCGCGGCGTCCGGCCCACTGGCTCCGTTCATCTATCCTTTGCTGTAGCCGGAGATATTCGAATCATGCAAGTCGTTCCCGGTCAGTGGTGGCAACGAGGACTGGCTGTGATTCTCGGAGCGGCCACGGCGTGGTTGTTCTTCTCGCGCACTGCCAGCGCTTTTCCCGGCGCACTTCGCTGGGTCGCGGCGGTATTGTTCGTCCTCTTCGCCCTCTTGTCCGTTGCACCGCTGTACCGGCGCTGGATGGTCTTTGCGGAATGGTTGGGCGTGTGGGTGACTCGCGCGATCTTCTCGCTGATCTATCTCCTGGTAGTGCCCATTGTCAGACTTCTTTATGCGCTCAGCGGAGGCAGGCAACGCCACGCCGGCGGGATCAGCCTCTGGATCCCGAAGCGGGCTCACGATCACTCGCTCGACGATCTCGAAAGAATGGGCTGAGGAGGTCGTGATGATGTCTGATGATGCCGGTCGCCCTCGCGCAGGCGCCAAGTGGGCCGTCCTGCTCGTCACGTGTGTGGTAGCCGTCCTGATCGCGGAAGGAATGCTGCGGTTGTTCTGGACCAATCCGTACGGCAGCAACAGCGTCCGAATGATGGTCGAGCTGCAGACTCAGACAAAGGGAGTGAGCCGGCAGATCGATCGGACGGTGATCAACAAGAAAAATCCGATCATTTCGTTCCGCACCGACGGGCGCGGATACATCGAGCCCGTGCGACGCTTCGATCGTCCCGACGCCACGGTCGCTTTTTTCGGGGGCTCCACGACGGAATGCATGTTCGTTGCGGAACCGATGAGGTTTCCGGCGCGCGCGTCCGTTCTCCTCGAACAGCGCCGGATGAAGATCAACGCGTTGAACGCTGGAGTGAGCGGAAACGACGTCCATCAGTCGATCAACAATCTCTTCAACTACGTCGTGGCCGACAAGCCGGACGTGGCCGTGCTCATGGAAGCGGCCAATGACATCGGGCATCTTCGAGGAGCGGGCTCGTACCAGCTTCAGATGGGCCAGGCGCCAACGCTGGGAACCCTCGGCCGGCTGATCTTCACTCGATTCTCGGCTCATTCCTCGATCCTGGCCCTGGTACGCCACACGCGGACCCTCCGCGACAACAAGCGCGCGATCGATCGTGCGTCCGGCCCCGCCGCGCCGCTCGGAGCGAAGCGCCCGTTACCGGTCGAACAGTACAAGCAACGTCTGCGAGCATTCGTCGGAATCTGCCGGGCATTCAGCATCAAACCCGTATTGATGACCCAGCCGAGCAACGCCGTGCGCAATGAGCTCACGCCCGGCTGGTATGACCCGGAAGCGCAGATCGTCTTCAATCAAGCCATCCGCGACGTCGCCGCCGAAGAGAAGGTGGACCTGATCGACCTCGTTGCCTTTCTGGCCGCGAGACCGGCATCACCGGAGCCGTTGTTCTATGACGGAATTCATGTCACCGACTACGGCTCGGATCTTTATGCCCAGCACATTGCCGCCCGTTTGCAGGAGATCGTACCGCCCCGACCCACCGGGTAGCTGACGTTCTCCGAACTCGTACAATCGCGCGCATGGTGCGCCGTGACGAACCGAAGCGACTGAAAGGGAGCAGAGGTTCAGGCTGCACTTCTCCAACGGGTGAGAGTCCCGTCCCGGTAAGCGCCCGGAGCGCCGGGTAGCAGGTCCACAGCGCATGCAGAGATGGGTGCGGCTGAAGCTGGACGTCGAAGCCTCTGCGGAGGGAGCGACAACGCGGGCCGCAACATCAAGTGAAGCCTGCAGCCTCGAAAGATTTACAACGAGAGAGCTGAACCGCTCATGTCACGGTGAAGGCAACATCACGTGCTCCGAAGAGCGGAGATGTACGGGCACGAGATCTCTCCGGGGTACGGGGCGCAGCACGCGTTGAAGGAGAAGTGGAACACGGGAGGTCCGTCTGCGCAGTCGGTGTCGCGACAAGGTGGCTCGTATAAGCCGAAGGCGAAGTCGAGCGCCGCGCAGCGGAAGTCCGAGGGGATCGTAGTACCGAGGATGGGCGCGAAGAAGAACACGTCCGGAGGGAAGGGTCCCTGCGGTGGTCGCGACGGTGGAGAGGGAAAGCGCGAGGGCATGACCGGACAAACGAGCCGGTCCAACTCCCCCGAGAGGCAGAAGCCGATTGCAAACGGCGGCGAAGCTCGTACTGGAGCCGGTGTTCGAAGCCGACTTCGACGAGTGTTCGCACGGGTTCCGGCCCGGCCGCGGGGCCACGGCGCGCTGGAAGTGCTGCGGAAGACTGCACACAACCACGTGTTCGACGCGGACATCCGGGACTTCTTCGGCACGATGGATCATCAGGTGCTGATGAAACGGATCGAGCGGAGAGTGAGCGACCGAAGGGTGCTCAGATTGGTGCGGCAGCGGTTGAGGGCAAAGGTGATGGACGATGGACGAGCGGGCGGAGTGATCTGGCCGCTGCTGTCGAACATCGATCTGAACTATCTCGACAGCGTCTGGAGGCGGCAGTGTGCGCATCTGGGCGTGCTGGTGCGCTACGCGGACGACTTTGTGGTGATGTGTCGCACGGCGAAGGAGTGCGAGGAAGCCGAACGGCGGGTGAAGATCATCGAGCGGCTGAAACTCGAGCTCCACCAGGACAAAACGAGGCGAGTGGATCTCTCGTGGGGCAAAGAGGGGTTCGACTTCCTCGGCTGTCACTTGCGAAAGCGGCTGAGCGGACCGATCTGGGAGAAGCAACGCAAGCGCGTCTACTTCCTCCAGCGAGGACCATCGCAGCGCAGCATGAAGCGAGTGCGACAGCGCGTGAAGGAGCTGACTCCACGAGCACGGTGCCACGATGATGTTCGCGAGGTGATCGCGGATCTGAATCCGGTGCTGCGCGGATGGGGGAACTACTTCCGCACTGGGAATGCGTCGAATCAGTTCATCGACATCGACCGCTACGTCTGGCGGCGGTTGAAGGACCTGCGCCTGAAACGCGCCGGCCGGCAACTGCGCGCGGGCGTCGCGGAACGGTGGAACGAGGACTACTTTGTCGGCTTAGGGCTTCATCGTCTGCGCGGGACCGTTCGTTACCCGGAGGTCACGTAATGTCGCTTCCCGAGAGAACAGCGGTAAGCCGCGTGCGGGAAATCCGCATGCATAGTTTGAAAGGGGGTCTTGTGCCTCCGATTGCAAAACTGCGAAAGGACTAACAGGATCTACCAATGGCGTCATCGGTGGCGATCGAACGGGTCTCCGTGCACTCGATCCTGCGCGACGTCACGCTGCACGTCGCGCCCGGTGAATCGGTCGCGTTGATCGGGCGCAGCGGGGCAGGGAAGACGACGCTGCTTCGCCTCTTGAACGGTCTCGCGATTCCGACCGCCGGCGTCGTTTCCATCGACGGCGTAACGGTGTCCGGCGATCTCGCCGCGCGCCGCAGACGAATCGGCACGATGCTGCAGGCGCCGGCGCTGTTCCCGCATCGCACCGTCTACGACAACATCGCCACCGTCCCCCGCCTGCTGGAATGGGACGAGGCGCGCATTCGCACCGCCGCGCAGGAACTGCTTGCGCAGCTCGAGGTGCCGATCGAGCGTTTCGCTTCGCGGTTTCCGCGCTCGCTTTCCGGCGGCGAGCAGCAACGCGTCGGCATCGCGCGCGCGATGATCGCGGAGCCGCCGCTGCTCCTCTGCGACGAACCGTTCAGCGCTGTCGATCCGCTCGTACGGCGCGAGTTGCAGGAGTCGTTCATCCGTCTGCGCGACCGCGGCGGCGTGACGATGATCTTCGTGACGCACGATCTCGCCGAAGCGTTACGCGTCGCCGAGCGCATTGTACTCATCGACGATGGCGCGATCGTGTGCGACGAAATGCGTGCGAGATTCGTCGCATCGCGGCATCCGCTCGTGCGGCGTTTCCTCGAGGCCGCGCGCGTTCCGGAGGGGTCGTGACGAACGAGATCCTGCAAGCGACGCTGCAGCATGTGATCATCGTCGTCGTCGCGGTTGCGATCGCCGCTGCGATCGGCATGCCGATCGCGATCGCCGCCGTGCGCCATCCGCGCTGGGGGCGACGCTTTCTGCGCGTCGTCGATGTGATCCAGACCATCCCTTCGCTCGCCCTCTTCGGCTTTCTGATCCCGCTCCCATTCCTCGGCGGGATCGGCGTGCGCACGGCCATCGTCGCGCTCGTGCTCTATTCGCTGCTGCCGATCGTGCGAAACACGGTCACCGGCATCACCGGCATCGACCCGCTCGTGCGCGAAGCGGCGACGGTGATGGGGATGACCGACCGGCAGCGTCTCTACTCGATCGAGTTGCCGCTGGCCATGCCGTCGATCCTGGCGGGCTTGCGCGTGGCCACTGTGATCGCGATCGGCGTGGCCACGATCGGCGCCGCGGTCGGCGGCGGAGGACTGGGCACGCTGATCTTCCGTGGTGTGGCGATGGTCGATACGACGCGTATTCTGTCCGGCGCGTTGCCTGCGGCAGCGCTGGCGTTGCTCGCGGATCTCTTGTTCAGCGCCATCGAATCGTTCGCCGCCCGGCGTTGGGGAGGACAATGATGCGAATGGCGACACGAACCACTGGAGCGACGGGCTCTCAGCCCGTCGAGCTTCGCCGAGTCCGACGGGCTGAGAGCCCGTCGCTCCAGATCGCAGCGATCGCATTCCTGTTCCTCTTCTGCGCGTGCGCGCGCGAGAAATCGATCGTCGTCGGCTCGAAGAATTTCACCGAGTCGGTGCTCCTCGGCGAGATCGTCGCGCAGCGGCTCGAATCGGCGGGATGCAAAGTCGATCGCAAGCTCGATCTCGGCGGCACGCTTGTGTGCGACAAGGCCATCGCGTCCGGCGATCTCGACGTCTATCCCGAATACTCCGGCACCGCGCTGACCGCGATTCTCAAAAAACCGATCAGCTCCGATCGTGCCGCGGTGATGGAAGCGGTCGCGAGCGAATACGCGAAGCGCGGCCTGCGCTGGGGACCACCGCTCGGCTTCGAGAACACGTTCGCGATCATCGTCCGTCGCGCCGACGCGGAACAGCACGGCCTGCGCCGCATCTCTGATCTCGCGAAAGTCGCCGATCGTTTCCGTCCCGGCTTCGGCTACGAGTTCGTCGAACGTCCCGATGGCTGGAGCGGGCTGCAAAAGCATTACGGTCTGCAGTTCGCGCAAACGCCGAAGACGATGGACCTCGGCCTCACATATCGCGCGCTGGCCGCGAACAGCATCGACGTGATCGCGGGTAATTCGACGGACGGTCTCATCGATGCGCTCGGGCTGGTCGTACTCGAGGACGATCGCCGTTTCTTTCCGCCATACGACACCGCCATCGTCTCCCGCGACGACCTCGGCGAGAAGTGCGCTGCCGCTCCCAACGCGCTGGGATCGCTCGAGAATGCATTCGACGAGGCCGCCATGCGCCGCCTCAATTACGCGGTCGACGGCGCGAAACGATCGCCGTCCGACGTGGCGCGCGAAGCGCTTGCGCAAGTCAGCAAGCGGCCCCTATAATCCGCGCTCCCAACGGCTGGAATTGAACCTCCTGCCGTGCCGTTAGCCAACCCGTGTGGGGCTGTAGCTCAATTGGGAGAGCGCCTCGTTCGCAATGAGGAGGTCGTCGGTTCGATCCCGATCAGCTCCACCAACCCACGACGATTCCTGAACGGCGGCCGAAAGGCCGCCGTTCTTTTTCGATCAGAATTCGATCTGCGCACCGAGCTTGACCACGCGATTCGGCGGCAGCCGGAAGAAGCGCGCGGCGCTCGCCGCGTTCTGCATCATCGACGCGAGATCTTCTCGCGCCAGCGCATCATTCCGGTCTTCCGCGCGGTCACGATCGGCATCTCGCGTCCGAGGTGCGCGTGCACGTCGCGTCGCTGCGCAAGGAGATCGAGCCCGCAGTCATCATCCCCCAGCCGTGGATCGGTTATCGGTTCATCGTTGAGCCGGTCGGGGATGAGGCGATCCGGCGGCAAGGCCGGCGCTTCTTTTTAGTCGACGGAACCTCTCGCCCGCGCGAGAATCGTTTTCATCTCAACTCTATCGGGGTTCCGGGTCGCACCCGTTCCTGCGCGTGTCACACGGTCTGCAGGATGGAGTGCCGCAATCGCGTGCGCCGTCGTGATCTCGGTGCTGTTGGGGAGCCGGTCGGCGTCTCCGCGCGAGCAACTCCTGGCTCTTTCCGCCGACCGCCGTCCCACGCCGGGCCGGCTGACGGGCGAGGTGGGATACCGGCCCTGGCTTGCTCGCGAAGTTGATGCATCGAAAAGCGGGAATGTCGACGACACTCTGGTCGCGGCAGCGAAACAATCCCAGCCCGACACCGCCCTGCTGCATTTCCTCAACGACAAGACCGACCGTGCGATCGCGATTCTCGAACTGGCCGCGCGAAATCCCGCGGACGCGCCCGCAGCGCTGACGGATCTCTCGGCGGTTTATCTGGCGCGCTTCGAGGCTCGTGGCGATCCTCTCGACCTCCTGCGCGCGGTCCACTCGGCGGAACGCAGTCTGTCGCTTCAGCCGTCAAGTGGTGCCGGCTTCAATCGCGCCATGGCGTTGTCGCTGCTCGGCACGCGCAACCTCGCGACCAAAGCGTGGCGCGCGCTTGAATCGGAAGGCGATGGATGGAAGGAGGAAGCGTCCGCGCACCTTCGCGCCCTCGAACGCCGGAACGTCGACGACGAATGGGCGAACGTTCTGCGCCGCATTGAAGCGCGCGGTGCATCGGCATCCGAAGTCCGAGCGCTCGTGCAACGGTTTCCCGCCAACGCGAGAGCGTTCGGCGAGGAGGTGGTGCTGCCGCGATGGGCCGCTGCCATCGCCGCGGGCGACGCAGCCCAAGCGGAGCAGTCGCTGCTGCTGGCATCACGAATCGGGGAGGAACTGGCGCGATCGCGAGAAGAAAACCTGCTCGACCATTCGGTGACCGCGATTCGCAGAACGATGCGCGAAGGGTCGGCCGCGGAACGCAACGCACTCATTCGCGGGCTTCAGGATTTCGGCGCCGGCGTTGCGCACTTCAAAGAGCAGCGCCTCACCTCGGCACATCCTCCGTTCACGCGTGCGGCCAAAGATCTGGCGGCCGCGCGGAACCCTCTGCATCTCTGGGCTCGCTTCTACGTTGGTGTCGGCGAATATTTTGCCGACGCGACACGCGGCCTGGCGATGCTCGACGGGCTCGTGAAAGAGATCGTCGACGACCGGTATCCGGCCCTTGTCGGGCGCGCAGAGTGGATGGCCGGTACGGCCGACAAAGTCCAGGGCCGCGTGCAGTCATCCGTCCATCGATATGAACATGCCGCGTCCACTCTCCGCCGTTCCGGTGGCGATTCGGCGGCGGCGTTCGTCTGCGTGCTGCTCGCCGAGTCGTACACCCTCCTGGGCGAGCATTCGCGGGCGTGGGAAAACCGCAAGCGAGCATTCCGCGAAGTTCCGTACAGCGAAGGACCGCGGCGCAACGTCGCCATGTGGACCGAAGCGAAGGAGGGCCTGTTCCGGCAGGGCAATCTGAGGTTCGCCGGTCCATTTGTGGACGAAGCCGTGATTCTCGCCGAAAGCGATCGGAAACCGCTGGCACGGGCGAGCGCGTATCTCGATCGAGCCGCTTTTCGCCTCGAGATTCGGAATCGCGGTGGTGCGCTCGCGGATCTGCACAAGGCGCAGGAGGCCATCGCGGAAATGGAGCGCGGTCCGTTGCGCGATCAGATGGCCTATCTCGCGCTGCTCACCGAAGGCTTGTGCGCGAAGGAGACGGAGCCGGCGCGCGCGGCCGAGCTTCTCCGTCGTGGACTCGAGGGGCAGGGATCCACCGGTACGAAGTTCGAAGCGATTACGTACACCACGGCGCTGGCGAACGCCGAGGCTGCGGCGGGAGACATTCAGGCGGCGGCGCGCAGCCTGGAGAGCGCGCTCGAAATCTTCGAGCAAATTCGTGCGACCGTGGAAGACCCGGTCTCGCGCATGCAGGCATTCCGTCAGGCGCAGCCGGCGTTCGATCGCCTCATCGAGCTGCGCACGACATCGCTGAGCGGCGACCTGGAGGAGCCGTTCCGTCTGGCCGAGCGATCGCGTGGCCGCGTGCTGCTGGAACTGGCGGCTGCGAAAAACTCCGGCGCGGGCGACATCGATTTCGTCCGGCTGACCGACCTCGAAAAGGAACTGCCGCCGGGCGTGGCCCTAGTCAGCTACGTCGTTCTGGAAGATCGCATTCTGGCCTGGGTGATCGAGGATGGACTGTCGCGTCGATGCGTCCTGAAGGTTGCTCGTGGCGACGTCGAAGACGCGATCGAACGGTTCCGGCTCGAATTGACTCGTAACGCGGAAATCGCCGCGCTCCGCCGAGCCGGGAGTCCTCTATACGATTTTCTGATCCGGCCTCTTGCGCTTTCACGCAGAGGCAAGGCGCTGATCGTGGTTCCGGATCGCCGGCTGGCGCGGCTTCCATTCGCTGCACTCTTCGATCGCGAGTCTGAAAGATATCTCATCGAGCAACGCACGGTCAGCGTGACGCCCAGCGCCACTTTCCTGGTCCGGAGCTCGCGGACCGCGCCGCGTTCAGAGTCGACCGCACAATCCGCTCTGGTGATGGCGGTTTCGAGCTCGGGCTCTTATGGCGGAACAATCCTGCCGAGTCTTCCGCACTCCGCACGAGAAGCCAGCGCCGTGGCGGCGCTTTATCCCAATGTCGCTTTCTTACGGGGACCGCAAGCCACTCGCCGGAAATTTCTCGATCTGTCCCTCTCAACTGACGTGGTTCACTTTGCCGGACACGCCCTGGTCGACCTCGATGCACCGCGCCGTTCAGTGCTGCTCTTCGCGGACGCAACGGGTGAGGCCCTCGAGCCGCTATCTCTCGGCGAGCTATTCGACGCCGGTGCCGGCAACGCGAACCTGGTGGTGCTGTCCGCCTGCCGCGCACAAGACAGCCTCGCGGACGACCGGGAAGGGCTGCTCGGACTGGCCGGAGCATTCATCGCGGCCGGAGCGCGCGAGGTCGTGGCCAGTCCTCTCGATGTCAACGATCATGCCGCGCCTGCCGTCATGGCCGCGTTTCATCGTCAGTATCGAACGCATCGCTCCGCCGCTGTCGCTTTTCGGGAAGCCGTTCTCGAGCTTCTGCGCACCGGAGAACGCGAAGGCAGCTCGCCGGCGGCGTGGGGCGGATTCACAGTCATTGAGGGATCACTTGACGGAGGTGAACGATGAATGTCGAGATCACAATCTCCGGTCTTTGTGTCATTGCGCTCGAGGCGGATCCTGCCGATCCGAAACCCGAACATCCGCGAGCCATCGACATCATTGTGCCGGATGCACACCATCACACTTGTCGATGGAGCTATCTGCCGGGCGAAGTATTCCCGTCGGCGGGCACCAGGGAATTGCCGGACATGGTGATCGACCCTGTCGGAACCCGCGTGGCTTCGTTGAGCCTGCAGGGGCGAGCCCTCGAATTCAGACTGGACGGAAACACAGTCACCGAGCACACGGTGCGGTGGGGACCGGATGCCGAGGCGCCCGCATCCGACGCCGAAACGGAGTGGCTCAACTGGATCCCGAAGCTTCAAGACCTCGGTTTCTCGGGCTTCACGGTCGGGCCGGCGGGACAATTACCGCCCCACGCGCGCGCGCGGATCACACTTCCGAAGGGTACGCTGACCAGCCGGAACGTCATCGCCGACCGCTTTACGAACGATGTGATCGTATGGGAGTTTCCCGCCACCGGCGCCAGGCACGTCCTGACCAATGAAATCGTGTTCATGGCGACAGGGGAAGAGCTCAGCGTGATCGAAAACGGGAACGAGCGCTGGGCCGCGGCACTGGGTCCGGACGCAACGTTGCGGATGTGCATCAGCCATGAGACGACGTCCGTCCCGCTCGACTATGGGGATCCGAACAATGTGCTCGCACACCTGCACCACTTCGACGTGCTCACGGGCGATGTGAGCGTCAAGTTCCGGGAGCCGATCGTCGCGGAGATCCCGCGCACGGGCCGTCCAATCTGCATGGGCGTGGTCTTCGTCCATGGTGGTGGAGCGTAGGAGGCTGACATGGCTTTCAATCTTGGTCTTCGTATCGTTGGTACAGCCACTCGCGGCGCAGTTCCGCAGGCATTGGATGCGCAAGGCGCGGGACCGCTCGAAAAAACGGGAGGCGTGTGGGATCACGTCTTAGGCGCGGAGCGGCTCGATCTCGCGGCGTTCGAATCGGCCGGCTGGAGGTTCATTCCTCGGCCGGAAGCACCGGATTCGTTCATCGGTCCCAACCTTGCGGAAAAGGGATTGCTCACGCGGCATCCGCAGGACGGGCTGGTCATTGTGCGAGACCGGCTCGTGGTCGGTCTGGCCGAAGGAGTCCGGCCGTCGCGGCTGAAGAGACTGCATCCCGAAATGAGGCGCCTGCCGTTCGGCAAGAACGTGCATGAGATCGCGTTCGAGCTCCCGGACGAAAATATCGACGATGCCGTCGCCTTCCAACGATTGAGGCTGGAGGATGAGCTGGGCGCCGGCGCGGTCAGGTTCGTCGATCCGGTCCTCATTTACAACGTCGAAGGACCCCCGCAACCGCCGCTGTTTGCAACAACACCACCGCCTGTGCTGGATAGCCCAGTTCAATGGCAGTGGGATCAGATCGAGCTGACGGCAGCGTGGGCAGTCACAGACCCGAGGAGGGGTGACGATACGCTCGTGGCGGTCATCGACCGGGGATTCTTCGAGAGCTCGCAGTTGAACATCGCGAGGCACATCGATCACCGCGGGGACCCAATTACCACGCCGATGAGACACAGGTGGCACGGGACGTTCTGCGCGGCACTGGTGGGCGGGACTCTGCAAGACAATTTCGGCAATGGCGCGGCGCCGAATTGCCGTTTGATTCTCGTCGCCATGGGAGAGACGGTCAGCTCCGTCGAGCTCGCGGCGGCGCTGAAGACCAGTATGGCCAACGGCGCGGATGTCATCAGTTGCAGCGTGGCGCCGCGAGGCAGGAGCTGGGACGGTCTGGACACCGTGCTCGCCGCCGTCGACGAGGTCGAAAACGATGGACGAGGCGGACGCGGAACGCTGGTGGTGTTGGCGGTCTTCAATGAAAATCGACGCATCGATCCAGGCTCGCTCGAAGCGCACGAGCCCATCGTGTGCGTCGCGCCCAGCGACCGCAACGATGTGAGAGCGCCTGCAAGTGGTTTCGGCGCGGGGCTCGATCTCATTGCCCCCGGTGTGTCGGTGCCTGGACTCGCCGGCACCGATAATTTGAACGCGGGACTGGCTCGGGCGTCCGGCGGCAGCTTTGCCGCCCCTTGCGTGGCCGGTGTCGCGTCGCTGATGCTTTCGGTGAATCCGGAGCTCACAGCGGAACGCCTGAGGAACCTTCTCTGGGAGAGTGCCGATCCCGTCGTGGTGGGGAAGCAGCGAAGCGATGAGGTGGGGTGGGGACGCCTCAATGCATTGCAGGCCGTACAGGCCGCGATCGCGGCGGTTCCAACTGCTGTAGTCACTCCCGTTCCCAGTCCGGTTCCGACATGATCGCGACGTTATCAGTTCTCCGCGTCCTCCGTGGTTGAATCGTTTCACCACAGAGGACACGGAGGAGCTATCTGGCGCAGACTCCGTTGCGAATGCTGTTCGCCCGTAATCAATTGAGGAGATGGAATGCCAGCCACTGGTTCCTACCGTACCAGCATCAGCGCAATTGAAATGCTCGAGGAGATCAGGACGGCTGCGGGTCCGGTCAAAGGACTGCGCGAGCTGCGGAACGAGCTGCCGACAGCCCGTTCCGGAGATGAGCCGCGCCGGGAAAAAGCCGCCGAAGAATTCTCGCAGGCCGAACCGCCGGACTTCGGAGGGCCCGCGGAATTCTCCATGGCAAACGAGGGCGCTGGTGCCGCCGGCGTCGCTGTCCCGGCCGTCCTGACACACGCCGAGCGCCTGACCGTAATCGATCAGGCTCTGGTGGTTCTGCAGGATCTTTATGCGCATCTCCCGCTGAAACGCGCTCTGCACGCGGTCGATCCCATTCAACGTCTCCGCCTGCTGCGCATGCGGCACGCGTCCATGGATGAGAGAAGCTTCCAGAGCGAGATGATCGACATTTTCGTCGGCTTGCGGGACCTGCACACGAACTACACGCTGCCGTATGCGTACTGGTCGAAATTTGCATTCCTGCCGTTTCGAGTCGAAGAGTATTACGTCAACAAGCAGCGAAAATACCTGGTTTCCTGGGTTTCGCCCGTCAATCCCAATGCGGAGCTCGCGGCAGGCGCCGAGATCACGCATTGGAACGGTGCGCCCATCGATCTGGCCGTAATGCGCAATGCGAACCGCGAGGCGGGCAGTAACCCGGAAGCGCGTCGCGCGCGCGGGCTCGACGCGCTGACCTTGCGATGGCTGGGCGCATCCGTACCGCCGGACGAGGATTGGGTGACGCTGACCTATGTAGTCGACGGCGAGGTGCGCGAGTCGCGCTTCTCGTGGAGCGTCGTGGAGAAGGCAGATCTGTCGGAGCTCCTCGCAGCCGGATTCGGCGACGGCGGAGAAGTGGCAACTGCCCTCGGACTCGACGTGAAGACTGAATTGCTGCGCAGGGTTCGAAAGGTCCTGTTCGACGGAGCTGCCGTCCGCGCCGAGCGCGAGATGGCCTTATATCGTGCGACCGCCGACGCTCCCGAACCTCCGGTCATTGCCGGCATCGACAACGTCAGCATCATGCCGGATGTTTATCCGCGCTTTGGCACTGTCGACACGCCCAACGGTACGGTGGGCTATATCCGTATTGCGACGTTTGTCGCGCCGAACGGCAATATCAGCGGGGCGGTCAACGAATTCGTGCGGATTCTCCGCACTCTACCCGTACAAGGGTTGATTCTCGATGTACGTGGCAATGGCGGTGGACATATCAATTTCGGCGAGCGCCTGCTCCAGACGCTGACGCCCCATCCCATCACTCCGGAGCCGTTCCATTTTGCGACCACATCGCTCACGCTCCGGATCGCTCAATCAGTTCCGTGGCTGTCGCAATGGGACAAGCCGCTTCAGACCGCTCTCGCCACGGGCGCGGGTTTCTCACAAGGGTTTCCTCTGACTGATCCTGCCGCGTGCAATGACGTCGGTCAGGTTTATCAAGGGCCTGTGGTCCTGGTGACGGACGCGTTCTGCTACAGCACCACCGATATCTTTGCAGCAGGATTTCAGGACCATGGCATCGGTACGATTCTGGGCTGTCATGACAATACCGGCGCGGGCGGAGCAAACGTCTGGGACTATCGGCAGGTGCTCGAGGGCTTTGTGCAGATCCAACCCGCTCCTTTCCCTCCATTGCCCGGCGGCACAGGCATGCGTGTCGCGGCTCGCCGGTCCACTCGCGTGGGATCGCAGTCGGGTGTACCGCTGGAGGATCTCGGCGTCGTCCCGGATGAGCGCTATTCCATGACTCGCACCGATCTGTTGGAACAGAACCGGGATCTCATCGAGAGAGCTGCCGCGATCCTGGCCGGCGAACCCAAACAATCGCTTTCCCTGCAACGCGTTGGAACGCCTCCCATGGGCAGCGTACAAGTGACTTCCACCGGCATCGATCGAGTCGATCTGTCTGTCAATGGCCGGCCTGTGCTCTCGTCCGATATCGCGGCCGCTTCCTCTGTACTTCCGTTGCCGAATGCCATTGCTGCGGGAAGCAAGCTCACCGCGTGGGGATTCCGGAAAGGGGCACTCGTTGTCAGTGCTCGGTTGACTGTCTGATCCCAGACAAGCGCCGCGCGAAGCGCGGTGACCGACAACAGCGCTAAGTCCGGGGCAGCCACGACGTAGAACGTCGACCCGTGACCCACCTCACTCTCGACGACGATATGGCCGCCGTGCTGCGACACGCTGCGATGCGCGATTGCCAGTCCGAGGCCGGTGCCGCCGCGTTTCGACGTGGAACGGTTAGAAGATCCGTTCGCGATCGTTCGCCGCGCCGATTGCGACCGTGCCCGTGGCGGTGGTTGCGGCGCGTGCGTTCGCGACGAGATTCAGCATCATCTGCGAGAGCTGATCGGCATCGGCGCGCAGCTCGAGCGCATCCGCGACGTCCACTTCCATGTGCCGGCCGCTAAGAATGCCGGCCGCTTCGTCGGCGAACTCGCGAAACCGTGGTGCCACGTCGAATCGTTCCCTCTGCGGCTCGCCCGGATTCGTGAATCGCAGAATCTCGTCGGTGAGCCGCTGTCCGCGCCGCCACCGCGTTCAGCTCGAGCGCCGGATCGCCTTCTGCTTTGCGGCGCAACACATCCACGCTCGGCCCGAGCCCCATCAGCAGATTGTTGAACTCGGGCGCGACGGATGCCGACACGCGACCGAGCGACGCCACGCGCGCGCTCTGCTCGATCTGCTGCTCCATCTGCTTCTGCCGCGAGATGTCGCGGAACGTCGTCACAGCGCCGGCGATGCGGCCCTCGTCGTCGACCATCGGCGCGGCGGTCGATTCGACACGGATCGGCGTCGCGTCCCGGCGCCAGAACACATCGTCGTCGCTCGCGCGGATGCTCCCCCCGCCCGGCCCTCCAATCCATCGGGCGATGCGTGATGCGTTCCGCCGCCTGTCCGATCAATCGCCCGCCTCCCAGCCGAGCATCGTCGCGGCAGCGGGATTCTCGAAGTTGATGTTGCCGGCGACATCGACGCCGAGGACGCCGTTGCAGATGCGCTATCCGGGAGGCCAAGGTCGGAAAGGATCAGGTCATAGTCCTCGGAGCGAAGCTCGATGAGTGCTTCCGCGAGCGTCTTCGCGCGGCGGACCGTGAAGGTGAACTGGCGCAGCACGCTTTCGATCACGTGTCAGCAGCACGCGGGTGGGAGCGGGAATTGGGAAAACGTAACTGACATCGCTACTGCAAGGTAGGGCGTCTCTGCGTCTTCAACTTCGTCGAACTACGTAGATCGGCGGCGGTGAACACGTAGAGGACGCACGCTCGCGCGTTAAACGGGAGCACAATCATCGCGATCATGGACAACGCGATGCGGAAGAGCGGCCTCCCGCGGTTGGGAGACATCCCGTGGGGCTCGCACTTCTGCCAGTTCTTCGAGACCGTGCAGGACCACTTCGACGCGGTGGTGCCATTCCTCGGGGCGGGACGCGAGCAACAGGAGCGCTGCGTCTGGCTGACGTCCGAGCCGATTACGCCGGCGGTGGCGGCGGACGCGTTGCGGCGCATCATCCCCGACGTCGACGCGCAGATTGCCAGCGGCGCAATCGTGCTCGAGTCCGCGACCGGCTGGTTCGTCCATGACGGTGTGATCGACGCGCTGCCCAGTACGTGGGAGCGTCTGCTCACGTCGACGCTCGAGAATGGGTTCGAAGGACTTCGCATGGCCGGATGCGAAACCTGGTTGAACGACACCTACTGGAACGATTTCAGCCGCTTCGAAAATGATCTGCACCGTACGGTGAGCGGCAAGCGGATGTTGTTGCTCTGTTCGTATCCGCTGTCCTCGATGAGTGCCTCCGGCATCCTCGACGTCGCGGAGTCGCACCAGTTCGCGCTGGCCAAACGCGACGGTGACTGGGCCGTCCTCGAAACGCCGGGCTTGCGTCTGCGGCAACTCGCGGCGCGCAGCCGGCAACAGGCCGCGATCGCAGAGCTCGGACGCGTCGCGATCCGCGAACACGATCTCGACGCGATCCTGCGCGAGGCCGCCGCGCACTGCGCGGAGATTCTCGAAACGGGCCGCAGCATCGTGTGGCAACTGCGGCCTGAACGCCAAGATCTGGTGCTGCGCGCAAAGATCGGCTGGCCGGATCTTCCCATGGACGCGGTACTGCCCATCGCCGCGGGCAGCGTCGCGCACTGGGTCCTGAAGAACGACGCGCCGGTCTTCATCGGCAACATTCCGGGGGACTCGCGATTCGAGCCGTCGTGGATTCTCCGCGATTACGGCGTGCGCACGATGCTCACATCCATCGTGCGTGGCCCACGCGAGCCGTGGGGGCTGCTGAGCGTGCATTCGCTCACAGCGCGGACGTTCAGCGCAGACGACGTCGAGTTCGTACAGTCGGTCGCGAACGTCCTCGGCCTCGCGATCGACCGCAATGCACACGAAGTCGCGGAGCGGCGCGAGAAGGAAACGCTGCAGACCATCTTCGACAACCTGCCGGTGATGATCGCGTTCCACGACGAGGCCGGCCGCGTCGTGCATACCAACGCAGCGCTGGAGTGTACGTTCGGCAACGACGCGGGCACGATGCAGCGCGTGCACGACGCGCTGGGTGAAAGCGATCGCAAGTGGCGCGACCTCGCCATCGCCACACCGCGCGGCAACGTCGAAACGACATGGGCGCGATTCACTCTTTCGGACGGCTCCACGCTGAAGTTCGGACTCGACATCACGGAGCGAAAGGAAGCGGAGGAGCGGTTCCGCCAACTCGCGGAGAACATCGACGTGGCGTTCTGGATCGTGACGGCCGACCTCTCGCAACTCCTCTACGCGAACCCGGCCGCCGAACATCTCGCCGGCCGTTCGCTCGACAGCCTGCGCAGGCTGCACGGATGGCTGGAGCTAGTCCATCCCGACGACCGCGCACGCGTCTCGGACATCGTCAGCGGTCGCGCGTCGACACCACTGGATGGGTTTCGCGTCCTGCGTCCCGAGGGGACGGTCCGCTGGGCCGACGCGCGCATGACCGAAATCCGCGACAACAGCGGCACGGTGGTCCGTATCTGCGGAATCACGCATGACATCACGGAGCGAAAGCTTGCGGAAGAAGAACGCGCGCGGTTGCTGGAGACCGCGGAAGCCGCGCTCGCGAAACTGCGCGCGATCGAGAGCATTACCGACACCGCGCTGGCGAGAATGGCCCTGGACGAGTTGCTGCATGAACTGCTGGCGCGGCTGCGCACGACGATGAGCGCCGACACCACCGTCGTCCTCTTGTTCGACGAGCAGCGGACGAGCCTCACGGTCCGGGCTGTCGACGGGTTTCTCGCATCGCGCCTGGCCGGCGTGCGCGTTCCGATCACTTCACCGGTTTCGAGTCGTGTGCTCAGCGAAGGACGGTCGGTGATTCTGAATGACCTTCCGTCATCCGGTTCTCGCGAATGGCACGAGTGGGCGCGCAGCATCGGCTTCGCGCCGCGTTCGGCCATCGGCGCGCCGCTGAGCGTGGAAGGGACGGTGATTGGAGTGATCGCGGCGATTTCGCTGGTCGAGCGTTCCTTTACCGAAGACGAGCTCGATCTGCTCCGTGTCGTGGCCGATCGCGTCGCACCGGCCATCGAGCGCAGCCGCCTCATGGAAACCGTGCGCGCAAGTCACGAGCGCCTCGGCTCGTTGTCGCGCCGGCTGCTCAAGGCGCAGGAAGATGAACGGCGCCACCTCGCGATCGAGCTCCACGATCAGCTCGGACAAATCCTCACCGCCGCCAAGATCAACCTCGAGAGGACTCCGCCGCAACTCGGCGATGCCGTGGAGAGCATCGACCGCGCCATGCGCAGCGTGCGCGATCTCGCCCTCGATCTCCGTCCGGCCATGCTCGACGACCTCGGCCTCGCGGCAGCGATGCGCTGGTACGCGGACCGGTTTGCGACGCAGACCGGCGTGCAGCTCCACCTGTCGATCGGAGAGGTGAATGAGCTCGATCCCGCGATCGCCACGGCGTGTTTCCGCGTGGCGCAGGAAGCGCTCACGAACGTCGCGCGGCACGCGGCGGCGAAGAATGTGCGGCTCGAGCTGCGGCGCGGAGATGGAGGCGTCGAGCTCGCGATTCGCGACGATGGCGCGGGCTTCGACGTCGATGCCGCGTACGGTGGCGCGATGCGGGGAGCGTCGATGGGTGTGCTCGGCATGAACGAGCGCGTGTCGCTCGCCGGCGGGTCGATCGACATCCGCAGCGCGCCCGGCCAGGGGACGGAAATTCGCGCGCGTTTTCCGGTCGGAGGTGAAATGTGAAACCGGTCCGCGTGCTGCTCGCCGACGATCACACGCTCGTGCGCGCGGGCATCCGCGGCCTCGTCGACGGTCTGGCCGGATTCGAGGTGGTGGGTGAGGCGAGCGACGGTCATGAGGCACTCCGCCTCGCCGAAACGCTGCAGCCCGACGTCGTGCTGCTCGACATCGGCATGCCCGGATTGAACGGGCTGGAAACCGCCGCGCGACTGGCCAAGCTCGACGCGACCATTCGGGTCGTGATTCTGTCGATGCATATCTCCGAGGAGTACGTGTTGCAGGCGTTGCGCGCGGGAGCGGCGGGTTATCTTTTGAAAGGCTCTGCCGTCGCCGAGCTGGAGGTTGCGTTACGCGCCGTCGTGCGCGGCGAGACGTACCTGAGTCCCGCGGTGTCGAAGCGTGTCGTCGACGATTACGTGAGCCGCACCGGCGGTGCCGCCGATCCGCTCGCCGCGCTGACGCCGCGGCAGCGCGAGGTGCTGCAGCTCGTCGCGGAAGGGCACACCAGCAAGGACATCGCGCAGCGGCTCGGCGTCAGTCATCGCACGGTGGAAGCGCACCGCAATCAGTTGATGAAGCGTTTGGACGTGCACGATGTGCCCGGCCTGGTGCGCTTCGCGGTGCGCGTCGGGTTGATTGCGGGCGATCAGTGAGGGTGACCCGGCCGCCGGAGGCCTCCCGGTCATCCCTCAGTAATCGCACGTCAACGACTTCGCCACTGCCCGGCGGCGGCCGTCGGTCGCGGTCGATGCGATGCGCGCTGTCGGCGCGATCGCGCTGAGCACCGGATCCTGCAGGAAGCGGTAGTGGAACGACGAGATCGGGATCCGCAGCGAGGGCTCGAGCGATGCGGGATCGCCTTGCACGATGGAGAACAGGCGCGTCGAGTGGAAGATGCGCACGCGTGAATTCGGCAGCAGGAACGAGCGTACCTCGCCGTACGAATTCGGCTTGCCGCCCGTGGAGTCGCCGGCCAGGATCGCGCCGCCCGATTCGAGGTCGAACGCGTTCAGCATCGCCGATGAGAACGTCTTCGGTCCGATGATCGCGTAGACGCGGCCGCGCAGGTGCGGCCTCGCGCGGATGCCGTTGATGAGCGCGCGTGCGATCTCGGTATTTCCGCCGGTGTTGTCGCGCAGATCGATGACGAAGTGGTGGACCGGCTCCGTGTCGAGGATCGTGAGCAGCTCGTTCGTGGCATTCGCGAACGGCCGCGCGGGATCGTTCGCGCAGACGTTGTACTTCAGATACAGGAGCCCGGTGGCGCGTTGCCATTCGTACCAGTAATTCAACGACGCGTTGCGGCGATAGAGCGGCAGCCCCGCGACATCGGGTTGCGGCGGGAGAAGCGCTGTGGTCGCGTCGAGCTGGAGATCGAGCAGCCGCTGTCCGATCGCGAACGTGAACAGCGCCGAGTCCTTCGACGGAATGATCCCGGCGACGAACAACACCTCCGGACGCATCATGAGCTCGGGTGTTTGCGCGAGGAGCCACGCATCGTTCTCCGCCGACACGAACTCCGCAACGCGCGTGAACACCTGTTCGGCCGGGATGCCGTTGATGGCGATGAGTTGCGCGCCACATGCGACACGCGAGGTAGCGTTGGTGCGGACGACGAAGATGCCGTCCGAAAATACCTTCAGTCGCACCGGAAAGACGTTTTGCAGGACGGCACTGGTATCGACCAGCGTGTGCGCATCGTGCAGCGATGCGACGATGCGCTGCAGAGAAAGAATGATCTCGAGGTCGGACAGCTCCGCGGTCCGCGCCTTCAGATCATTCAGCGCCATCACCCACGACTCCGGCGAGGAGGAGTGAAACAGGTTCGCATGCACGCGCGGGAGCTCGGCGCGGAGGAAGTCGATGTCCGCGGCCCATTGCGCGGACACGGGCGGCGCCAGACCGAGGGAAAGGAAAACGACCGCGCGCAGCACCCGCCGTGGGATCACGACGAAGATGATACGCGCGGTCGTCAGATGATCAGAGCTTGCACTCTCCGCCCATGTACGTCCCGCCGCTATCGTCCTCGCAGCCGGCGTCGGTTTCCTTGTAGCACCACTTGTACTCGACGCTCTCGCTCAGGACATGCTGATAGGTCTGCTGCGTGGTCGGGCAGTAACGCTCTTCCACGGTGCGCCAGGTCTTCTTCGTCCACCACTTTTCCCACTTGTGGCCGATGATCTGGTACCACGGGTAAAAGCCGCAGTCTTCATACCCATCCTGATAGAGCGGCTCCTCGATTTCTTCATTCCACTGGCGCACGTACGTGCCGAACACGCACGCGTCGTAGGCGTCCTGGCATGCGTTTTCACAGCCGGGGTTCTTGCCCGGATCGCATTCCTCCTCGGGCGGCGTATACAGGCAGTCCAGGTACTCCTGATAGCACTGGCCCTGGTACGTCTCCGGACAGAAGAAGTAGTCGTCGGTGCGCACGACCCGCTTCTCGACTGGACGTTTCTCCGCGGAGACCGCGTCAGGTGAGATCTGCAGGCGCGGCAAACCTCTGGTCGTGGCGTCCAGTTCGATGATGCGATCGAGCGCGAGCGCTTCCGCCGGCCCGCCGTCGATCGAGATCAGGAAGCGGACGCCGACGCCGCGCTCGCGCAGCGCGTCGAAGCTCTGCTGGCGCGCTCCGTCGAGGAGCAGCACGAGCGCCTTGCCGTCGGAACCGGGAGGCAGCGAGTACGCCTCGATGATGGTCGGCTTGCCGTTCACCTCGACGGTGATGGCGAGCTTATGCGCGTTGGCGTCGGCCAGCGCCGTCAGCGGATAGCGGATGAAGCCTGTCGCTTCGATCGGCGGCCGTTCCGCGCGTATTTCCGGACGACGGGCTGCACGCGGCTCGAGCTGGGCGGAAACGACGAGAGGACAGACAGCAAGCAAGACGACTGCAAAACGTCTAATAATCATGGGAGTCTCCTTTGGGAAGCGACAGGATGGGGGGTAGGCGTGCGATCCCGCAAGATACAATTATGGCAGGCAGGACGTGCGGAGTTGTTCAGCCCGGCGCCTGAAGGGTTCCTCGGAGTACTCGGAGTTCCTCGGAGGGGATGAAACGGTTGGTCCGCCGAGGAAAGCCGAGGAACGCCGAGGAACGCCGAGGAACCCGAGTGAGCGACTGCGTCAGTGTCGAACCGCACGGCGCCGGCAGGGGAATCCGGCGTTTGTGGCAGGGATCGCCGCGACCGCAGTTCCATTCACCGGCCGGACCGTCACGTCGTAGCTCCCGGCAACGCACCCGGGATCGCATGAGACGACCGCTACTCCGTCATCGCCGGTGACGGCGAACGTACTGGAAAGCCGGCAGGTAGCGCCCGACGTGGGAACGCTGAGCTCGACGCGCACACTCGGCGCGATGCGATTTTCGGCGTCACGAACGCGCACGCGCACGATCGAGCCTTCGCGCACACCTTCGATCCGCGCTCCCGGCGGAGCCAATACCGCTCCGTATCGGATCGCGCGAATCCTGCGATGACCGACATCGGCGAAAAAGTAATTGCCTTCGGCGTCGATGGCCACGCCCACCGCCGTCCCGGTCGCAGCAGTCCGCGCGTTCAAAGCCGGGCCGCCATCGCCGAGCAAAGCGTTTTGCGGGTTACCTCCGGCGAGCTGCGTCGCCGTTCCGTCGCGAGCAAATCGTTCGATTCCTGAGTAGAGATACCCGCCGCGAAAGAGCAATTTCGAGATGCCGTGTTTCTCGACGAACGTGGAGATGATGCCGTCGGCGCCCACTTTGCGGATACGGCCGATTTCGGAGATGAACAGATTCCCCGCGTCGTCGAGCTCGATGCCCCACGGCGCGTTCAGGCATGCATCGAATGCACGTCCGCCATCGCCGCAGTAGCTTCCGAAGCCGTATCGCTCGAAACCGCTGACCGGCCCTCCGTTGCCGGCGATCGTCGACACGACGTTCGTTCCCGCTTCGACTCGCCGCGCGCGATTGTTGTTCGTGTCCGCGATGTAGAGATCGCCGTTGCTATCGCGCAACACATCCATCGGCTGGCAGACGCGCGCCTGCCGCATCGGCCCGCCGTCTCCTTCGAGAATGCAGGCACTCACGTCCGGATGACTGTTGCGATACAACAAGCCATCGGGCTCGATTCGAAAAAGGTCGCTGCGATTCGTGATGTCGATGGCACCCGCTGCATCGATGGAAATCCCGATCGGATACATCGATACACTCGTCGCCGGGACTCCTTCTTCACGGGAGCCGAAGAAGCCGCCTGTGCCGCCGATGGTGACGAGGTTTCCGTCGGCGCGGAGACTGCGCAACCGGAAAGAAGGCGCGTCGCCGATGAGCAGCTCGCCACGGGGAGCGAACGCGAGGTCGATGCCTTCGCCGCTGGTGTTCGCGAGGACGGTCTCGATCGCCGGCCCGTTTTCGCCGAGGAGGGCGGGACCGATGCCGGCGACGCTCTCGATCAGGCCGGTCGCGGCATTGATGCGGCGTAAGCGACCGATCGCGCCATCGACGTACAGAATGTCGTTGTTCTCGTGGACCAGGATCGGCCCGGCCGACAGCACGCTCGTCGCGGCCGCGGCACCATCGGGCACGAACGCGGCCTGTCCTGCCGTTCCCCAGGACTGCAGTACCTCGCCCTGCGCGCTGAGCTTCACGATCCGCTTGCCCGCGGCGTAATAGAGATTCCCCGCCGCGTCGAAGGTCAACCAGTTGACCTCTCCCTCGGCCGGCACATGAAACGTGTTGATGATGCCGCTGTTGCGATCGATCTTGCGGATGCGGCCATTCCCGGCATCGGCGATGTACACGTTGCCCTGCGGATCGAGCGCGAGTGCGCCGGCGTCGATCGAACGGATTCCGAAATCGAAACTCGCTTGCGTGGCCGGACCGCCGTCGCCTGAGAAACCGACGGCGCCGTTTCCGGCGAACGTCGAGATGCGACCGTCGCCGAGGTGAATGCGCCGGATGCGTACCGAGTCGCGCGGACCTCCGCTTCCGGGCTCGACGACGTACGTGAAATCGACGAAGAAGACATCCTCGTCGTCCGCGACGATCCACGTGGGACTGGCGATGCGCGCGTTCTTCGCCAGACCGCCGTCGCCCGAGAAGCCGCAGGTGCCGTCGCCCGCAACGGTCTCGATGATTCCATCCGGCCTGACGCGGCGCAGCTCGCAACGATCTCCGCCGAAATACGCGTTGCCGGCGCCGTCGAACGCGATGCCGCGCGGATAATCGACGCGCGCGTCGATGGCCAGCCCGCCGTCGCCATCCGAGCCGGCCAGGCCGTTTCCCGCGAAGATCTCAATGCTGCCGTCGGGGCGAAGCCGGTAGATGCGGTTTGCTCCGGTGTCGGCGATCAGCACATTGCCCGCGGCATCGAATGCGAGCGGGCCGGTGCCGACGTTTGCCGAGAGCGCCGGACCATGCACGCGGGTGTAGGCACCGATGCCGGCGACCGTGGTGATGAAACCGGCAGGCAAGTCGCGCAGCGCCGGCGGAACGTAAAGATATTCGCCGTACGCCACAGCATTTGCGCTGCGCAACGCGAGTGCGGCGAAGCCGTTGTCGTGCGCAGGCATCCGCAGGCGGATCTCGGTATCGGTGCGAGACTCATGAGCGACCGGCTGCCGATCGATGGTGACGCTTGCCGCGCCGAGATTCTCGCCGCGGATCGTGATCACGTTGCCGCCGGCGATGGGTCCTCTCGACGGCGTGACGCTCTCGATCCGCGGTTCCTGCGCGAAGCCCGCGACGCAGAGGCAGACAGCGAGGACGGAGGTGCGAACGTGCGAGATCATAGGTCGAGCCGTTACGGAATCCGTGTCGCTTCCTGATCGACGCCGCCCTGATGCAGGATGATCTTCGGCGCCGGGCCGGGACCCTCGAGGACGAACGTGACCTGTGCGTCGACGTCCTTCAGAAAGAAATCGCGTTGTGTTTCGGCGAAGAGCTCGAACTTCGGCTGCGCGGTGGCTTGCACGAAGAGGTGGTTGCCGTCGCGGGTGATGTCGAGGATGAACGTCGGTGCGAGCTGGTAGCGGCCGACGTACAACGGAATCAGCGCCGGATCGATGGCGATCTCTGTGCGCTGCTTCGGCGCGAGAGCCACACGTTTCGCCGGCATGTCAGCCCCGTTTTGATGTAGCACGAGCGCGTCCGTCTCGAACGTCACCTGTGCATCGACCACCTTGAGGAAGAACTCGGTCTCACTCGATGCAAACAGCGCGAACTTCGGCTGTCCCGTCGCCTGCATGTGAAGCTGTTTCCCGTCGCGCGTGACCGTGAGCGTGAAGTTCGGCGCGAGCTGATACACGCCGACGTAGCTCTCGAGCACTTTCTCATCAACCGCAATTTCTTCCCGCTCTTTCGGCGCCTCGAGCAGCCGCAGCGAGGGATCGAGGAGATGGCGTCCGATGTCGTCGACGCCTTCGCCCGTGAACATGTTCGCGAGCACGACCACGCCGGTACGCGTCTTCGGGTCGAAGCCCATCCACGCGCGATAGCCGCCCGTGCCGCCGTTGTGCCACACGATCTCGCCGCCGCTCGGCGTTTTCGTAATGTGCCAGCCGAGACCGATCTCGGTTCCCGCTGGTGCCGCCGGCTGCCGCGAGGCGAGCAGCGACGTCATCGCCGGCGTCAGCGGAGAAGTCGTGTAACGCATCGTGGCGCCGAGCAAGGTGAGGAGATCGTTGACCGTGGAGCGCAATCCTCCCGCGCCTGCAAGCGCCGCGAGATCCCAGTTGTTCGTTCGCACGCGCTGCATCGTGTGTCCCGGCGCGAGGCGTTTCTTCAGCGCGTCGGTCAGCGTGATGGCCGTGCTCTTCATCGCCAGCGGCGTGGCGATGCGCTTGCGCACGAGCGCCTCGTAGTCGACTCCCGCGCGTCGCGCGATTACGTGGCCGAGCAGGCCCGCGCCGAGGTTGGAGTATTCGTAGGTGGCGCCGGCGTCGCGGGGGAGCTCGTAGGTCGAGAGAAACTCGTAGAGCTGCTTTTCCGTGTAGTCGGCGTACGGATTGTTCGCGTCTTTCGGCGCCATGTTCGCCGGCAGGCGAGGCAGTCCCGACGTGTGCGTGGCGAGATCGCGCAGCGTGATCGCGCGTCCGCGCTCCGGC
This sequence comes from Thermoanaerobaculia bacterium, assembly GCA_035626775.1. Classification (GTDB taxonomy): domain Bacteria; phylum Acidobacteriota; class Thermoanaerobaculia; order Gp7-AA8; family Gp7-AA8; genus QHVT01. The sequence continues at coordinate 83,109 of DASPNA010000042.1, forward strand.
ACCTTCACGTCCTGCGGCAGGTACTTCGAGATCGGATCGTCGAGCTTCACCTCGCCGCGTTGCACGGCGTCCGCGAGCAGCAGCGCCGTAAACACTTTCGTGGTGGACCCGATCTCGAACAACGTGTCGCCGTTCGGCACGCGCTTGTCGTCCGTTGACAGAGTGCCGTGCGCGACGACGCGGCGCCCCGAGGGCTCGATGACGCCGACCACGATCGCTACGCCCTGCTTCCGCGCGTCGATGCGATCGGCCAGGATCTTTTTGATGGCGGCGTCGCTGGCGACGTCCGCGGCCGCATTCAGCGCGAGGAGGAGCGAGAGGGCGAGTGTGAGTCGGGAGCGCACACGGGGATGTTACGCCTCGGAGCGGTTCCTCGGGTTCCTCGGAGTTCCTCGGGGTTCCTCGGATGGAAGAGGCGCTGGGTTACTCCTCCGAGGAACCCGAGGAACCCGAGGAACTCCGAGGAACCGGCTCCCCGTGCAGGATCGCCGCCCCGTACTGCGTCTTCTTGCCCGCTTCCAGACGCACGCGCGTGAGATCGACGCGGCCGGGCTCGAGGAGGACCACCACGCTCGAGCCCATGTGGAACGTGCCCATGCGATCGCCCGCGGCGATCGGAATCGCCGGCGAGTAATCGCGCGCCGCCGTGCGATTTGCCTCGGCACTATTCGAGATGAAGCTGTCGTACGTGACCGAGATCTTGCCGACGTTTGTCGCGCCGATCATCACCGCTGCGACGCGGCCGAGGTCACTGTCGATGTAGGTGACGACGCGTTCGTTGATCGAGAACAGCTCGTCGACGTTCGCGAGCGACCAGTCGTTGACCGGCCACAGCTTGCCGGGGATGTGCACGCTGCGCACGATGCCGCCGCCGGCGGGGGCATGGACGTGGTGATAGTCCTGCGGCGAGAGATAGAAGTTGAAGAACGTGCCGTTCTCGTAGCGCTGCGCGTTCGATTCATCGGAGAGGAAGCGCGCCAGCGTGTACGTTTTTCCTTTGACCTGTTCGATGCGGCCGTCCTCGATCGTGCCGAAGTTGCGCAGCACGCCGTCGACGGGGCTGACGAAATCGCCTTCGATCGGCCGCAGTCCTTCGGCGAGATCGCGAATGAAGAAGTGGCCGATGGATGGATATTCGTGCAGCGGCTTGCCGGCTGCGTCGACGTCGATCTGATAGGTCGACGCGAACCAGTGCACGAGCCGCCGCGCGATCGGCCGCGGCAATCGCGCGTGCACGAGCCGGCCGATGGTGCGGCTCAGGTGATTCTTCGGAACGTAACGAAGGTAACGATACAAACGAGCAGCCTCCGCGCAAACAGTGAGCCAATCACGAGCGACCGGCCGCCGAGGCGCCCGGTTACGGCGTCGTGTTGATGGAGTTCCCGAACTCGTGGAGCGAGCAGTGATACGTGTACGTCCCTGGGCCGGGCGGCACGGCGAAGATGAGGATGCCGTTGGAGATGTTGTTGTTCGTGACGCTGCCTTCCGGTGCGTCCAGAATCTCGAACGGATGCGCGCTCGACGTGGTGATGCGGAAGCGATACGTGCGTCCGCGTTGCAGTGTGAGCACGGGGTTGTTCCCGGGGACGCCGCTGAACTGGTAGAAGAAGCCGGGCGAGGTGACGGTGAAGTCGACCGCGTTCGACGCCTGCACGGCGATCGTGACGGTGGCGGTCGTGGTCCCGCCGGCGTTGCCGATGGTGTACGTGAACGTGTCGTTGCCGGTGAAGCTGTCGTTCGGATCGTAGCGGAAGCTGCCGTCGGCGTTGATGCGCACGACACCGCTTGCGGAGGTAGGCGTGTTCGCGCCGATGTTGGTCTGCTCGTCACCGCTCGACGCGCCGTAGGCAATGAGCGTCCCGCCGTTGAGCGTGTCGTTGCCTAGGACGCCGGGCGCTTCGATGTCGAGGACGGAGCCTTGCAGCGTCGCGTATTGATCGGGAACCGCGATCGGCGCCGGCGGCAGCACGCTGATGCTGACCTGCGCGTTCGAACTGCCGCCGCTGTTCGTGATGACGTAGCGGAACGAGTCGCTGCCGGTGAAGCCGTTCGGCGGCGTGTATGTGAAGCCGCCGGCGGTATTCACGGCCGCCGAGCCGCCTTGCGAAGTCGGCGTCGATGTGCCGATCGTGGTCTGCTCGGTGCCGTTCACGCCGTAGCTGGCGATCGCGGCCTGATTGCGCGTGTCGTTCGTCAGCAGGCCGGGAGGCTCGATGATCACCGGCGTGTCCTGCGACGCCGCGTACGTGTCGTTCACGGCCTGCGGTGGCAGATCGATGATGTTGAGGGTGACGGTGGCGGTGTTCGTCTCGACGGTGCCGTTCGACGCCTTGTACGTGAATGAGTCGGTCGTCGCGGCGCTGCCGTCGTTCACGTAAGAGAAGCTGCCGTTTGCATTGAATGTGAGCATGCCGTGCGCGGGCGTGCTGACCAGGATCGCGGTGAGCGGCTTCGACTGCGGATCGGTGTCGTTCTTCAGCACGCCCGCGGAATCGAGGATCTGCAGTGTCGCGCCGCGTGCGACCTGATACGTGTCGGGCCTCGCCTGCGGACCGACGGCGGTGGTCTTGCGCACGGCGCGGCGGCGGCCCTGCGCCGCTTCCGGCGCAGGTTTCTTTTTCTCGACGGTGCGCTCGCGTTCGCGCTCGCGCGGATTTTCGCCGGACCGTGACGACACTCCGATTCCCAACGTCAGGGCGAGACAGAGGAGCGTGGCGGCGCGGCGCATTGTGCGCAAAAGCTTACTCCTGTCCCGGTGCGGCGGCGATCTCCACGGCGATTCCGTTCAACGCGGCGTTGCCCGAAACCGCGTCGATCGCGCGTGTGCCGGGGAGATCGTTGTAACTGGCGTGGCGGAAGCCGTGGGGGAGACAGACCACGCCGCGCATCATGCTGTCGGTGGCCTGTACCGCGATGCGCACGGCGCCGGCAGTCGCTTTGACGTCGACGAGTTGACCGTCGCTGAGGCCGAGCGACGCGAGGTCCTCGGGATGCATCATCAGTTGATCGCGCGCTTTTCCTTTCGCCAGGCGATGCGAGTGATGCATCCACGAATTGTTGCTGCGCAGATGACGGCGTCCGATCAAACGGAACGGTTGCGGCGCGTTCGAGGTCTCGGCGATAAATCGCTTCACATCTTCGAGCAGCACCGCCGGCGCGCAATCGATCCTGCCGTCTTCCGTTTCGAGGCGTTCGTACAGCGATGGTTTCAGCGCGCCGAGATCGATTCCGTGCTCCGCCTCCAGCAGCGTTTCGAAGGTGATGCCGTGCGTGCCGCGACTGAGGCGATGTGCGATCGCGGTTGCGGTCGACGCGATCGGCGTGTGCTCACGACCGAGCTTTACCGCGAGGCGGCTGGCGAGCTCGCGGAAGATTTCCCAGTCGTAACGTGCGTCTTCCTCGCGCGGCCAGATGGCGGCGTTGTAGCGTGCGACGTTGCGGATCGCGAGCGCGTTGAAGACGAGGTCGTAGTGATCGTGCTCGAGGCTCGACGCCGGCGGCAGGATCAGGTCGGCGTGACGGGTGGTCTCGTTGAGATAGATGTCGATCGACAACATGAACTCGAGCGAAGCGAGCGCCGCGTCGAGCTTGCGGCCGTCCGGCGTCGACAGCACCGGATTGCCGCAGATGGTGATGAGCCCGCGGATCTGTCCTTCGCCCGGCGTGAGGATCTCTTCCGACAGCGCGGCCACCGGCAGCTCGCCGCCCGATTCGGGCAGGCCGCTGACGCGCGACTTCCATTTCGCGTAATGGCCGGGGCGCGTGCCGCGGCCGGTGATCGGGATCAGCGGGTTCGTGAGCAGCGCGCCGCCTTCGCGATCGAGATTGCCGGTGACGATGTTCACGAGCTGGATCAACCACGAGTTGAGCGTGCCGAACGCCTGCAGCGTCGCGCCGACGCGGCCGTAGCAGACGGCGCTTTTCGCAGCGGCGAATTCGCGCGCGATGCGACGGATGGTCTCCGCGTCGATGCCGGTGATCGGCGCGGCGATTTCCGGCGTGACGTGCGCGATCGCGGCCAGTGCGTCATCGAGCCCCTTATGGAGTGCGGTGGCCGAGCCGCCGCTTTCCACCACCACGTTGATCAGCGCCATCAGCAGCGCGGCATCCGTCGCCGGCTTGATGAAGTGATGTTCGCTCGCGATCGCGGCGGTCTCCGTGCGTCGCGGATCGATCACCACCACTTTGCCGCCGCGATCGCGAATGTCCGCGAGTCGTCGCGCAACGTCGGGCGCGGTCATCAAACTGCCATTCGAGACGATGGGGTTGCCGCCGAGAATCAGAAAGTAGTCGGTGCGGTCGATGTCGGGGATGGGGATCAGGAACTGGTGCCCGTACATCAGCAGCGACGCCAGTTGTTGCGGCAGTTGATCGACCGACGTCGCGCTGTACGCATTGCGCGTTTTCAGCACGCGCGCGAGTTGCGGCGCGCTGATCGCGGTGCCGATGTTGTGCACCGTCGGATTGCCCGCGTAGAAGCCGACCGCGTCGTTGCCGTGCTGCTGTTGGATGCTGGCCAGCTTCTCGGCCGCGAGCTCGAACGCGTCGTCCCACTCGATCGCGCGCCACTGGCCGTCCACGTTGTGCATCGGACGGCGCAGGCGATTCGGATCGTCGTGAATGTCCTGCAGCGCGACGCCCTTCGGGCAGATGTGCCCGCGGCTGAACGGATCCTGCGCATCGCCGCGGATCGAGACGATCTTCGGCCCGTCGACCTTGATCTCGAGGCCGCAGATGGCCTCGCACAGGTTGCACGCGCGATAGACGGTGCGCATCGGCGCCACTATACGCGGCGGTCAGGCCCGTTATCGGTTTCGCGACGCTCGCGCGTCGGGGTTGTCTGTGACGCCTCGCGCGAATGACGGTCGAACGAGAGCGCACAGAGAACCCCGGCGGCGAAGGGCCGCGGGACGGACAACCGGCTAACCCGCCGCCGCGCCTCAGACCGCGGTTGCGCACGCTCCGGCACCGGTCGCGACAGACGACACGCAGCACGACGCGGACGACTTCGTCTCGGGCAGGTTGTCCTCGAGCACCACGAACACTTCCCACTCGTTGCCATCGGGATCGTGGACCCAGGTCTTGTCCTGCTTGGCGTAGCAGCAGTCGGTCTGCATCTCGTCGCGCGTGACGAGGCCGGCGTCCGCCCAGCGCTGGCGCGTGGCGAAGACGTCGTCGGTCGAGGCGACCTGGATGCCGAGATGCGAGAGGGCACCGGGAGCGGCCAGGTCAGGGACTTCGTTGAGCGCGAGGTTCACCGGCGGATTCTGCACGTCGAACTTCGCATAGCCGGTGCGGACTTTCGAAGGCTCGATGCCGAGCATGCGGCGGTAGAAATCGACGCTCTTCTCGATGTTGCGGACATTGACCGACACGTGGACCTTGAGTGCTTCGACCATGATCATCTCCCTTGACATTCGTTAAAGCGAATGTGATGGAGTGCAAGATAGGGCCGACGGTCACATTTGTCAATGCGAATGTGACATGAGGCAGTACCTCGGGTTCCTCGGAGTTCCTCGGAGAGGATCGATGGGCGCAGCTCGAAAGGCACGCGCGGCGCGGTTGTTCCCGCGCCGAAAGGAAAGTCCCGGATCACCATCCGGATTGACGACGACGTCCTGAACTGGTTTCGCGCGCAGGTCGATGCGGCCGGTGGTGGCAACTACCAGACCATGATCCGCGAAGAGTTGCGCCGGCGCGGCGCGCCGTAAGCCGTCTACGCCCGTAACGCGTTTGCCTCGGACTCCGACAGCTCGTGGCCGCCGTGGATCTCGTCCGAGGGGTCGGGGAGGTAGACGCGGGAGAGATAGTCGAGGGCGAGTGCGAGGCCCTGGCGGTTGCGCATCGTCGCGAGCAGCGGCAGCGCCAGCGCCACTGTGAATGCCGCGGCGGCCATCCAGTTCGTCGCGCGGAATCCGAAATAGATCATGGCGATGCCGAACAGGATCGGGATGCGATCGAGGATCAGCATGAACACCCAGATGTCGCCGTAGTTGCGCTGGAACAGCAGCCGGCACGACGAGCAACGCTCGTGCGTCACGATCCAGCGCCGGAACAGCGGCCCCTGGCCGCAGCGCGGGCACTTGCCGCGCAGCCCGCGGCCGAGCACGGTACGGATGCGATCACGCTTCATCATCGACACAACACAACGGCTTCGTCAGCGCCGTGATTTCAAAGGAATCACGAACTTTTCCGCCGTGTGCGTGTCGGAGAAGCGCACCACTTTCACATCGACGAGCCCGGCCGCTTTGCCGGCCGCCATCGAGTCCGCTTCGGTGATCGTCTTCACGCCTTTCGGGCGAATGATCCACAGCGAGCCGTTCGGCGCGAGCGAGTCCTTCAGCGTCGGCAGCCGATCGAGGTCGGCGCGCGTGCCCGCGCCGTAGACGATGGCGTCGCTGTTCTTCTTCGCGCGTCCGCGACTGACCGTGGCACCGGCCGCTTCCGCGTCGGCGATGAATGCATCGTCGTCGAGCTGCACGACCGAAACGACGTGTCCCGGCTTGATGCCCATCTTCTGAATCACGCTCTTTGGATTGAGGATTTTCTCGACCCATTTCGCTGCTTCGGCGCCGAGCTCGAGCGCCGCGCTGCCGCCATCGAAGGTCACGTGCAACTTCGCATCACGCGCTTCGACGGCCGAGATCTTCGCGAACGGAATCACGAGCCGCCGCTCGCCGCGGAAGATCAGCTCTGCCGTCTCGAGGAGCGCTTCGCCGTCGTACGTTCGACCGTCGAAGTGCAGTTGCGTATGCGCGCTTTTACCCATCTCACGGAAGCATGTTCTTCAGACAGAAGATCGAGCCGCCGGACTTCTGGAACTCGCGCGTCGGCAATTCGAGCACGGTCAATCCGCGCGCTTCGGCGAGGCGTTTCGTCTCCGGATTCCCGGCCGGAAGCAGCAGCGTCTTCCCATCCGGACAATGGCCGTTGAGCGCGAAGCCTTCCACCGCTTCATCTTCCGGCACCTCGATGAGGTTCGCGAAGCCCGCTTTCAAGCGCGCCCACGATTCCTCGTCGAACGCGGCGTGATACGAGAACGCGGTGTGCTCGTCGATCGGCATCAGCGCGACGTCGAGGTGGTACATGTGCTCGTGCACCAGCGACAGCGGGATCACGCGCGCGCCGGTGATGTCCGCCACTTCCTCCCACGCCGATTCATCCGTGCGGAATCCGTGGCCGCCCCAGATCAGGTTCTTTCCGGGATGCCAGATCGCGTCGCCGGTGCCTTCGAGCGGCAGCACCGTGCGCAGCGGATGCATCGAGCAGAGGTCGCGCAACGAGTCGGCGAGATACGCCACTTCACCCTGCCGCTCCACCTTGGCCATGTGCGACAGCACCAACGCCGGTTTTCCATCCGCGTCGAGATAGGGCAGGAGCTGATTCGCCGCGAAGACGATGTCGGGAAAATCGTCGTGGCCGTGCACGACCGTCACCGGAAAGCCAAGCGATTCATACGTGGCCTTGATGGCGGTCCATTCGCCCATCGCCCGAATCGGATCGACGGCGCCGATCATCCCTTCCATGTGCGGGTTGATGACGTGGCGCACCTGAAAGTGCGAAGGATCGACCATCAGCACGCGCCGGAACTCCGCGCGCGGCGCAGCCTCGGCGATGAACGTCTGCACGGAAGCTGGATCGGCGAGTGCCGAGGCCGTGTACATCATGGGGTGGCGATTCTCGCATACGCTATGGAGCGCGGCGGCAAAGTCGCCGTTTTCCAAGACGGCAGCCGCAGCTGCCGCCCTTGATCATGACCATCGACGAAACCCTGGATTGCGGCGGCAGCGCCGCCGCTTTGAAAGCGGTGGCTCCGCCACCGCACTCCAAATCGTCCCTGCGCGTGGTGCAACTCGGCGCCATCGCCGTGATCGTGGTCGTGGCCACGCTGCACGTCTTCGAGCTCGATCGCTTCTTCGTGCCGAAGGAGCTCGTGCTGCACCTCACCGCGGCGATCGCGGGCTTGTTCGCGGCGCGCGCGATCGCGCGCGGTGCCTGGACGCGCGTCGATCTGTTGCTCGTCACGTATCTACTGCTCAGCATCGTCGCGGCGGTGTTCGCGACCAATCCGTGGCTGGCGATGCGCGCCGTGGCCATCAGCGTGTCGAGTGTGCTGATTTTCCGCGTCGCGCGTGCGTTTCACGATTCCGGCATGGCGCGACCGCTGCTCAACACGCTCGCATTCGCGGTGGTACTCGCGTCGATCACCTCGCTGCTGCAGACGTACGGCATCGAGCTGCTGATCTTCTCGGAAAACCGCGCGCCCGGCGGCACGCTCGGCAACCGCAATTTCATCGCGCATGTCGCGGCATTCGGTTTGCCGCTCGTCTTGCTCGCGACGCTGCGCACCCGGACGACCACCGCCTTTCTCGCGGGCGCGATCGGGCTGGTGGTCTCCACCGCCTCACTCGTGTTGACGCGCTCGCGCGCGGCATGGCTCGCATTCGCGGCGGTGCTGATCGTGTTCTTCATCGCCATGTTGTTCTGCGGTCCGCTCCGGCGCGATCGCAAGACGTGGCGCCGTCTGGCGGTGATCGTCATTCTCACCGGAGGAGGCGTGGCCGCGGCGCTGCTCATCCCGAACACCCTCCGCTGGCGCAGCGACAATCCGTATCTCGAGACCGTCACGCGCGTCGTCGATTACGAAGAGGGGAGCGGCCGCGGACGCCTCGTGCAATACGAGCACTCGCTTCGCATGGCCCTTCGCAATCCGCTCCTCGGCGTCGGCCCCGGCAATTGGTCCGTCGAATATCCCGATCACGCCGCGCGCCACGACCCATCTCTCAGCGACAACGACGGTGGCACGACCACGAATCCATGGCCGAGCAGTGACTGGGTCGCAATCGTCGCCGAACGCGGATTCGTCGCAGCGGCGATTCTCGTTCTCGCATTCGTCACCATCTTCATCGCCGGCGTGCGACAACTCGCCGGCGCGCTGACCGCCGAGGATGGATTGCTCGCGGCGGCGCTGCTCGGCACGATCGCCGGCGCCGGTGTCGTCGGTCTGTTCGACGCGGTGTTGCTGCTCGCGGTGCCGGCGCTGCTCGTCTGGGCCGCGCTCGGCGCGTTGTACGCGCCGCCTGCGAATGCCATCGCAGGAACGTCGCGCATCGTCGTCGCCGCGTTGATCATCCTCGCGCTCCTCGGCACGGCGCGCAGTGCGATGCAACTGACGGCGATGCAGATCTACGCGACGCGCGGCGATCGCGCGTCACTCACTCGCGCCGCGCAAATCGATCCGGGCAACTACCGCGTGCGACTGCGCCTCGCGCGGATGGGCAAACGGCAGCAGCGATGCGAGCACGCGCTCGCGGCGCGCGCGCTGTTCCCGAATGCGGAAGCCGCACGCGCGGCGAGCCGCGGCTGTCAGGACTGATTCTTGAAATCGGCCGATTGCATGAGACGGATGAGACTCGCGGCAGTTCTCGCGGTCGCTCTGATGGCGATCGCTTTCACGATTTCGTGTGCCGATTCTGTGTCGGCACAAGGCGCCATGCGCTCGCCGACACCGCGCACCGGCGCGGCGCCGGGGCGGGTCACGGATGTGGCCGCGGGGCTCGAGCATCCGTGGGGTCTGGCATTCCTGCCTGACGGCCGGATGCTGGTCACGGAACGGCCGGGTCGGCTTCGCATCGTGGCGCGCGATGGCAAGTTGTCCGCGCCGCTGGCCGGTTTGCCGTCGAACATTCATGCGCGCGGGCAGGGCGGCCTGCTCGACGTAGCGCTCGATCCTGGCTACGCAAGGAATCAGATCATCTACTTGTCTTATGCCGAAAACGATGCAGAGGGAAATGCGGGGACGGCGGTAGCGCGCGGCAAGCTTGGCGAGCGGGGACTGACCGACGTGCGTGTGATTTATCGCCAGCAGCCGAAAGTACGCGGCGGCGGCCATTACGGCTCGCGCATCGTTTTCCGCCGCGACGGCACGATGTTCATCACACAAGGCGACCGCATGCTGTATCGGGAACAGGCGCAGAACCTCACGTCGGGACTGGGAAAAGTCGTGCGCATCAACACGGATGGCTCGATCCCCAAAGACAACCCGTTCGTCGGACGCAAAGACGCGCGGCCTGAGATCTGGTCGTACGGCCATCGCAATGCGCAATCGGGCGCGTTGCATCCGGAGACGGGCGAATTGTGGACCGTGGAGCATGGCGCGCGCGGTGGCGACGAGCTGAATCGCCCCGAGGCCGGTAAGAACTATGGCTGGCCCGTCATTACATACGGCGTCGATTATTCGGGCGAAAAAATCGGCACCGGCACCGCCAAGGCTGGGATGGAGCAGCCGGTCTATTACTGGGATCCGGTCATCGCGCCGTCCGGAATGCTGTTCTATACCGGCGATGCCTATCCAGGCTGGAAGGGAAGCATTTTCATCGGCTCACTGACGCCCGGCGCGCTGGTGCGTCTGCAGATGCAGAACAATCGCGTCGTGCGCGAGGAGCGCTATCTCGACATCGACGAGCGCATTCGCGACGTCGCACAAGGACCGGACGGCCTGATCTACGTGATCACCGACGACGCACGCGGACGAATTCTGCGACTGGAGAAGCCGGCGCGTTAACCGTGCAACCTGGAGCGTCGCTGCAGTTGGCGGAGGGGCGGCTAAGCGCGGTCGATTCGACACGCGAAGCAGCCATAAGTCGGAAATCGCACGTGCAGGAAGGCGGTAACTTCGTCCGCGAAAAATCTCGCGATCGTTTCCTCGGCTGTTGCTGGAGTGGCGAACCTCGCGTCGCGGATTTCTTCGTCCTTTGAATACGCGCGAATGACGAACTGCTCGCGCAGATAAGGCTCCGCTCCGGCGGTGGGCAACACGTTGCGCGGCACCGGTTCGTCCTGCGGCTCGGCAAAGAGGAAGACCGGACCATACTCCTTATACGGCCCGCTCCTGCTGAACGGCGTGAAACTCGCGAGGATCAGATCTTCGCCCGGCCGCGCGCGGCGCAAGGCGTCGCGGCACGGTTCACCACCTTCCGCGCGCAGGCGGCGCACCGGTTGGCCGAGGGCGTCGAATCCGTCGGAGCGGACGCGGTCGAGAAAGTCAGCAGGGAGCGCCGGAATCGCGATCGTCATGTCCGTGGAAACACGGTCATGCGCGCGTCCGTTCGCGACAAAAATCACTTTCCGTCCAATACGGAACGGAAGCGCCGGTATAAAAACGGCCACCCTTATGGCATGGCCGTTCCAACGAAGATCACTGAAGAGCTCATGGCGGCGCCCGTCGCTGCGTTCATTCGCGACCTCGGCCTCGCCGTCGCCGACGCCAACGCGGCGCTGGCAAAAAACAACGCCACCGCGGATCTGATGTACACCATCAGTTCCGCCGAGATCGAGGTCAACGTCGCCATCTCGATGGAGCAGAGCAGCAACACCAGCGTCGACTTCGGACTGAAGCTCACCGCCTTCCCGATCAACGCCGCCTACAAGAGCACGTTCGGCTTCAAGGAAGAGGCCTCCAGCAAGATCAAGATCTCCCTGGAAGCGAAACCGCGGCCGGCGGGAGGAAAAGCGTGATGCGGGCGGACGTCGCGCCGACGCTCCACGAAGTCCTGATCGCGTTTCAAAAGAGCCTTTCGCGTGCGCGCGAAAAGACGCAGGAGGTCGCGGAGACCGAAGGCGCGTACAAACACGGCGACAAGACGCTGTTCGCGATCGATGCACTGGACGTCGAGCTTTGTGTCTCCGTGGCAGTCACGCGCAAGGACGAGACGACGGAAGCGGACATCGTGCGGCTCGACTTCCAATCCACGCCCGCGGAGCGCTCCAAGATCCGGTTCCGCGTGGCAGCACAGGCGTTGGAAGTCACGCCCTAGTGTTCCGTCCGCGAATTGGATGCGATGTCGCTGGTGGAGCTTGCGCTGCGAGATCAAGGAGGAGGCGATGCAGGACATCGGCGACGACGAGCAAAGCAGAGATTGCAGCGCAACCTCCACCAGCCCGAAGGGTTGCGGCCCGGACGGCCTGCTCGCTGTGTCGCGCCTCCTCGCCGATGTCCCGCATCGCCTGCGTCGGCGCTTCGTGCGATCAGACCGTCGGAACCGCAACGACATTGCATCCAATTCGCGGACGGAACACTAGTCGGGGAGGAACATGTCGAACATGACCGAAACGGCGTTTGAGATCGGCGAGCTGCTCGACGGCATCACCGCGGCATTCGCCGACGCCGCCGCCGGACTGCGTGACGATTTCAGCGAAGGTGGTCCCTATGCCGATTCGCCATTCGTCTATCACATGCCGCGGATGTCGTGCGAGATCCGCCTGAGCTTCTCGTACAGCAAAGGGAAGGTCAAAGGGATGTTCTCGCGCGCCACGAGCAACGAGGAGCAGGAGCTCGTCAGCACGATCACCATCGACGTCGTCGCTGCACCGAAAGCCATCGCCAAGGAAAAGGGGCCAGTGCCATGAGTGCCAATCCGCAATCGCAGTTGAACGACATCATTTCAAAAAAGCCGAAGCCGGCGCGGCCGCGCTGACGAGCAACGCGAACATCGTAAATTTTCAGGACTGGCTGTTGTTCGGTACGGCCAGGTGATCAGCGAAGCATCGGCCGGCACGAACGCGCAGGCAGGGTGGACGTTGAATCTCGCCACCGACACGAGTCTCTACAACATCGGCGCTCTCGGCAATCAGGTGCAGGCGTGGGCCTTCGCGCAGGGCGTCATGAACGGGCAACTCCGGAGCCAGTACTCGACGACGCAGAATTACACAGTGAGCCCATAATTACTACGGCAGCAGTTGCGGAGCTCCCACGGCGGCGAGCCAGGGACCCACCACTGCACCGACCTCACTCAATGTGCCTGTCACTGAACGGCCGAGGCCCTGTGCTTCGCGCCATTTGGCGAAATCGAAGTTCGGATTCGATACGGCGGCGTCCTCCGCCAGACGAGACGCCCACTGATCGTGAGTCAAGAGCACTGGTGCATACATCATGATCAGGACGGCCGAATAAATCGCGCCAGATGCCACTGCGCCGGTATAGGCCAGATCGTGCAACCCGTCACGACTCGATTTGGTGGTTTCCGCGAACACGCTGGCGGGCCAGTCATTGAGGAAATAGATCTGCACGACGCCGATGATGAGCAGCGACGCCGCTGAGTAAAGCGACAGCTTCGACACAGCGATCCGGCGCCGCAGATTCCTGGCGCTCATCTCTTCGCGCTGGCCGCGGCTGATGAGCGCGCCGCTGGTAGCGACGAGAAGGATGATCACCGCCGCTGTGATCGCGTTGCCGACCTTTGTCACTTCATAAATCGGTACGCCAGCTCCCACCACGATCGAAAGTGGCGCCTGACTGCTGGCGTACGACGTCTCCCGAATGGAAAACCCGAGCGCCGCTGCGAGCACGGCCAGGCCGAATGTTGCCCAGCGAAATCGTTCCTCCATGTATCGCTTCAGGATCATTCGCGAAACGACCAGGTTCCAGGCGGCTGCGACCATGTAGACGACGAAGCACGTGCCCCACGATGCGGCGGCCCGGTGAGCCCTTGCGGCTTCTTGCGAGGCGGAATGCACAGGCACGGACGTGAATGGCTGCACCAGGATCGCCAGATAGATCGCCCAGAGGACCGGGACCGCCACGAGTCCGGCGATCAGCGCTGTCGGCATGTCCAGCGATCGCTTCTGGAGATTCACAAAGGGATGGTACCTTCGGCGCGTTCGGAATTGAACACGCATGAACGTGTATCGTCCTCAATGGTTGCCGCTGATCCTTCTCGTCGCGTGTTTCCGGCATGACGCCGCGATGTTGCGAGAAACGCAGTTGCGTCGCACGGGGCCGTCCAGTGTCGACTGCGGAGATGCGCGACCGGCCGAGCCGGCGCGCGCGCTTCATGAATGTACGGTATTGGCGTTTGACCAACGACGGCCGTTCCATGTCCGGTTCTGGAAGCAAGGGATCGATTCGCTCGTCGCAGAGGGCGTGGCTCTCGATAGCAGCGGCAAACTATACGTATACCGCTTTGACAACTCGCCGTGCGGCGCGCCGGGGCGTTGCCCGCCGTCCCTCGAAGAGACACTGTGCGCACGCCCTTACGTTCGCGACGAAGTGAGGGGGAAGCAGTTAGCGTGCGCGGCCCCTCCGTTCAACGTCCCACGTCCCGCCGTGCGCGTCGGCGGTGACGTCAAACCGCCGCGCGTCATTCACCGCGTCGAGCCGCAATTCGAATCATGCGGGGAAGTCACCGTCGGCGGAGTACCCATTCTCGAAGCGATCATCGACGTGGATGGAACCGTCCGTGAGCTCCGCCTTCTGAAACCGATTCATCCGTGCCTGGACCGCACCGTCGTCGAGGCATTGAAACAGTGGCGGTTCGAGCCCGGCACTCTGCACGGCAGACCAGTGCCGACGATTTACAACATGACGGTGCACATTCACGTGCAGTGAGATGCTCTGGCCACTGGAGTGTATCTTTGCTGCATGCTGGTCGTTCTGTTTGTGTTCGCGACGCTGCTTCAGTCGAGTACAACCGGCGTACGCGAAGAAGTGAAGGACTGGTTCCAGGTTGCGGCCTGGGTCGCAGCGGTCATCGGCGGCGCGGTTGCGGTGCAAAAGGCAGTGTCTGAGTCACGCGCGAATCGCCAACTGCGCGAGCGCACGCTGGCTGAGGCTCAGGAAAACCGGCAGCAGCGCGAAAAGGACCTGCGCTGGCGAAAAGCGCAGATCGGCTACGAGCTCGTCGAAAAAATGCTCAAGGATCGCGCGGCATGGCGCGCCATGGAGATGATCGACTGGCCTGACGTCGAGCTCGAATTAGCGGGTGGCGATAAGTTTCGCGTAACACCAGACGCGATCATCCAGGCCCTTCGACCCGTTCGGGAGAAATGCACACCCGAAGAGAAGCGCATTCGGGACGCGTTCGATGCTTTGTTCTACCACATGTCCCGCCTGGAAAAGTCGGTCACGATCGAATTGACGACACTGGATGATGTATCGCTGCCAATCGCTTACTACATTGAGCAGATGGCGCAGCGTCGCGGCCTGTTTGAAGACTACATGAAAGCTTTCGGCCACACCGGAGCGTTGGCGCTTGCATCGCGGTTCGAGTTCTGGCGAGGGGCCGGCATACCATCTTCAACGAGCGGACTTTAGATTGAGCCGTTCGTTCAAATACCTGCGCGCGAGCTCCGCTCCCGCGGTGCCCGGCGCGGACGGCGCCCGCACGCGGGCCACGAACACGTATTGCTGTTGGTCGACGGCGACGTGGCCGACAATCCAGCTGGAGCGTTCGCTGTTGACGGTCGTATTGCCGGTCTTCGCGCGCACGATCGCGTTCGGCGCCGTCAACGCGAAGTCGTGCACGCCCGACGCGTTCGTGATTTTGCCGGGCGGCATGAGCATCGCCGTCTTGACGGCATCGACGTGTTTGCGGCGGACAGGCAGTTCATAGCGAAACATGCGGCGCAGAAAGGTGAGTTGTTCTTCGGGCGAGACCACGAGATCACCGTTGACCCAGAACGAGGTGAGCTCGCCCTCGAACGAATCGCTGCCGTAGCGAAGATTTTTCAACTGGCGCAGCATCCGTTCGCGGCCGATCAGCCCTGCCGTGCGCCGGAAGAACCAGAGCACGGACCATTTCATGGCGGAGTCCATCGAATGGTCGCGCTCCCACACGTCGAACGAATGGTCCGTGCGGTCCCACTTCACGAGCGCCAGCGGATCGGTGACCACGCCGGTCTCCAGCGCGAACAGCGAGTGCGGCACCTTGAACGTCGACGCGGGCGATGTCCTGACCTTGCACTCCGCGGCATCGCTCACGAACCGCTTCGTCGTCGTCAGTGATTGCAGCATGAAGCACTCGCCGCCCGCAGCCGGCACCGCGAGCAGCATCGCAATGAGCCATTTCATCGCACCACCCGGTACCGCAGCATCACGCACCCGCTCTTGAATTGCTGATTCTCGAACAGCTCCAGATCGATCTGCCGCGACATGTTCAGGAACAACGGGATGCCGGAGCCGAGGAGAATGGGGTGGATGTTGACGCCGACTTCGTCGATGACGTCCGCCTGGAACAATGTATTGGCGAGCTCGCCGCCACCCATCACGCAGATGTCGCGGCCGGGCTGGTCCTTCAATGCGCGGAGGAACTCCGCCGGCTCGCCGGAAATGATCTCGACGTTCGGATCGGGAGGCACGGTCAACGTGCGCGAGACCACGTAATTCTTCACACCGGGATACGACGTCATCCCTTCGCGTACCGCCGCGTCGTACGTCTTGCGGCCCATCACCACGGTGTCGATCGACTTCCAGAACTCATTGATGAATTGCGAGACGTCGTCCGTCCACAGCAGCCAATCGACCGCGCCGTTCTCGCGCGCGATGAAGTTGTCGAGGCTGTTCGCGACGCCGAAGGTCACCTTCCGCATGACCTCATCTTAGCGGACGTATACTCGCCGCATGGTGCTGCGCATGCTGCTGTTGGCCGCGCTGTTGTCCACCGCGTGCGCGTCGTTCGAGCTGAAGGAAGATCACTTCTTCCATCCCGGCCCCGCGCAGAGCACGACGCCGATCGACGTCCCTGGCGGGCAGGTGGAGCAACGCGAAGTGATGTCGACCGACGGCACGCCCATTCGCGGCGCATTCGTGGGTACGGCCGACGCCGAGGTCGACATCATCTATTTCGGCGGCAACGACTCGCGCGTCGATGACCACGGCGCCTTCATCGCGCGCGCGATGTCACCGTTACGCGCGAACTTATACCTCTTCGACTATCGCGGCTACGGACGCAGCGGCGGCACGCCGACCATCGCCGCGCTCAAGCAGGACGCGCTCGCGATCTACGACGCTGTCCGCGCCCAGGCCGTATCGCGTCCCGTCATCGTCCACGGCTTCTCCCTCGGCAGTTTCATGGCCGGCTACGTCGCCACGAATCGTCCTGTCGACGGTCTCGTGCTCGAGGCCACCGCGCCTGACGTGCAACGCTGGGCGTCGAATCAGATCCCGATGTACGCGAAGCCGGTGGTGCGACTGCGCATCGCGCCCGCGCTGCTGGAGGAAAGCAACGAGAAGGTGGTGCAGGAGTACACCGGACCGCTGATGCTCGTCACGGGCGCCGCCGATCCGGTCACGCCTCCGAAGTTCACGAACGCATTGCTCAAAGCCTCGCGCTCGGCAAAGAAACGCGCCGTGATCGTGGAAGGGAGGACGCATGGCAACGCAATGCAGTCCGACGTGGCGATGAAGGAGTACGCGAAGTTCCTCGACGAGGTGCGGGACGCCGGCGTTCCGTCTGCACCAGCTTCCTGAACAAACCCTCCAGGGCCGTCTCGGGATCGCGATGCACGCCCGAGTGCATCGGCGACATCTGGATCATCGTGCTGCGCGGCGCCACGAGCCAGTGAAACCGCGCGCGCTGCGGAAGCTCGCCGATCGAGCCGGCATCGCCGCCGCCGGCGCATACCTTCGGGATGACGGCCAGGTGGCTTTCGACGAGCGCGACGTCGATGGTCGGATCGAGCGCGAGCAGCCGTTCGCGCGAGAGCTCGATGCGCGCGTCGAGATAACCTCGCGTCGAGCAGAAGAGGATCACGCCCGCGTTGATGAACTCCCCGCGGTCGACGCGGGGCACCACGCGCACGATCGCGTAATCAAACGCGCAGAGATCGGGCACGGATCGCCTCCTCCACCCACTCCCGCGGCTCCTCGAGTCGCCGCAGCAGCCAGGCCTGATACAAATCGCGATGCGCGGCGTCGTCCAACCACGCATCCGGAATCATCGACACCACGTCAGCGATCATTTCGCGCGTCACGCGCGCCGAAAGCTCGGCGTCGACTTCGCGCAGCCCGTTCGCGTGTGCGAGCAGCACGTGATCCTTGATCTGCGGAAACGCGCCGCCGGCGCGCGCCAGCACCTCGTCGTCCCAATTGTGATGAAAGTAGAGCGACGCGCCGTGATCAATCATCCACACCGCGCGATGCCACACCAGCAGGTTCACGTTGCGCGGCGTGCGATCGACGTTCATCACCAGCGCGTCGAACCACACGATCGACGACGCCAGTCGCGCGATGCCCTGCATGTGCCGCTCGACCAGCGGATCGAACGCGATCGACCCGGGCAGATAGTCGAGCGCGAGATTGAGTCCCGCGCTGCGGCCCAGCAATTCCTGAATTTCCGGATCGGGCTCGGTCTTCGCCATCCGCGGATCGAGATTCGCGAATACGATTTCCGGGACCGGCATGCCGAGGCGGCGGGCTAATTCACCGCTGACCAACTCTGCGACGAGCGCCTTCGGGCCCTGACCGGCGCCGTGAAACTTCAGCACGTACGTGCCGTCGTCATCGCCTTCGACGATCGCCGGCAGCGACCCGCCTTCGCGCAACGGCGTCACGTAATTCGTCGCTGTGATGGTGCGGATCACTCAGCGGAACTCGATCCAGTCGCCCGTTTCGACCACATTGCTCGAGGCCTCGCTGGTCTGCTCGTGCATGTACACGCGCATGCGAATCGGCCGCTTCAGCGACTTGTGGCGCAACACGCCCTCCATCGATTGCCGCACCGTGGTCGTGCCGCGCGCGCTGGAGAGCATCTTCGGGCGCGGCGGCGGAGGCGGCGGCTCGTCCGGACGCGCCATGATGATGGCACCCGACGCATTGAACGTTTGATTCGGCACGATGCTCTCGAACTGCATCGTCAGATAGAACGTGTCGGGCCGGAAGTTGGCGATCGAGTAGTCGACCTGTGCGACGAGCTCTGTCTCGGACGTCAGCTCCGTTCCCGGCGGCGGCGTGATGTTGCGCACGACGATGTTCGCGGTCGGCTTCGGGCCGCGCGGCTCAATGTCCGTCGTATGAATTTCCCACGGACCCACGCCCGTCATCTGCAACTCAGTCTCTTCTGGGAAGAAGAGGAAGTGCATCTCGCGCGGCGGATTCACATAGAAACTGCCGGGACCGTAGCGCGTGACGTTGCGCGGATCGGCGACGTTGCCGAATCCCAGCTCGACCGTTCCGGAAAGGACGGTCACGCGCTCGTGGCGCGGATGCCAGTGCGGCGGCAGCACTGAGCCGGCGGGAACACGCACGCGCATCGTGAACATGCCGGAGCCGCGCGGGCTCCCTTCGAGCACCGCCGCCTTCGATCCCGGCGGCAGCGATGGCGGACCGTCGGTCCAGACGATTGCGTCGGGCGCGAATGCGATCTTCGCGTCCTGGAGCGACGGGCTCTCAGCCCGCCGGTCTTCCGTTTCGGCGGGCTGAGAGCCCGCAGCTCCAGATAGCAGGAGAACTGCGGCGAAAACAGCGAATCGGCTGCGCATGCGCGTGATTGTACGGTCGTATACTGCGCGGTCGCATGGCCCTGTTCTCGTCCGACGCCAAGGAAAGCCTCAAACGACTCGCGAACAAGGACTACGTGTCCGTCGAGGTCCGCGATGAAATGCTCGCCAGCGTCGAGTCGGCCGAGGATCTGCGGGCGCGGGATGTGACGTGGATGTTGTTTCGTCCGGACCGCGCACTGCGCGACGCCGGCGCGAAAGTGCTGCAGAGAAAAGCGGATCCGGAGACCCTCTTCGTCTTTCTCAACGAGACGAAAGCGAAGCCCGAGGCCGCGATCCGTGCCGCCGTCTCTATCCTCTTCACCCTCGGACTCAGTGGACTCGAGAACGACATCGCGCGCGTGCTGGCTCCGCCCGCGAAGGAAACAAAAGAGACGCGCGAGCTGCAGGAGATCGCGCGCCGAGTGCTGCTCGAGGCGCCCGTGACTCGCGGCACTGAGCCGCTGTTGTGGGGACTGGCGACGAGCGGCTTTCCCGAGGAACGCATCACGTTTCTGGCGAAGCTGGCGCTGCAGCCGCTCGACGAGCGCGGGCCGGGTCGCTGGCAGAAGCTCGCGCAGGATCCGGAGCCGGCGATTCGCGAGAAGGCGCTGGAAGTGCTGGCCACGAAGGCGCCGATGCAGTCCATTCCGCTCTTCGTGCAGCAGTTGCCGCACGTCGGCTACAACACGCAGCAGGTGCTGATCGACGCGCTGTCGAAGATCGCCGCGGCGCAACCGCCCGAGTTCGCGGACCAGCTCCTGCCGCTCGTTGCATCGGGCGACGCGGGCACGCGCACCGCGGTGCTGAAGATCCTGCTCGCGATGCGCGACACGTCGGAGCTCGTGAAGCGCTACATCCGTTTCACGAAGAACCTCGCCGGTTTCGCGCGCGACCGTGCGCTCGATTCGCTGCGCGTCTTCGGGCCGCAATTGATCGATCCCGCGATCGAGCTGCTGTCCGATCCCGATGATGATCTGCGCGCTGCCGCACTCGCGGTCGCGTCATCGTTCGAAGACACGCGGCTCGTGCCCGCGACGATCACGCTGCTGAAGGATTCCGACTGGTGGATTCGCATCGCCGCGGCGGAAACGCTGGGACGCTCGAAGGACGCGCGTGCGGTCGAGCCGCTCGTCGCCGCGCTCGCCGATCCCGACGTCAAATGGGCTGCCGTCGAAGCCCTGGGCCACATCGCCGATCCGCGCGCGCTCAACGCGCTCGGGCGCATGCTCAGCGATCCGCAGCCGAACGTGCGCATCGAAGTCATGCAGGCGCTGCGCAACTTCAATCATCCGCAGGTCGCGGAGGCGCTGAAGAAAATCGCGACGCACGATCCCGATCGCGGCGTGCGCATCCGAGCCATCGACCTGCTTGATGAGATGTCGCGGCGCGAAGACAGCGCGGATTCCGCGGCGGTGCGCGAAGCAGCGATGGCCGTGCGCGCCGTAGCGGGCGACAAGAAATTGCACACGTACTTCATCTCCACGCGCAACAGCGGCGCGTCCGATTTTCACCTCTCCGTTGGACAACCGCCGATGGTGCGCATGGGGCCGGAACTGTTGCGCGCCCAAGGCGAGCCGTTCACGGCCGAACAGACGCAAGCGATGCTGCGCGAGATCCTCACGGACCATCAGTGGGAAGTGCTCCGGGAACATCAGCAGGTCGACTTCTGCTACTTCATCCCGCAGGCCGGCCGCTATCGCGCGAACGTCTTTCTCGATCACCGTGGCTACAACGGCGTCTTCCGCGTCATCCCGGAGAAGCCGCCGACGATCGCGGAGCTCGGACTGCCGGCGCATCTGGCCAGCATCGCTGATTTTCATCAGGGCCTCGTCCTGATCTGCGGCCCGTCGGGCTCCGGCAAATCGACGACGCTCGCCGCGCTGGTGAATCTGTTCAACGAAACGCGCAGCGATCACGTGTTGACGATGGAGGATCCGGTCGAGTTCGTCCATTCGTTCAAGAACTGCCTGATCAATCAGCGCGAGGTCGGCTCGCACACACAGTCGTTCGCGCGCGCGTTACGCGCCGCGCTGCGCGAAGATCCGGACGTGATCGTGATCGGCGAGTTGCGCGACAACGAAAGCGTCGCCCTCGCGCTCACCGCCGCCGAAACCGGCCACATCGTCCTCGGCACACTCAGCTCCACCAGCGCGCCGAAAGCGATCGACCGCTTGATCTCGAGCTTTCCCGTCGACGAGCAGCCGCAGATCCGCGCGTCGTTGTCCGAGTCGCTTCGTTACGTGATCGCGCAACGCCTGCTGCCGGCAAAAGAAGGGCGCAAACAAGTCGCGTGCTTCGAAGTGCTGAAGGGAACGGCCAGCATCGCCAACATGATCCGCGACGAGAAGACGTACCAGATCCACTCCGCGATGCAGACGGGCCGCTCCGTCGGCATGCAGACGTTCGATGAAGCGCTGCGCGATTTGTTGCGGCGCGAGCAGATCACGGCCGAGGCGGCGTACATGGCGGCGTTGAAGAAGGAAGACTTCGAGTCGATGGTGTCGCCCGAGTTCCTGGCGAGCACGCGGTAAGCCGATGCAGAAAATCGATCGCTTCCTCCGACTGATGAACGACCGCGGCGCGTCGGATTTCCATCTGACCGTCGGCCGCCCGCCGATGGTGCGCGCGTCGGGGGCGATGGAGTCGATCCGCTATCGCATGATCTCCGACCTCGACTTCAACGAGCTGATCGAGCCGATCACGCCGCCGGAGCTGTGGAAGTCGTACGTCGCGAGCGGCGATCTCGATTTCTCGTACGAAGTGCCGGGACAGGCGCGCTATCGCGTGAACCTCTTTCGGCAGCAGCGCGGCGCGGGCGCCGTGTTCCGGGTGATCCCGACCAAGATCATGACCATCGAGCAGCTCGGATTGCCGGATCAGGTGCGCCGCATCGCCAGCATCCGCAGCGGCCTGGTGCTCATCACCGGGCCGACCGGCTCCGGCAAGTCCACCACGCTCGCCGCGATCATCGATCTGATCAACGAGACGCGCAGCATGCACGTGATCACGATCGAAGACCCGATCGAGTTCGTGCATCCGAACAAGAAGTGCCTCATCCATCAGCGCGAGATCGGCACGCACGCGAAGAGCTTCGCCGAGGCGCTCAAAGCGGCCGGCCGCGAAGATCCCGATTTGATCCTGGTCGGCGAGATGCGCGATCTCGACACGATCGCGATGGCTTTGTCGGCAGCGGAGCGCGGCACGCTGGTGTTCGCAACGTTGCACACGAACAACGCCGCGAAGACGATGGATCGCATCATCAGCGTCTTCCCCGCCGGCGAGCAGGAAGGCATCCGCAACGTCCTGGGCGAAACGATCCGGGCCGTGCTCGCGCAGCAGCTCATCCCGCAGCTCGGCGGAGGCCGCGTCGCCGCGTTGGAGATCCTCTTCAGCTCACCCGCCATCGGCAACATGATCCGCGAAGGCAAGACGCCGCAGATCACCTCGGCGATCCAGACCGGCGTGCGCGAAGGGATGATCGATATGGACACGTCGATCCGCCGTTTGTACGAGGCGAAGAAAATCAGCGCGCGCGCGGCGTATGACAAGGCCATCGACAAGGAACAGTTCAAAGACCTGGAAGGGGTGGAGTAGCGCGCCCATCTGGAGCGACGGGCTCTTAGCCCGTCGGCTTCCATTGACGGGCTGAGTTGCGCAAACACGGCATCGGCATTGTCATCCTGACGCTCGGGACGTTTGCGCCAGGCATGCTCCTCATCTATCCCGTCGTCGAATACGTCTGGCTCCGAAAAGGCGAACAGGTCGTGCCGTACTCACGCATCGAGGCGTACAACGCGATTCCGGAAAAGAACCTGATCGCGATCCAGTTCCACGGCACGCCATGGGAAGCGCCGGTCGTGCTGAGGACGCCGGAGCGGCGCAATCTCTCCGACACGCTTTATCAGCACGTGCCGCATGCGCGGGTCACATGATGGCGCGACGCTTGCCGAGCCGCGGTTGTCTGCGGATCGAACGCCGCATTCGCGGAGCTGCCGTTCTCGATGCGCGCCGTGTCGGTCGTATTGCTCCTCGCGTTGAACGTGAGTTTCTGGGGTGCGGTGGTTTGGGCCGCGCAATCCGCGTGTTCTCACGCTTTTTTCGGCAGGTAGGTCACGCCAGCGACGTCCTCGAAATCACGATCACTCGTCACCAGTTCCGCCTGAAACTTACGCGCCGTGGCCAGTACCATCGCATCCGCCATCGCGAGGCCGTGCTCGAGACTCAAATCGGCGGCCGTCAACGCGAGCTCCTGATCGATTGAGACAACCTGCGACCGTTGCATCGCTGAAACAGCAAGGACCGCGTCGTCCTCGGAGAGTTCTCGCTTCAGCCGCTTGTAAACCTCGTAGACCACGATCACGGGCGTGATGACCGTTCCTAGCCTCCGCAGACGACCAGCGTACGCATCGGCGAGCGGACCATCGGTGAAGAACTCGATCCAGCCTGACGAATCGACAACGATCACAGGCGGTCCTTCTTTTCGCGAAGACGGTCGGCCCTGATTCCTTTTGCGAAGCCTCTCAGAGACGACAGAGGACGTTCCGGCACGAGTGTGATCACTCCGCCTTTCGAGACAACCTGAAGTTCTTGTCCTACGCGTAGATTCATCCCTTCGCGCACTTCCTTGGGAATGACCACCTGAAACTTGGGCGACACTCTCGTACGGGCCACGCGTCCTCCGATCGATCGGCAAAGTGTAAGACGGCTCTGCGGCCGGAACAACTCGCAGAGCCGCGGAGCGTATTCTCACGCCGGATGCGCGGAGTGCCGTACTGTGACCGCCCATGACCGAGCGGATCGTCAAGTCGATCGTCGTCGCAAGCACCGTGCTTCTGGTCGTCTTACCGGCGTTTGTCCACCGTCGCGACCGTTGCTCCTTTACGCGACAGGGCAGGCACTCGTGATTCCCAACTGGATCGCCGGTCCTGCCTATCTCGTGGCGGTAGCGTTGCTCTTCGCGCTGCGAGTCGGGCGCGAGGAAACCTTGATGCGCGAACAGTTCGGCCACGCTTACGAGACCTACATGAGCAGGACCAAGCGACTCGTGCCTGGGCTCTGGTAACCATCTGGAGCGACGGGCTCTCAGCCGGTCGAAAACCACACCGACGGACTGAGAGTCCGTCGCTTCAGTAGACCGCTTAGAATTCTTGCGTGCCATTCGATCCCGGATCGCGTCTTGGACGCATCCGCATCGACGCGCTGCTCGGCGTCGGCGGCATGGGATCGGTCTACCGCGGATTCGATGAGCGGCTCGAGCGCCCGGTCGCGGTCAAGGAAGTCCACGCCGCGCACCGCAGCTCCGCCATCCGCACGCGCTTCCTGCGCGAGGCGCGCGCGCTGTCGCAGCTCGATCATCCGAACATCTGCCGCATCTACGACGTCCTCGAGCGCGTCGACGGCGACTATCTCATCCTCGAGCTGATCGAAGGCGAGACGCTGCGCGAGCGCATCGCCCGCGGTATCACGCGCGACGAAGCGTTGCGCATCGCGCTCACCATCGCGCGCGTGCTCGTCGCCGCACACTCGCGCGGTATCGTGCACCGCGACCTCAAGCCGGACAACGTCATGATCACGAAATCGGGCGAGGTGAAAGTGCTCGACTTCGGCCTGGCGCGTTTCGCCGGCGATCTGCCCGCAGCGGAGGTGGAGGAGCTCGACTTCGACGCCGACGACATCGAGAAAACAGCGGTGCTCGGCCGCGTCCAGGCCACGACCGCACCCGACGCATCGCGCACGTCCGCCGGCACACTGGTCGGCACCGTCACGTACATGTCGCCAGAGCAGGCCCGCGGTCTGCCGCTCGACGGCGCCAGCGACGTCTACTCCCTCGGCATCGTGCTGTACGAATCGCTCAGCGGCCATCGCGCGTACGGCGACACCGAGTCGTTCGCCGAATTGCTGGTACGCGTGCGCGGCGCCGCAATCCAATGGCGCGATTTCGGACGCCGCGACATCAACACACTGCTGCGAAAACTGAGCTCCCATCATCCGGGCAATCGGCCGACCGCGGCCGAAGCCGCGAACATGATCGATAGGGCGCTCGCGCGCCCCACGCGCGTGCGACGCCGCTGGCTGGCCGCATCGTTCGCATTCGCGCTGCTCCTCGTTCTCGGCGGGACCATGGCGGCCGTTCGCTCCTACGCCGAATCGCGCGCCGTGTTCGCGGAAAACCGCGGCCGGCGCGTCGCGGTGCTGCCGTTCCGCAACGAGACGGGCGACGCGTCGCTGCGATGGGTCGAGCGCGGACTGAGCGAGCTCGTGACGGGCGGACTCTCCGCCGTTCGCCGGGCGGCCGTCGTTTCGACAGACGACACGCTGCGCACCATGACCGGCTTACGCATCGCGCCCGGCGCCACGCTCACGGACGAACAGCGGCGGCGACTGCTCGATGCGCTCGGCGCCGACGCGTTGATCGAGTCGGCGGTCGTCGCCGACGAGCGCGAGCAGTACACGATCCGCTTCGCCGCGTCCGCGCGCGATCGCGTCGAGAGTCCGCGCCAGGTCACCTCGTCCGTGCTGACCGAGGCTGCGAATCAGATGGTGCGGCAACTGGCGCTGCGTCTCGATCCGTCCACCACGCCGGCCGGCCTGCGCACGCGTTACTCCGCCGATCCTTTCGCGAACACCGCGTATGCGATCGGCGAACAGGAGGATCTCGCGCGCGGGCCAAAGGTGTCGTCGCAGTACTACGCGGTCGCCGTCGATCGCGATCCCGATTTCACCGAAGCGAAGCTCGCACTCGCGCAGACGAAGGCGAAGATGGCCGATCACGCCGAGGCCGATCGGCTCATCGGCGAGGTGTTGCAGCTCGCGCAGCGCAAAGGCGACCGGCGGTTGCGCGCGGAGGCACTGATGCGGCTCGCGCACACGCGCAACATGCGCGCCGACTGGGCCGGCAGCGAGCGGTACGCGAGCGAAGCGTTGCGCATCGCGCAGGACCTCGCCGACGCGAAGCTGGCCATGGACATACGCACCGTCCTCGGCGAACCGCTGTGGCGCACCAACCGTCTCGATCGCGCCGACGAGACCTTCCGCGCGGCGCTGGCCACGGCGGTGCAGTTGCGCGAGCTGCACATGCAGGCACAACTCCTCAACAACATCGCGCTGGTAGCAGAGGCGCGACGACGACACGCCGAAGCGGAGCGGTTGTACAACGCGGCGCTGAAGATGGCCGATCGCGTCAACGACCGCGAGCTCTCCAATCGCGTGCTCGGCAACTTCACCTCCATCTACGTACAGACCGGCCGCACCGCGCTCGCCGAGCCGCTCGTGCGACGGCAGATCGCGATCGGGCGGGAGCTCGGCGATACCGCCTCGGAAATCCTCGGCCTCTTCAATCTGGCGATCCTGATCTACACGCGCGGCGCCGAGGAGGAGGCCATCGCCACGATGGAGCAGGCGGTTGCCGCGGCCGTGCGCGCAAAACGTCCGCGCTTCGAGCTCCTCGGACACGCGAGCCTGACCACCGCGCGCACGAAGCGTGGCGAGTTGGACATCGCGCAACGCGAGGACTCCGCCGCGATGACGCTGCTGCCCGCCGTCGGCGGTGACGTCGAGGGACGCTCGGAAGTGCTGCTCGCGCACTCGTATCTATTGACGCGATTGGGTCGAACGGAAGAAGCGCTGCGTTTCATCGAGATGACTGAGCAGGAGTGGCGCGTGAGCGCGCGCGGCATGCGCATGCGTGCGCGCGTGGCGTACGAACGCCGCGACTATCGCAAGGCCGCGGAGTTGATCGAGCGCGCATACGCGATGGGCGATCAGTGGCTCACGCAGGATCTTCAGATGCGCGGCGCGTTCCTCGAATCAGCAAAGACGGGAAGACCGTCGACGATACCGTTCGAGGCGCCGGTAAGCCATCTGGAACGACGGGCTCTTAGCCCGTCGGCTTTCTATCGACGGGCTAAGAGCCCATCGCTCCAGATCGCCTCGCTGAGCTCGCGGTAACTCTCGATGTCTTCAGGATCGAGATATTTCTCCGCAACGACATCAGCGCGCGGGTCGCCGAAATAGACGAGGACCTGCGCGAGGCGAGACGCCTCGTCACTCATGCGCTGCAGCGCCTTGTCGATGAACGGCAAGGATGAAAAGTGGCGCTGGCGGCCGAGATTCTCGATGGCGTCGGTGACGAGCATGTCGTTGTCCGTCTCGAGAGCGCGCAGGAGTAGCGCGCGGGAACGCGGGTCACGTCCCGCCACCCACAACGCATGATACGCAAGGTCCCAATGTCGTTCCGGGTCGAAGCCGCGCGCATCGCACCATTGTGCGAACTCCGGAGATTGCTTGTAACCGTCGTTCGGGAAACGGAGCGCGATCTCCGCGATCGCCTCGAGCTCTTTCCAGATCTCCGATTCGCGCCCGCTTTTTCCGAGCAGTGCGACGCCGATGCGATGCCGTTCGCGATCGCTCCGCTCTGATGCATAACGCGTCTCGAGCATCGCGATGGCGGAGGCGTCATCGCTCTCGGCGGCCGCGATCAATGCGTCATTGAGCTCGTAATCACTGCAGAGAGGAAAGGCGTATCGATCGGCGGGAGCCTCGTCCTCGCAGAGGCGGCCGCACGACAGCGTGATTGTTTCCGCGAGGACGAGCGGCAGATCCTGCTGCGGGAGGCGCACTGCTTCACCGCGAACCGCAAAGCGCTGTGTCGCGGTTTGGAAGCTGTCGAGCTCGAACGCGAGTCGTACTCACCTTCCGGGATGTCGTCGAATCGATACTGCCCGTTCGCGTCGGAGATCATCGTGCGCGTCACGTTCGCCGAGCGCACGACCACCGTGCATCCCGGCAACGGCGTGCCGTCCGATACCACCGTTCCTTCGACAGTGGCCAGCGTGAGCATCAACAGCGCCGCGGCGAGCATGTGTGCAGCGTAACGGCAGGGTGTGAGGAGCGTCGGTCAACAAAGTGGAACGCCGGCGTCCTCGCCGGCTGAGCGGGCGGCGTCCCGCCGCCGTCCACGAGGACGGGAGCGAGACGCTCCCTGCTCAGCCGGCGAGACGCCGGCGTTCCGGTCTACTGCTTCTTCATTCGCTCTCTCGCCGGCTCTTCGCTCGCCGAGGTAAACCCGCGCTTCGCCATCAGCGCTTCGATCCGCGGATCGCGTCCGCGGAACCCGCGATACCCCTCGGCCGGATCGATCGTGTTGCCGACCGTGAAGATGTTCTGTCGCAAACGCTCAGCGACGGCTGCATCGTACGGGCCGCCCGCTTCGGTGAAGGCGCCGAACGCGTCGGCGGTCAGCACGTCCGACCAGAGATAGCTGTAGTAACCGGCCGAGTAACTGTCGCTCGAGAACACGTGCAGGAACTGCGGCGTGCGATGGCGCATGACGATCTCTTTCGGCATGCCCAGCTCGGCCAGCGTCGCGCGCTCGAACTGATCCGGATCGATGCGCTCATCGCCGGCGAGATGCATCTTCATGTCGACGATCGCGCTCGACAAATACTCGACGGTCGCGAAGCCTTCGTTGAACTTCGACGCGCGCTCGATGCGATCGACCAGCGTCTGCGGGATCGGCTTGCCGGTCTGGTAATGCAGCGCGAAACGCTGCAGCACTTCCGGCGTCGACAGCCAGTGTTCGAGGAGCTGCGACGGGAACTCCACGTAGTCGCGCACGACCGCGGTGCCGGAAACGGACGGATACGTGACGTTCGACGAAAGGCCATGCAGCGCGTGGCCGAACTCATGGAACAGCGTTTCCGCGTCGTCCCACGAGATCAGCACCGGCTGACCTTCCGCGGTCTTCACGAAATTCGCGTTGTTCGAAACGATCGTGGTGACCTCGCGCTGGAAACGCTCCTGCGTGCGATATGCGTTCATCCAGGCGCCGGAGCGTTTGCCCGGACGCGCATACGGATCGAAGTACCAGAGTCCGACGTGCTTGCCGGTGTCCTTGTTCGTCACTTCCCACACGCGCACGTCGGGGTGATAGACCGGGACGTTCGTGATCGGCGCGAAGTTGAAGCCGAAGAGCTGACCCGCGACCCAGAACATTCCTTCGCGCAGCTTCTCGAGCTGGAGGTACGGCTTGACTTCGTTCTGATCGAGGTCGTAGCGCGCCTTGCGCACTTTCTCCGCGTAGAAGCGGTAATCCCACGGCTCGATGGTGATGCGCGCACCTTCCTTGTTGGCGAGCTGCTGCATGTCGCGCACTTCTTCTCCGACGCGGGCGACGGCCGGCGTCCACACCGCTTCCATCAGCTCCATGGCGCGCTCCGGCGTCTTGGCCATGGTGTTCTCGACGCGCCAATGCGCGTGCGTCTTGTAGCCGAGGAGCTTGGCGCGCTCGGCGCGGAGGCGGAGGATCTCGGTGATGGTCGCGTTGTTGTCGGTCGGGCCGCCGAGGTCGCCGCGGTTGACGAACATGCGCCACGCTTTCTCGCGGAGGGGGCGGCGCGTGGAGTAGGTGAGGAAGGGATCGACGGACGAGCGCGTGTTCGTGATCACCCACTTCCCTTCGTGTCCCTTCGCTTTCGCGGCGTTCGCCGCCGCGTCTTTCAGCGACTGCGGCAGGCCGGCGAGATCGGCTTCGCTTTCGATGACCAGGAACTGATCGGTCTCATCGGCGAGCACGTTCTGGCTGAAGGTCGTGAAGTGATTGGCGAGCTCCTGGTTGATCTCGGAGAGGCGCTTCTTCGCCTCCGGCGAGAGGCGCGCGCCGGAGCGCACGAAGTTGTTGTAGTAGACCCACGCGAGGCGTTGCTGCTCCGGCGTGAGGCGCGATTTGTCGGGCGAGTTGTAGACGGCGTCGATGCGGCGGAAGAGTTTCTCGTTCTGCGTGATCTGGTCCGAGAACGCCGCCAGGCGCGGCGCCATCTCGCGCTCGACGGCCTGGAACTCGGGACCGTTCATGGTCGAGCTCCAGATGCCGTACGCGGTCCCGACGCGATCGAGGCGGCGGCCGGTGTCTTCCATCGCCGCGATGGTGTTCTCGAAGGTCGGCGCCGCGGGATCGTTCGCGATGCGATCGATCTCGACGAGGTTCTCCGCCATCGCCGCTTCGAGAGCGGGCTTGAAGTGCTCGACGCGTATTTTGTCGAACGGCGGCACGCCGCCGTACGGCCCCGTCCACGCGGCGAGGAGCGGGTTGCTCTCATCGATCGCCACCGGCGGCGTCGCAGGCGCCGTCACCTCGGCCGGTGGCATCGTCTCGGTCACCTGTGGTGCGGTCTCTGTCGTCGTGGTGGGTGTCACATCATTCCCATTCGAGGCGCAACCGCTAATCGCCATTGCGATCAGCAGCGCGCCGGCACAGTTCATCCATTTGTGCATCAGCTTCTCCCATTCAAGTTGAGGCGCGATCCTATCCCGCTGCAGGCGCAGCAATTCGCGTTCCTCACGGGCTTGACCGAATCGTGACGGGCGCGTCCAATGATCGTCATGAGAACTGCATCCGCCGTTGCGGCGCTCGTGGCACGGGTCTGCTGCCGGTCAGGAACAAGACGAACGAATATCAGAGCAACACGCTCTCCGAGCTCACGGAGTACCACGGGCGGAAGGTCTGCTATTCGTTCGGAAACCCAACATGATCGCGGCGACGAAAATGACCAGATGCATGACGCCGAGAAGGCGGAAGTGGTTCTCGGCGCCGAGCACGTAGAGGCCTGAGGGGAAGAACATCACCAGCGCGCACAGCGCGGCGAGCATTGCAACGCGCGACCAGATCAGAACGATGGCGATGGCCGCGAGGACCACCCGGAAAACAAACGCGTTGGATGCGCCGTCGCCGCTGACACGAACGAGCAGCAGCTCGAGCGCGATGGCGAGGATCGCGGCGACAGTGGCGATGAGCCGGGTGGAGCGATGATGCGTGCGGAACATCAGACGAAACGCCGGAAGCGCGGTTGTTTCTTCTGGTCTGTCGCGATCGGATTCGGTCTCCCTGTCGCGGTGATTCTAACGTTCGTCCTGTACTTCGTCGCGTGGTTCAACTCGGGTATTTTCTATTCAGGCGACGGCGTGTACCGGCGCGATTCGGGGGTAGCCGCGTTTCAGGTCGAGTTCCCGCCGGTCGACCTCACACGGCCGGGCCGTTCCACCTTCCGCTTCACGCGGCTTGCTCCTGAGATGAGCTACGTCGTCGGATTGCGCATCTCCGGTCGCGTTGGACACGCGTTGGCCACCGACGAATACGGTCGCCGCGATCTTTCGCCCGGGCAGCGTCCGGATGGAAAGGTGCTGATTCAGCTTCGGAACGAGAACTGCGAGATCGTCTTCCGCGAGTCTCGATTCGTACCAGAGTGGGATTGGCTGCGCACGATGGCATCCATTCGTGGAGAGTCGCGCGAGGTTCCGATTGGCGGCGGATCCGTAACCTTTGAATGGCTCAACGTCGGTCCTGACCACGGATGGGGTACTCATTTCACGCCGCGGTTCCTCGGCAGGTACACACTCGACATCGTCGTGGAGCAGCCGAGCACGAACGCGGGGCGGTTCGTCGTGCATCCGGTGATCGAAGGGTACACGGCGTTGCCTTGACTCAGCGCCGCAGCACCTCCACCAATTCCTTCGCCTCGAACATCGCGGACGGCGAGATCACCGGCTCGTTCGCGGGAACGCGATTCCCATATCGCTCGCGCATCTTCGCGCGGACGGCGGGATGGGAGAGATCGAACTCGCGCAACTTCTGCAGACGACCGAGCTCGATGCCCGCGCCTTCCTTGTAGATCTTCCAGACCAGCTCGGAGCAGTAAATGCGTTCGTCGCTCCATTCGAAATAGAGGTCGTAGCCGCGGCCGCGATATCGCGCGCCGGCCGTTTTCATCCGCCGCAGAGTTGCTGATGGAAGCGGGTCACGTAGGCGCTTCACGACGAAATGTCCGTCCTTGCCGCGGCGAATCCACGCATCGAGCGGCGTGAGCTTCACCGGTTGGACAGCCTCGTACACGAACCAGCGCTTGCCGTCGCGATAGAGGATGCCCATGTGGCTGTAGCGGCTCTTCGTCGCCAGCTGGATCGCGCGCGACTGCGAGGACCGCGACTCGTGAAAGATGATGTCGCCGTCGCGCAGGCGGTTTTCGAACGCCGTCGACGCCAGGAGCATGGCGACGGCGAGGAGGTTCGTGATCATCATTTTCAGTTTCCCTCAAGCATCAGCGGTTACGCGAAACGCGAGCATCCGTCCCAACTTCCGTTCCAGTTCATTCCTAAAACCACACGCGCGCGTGGACTCCGCGCCTCGCGCGACGTGCCGAACAGGTGACCCACCATGTGATGTCGCCGTAGTTGAAATCATGCACGCCGACCTCGTGGTGAATCGAATCGCCGTCGATCGCTCCTTCCACGATCGGTCCCACGTGCTCCGACATCCGCCGACCGACACCCCCGGCGAACCAGCGATTCCACGTGAGGCCCGCAACAATCACGATCGCGAGCTGCGCGACGTTCAACGCTGCCGCGCGAAACCACCAGCCCGCGGGCAGCGCGCACGCGTTCGAGAGTGATGAAGAACGCCGCCGCCACGAAAATGATCGCCAGCTGGAGCATGGTGTGCCTCCAGTTCGTATACGCGCGGCTACGTGCAACGTTGTGTTACGGAGGCGTCCGGGGCCGGAGGCCCGTCGGTCGTCTCAGCGCACAGCGCGGCGGCGGGGCTGCGGATCGAGCTCGACGCGCGGCGTCATCGCGCCGTTCGGCGCGAGGATCGTCAGATATGGCCGCGGGGCTGACCACACGATGACGAAACGCTCACCATCCGCGTGTACTGATGCCCACGGAACATCGAATGCGCGTTGTGGTTCCGCGTCCAGCGGATGAAACGCGCTGTCGTAGCGCATTACGAACGGCTTGCCGATCACGTAACTGCCCGTCAGAACGTAAGCCGTCCCGTTGCTGGCGAGGGAGAGCGCGGAGATATTGGTGGGAAGATCGGCGTGCCGTTCGCCCTGCAGCAGCCGGACCGGCTCGCTCATCGTCCCGTCGTCGGAGATCGTGATCGCGTGTACTTCATCGGGCTCCGGCGCGTAGTCGACGAATGCAATCACGTGCTGAGAGCCATTCATCGCGATCGCGAGCGGACCGGCGTGGAAGGCCATTGGATCGGCAGCGGTGACGGCGACGTCATATCGCACGGTGCCGTCGCGCCGCACGAGCGCCGCGCGGACTTCCTGCAATTGATGGCGGACGAAAAGCAGTCCGTGCTCGCTGAACGAAATCGTCGCGGGATGAAAGCCCATCGGCAGCGTGAACGTATGGACTGCATTGCTGCCGGCGTCGAGGATCGTTGCGCGTCGCTCGGCGCCCACGCTGTAGATGACGGCACATTCGGATGCGTGGCAGGTGAGGCCGGCATACATGCCGAACTCCGAGACAAGCTTTCCTTGCGGATACTTCAACACGCCGTTCGCGACCGGCGAAGCCATGATGTCGCCGGACAGCGTCGTCCACATTGCCTGAACGTTTGTTCCGCGGCCGTCCACGCGCGTTGATGTCCAACCGTCGAACTCGCGCACCAGCACTCGCGACAGCCGCGAGGTGCCTTCCATGCTCACCATGGTCCGCATGAGCTTCGTGCGGGTCGGCGTCTGGAATTCGTTCGTATGTTCCCAATACACATCAATGCCTGCGGCGTGCTGCACGACGCCGACGACATCGCGTGCGTCGACCAGAGGTCGCCCGGACTGCGGACCGGGCGCAGCGGTAGCGGTGAGAGCGAGAAGAAGAGAGAGGAGTATTTTCATTCGATAGCGGATGGTACGAGCACCGCGCCAAGAACGTCGCGCGTGCTGTAGTACTTCCACGAGAGGTCTCCGGCCTCCCGTGGCGTTACAGTAAGCGCCCATGATCCCGGTCGCGCGGCGTTTGCTCCTGCGGAATCGCGGCGGCCTCTTTGTCACGATCTCCGGCACCGCTGCGACCGTCGCGCTCGTCCTCTTTCTCTTCGCGGTGCACGATGGCGCCAAGGATGGCGCTACTCGTTACGTGCGCACGGCCGGTGTCGACATCTGGATCTCGCAAAAGAACGCGGACAACATCCTCAAGAGCTCCTCCTTCCTCGAAGTCTCGCTCGCTGAAGACATCGCGAAGATTGACGGTGTGGCGGTGGCGTCGCCGCTTGCGCGCCTGATCACGAAGGCGAACATCCGCGGCCGTCGCTCCTCGACCATCTTCGTGCTCGCCTACGATCCGCAAACGAAAGCGGGCGGGCCGACGACGGTGACGGAAGGCACGACGGATCTGAAACCGTCCGAGATCATCCTCGACCGCGCCTACCTCAAAACATACGACCTCGCTCTCGGCGAGCACCTCGACATCCAGGGCAAACGCTTCCGCATCGCCGGCGTCAGCGACGGCACGAATGCGCTCGTCGCGCAATTCGGCTTCGCGCGCCTCGACGACGCCGAAGCCATCCTCGGCCTCGACGGCCTCGCCAGCTTCATCGTGCTGCGATTGCAGCAGGGTGCGAATCGCGCCGAGGTTGCGCGGCGGATTCGTGCGGCGTTCCCCGAGCTGGCCGTGCATGAAGCCGACGACTTCGTGCGCTTCCACGAGGATGAGGCGGACGTCGGCGTGCTGCCCGTGTTCGCGACGGCGGCCGCATTCGGCGCATTCGTCTGCGCGCTCATCGTCGCGCTGATGCTCTACAACTCCGTGCTCGAGCGCCGTGAAGACTACGCAACGCTCAAAGCACTCGGCGCCAGCCAGCGCTACCTGCTGCGCATCGTGGTCGGGCAGGCGCTGCTCGTCACCGGCGCGGGTTGTCTCGTCGCGGGACTCGGCGTCGCGTTGCTCACGCCCGTGTTACTGGAAGCCGTTCCATCGCTGGCGATTCGTTACACGCCGACACTGCTCCTGATCGTGCCGTGCACGTTGCTGATCGGCGCGCTGGCCGCTTCGGCGCCCGTGCGATTGCTGCGACGGATCTATCCGGCCGAGGTGTTCCGGGCGTGAGCGAAGTGTTGCTGCGGGCGGATGGGTTGTCGAAGGACTACGAGTCGGGTGTGGTCGTGCGCGCCGTGAACGATGTCTCATTGACTGTGAGCCGCGGCGAAGTCGTGCTCATCATCGGACCGAACGGCAGCGGCAAGACCACATTGCTCTCCATGCTCGGCGGCCTGATGCGCCCCACGCGCGGCACCATCCACCTCGGCAACCGCGCGCTGCACGAGCTCACCGACGCCGAGCTCACTGCGTTCCGCCTCCGCCACGTCGGCTTCGTCTTCCAGGGCTTTCGCCTGCTCGACGTGTTGAGCGTGCGCGAGAACGTGCAGCTCGTGCTGGAAATGTGCGGCGCGAGTGAAGCAAAGCGCGTCGCGGACGAGATGCTCTCACATGTCGACGCGTTGCATCTCGGGGAACGTTCGCCGCGCGTGCTCAGCGGCGGCGAAAAGCAACGCGTCGCCATCGCACGTGCCCTCGCGAATCAACCCGATCTCATCCTCGCCGACGAACCGACCGGCAGTCTCGACTCCGCCGCGGGCGAGGCCGCGATCGCGCTTCTGACCGACACCGCCCGCGCCGAGGGCCGCGGCGTGGTCATCGTCAGTCACGACACCCGCATCGAGCATCACGCCGATCGCATTATTCGCATGACAGACGGGCGCGTGGCGTGATCACCGGACCGGGAGGCCTCCGCCGGAGGCCCCCCGGTCCAGTAATATCGCAACATGCACGTCGACGTATCGGAGCTCGAAGCGCATCGCACCGTACTCACTGGCCACTGCTATCGCATGCTTGGCTCCGCCGCCGACGCGGATGACGCCGTGCAGGAGACGATGATCCGTGCGTGGCGCAGCCTCGATCGCTTCGAAGGCCGTGCATCGACGCGCACGTGGATGTATCGCATCGCCACGAACGTCTGCCTCGACATGCTCTCGGAAGGTGCGCGTCGCATGCGTCCGATCGAGGAAGGGCCGGCCACGCCGTTCGAGCATGCCACGCTCGAAACGCGCGAGCGCACGCATTGGCTCGAGCCGATCCCGGACGCGCGCGCGATACCCGCCGATGCCGATCCGTTCGAGCTTACGGCGCTGCGTCAGAGTATTCGCTTGGCGTTCGTTGCGGCGCTGCAGCATCTCCCACCGCGCCAGCGCGCCGCGCTCCTCCTCACCGATGTCCTCGGCTGGTCCGCCGCCGAAGTCGCCGAAGCGCTGGAGATGACCGTCGCCGCGGTGAACAGCGGATTGCAACGCGCACGCGCGACCATGGCCGCACGCAAAGCCGCGTCAGCGAGTGCGTTGAACGAAGAAGAGTCCGAGCTGCTCGATCGCTACGTCGATGCGTTCCAGCGCTACGACGTGGACGGACTCGTGTCGCTGCTGCGCGAAGACGCGACGTTCTCGATGCCGCCGTATGCGTTGTGGCTGCAGGGACCGGAAAGCGTGCGCTTGTGGCTCAACGGACCTGGCGCGCCATGCCGCGGATCGCGACTGGTGCCGGTATCCGCATCCGGCTCGCCCGCCTTCGCGCAATATCGCGTCGGCGCGGCGCCGGGCACGCATCAGGCGTGGGCGCTGATCGTCCTCGAGCTCGACGGCGGCCGCATCGCCGGCTGGAATTCGTTCCTCGATACCGAGACGCTGTTCCCGATGTTCGGGTTACCCCTCATCCGGCCTTCGGCCACCTTCTCCCCTCACGGAGGGGAGAAGGCTACCTAGGGACGCTCATTGATGAGGGGTCATCAACTTTTTCACCTCGACCGATGAGTTTCGCGATCGCCCGCGGTCTATACCTTCGACAACCAACTGAAGGAGACCACGATGAGCGTTGCAATCCCGACCCTTCCCACCTTCGACGTATCCCCCAGGGCCGTGTTCACCGGCCGCGTGATGAGCGGCATCGCCCTGCTGTTCCTGCTGTTCGATGCGATCGGCAAATTGATGCGGCCGGCCGCGGTGATCGAGGGCACGACGCAGCTCGGCTATTCGACCGAGGTGATCCTGCCGCTGGGGATCATCCAGGCGATCTGTCTGATTCTTTATCTCATGCCGCGCACCGCCGTCCTCGGCGCCATCTTGTGGACCGGCTACCTCGGCGGCGCCGTCGCCACGCACGTCCGCATCGACAACCCGCTCTTCAGCCACATCCTCTTTCCCGTCTACGTCGCCGCGCTGCTGTGGGGCGGCCTGTGGCTGCGCGACCGCCGCGTGCGCGCGCTGCTGCCGAGCGCATAAGGAGAAAACAATGTCACGCGAAATCTTCGTCAACGTCCCGGTCCGCGACCTCGAGAAATCGAAAGCCTTCTTCGCCGGCCTCGGCTTCACCTTCAATCAACAATTCACCGATGACAAAGCGGCCTGCATGATCATCAGCGACAAGGCGTACGTGATGCTGCTGACTGAGCCCTTCTTCCGCGGGTTCACCGACAACGAGATCTGCGACACCGCGAAGAACACCGAGGCTTTGCTGGCGTTGTCGTGCACGAGCCGTGCGGAGGTCGATCAGATGGTGCGCAAGGCCATCGACGCCGGCGGCCGGCACGCAAAAGACCCGATGGATCACGGCTTCATGTACGGATGGAGCTTCTACGACCTCGACGGACACCATTGGGAAGTGTTGTGGATGGATCCCGCGGCGATTCAGTAAATCGCGATGAAGTGCGGCAGCTGGCGCTGCCGCACTTCATCGGGTCTTCCGACTGACCATAGGCGGCGGGCGCATTCGTCGCCGGTAAGAACAGCACGTTCATGACCGCGACCTCCTCTGGCGGCCGCGCGCAGTGACGTAAGCGGCGCGCGCCTCTTTTTTGCAGTGCTTCACTGCATGAACAACAGCAAACCAGTCGCTCTCATCACTGGCGCGTCGAGCGGAATCGGACTCGAGCTCGCCAAGCAGTTCATCCAGAACGGACACGATCTGATTCTTGTGGCCGAGGATCGTGAGGGGTTGGATGGCGCGGCGATGATGCTGCGCGAGCTCGGAGAGGGACGCGTGGAAACGATCGAGGCCGATCTGTCGCGTCCGGGCGGTACTCGCCGTGTCGTCCACGAAGTGCAGCGGCTCGGCCGCGAGGTCGACGTGCTCGTCAACAACGCCGGCGTCGGCGTGTACGGCAAATTCGTGGAGACCGATCTCGACGAAGAGGTGGCGATGATCTATCTCAATACGATCGCCTGCGTCGAGCTCACGAAATACTTCGCGCCGCGGATGTCGCAGCGCGGCTCCGGCCGCATTCTCATGACCGCATCCGTCGCGTCGAAGACGCCGATTCCGTACCTCAGCGTTTATGGCGCGACCAAGGCCTTCGTCTACGAGTTCTCGCAGGCGTTGCGCGAGGAACTGCGCGAGAGCGGCGTGACCGTGACGGCGTTGATGCCCGGGCCGACCGACACGAATTTCTTCGAACGCGCGAACGCGACCGACAGCAAGATCCTCGACGAGCACCTGGCCGATCCGGCCGACGTCGCCAAGGCAGGCTTCGATGCGTTGATGAAAGGCGACGACAAGGTCATCGTGCCGCTCAAGTACAACGTGCAGACGAAGCTCGGCCATGTCGTGCCCGATCCGCTGCTCGCGAAACAGGCACGCAAGAAACACGAGCCGCGCGAGGAGGCGCGCGACGAAGCGCGCGAACGGTGAACGGGAGGCCTCCGCGACACTGCTCTCCCAATAAACGACGCTGTGTCGCGTCCGGGCCGCCCGCCCCGGCCGTCGGAGGCATCTCGTCTACAACGCCGCACCGCAGTACTTGCAGTGCGTGGCGTCGTCGTCGTGGCCTTCGCGTCCACACGCGGGACAGGACTGCCGTGAATGCCCGCGGCCGCGTGCCGCGGTCAGCTCGGACGTCACGATGCCGGTGGGGACGGCGATGATCGCGTAGCCGATGATCATCACCAGCGACGCCATGAATTTCCCGAGCGGCGTTTGCGGCGACAGGTCGCCGTAGCCCACCGTGGTCAGGGTCACGATCGCCCAGTACATCGAGATGAGGATGTTGTCGAAGCCGTGCTGCGGCCCCTCGATCATGTACATCAGGGCGCCAATCACGATCACCAGCGTGACGACGGCGAAGAGGAAAACGAAGATCTTGCGGCGGCTCGCGCGCAACGCGCTGGTGATCACGCCCGCTTCGCTCAGGTACTCCGTCAGCTTGAGGATGCGGAAGATGCGCAGCAGCCGAAGCACGCGCACCGTAAGGAAGAATTGCGCGCCCGGAACGAAGAGCGTGAGCCACGTCGGCGCGACCGCCAGCAGGTCGATGATGCCGAGGGAGCTGCGGGCGTAGGCGAGGGGGCGGCGGACGGCGATGAGGCGGAGGATGTACTCGATCGTGAAGAGCACCGTGAACGCGAGCTCGATCGCGAACAGCTCGCGGCGCCAGCGCAGCCCGATCGATGGGATGCTCTCGAGCACGACCACGACGACGCTGGCGACGATGCACGCGATCAGCGCCACATCGAACGTGCGTCCCGCGCGCGTGTCGGCTTCGAAAATGACGGTGTGCAGGCGCTGCCGCCAGGGCGACGAGTCGTAGCTCATCGGGTAAGCGTAGCCGCACCGACGGAGATGGTGCACCATCGTTCCAGAATCAACATGACGTACGAAGATCACTTCTCCGGCCATGCCGGCGCGTATGCGCGGCACCGTCCGCGCTATCCGGACGCGCTCTTCGCGTGGCTGCGATCCATGGCGCCGGATCGCTCGCTCGCGTGGGATGCAGGGACGGGCAACGGTCAGGTCGCAGTAGCGCTCGCGAATCACTTCGACCGCGTCGTCGCCACCGATGCCAGCAGCGATCAACTCGCACACGCGGAACGCCACGAGCGCGTCGAGTATCGCCATGAAGCCGCCGATCACAGCTCGCTTCCCGGCTCCTCGGTCGCCCTGATCACGGCCGGCGCCGCCGCGCATTGGTTCGAGCTCGACGGCTTCTATCGCGAGGTTCATCGCGTCGCGAAGCCACGCGCGCTCATCGCGCTCTTCTCGTACGGCCCGCGCGATTTCGCGGAAGGCAATCCGATCCTGCATCGCTTCAACGAACAAGTGCTGGCCGGCTTCTGGCCGCAGCGGATCGAGTACGTGCACGATCGCTATGCCACGCTCCCGTTTCCGTTCGAAGAAATCGCGGCGCCGCCGTTCGTCATGACCGCCGATTGGAACCTGCACGAGCTCCTGGCCTTTCTCGATACCTGGTCCGCGTCGCAGCGCTATCTGCAGGAGCGAGGCACTCGCGCGACCGACGAGATCGCGCCGGAGCTGGCTCGCAGATGGGGAGATCCCGAGAACCGTCGCCATTTCGAAATCCCGCTCTTCGTCAGGGCCGGCACCAAACTCCTATGATGGCCGCCTGTGACGTCGAAGATCGAAGACTACGCGCTCATCGGAGACCTGCAGACGTGTGCGCTCGTGGCGCGCGACGGCTCGATCGACTGGATGTGCGTCCCGCGCTTCGATTCCCCCGCCTGCTTCGCGGCGCTCCTGGGCACGCCCGACCACGGGCGCTGGAAACTCGCTCCGGCCGAGCCGGTACGTGATGTTCAACGCCGCTATCGCGACGACACGTTGATCCTCGAGACCACGTTCGAGACCGCCGGCGGACGCGTGCGCGTCGTCGACTTCATGCCGCTGCGCACCGACGCGATCGACCTGATGCGCATCGTCGAGGGCGTCGAAGGGCGCGTGCCGATGCGCATGGATTTCTCGATCCGCTTCGACTATGGCTCCATCGTGCCGTGGGTGCGTGCGGTCGACGAACGTGGCATCCGCGGCATCCGCGCCATCGCAGGGCCGGACACGGTTTTCCTGCGCGCCGACGTGCCGTTGCGCGGCGAGAACTTCACGACCGTGGCCGAGTTCGAAGTCGCCGCCGGCGAGCGCGTCGCGTTCGATCTCACCTGGACGGAGAGCCATCACCCTCATCCATCGCGCGAAGATCCTCACGCGGCGCTCATCCATCTCGAGCAGTTCTGGCGCGACTGGTCCTCGCGCTGCACGTACGACGGCAAATGGCGCGAGGCGGTGATGCGATCGCTCATCACGCTCAAGGCGCTCACGTACGCGCCCACCGGCGGCATCGTCGCCGCCGCGACGACGTCGCTGCCCGAGCAGATCGGCGGCGTGCGCAACTGGGACTACCGCCTCTGCTGGCTGCGCGACGCAACGTTCGCGATCTACGCGCTCCTGGGCGGCGGATACACCGAAGAGGCCATCGCCTGGCGGGAGTGGCTCGTGCGCGCTGCGGCAGGACTGCCGGAAGAACTGCAGATCATGTACAGCATCCGCGGCGAGCGGCATCTCACCGAGTTGGAGATCCCCTGGCTGCCCGGCTATGAGGGCTCGGCGCCGGTGCGTGTGGGCAACGCCGCGTTCAAGCAATACCAGCTCGACGTGTATGGCGAAGTCATGGACATGCTGCATCTCACGCGTAAGCTCGACCTCCCGCCGAGCGATGACGCATGGCGCGTTCAGTCCGCGCTGATGCGTTTTCTCGAGAGCGGGTGGAAGGAACCGGACGAGGGCATCTGGGAAGTGCGCGGCCCGCGGCGGCACTTCACGCACTCGAAGGTCATGGCCTGGGTGGCATTCGACCGCGCCGTCTCCGCGGTCGAGAAGTTCGCGCTCAAAGGACCGGTCGAGCGATGGCGCGCGATGCGCGATGAGATTCGCGCGGAGATCCTCGAGAAAGGTTTCCGCGACGACGTCAACGCCTTCACGCAGTTCTACGGCTCACCGAACGCCGACGCCAGCCTGCTGATGCTCCCGGCCCTCGGCTTCATCGCCGCCGACGACCCGCGCATGATCGGCACCATCGCGCACATCCGCGCGCAGCTCGAGAACCACGGCCTCCTCCATCGCTATCCGACGTCCGAGACGATCGACGGCCTGCCGCCGGGCGAAGGGACGTTTCTGCTCTGCACGTTCTGGCTCGCCGACACTCTCGCGCTGTCCGGCCGCTACGAGGAGGCCGAGGAGATCTTCGAGCGCCTCCTCGCGCTGCGCAACGACGTCGGCCTGCTGAGCGAACAGTACGACCCCGTCGCCCTGCGCCAACTCGGCAACTTCCCGCAGGCGTTCTCGCACGTGGGCCTGATCAACACCGCGCAGAACCTGCGCAGACAGGACGGCCCGTCGCGGCATCGCCAGCAATGACGGCGGGAGGCCCTCCGGTCGTCACGGGCCGGCGTGGTTACCATCAGTCCGTCATGTCGAAGACCGTTGGCGCCGCCGGAGGTCCCCGGTGTCACCGCTATTCTGCGATTCGCTCGGCTCTCTTTTCCTGGCCGCCCTGGAACAGCGTCACCGCCGTGGCCTTGCCATCGGCACCCATGTGAAACGCGAGGCGCGCAGGGACGCCGACCACCGCGAACTCGGTCGCCGATTCAGCAGTGAGGGACAGCTTGTTCTGGCCGGTTGCCTGCGTCATCAGCTTTCCGTCCTCGACGAAGAACGAAAGGATGAACGACGGCGCGAGCTGATAGCGGCCGACGAACGCGTCGAGCGGGTACTTCATCTCCTCCGCTGTCGGCGCAGGCTTCTCCAGTCGCTCGATGACTGCGCGGGCATTCGCGTTCTTCGGGTCGAGCTCCAGAGACTTGCGATAGTTGGCCAGCGCGAGCTCCTTGTTGCCGGCCGCGGCATAGCTCTCGCCGAGGCTGTCGTACGCGTTGGCGGACTCCGGGAACATCTCCACGTTCAGGCGGAACACCTCGATTGCATCCGCGATGCGGCCGTTCTGCAGCAACGTGTAGCCGAGCGTGTTCAGCTCCGGCTCGCGGAAGTCGTACTCACGCGGCTTCTGGCTGCGCAGCTCGCGATAACGGGCGACCATGGCCGCGCCGTCGCGGTCGATCGACTGCAGCTCCTCCGCGATCGGCTTTTTCGGCTGTTGCGGCTCGACATCGTGCAGGATGCTGAGGATGCCCGACGCCAGGGCATCGAGCGTGTCGCCGCGCGAAGTGTTGTCGAGCAGCACCACGAGCTCCTTTCGCTCCGGGACCCGTACGAGCACGGTACTGAATCCGTGAATCCCGCCGTTGTGCCG
Organism: Thermoanaerobaculia bacterium; assembly: GCA_035626775.1. Classification (GTDB taxonomy): domain Bacteria; phylum Acidobacteriota; class Thermoanaerobaculia; order Gp7-AA8; family Gp7-AA8; genus QHVT01. The sequence goes on from DASPNA010000042.1 coordinate 126,280, forward strand.
GATGATGCTCAACTCCGTCTTCTGATCGTCGAGCTTCGTTTTCCGGATCGACCAGCCGAAGCCGTAGTCGCGCAGCCCCGGCGTGAAGATCTGCTTCTTCAAATCCTCCTTCAGCAGTTTCTCCGTGTAGAGCGCGCGGTCCCACAGGTAGAGATCCTCCACCGTCGAATACAGCGATCCCGCGGCATAAGGAATGGTCATGTCCAGATACGGCGCGTTGAAGTATCGGCCGCCGGCGAGGTAGTAACCGCTGGCGCGCCTGGGAATGAGCGGCGTGGGCAGGTCGTACCCCGATGCCTTCATCCCGAGCGGGTCGAAGATCCTCTCTTGCAGCGCCTCGGCATACGTCTTTCCGGTGACCTTCTCGATGATCGCGCCGAGGAGGAAATAGGCGGAGTTGTTGTAGGCCCAGTTCGTGCCGGGCTCGAACTCGAGGTCGCCGCTCGCCCATTTCTTGACGAAGTCGGCGGGCGTATATGGATCGCGCGATTCGTTCTGGAAGAAGCCGGGCAGGCCGGTGTAGCTGGGAATCCCGCTGGTGTGATTGAGCAGGTGCGCAATGGTGATGCGATCGCCGGTGTCTTTCCTGTAATCCGTCAGATGCGTCGTGACGCGATCCTCGAGCTTGATCTTCCCCTCGGCCACCAATTGCATGATCACCATCGACGTGAACTGCTTCGTGAGCGATCCGAGCCGGAAACGGACGTCCGGCGTGTTGGGGATCTGCCACTCGAAATTCGCGTAGCCGTAGCCCTTCTTGTGGATCACGCCGGATTCGCCGGCGACCAGCACCGTGCCATTGAATTGTCGTAATTCGTTGTACTTGCGCAGCAGCGCATCGATGCTCTCCGCCTTCGATGCGCCGAGGAGCGGGGAGGTGAGGGACGCGATGAGGAGGATCAGTGCGAGACGCATCGCGGAATCCTACTAGACCGGGAGGCCTCCCGTCTTACAACGTCGCGCCGCAGAACTTGCAGTGCGTGGCGTCGTCGTCATGGCCTTCGCGTCCGCAGGCGGGACACGACTGCCGCGAATGCCCGCGGCCGCGCGGGGCGGTGAGCTCGGACGTCACGATGCGCGTGGGGACGGCGATGATCGCGTAGCCGATGATCATCACCATCGATGCGAGAAACTTCCAAAGCGGCGTTTGCGGCGAGAGGTCGCCGTAGCCGACCGTCGTCAGCGTCACGATCGCCCGGTACATCGAGACGAGGATGTTGTCGAAGCCATGCCTCGGCCCTTCGACCATGTACATGAGCGCGCCGATGATCACGCCTGCCTCGCTGAGGTACTCAGTCAGCTTCAGGATGCGGAAAATGCGCAGCAGCCGCAGCACGCGCACGGTGAGGAACAGTTGCGCGCCCGGAACGAACAGCGTGAGCCACGTCGGCGCGACTCCCAGCAGGTCGACGATGCCGAGGAGCTGCGCGCGTAGGCCAGGGGACGGCGGACGGCGATGAGACGGAGGATGTGCTCGACCGTGAAGAGCACCGTGAACGCCATCTCGACCGCGAACAGCTCGCGCCGCCAGCGGGGACGTTTCGTAGCTCATGGAGTAAACGTAGCCATATGCCGGCCGTCACCGTGTGACGATCGGCTTCGAATAGAGGAAGTCGCGCATCTGCACGGTGCCCATGTAATTTTTGTCGGCGCAGGGGCCGATCTTGTCGACGTCGGCCGCTTCGAACCGGTTCTCGGTGACGCGAAAGACGGTGAGGCCGCCGTCATTGCCGCTGCCGCAGTGTCCGGAGGCAACGGTGAACGCGACCACCGGCGGCGTCTTCGCGTCGATCGCCTTCGCGAGAACACAACCGACCGTGCCGGTGCCGGAGTCGCGGCCGGTGATCCGGCAGTAGTCGGCGCGGTTGTCGTTGTTTACATCGACCCACGACCGTGACGATGCGAAGCCGGGATCGAGTCGCGGTCCGAAGACGTCGTATCCACTCATGGCGGCGCATGCGACACGGCCGCCGAACTCGCTGTCTCGAATGATCGGACGGCAGAACTCGCGGTTGCCGTCGTTGTCGAAGTCGGCCCAGGCGCGACCGGCATCGAAGCCGAGGTCGATGCCGCGGCTGGCCGGCTTCGGAGGCCATTCGTAGAAGGCCACGGGCGTGTGAATCTCATCGACGAAACCGTGGCCGTTCGACAGCGTGCAGCGCGCTGCGCCGAGGTTGCTGCCCGGTTCGCGATAGTCGGTCAGCCGGCAGAAGTCGGCGAAGCGATCCCCATTGACATCGACGAACGTCCGTCCGGCGTCGGCGCCGATATCGAGCGGCCTGGTGGAGACGAACGTCGAATCGTTGAAGGAATTGCGGTACAAAGCGCAGCGCGGGAACTTTCGATCGCCCTCCGTCATGGTCCTGCAGTAATCGAGGTTGCCGTCGCCATCGACGTCCGCGAACGCACGTCCGGCCTTCCACCCGGCGTCGCCGACGCTGCCTGCAATCGTTTTGTCGAAGCCTTTGCCGCTCGAGAGATGGCAGGTGACGGTCGTGCCCGAGACATGGCAGAAGTCCGTCTTGCGGTCCTTGTTCGCGTCGACCCAGAAGCGGATGTGCGCGCCGCGGGCGCCGCCGCCCCCGATGTCGGGCGAGCTGATGGTGTTGCCGAAACCCGTTCCCGTGGAGAGCGTGCAATCGACGCGCGCGGGACTCCCGACCACGCGGCAGAAGTCGGCGTAGCCGTCGTCGTTCACATCCACCCAGGCTCGGCCGTCCTCGATGTCCCAGCCTGCGTCAAGCCTGTCGCCCGAGACCTCCCTGGTCGTGAATTTCGTTCCGTCGAACAGGCGGCAGCTCGGATAGGCGCCGCGGCTCGACAGGATGCGGCAGAAGTCGAGCGTGCCGTTGCGATCGACGTCCGCCCAGCCGCGGGTCCCCTCGAACCCGACCTCGACGGAGACCGACACGTCTTCTCCGAAGACGGGCTGCGCCTTCGCCGTCACCTTGACCGGCGCAGGATCGAGTCGCGCCACCACGTGCGCGTGCCCGTTGATGAGGGCCAGCACGTTGTAGCCGCGGATGGCCTCCTCGAACAGCGCGCGCACCTCCGGATTCCACCAGTAGCTCGACCATGCGTCGGCATTGCGGCCAATGCCGGGAGGGTCGTATCCGTAGTGCTGGATGATGACGATCGGCGCATTGGCGGTGCCGGTCCGCGTGACGTGCTCCTGCAGCGTGTTTTTCAGCCACGCCACCGCGTCGCAGTCCGACTCCGCGGGACCTCTCGTCAGCCCATGGTTGGTGAGCCTCCCGTCCGCGCTGATCGCGCGGCACGGCTCGGCGATCGATGGGCTGAGCACCACCACGAGCAGCCGTCCGTTCGCGCCCATCGTCACCGCGTAATGGTTCGGCACGGCGACGGCCGCGGACCACGTCGACTGGAACAGAGCGACGCGTTGAAGGCGGGAGGTTTCCTCCACGATCTGGTTCACGCCGATCATGTTCGCCAGTCCGAGGGGGGTGAACGCATCGTTGTGGGTGACGACGTCATGGTTGCCGGCGGCGAGATAGGCGTGGGCCTGCAGCGCGTGGGGCCGGTCGACGTAGAACTGGCGCAAGAGCTTCTTCGCCATCGGATGTTCGTTGATGGCGTTGTCGACCATCAAATCTCCGGCCACGAAGACCGCCTCGGGCATCGGGATCGGGGTTCCGGCGCCGATCGCCGCGTCCGGCCATTTCAACCGTCCTTCGGGCGTTGCGAGCTCGTTCAGCGCGCGCACGTGATTGGCGGCGATCTGGTCCGTCATGAAGCGGGTGGTGTCTCCGATGTGCGTATCGCCGGTTACGAAGAACGTGACGTCGAGCGCTTCCTGCCCTCGCACGGACGGGGCGCCGCACAGGAGGACCGCGAGGAGCGAAAGGTGTCGGGACGTCATTCCGGAAGCCTAGCAGGCCCGCGCGATTTCGCGGAAGGCAATGCGGTCCTGCAGCCCTTCAACGAACAAGTGCTGGCCGGCTTCTGGCCGGAGCGGATCCAGTACGTCCACGACCGCTGCGCCACGCTCCCATTCCCTTCGAAGAAATCGCGGCACGCGCGCAACGGCCCAGATCGCGCCGGAGCTGGCTCGCACGTGGGGCGATCCCGCGATCCGCCGCCACTTCGACTGCCCCCTTCATCCGAGCCGGCGGGGATGCTTAACGATCTCGGCGAGATGCTCTCCCGGTACTGCGACTTGATCCGAGTTCCGTCGGGCTGACTTTTGATCTTCGGCGCACGCTCGATGTTCGCGACTGAAACACCGAATCCCATGAACGGACACTTCTCCCCACGGCTTCCGCGCTAACTCGTTGACAGAGCAGGCACGGCAACATGGCAGCGCCGTTGCCGTAAGCGCACTTCATGGATCTGCTCTGGAAGGACATCCGACACGGCATCCACTCGCTCATCGTGCATCCCGGTTTCGCGGTCATCGCGATTCTCACCCTGGCCCTCGGCATCGGAGCGACGACCGCGATCTTCAGCGTCGTCAACGGCGTGCTGCTGCAGCCATTGCCGCTGAACGATCCCGCGCGCCTGGTGATGATCTGGGAGCAGCACCTCGACGAGCCGGACGCGGAGCCGAATCGCGTTTCGCCTGCGAATTACACCGAATGGACGCGGCAGACCACGCGTCTCTTCTCCTCCCTCGGCGCCGCATTCGATTGGGAACTGAGCATGACCGGCCAGGGCGAGCCGGAAGTCATCCGGGCCGGTCACGCGAGCGGAACGCTCTTCCGCACGCTCGGTGCGAAGCCGGTTCTCGGCCGCGTGATCGAACGCGACGACGATCCCATCACAGTTCTCAGCTACGCCTTCTGGCAGCGCAAGTTCGGCGGCGATCCTCGAGTCCTCGGCAGGACGGTGCAGATCGACGGCGTGGCGCACACCATCGCCGGCGTCATGCCGCGGGAGTTCCTCGTTCCGAAGAGCCGCGCGGATCTGTGGATTCCCTACTCCGTCCCCGCGCAAGTGCGCGGGCGATATCTCACCGCGATCGCGCGCCTCGCGCCGGGCGTGACGATCGCGCAGGCGCAGGCGGGGATGGCCGTGGTCGCCCGGCGGACCGAAGCGGCGGCACCGCAGTCGAATGCCCGGATGGGCGTGAAGGTCATCGCCGTGCACGAGCAGGTCGTCGGCAGCGTGCGCCGCGCGTTGCTCATCGTCTTCGCCGCCGTCGCGTTCCTGCTTCTCATCGCGTGCGTGAACATCGCCAACCTTCTCCTCAGCCGCTCGACGTCGCGCACGAAGGAGATGGCCGTGCGCGCCGCTCTCGGCGCGTCGCGCGGACAGTTGATCCGCCAACTGCTGACCGAGAGCATCATCCTCGCGACGATTGCCGGCATCCTCGGCATCTTCATCGCCGTCGGTGCGACGACGCTCCTTCTCCGTTTCATCCCCGAGTCGGCGATGATGCCGCGCACCGCGGAGATCGCGATCGACGGACGCGTGCTCGCCGTGACTGCGCTGCTCACCCTCGCGACCGGAATCATCTTCGGACTCGCGCCTGCGCTCGAAGCGTCGCGTACAAACCTGCAATCGGGACTCGCGTCGGCGACGCGCGGCTCGAGTCAGGACCGGCGCGGCAAGCGATTCCGCAACGGGCTCATTGTCATCGAGGTCGCGCTGGCTACGGTGCTGCTCATCGGCGCGGGGCTCCTGATCAAGAGCTTCGCGAAGCTCGAGCGCGTCGATCCCGGCCTGCACACGGACGGCGTGGTGACGATGCGCGTCGTGCTGCCGAATGCGTACGCGACGCCGGAGAAGCGGCGGGCCATGGTGACGCACATGCTCGACGAGGTGCGCAGCGTGCCGGGCGTCGCGCACGCCGGCGCGATCGTCAGCGCCAACATGCCCTTCACGGATTCGCGGAGCAACACGGGCTTCTTCATCGAAGGCATGCCGGCACCGGCGCCGGGACACGAGCCGGAGGCCGACATCCGCATGATCGCCGGCGACTACTTCCGCGCGATGGGGATGCAGATGCTGGCGGGCCGCGCGCCCGAAGAGCATGCGCTCGCGCCGGAGCAGGCACAGTTCGTCGTGAACGACGCGTTCGCGCGGCGCTACTTGGGAGGCAACGCCCTCGGCAAGCGCATCGGACTCGAATGGTTCGACCTGCTGAAAGGCGAGATCGTCGGCGTCGTCAGCAGCGTGCGACAGAAAGGACTCAGCGAAGACCCGGCTCCGGCGATCTACGTGAACTCCGTGCATGACCGCGGCCTCTCCTTTACGCTCGCGGTCGCGGCGAAAGGCGAGCCCGCCGCGGTCGCCGCACCGGTCACGCGCGTGCTGCGATCGCTCGATCGGGGCATGCCCGTGACGAACGTGAGGACGCTGGAGTCTCTCGTCGAGGGAACGATCTCGCGTCCGCGCTTCAACGCGACGATGCTGACGCTCTTCGCCGCCCTCGGACTGCTGCTCGCGTCGATCGGCATCTACGGCGTGCTGTCGTACTCGGTGTCACAACGCACGCAGGAGATGGGGATCCGCATGGCCCTCGGCGCGGACGCGAGCGGCGTGCGCGGTCTCGTCGTGCGCGACGGAGTGCAGGTCGCGGCGATCGGAATCGCGCTCGGTTTGGTCGTCGCGTTCCCCGCCACGCGCGTCCTCTCCGCATTGCTGTACGGCGTGGAGGCCACGGATGCGACGGTGTTCAGTGCAGTCGCGCTGGTGCTGCTGTGCGTCGCGCTGGCGGCAAGCTACCTGCCCGCGCACCGTGCCACGCGCGTGGATCCGATGATGGCGTTGCGGCCGGAGTGAGCGCTATGGAGTGCGGCGGCCGCAGCCGCGTAATCCCGTCTGGGCCGCCGGCGTTCTACTTCACGCGCTTCCCGCGCTGCACCACCACGTCCACGCGCGACAACAAATCGATGTGCTCGAGCACGTCCCCGCGCACGGCGATGATGTCCGCATATTTGCCCGCCGTGACGGTGCCGACGTCCTTCGACACCTTCATCGCCACGGCCGGCCAATAGGTCGCTCCGCGAATCGCTTCCATCGGCGGGATGCCCAGCTTGCGCACCCATACGTCGAGCTCATTCCATGTCGTCTGGGAGTGAAAGTTCATCGGGATGCCGCTGTCGGTTCCGATCAGCAGCACCACGCCGGCTTCGCGCAGTTGCTCGATCTTGCGCTTGAGCGTGGGACGCCGTGCGGGCGTGAGCTGATAGTACGGTAGTTGACCAGGTTGGCGCAGCGAGGTCTTGATGTCGTCGACGATCTCTTTCGTCAGCCCGCGATGCCACGACTCGTCGTCAAGCACCTCCGGGTTGTCGCGCATCGATTCGTAATTCATCAGCCCCTGCACCGTCGGCGTCCAGAACATCGGCCCGAGCCGCATCTGCGCCGTGCGTTCGCGCAGTTTCTGGATGATGTCCGCGGGATATTCCGGCGCCGATCCCAGGCCCGTATGTTCGAAACAATCCACCCCGGCCTCGAGACCGCGACGGATCTCCTCGGGGCGATGCGAGTGCGCGACCACGGGGAGATTGCGCTTGTGTGCTTCATCGACGACCGCGCGCACTTCCTCCATGGTCATGAGGTCCTGATCGACCAGCTTGATCACGTCGACGCCGGCATCGGCCAGGCGTTTCACCTTCGCGCGCGCATCCGCGGCGCCGTTCACGCCCCAGCGTGAATCCTCTTCACCGGCATAGGGCTCGTGCTGAATGAACGGACCGGAGACGTACAGCGTCGGCCCGGGAATCTCGCCGCGACGAATGGCCTCGCGGATGGCGAGGATGTCGTCGAGCGGTGCGCCGAGGTCGCGGGCGCTGGTGACGCCGGCCATGAGCAGTTGATGCGCGGACGCGGGCATGATCGTGGAGCGATACAGCGGCGGGTATTGCTTGAACCAGTGCGCATAGTCGGCGTGCCCGTTGATCATGAGGTGCACGTGCATGTCCCACAGCCCCGGCAGCACATCCATCCCCTCGGTCGAAATCACCTCAGCACCCGCCGGCACGGCGAGAGACCCAACCTGTCCAACCGCGGTGATCCTCTCTCCCTCGATGAGGATCACGCTATTCGCGAGCGGAGCCCCACCAAACCCATCGATCAACCGCCCGCCCACGAGCGCCTTCACGGCGCCGCTGGCAAATGCGGGCCACGCCAGCAAGATCAAAATCACAACTCGCATAGCCGCCGATGATAGCGGAGCGCCGGCGTCCCGCCGGCTGGCCCGGCGCCGCCCTTGGAATGCGTACATGCAACCTACGCTTCCGGCCACGTCAGCGCCGTCGCGAACCCAGGCACCTCGCGCGACAACCACTCCGAATGCACGGACACGAGGTCGCGCAACTCCTGCGCGAGCACCGCGCTGACCGACTTCCCGTCGACGGCGGCCAGCGCTCCAACGCGACGACTCCCATGCGCGGAATGCGCACCTCGAGGTCCGTCAGCCGCAACAACTCCGGTTTCACCACGGCGACGTTCGATCCGAGCGCCTCCTCGACGACCTCCTGCGACCAGAGCTCCATCCCGAGCGACACCAGCTCCGCCCACGGCAGCACGAGCCCTTCGTCCGTCTCGACGCCTTCCAACTCGCCGGCGCAGGTGGTGAGTACTGTCTCACGCGCATGCGCCGTGATCGCGACGCGCGTTCACCGGTACCCTTCCGCCTGCAACTCGAACAACTCCGCGTACCGCCCACCCGCCGTGAGCAGTTCCGCGTGCGTGCCTGCCGCTTCGAGTTGGCCGTCCGCGAGGACGAGGATTCGGTCGGCCATACGCACGCTCGAGAAGCGGTGGGAGATCAGCACCGCGGTCTTGCCGGCGCTCAGTTCGCGGAAGCGTTGGAAGACTTCGAACTCTGCCCGCGCGTCGAGGGCGGCGGTCGGTTCGTCGAGGATCAGCAGTTGCGCGTCGCGCATGTAGGCGCGGGCGATGGCGATTTTCTGCCACTCGCCGCCGGAGAGGTCGATGCCCGATGTGCGCCTTCGTGGTCGAGCGCGTGTTGCGCACCAGGTGTGTCTCGCCGGCCTGCTTGATCGACTGCAGCGTCGTCCCCGGCGCGAGCACGTACGGACCGGTGCCGATGTACGAGGCGCCGCGCTCGAGGACGATGGCCGTGTTCCATTGCGTGAGCACCGTGTCGAAGCGGGGACTGGGGCCGGACATGGTGAAGACCACGCGATCGTTGACCGCGGCCACTTTCGCGCGGCCGAACAGTGCTTTCGTTCGCGAGAGCGATGCCGCCGCGAGCTCCGCGGTGAACGGCGTGCCGTCGGAGAAGACGATGCCCTGTCGCACGGCGGCGGAATAGACCGGCTGCGGTCCGTCGCGATCGAGCCGCAGTTTTTCGGCGAAGAGCCACGGCTCGATCGAGCCGTTCGGCATGACCGTGTACGGCGTCTCGAAGATCTGCTCGAGCACGAGCGCCGTGATGGTGTCGCCCGCCTGGCGCGGATCCATCGAGCCGGGCGCGCTGAGCACGCCGATGCGAAGCGATTTCACTGCGGACGCTGCTGCACTCTGCAAAGCCGGAAGCGGCATGCTGCTCATCGCGACTCCTCCATCTGAACCCGTGCGCGCAGACTAGCAGCGCGTTCTGAAGAGGTTGTTAACGCGCGGTGAGGAGATGGTGTCGCCCTTGCTCTGATCTGTTCGCATGAGCGAAGAAAAATCGACCGAGGAGCAGAACATCAAGATCACGGCGATCGTCGGAAGCGAGGCGCTCGGCTACACCGGATCCGGTCGCGAGGAGCTCAGCGGCCGGAGCGGCGAGGATGATGCGAAGCCGTCCGGCAAGCTCGGGGATGACCTCGCGGACAACAATCCAGGCGATCTCTAAGACGGCTTCACCGATCCGGCGCGTCGCTCCAGATGGGATGAATTGGCGCGATCCCTTAGAATCCGCGCTTCATGCCAGTTGATTTTTCCGTCGGTCTCATCGTCGGCAACCGCCGCGAGCGCGCGATCCGCTGTCTCGACTCGCTGGTCTCGCAGAGCGCCATCGATCGGATGGAGATCCTCGTCTTCGACATCGCGCGCGACCACCACGGTCCACTGCCGGGCAGCAATCATCCGCGCGTGCGCATCGTGCGCATGCAGGAAGCGACGTATGCGAAGGCGCGGCTGCGCGCGGTGCATGAATCCGTCGGACCTATCGTCGGGTTCATCGAGGAGCACGCGTGGGCCTTTCCCGGATGGGCCGAGGCCATCATGGAAGCGCACGGCGAAAAGTACGCGGGCGTCGGGGCCGAGGTGCATGTCGGCAATCCGAGTGTGCCGAACAGTCCGCTCATCGGCGTGATGAATCACCATCCGTGGCTCGCGCCGGCCACGCGCGGACTGCGCGCGCATCTGCCCGGCCACAACAGCGCGTATAAACGCGAGGTTCTGCTGCGCTATGGCGACCGGCTGCTCGATCTGTTGCGCGCGGAGCTCACGCTCTGCACCGCGCTGCGCAAGGACGGCCATCAACTCTTTCTCGAGACGAACGCGAAGTTCGCGCACATCAACGAGACCGGCATCGCCAGTCCGGCGCGGGGGTACTTTCTCTGGAACCGCTGCTACGGCGATTCGCGCGCGCGGCAGTTCGAGTGGTCGCCGCTGCGCCGCGCGTTCTACGCCGCCTGCACCCCGCTGATGCCCGTCTACTACCTCGGCCACCTGCTGCCGCGTTTGTATCGAGAGCGTCCCGACCTGTTCCCGATCGCGCTCGCCGGCGTACACCGGCTGTTCCTCGCGCAGATGGCCAGCGCCGTGGGACATACGACCGGGATGCTGTTCGGCGTGGGGGATGCCGAGGCGCGGTTTTCCGACTACGAAACGAGCGAGTATCGACAGTTGGAACCGCCGGATGTCGCGCACATCTGAGGCGAGCGCGCGGCCACGCGTGTCGGTCGTGATTCCGGCGTATCGCTCGGACGCGACCATCGCGCGCTGTTTGCGCGCCATCGAAGCGCAGACGTATCGCGACTTCGAGACGATCGTGGTCGACTCCAGTCCGGACGAAAAGACGGCGGATGTCGTGCGCGGCTTTTCGTTCGTGAACTTCTTTCGCAGCACGGCGCGGTTGCTGCCGCACGCGGCACGCAATCAGGGAGTGACACTCGCGCGCGGCGAGTTGCTGGTGTTCACCGATCCCGACATCTATCCGCCGCCGGACTGGCTGGCGCGGATGGTTGCGGCATACGACGAGCACGGCGGCGTCGTGGTCGGCGCGATCGATTGCTACGGCGACGGTCTGCGCGATCGCGCCATGCATCTGTGCAAGTTCAGCAAGTGGCTGCCGTACGGCGCGCGACGGCCGGTCGACATGAGCCCGACCGGCAACATGCTCGTGCGCCGCGATGAGTTCGACCACGCCGGCGGCCTCCCCGGCGATCTCTTCCTCGGCGACATCACCCTCAGCCGCGCATTGCAGGCGCGCGGCACGGCGCTGGTGTTCGAGCCGGGCGCCGTCGTCGAGCATCATCATGAAGATACGTTTCGGTCGTTCCTGCGAACGCGTTTCGTGCGCGGCATCTGGTACGGCGAGATGCGCACGCAATGGACGCCGCGCTCTGCACTCGTCGTCTATCTCGCGGTGACCGTGCTGCCAGTGCGGCTAACACGCATCGCCGCGCTGATGGCCATGCATGGCCGCGGCGACTGGAAACGTTGGATCGCGCCATACCCCGCCGCGCTCCTCGGCCACGTGATCTCGCTGGCCGGCGAAGCGATCGCCTACGCGAAAGCGGTCTTTGGAGTGCGGCGGCAAAGCCGCCGCTAGCGGCCGGTGGAACGCCGGCGTCCCGCCGCCGTCCCGGCGACGGGAGCGAGACGCTCCCTGCTCAGCCGCCGAGACGGCGGCGTTCCAAAGCCGGCGGCTTTGCCGCCGCACTCCATCAGTACAATGAACCATGCGAATCGCGCTCGTGTCGCCTCGCGGTCCTCTCTATCGCCACCGGTCGGGCATCTGGAAGAAGTCGCTTCGGTACGCGCCGCTCACGCTGACCACGCTCGCGTCGCTCGTCCCGCCGGAGCTGAACGCTGACGTCATCCTCATGGATGAAGGCATCCGCGACATCGACCGCAACCTCGACGTCGACCTGGTTGCGATCAGCCTCATCACCGGCACCGCGCCGCGCTCGTACGAGCTGGCCGCGCACTTTCGCAATCGCGGCATCCCCGTCGTCCTCGGCGGCGTGCACGCGACGCTGATGCCCGGCGAAGCGCAGCAGCATTGCGACGCGCTCGTGGTCGGATACGCCGAGGAAACGTGGCCGCGGCTGCTGCGCGACTTCGCCGCGGGACGCATGCAGCGCCGCTACGATCAGCACGCAGGCCTCAAGCTCGGGAACCTCCCAATCCCGCGCCGCGACCTCCTGCCTGCGCGCGACTACATCACGCTGCACACCATCGAAGCGACGCGCGGCTGCATCCACAAATGCGAATTCTGCGTCGTGCCCGCCGCGTGGGGACGCCCGCTGCACAAACCGATCGGCGACGTGATCGCGGACGTGCGGCAGATGAAGCCGAAGAAGCTGATCTTCCTCGATCTCAACCTGATCTCCGACGTCGACTACGCGAAGGAGCTCTTCCGCGCACTGATCCCGCTGCGCACGCGCTGGGGCGGTCTGGCCACGACGATGATCGCCTGGGATGACGAGCTGCTCGACCTCGCCGCCGAAAGCGGCTGCGCCGGCCTCCTCCTCGGATTCGAATCGCTGAGTGACGGCGCACTCGCGGAAACGCGCAAGGCCTTCAGTTCGCGCATGGAGTACGCCACGGTCATCGAGAAGCTGCACGCGCGCAAGATCGCCATCCAGGGCTGCTTCGTGTTCGGCTTCGACGATGACGACACGAGCGTTTTCGAGCGCACGGCGCAGTTCGCAATTGATCAACACATTGACCTTCCGCGTTACGCGATCCTGACGCCGTTCCCCGGCACGCCGCTGCACAATCGGCTCGCCACCGAAGGACGGCTGCTGACCACGGACTGGAGCTACTACGACGGTCAACATGTTGTCTATCGTCCCGCGCGCATGACTGCGGAGGAATTGCAGCAGGGGACCGAGCGCGCGTGGAAGATGACATACAGCTACCGGGGCATGTTCAAGCGCCTCGCCGGTGCGCGCGTGCAGTTGCCAATCGCGATCCCCGCCAACCTCGGGTACCGCTTCTACGCGCATCATCTGAACAAGTACTACACGTGCGACTGGTCGTTGCCGAGCGCGGAGGCGGCGTGACGAGTCCCTCGGGTTCCTCGGAGTTCCTCGGAGTTCCTCGGGGAAGCAAAGACCGCCGTCTGCCGAGTAATGCTGAGCCCCTCCGAGGAACCCCGAGGAACCCGAGGAACTCCGAGGAACCATCAAGGTGCGCCTGACCCTCGTTCATCCGTGCATCGGGCGCCGCGTCGGCGAAAAGTACATTCGCACGTGGCAGATGGAGCCGCTCGCGCCGGCGGTGCTGGCGGGACTCACTCCGCACGACGTCGACGTGAAGTTTTACGACGATCGCATGGAGCTCATCCCGTACGACGAGCCGACCGACCTCGTCGCGATCAGCGTTGAGACCTATACCGCGCGGCGCTCGTATGAGATCGCGTCCGAATATCGGGAACGCGGCGTGCCGGTGGTCATGGGCGGCTTTCACGCGACGCTCGTGCCGGACGAGGTTGCGGAGTACGCGGATGCGGTCGTGATCGGGGAGGCCGAGGGATTGTGGCCGCGGGTGATTGATGACTTTCGCCATGGACAATTGCAGCGCACGTATCGACTGCATGCGCGTCCATCGCTCGCCGGCACCGGACCCGATCGGCGCATCTTTCGTGGCAAGCGGTATCTTCCGCTCGGACTGATCGAAGCGGGACGCGGCTGCCACTTCAAGTGCGAGTTCTGCGCGATCCAGTCCTACTTCAACAGCACGCAGACGCGCCGGCCGGCGGAAGAAGTGGTCGAAGAGATCCGGCGCAATCCGAAGCCGTTGTACTTTTTCGTCGACGACAACATCACGTCGAACCTCGATCAGGCGAAGGAGCTCTATCGCCAGCTCATCCCGCTCAAGATCCGGTGGGTGAGCCAGGCCAGCATCAACGTCGCGCACGACGAGGAACTGCTGCGGCTCCTCCGCGCGAGCGGTTGCCAGGGCTTGCTGATCGGGTTCGAGTCACTCAATCCGGAGAATCTCCGGAAGATGCACAAGTCCTTCAACACGATGAAAGGCGGCTACGCGGTCGCCCTCGAAAATCTGCGGCGCCACGGCATGCGGCTCTATGTCACGTTCATCGTCGGCTACGACGGCGACTCGCACGAGTCGCTCGCGGAGGTGATGCGGTTCGCCGAGGAGCACAAGTTCTACATCGTGGCGTTCAATCATTTGACGCCGTTCCCGGGCACGCCGTTGTACGAACGATTGCAGAGCGAAGGACGGCTGCTGTTCGACAAGTGGTGGCTCGATCCCGCGTACCGCTATGGCATGGTCCCGTACACGCCGTGGGGCATGACCGCGGACGAGGTGAAGGAAGGCTGCATCACGGCGCGCAAGGAGTTCTATCGCTTCGGCTCGATCTGGCGGCGCAGCCTCGACAAGGTCAACAGCGGTTCGGCGTACATGGGTGCGAAATTCTTCACGATCAACTGGCTGATCCGCCGCGAGGTCACGCAGCGGCGCGATTATCCGCTCGGCCACGAGGGATTCCGCGGGCCGCTATTGCGAGTGAACCCATGAGCGACGTCGCGTTCGCGCTTGCGACCGATGCGGATGATTCGGGCATCCGCCGGTTGCTGTCGTCGAATCCGGTGCCGGGCCGGATCCGCATTCGCTACGAGCGCGAGCCGCATTACTTCGATGGCTGCGCGACGATGGGGCAGACGCAGGTGCTCGTGGCGCGTGCCGAGGGGCGGGTGGTCGGCGTTGCGTGCCGTGCGATCCGGCGCATGTACATCAACGGCCAGCCCGCCGACGTCGGCTACCTCGGCCAGCTCCGCGTCGATCCGCAATTCCGTGGACGCTGGCTCGTGCTGCGCGGCTTCCGCAAGCTGCACGAACTGCATCGCGAATCACCGCCGCGCGGGTATGTGACGACGATCATCGAAGGCAACGAAGAAGCGGAAGGTGTTTTGGTGCGACTGGCGCGCGGGCCGATGCCGCGGTATCGCAAGCTGGATCGGTTGGTGACGTTGGCTCTGGAGCGACGGGCTCTCAGCCCGTCAGCCGTCGTCAGCAATCGACGGGCTGAGAGCCCGTCGCTCCAGATGGTTACGGAGTTCCTCAATCGGGAAGGGCGTAAGAAGAACTTCTTTCCCGTCTACGACGTCCACTCCTTCACGGACGGCACCACTCGCGGTTTCGACCCGCGCGACTTCATCGTCGTCGAGCGCCACGGCGCGATCGCCGGCGTCGCCGGTCTGTGGGACCAGAGCGCGTACAAGCAGAGTGTCGTCGACGCATACGATCCAATCACGCGCGCGGCGCGTCCGTTCTATAACACCGCGGCACGGCTGACAGGACGAGCCACGCTGCCGAAGCCGGGCACAAAGCTGCGCCACGCGTACGGCAGTTTCTTCTGCGTCGCGAACGACGATCCGGGCGTCGCCATCGAGCTGATCACGCGGCTCCTCTCGCTCGCCCGCGAACGCAACCTCGATCACCTCCTCCTCGGCTTCGCCGAAAGCGACCCGCTGCTCGTCGCCGCGCGCGTGTTCCGCCACGTCGCCTATCCTGCGGGCATCTACACCGTCGCCTGGGATGACGACCGCTCCGACTTCCATGACCAACTCGACGACCGTCCCCGCTATCTCGAGCTCGCCGCGCTGTGAAGTCACGCGCCGCGATGCGCTGACCGCCGCCGATCGCGATGAGATGTTCGCGCTCTTCGCCAGCTTCTTCGACGCGCGGCGCGACGTGTTCGAGCGCGATCTCGACGAGAAGGACTGGGCAGTGCTGCTGCGCGATGAGCACGGACGCGTCGACGGCTTCTCCACTCTCATGCGCCTGGAGGTCGACGACGTGACGGTCTTCTTTTCCGGCGACACGGTCGTGGCGCGCCATCGATGGGGGACGTACGACCTGCCGCGTTTCTGGGCGAAGCACGTGTTCTCGGTCGCCGCGACGCTCGCGCCGCGCGACGTGTACTGGTTCCTGATCAGCAGCGGCTATCGCACGTATCGCTACCTGCCGGTCTTCTTCCGCGATTTCTACCCGCGCGTCGACCGCGAAACGCCGCCGCGTGTGAAAGCGCTGATCGATCGCATCGCGCGGGCGAAGTTCAACGGCTCTTACGACGCGAACGCCGGTGTCGTGCGGCTGGCCACACCCGCGCCGCTGCGTGAAGGCATCTCCGATCCCGAAGAGCGGCTCGAGCGCGACCCGCACGTGCGCTTCTTCGTCGAGCGCAATCCGAATCACGCCGCCGGCGACGAGCTCGCGTGCCTCGTGCGCGTGTCATCCGACAACGTCACGCCGGCCGGGCAGCGGATGATCCGGTGAGAGCGCTCTGTCTCGCCGCGAACGGCGCCTGGATCGCGTCGTCGATGCCCGCGGCAGTCGCGTTTCACGCGAACCTCGATCGCGCGGCCGAGGTGCAGGAGGAAGTGCTGCTGCACATTTTGCGGCGCAATGCTGAGACGGACTTCGGACGCGCGCACGGTTTCGCATCGACTCGATCGGCGCGCGAGTATCAGCAACGCGTGCCGGTGCGGACATTCGATGAGTACACAGAGTTGCATGAGCAAGTGGAACGCTGCCGGATCAGCCGGCCGGAGGCCAGCGCTCCACTGTTGACGTCATCACCGATCACACACTACGAATCGACGAGCGGCTCATCGGGCGCGTCGAAGCGCATCCCGTACACGCGCGAGCTGCGCGCGGAAATGGGCCGCGCGATCGCGCCCTGGATCGTGGATCTGTTCCGCGCGCATCCGGGCGCATTTGCCGGCGAAGCCTATTGGTCCGTCTCGCCCGTGCTCCAATCTGGAGCAGCGGGCCAGGATGAGGATCATCTGGGCCCTTTTCGCGCCAGTCTCGTTCATGCTGTCCAAGCCGTACCGTCCAACGTCCGCTTCATATCCAACGTCGAAGACTTCCGCCGCACCACCCTCGATCATCTCTTGCGATGCAAGTCTTTGTCGCTCATCTCCGTCTGGCACCCCAGCTTCCTCCTGCTGCTCCTCGGCAACATCCGCGAGAACCCGTGGCCCAAACTGCGTCTGATCAGTTGCTGGAGCGATGCGAATGCCGCTCGCGATGCAGCGGAGCTCGCGCGCATTTTTCCGGGCGTGCACATCCAGCCGAAGGGATTGCTTTCGACGGAAGGGTTCGTGTCGATTCCGATTGGCGACGAAGCGCCAGCGCTCGCGTACCGCTCGCACTTTTACGAACTGCGTTGCGTGGAAACGGGTCGGGTGGTGCGTGCAACAGAAGGGGAGGTCGGCCGCCGCTATGGCGTGATCCTCACCACCGGCGCCGGTCTGTATCGCTATGACACCGAGGATCTCGTCGAGATCGTCGGCTATCGGAAGGCCTGTCCGCTGCTGCGCTTCGTCGGACGCGAGCGACACGTATCCGATCATTACGGCGAGAAACTCAACGAGGTCTTCGTGCGCGAGCGGCTCGACGTCGTGTTGCGCGATCTGCCGGTGCGCTTCGCCATGCTCGCGTGCGAGGACCGCGCGTACACGTTGTTCATCGAATGCGATGGGCCGCTCGACGAAATCGCGCCACGCCTCGATGCCTCGTTGCGCGAGAACATCCACTACGACTACTGCCGCCGCCTCGGCCAACTCGAGGCGTTGCGCGTGCGCCGCGTCGTCGACGGCGCGGCGACGTATCTCGCGACCTCGGGGCAGCGGCTCGGCGATGTGAAGTTGACATCGCTCGACCCGCGCACCGGCTGGAGTGCACTGTTCTATGGAGTGCGGCAGCGCTAGCTGCCGCTTCCGACGCGGCGGCAAAGCCGTCGCGGCAGCTTTGCTGCCGCTTGTGAAAGCGGCGGCTCTCCCGCCGCACTCCATATTGCTAAACTGCCCGCGATGCCTGATCCGCGCGTCACCATCGCCCAGTTTCATGAGACCTCACACGCCGACAAGGCGAAGAAGGCCATGGACACCGCCGGCATCGACGCCGCGGTCGAGGACGTGCGCCTCGAAGTCCACAACGAGGACGCGTATCGCGCGTTCAACGCGCTCGATCCCGCGCTGCCGGTAGTGGAGGAAGCGTACGAGCCGCGCGCCGCGGTGACGCAGTGCAAGACGTGCGGCGGGAGTGTGGTCCCGACCAATCGCCTGCGCGCATTCATCGCAATCGGTGCGCTCGCGGTCGGCTTTGCACTCGCCTTCGGTACCACGCAAGCCGTCTTCTTCTTCCTCGGCGCACTCGGACTGTTCCTGCTGATGTCGGATCGCTGGCGCTGCACCGAGTGCGGCGCGTCGTGGAACTGATGGCGAAGCGCATCGACTCCGCCGTCGCCGCCTCCCTCACCGAAGCCGTGCGCGAGCTGGAACGCTGCTCGTGTGCGGAAGTGGTGGTCGAGATCCGGTCGCGCTCCGGCTCGTATGCGCACGCGGATGCGCGGTTCGCCGCCGTCATTGCCTTCGTTGCGCTGCTGGTGCTGCTCTTCTCGCCATGGCCGTTCGCGCCGGGCTGGGTGGCGATCGACGTCGCCATCGCGTGGATGATCGGGCTGCTGATCTCGCGCAAGAGCGACTCGGTGCGCCATCTCATGACCGCACGCCGCGAGCGTATCGCGCAGACGCGCCTGGTGGCGGCGTCGGTGTTTCACGATCGCGGCGTCGCGAACACGATCTCGGAGACGGGCGTGCTCGTGTACCTCTCGCTGCTGGAAGGACACATCGAGCTGCTGGCCGATCGCGGAATCCTGGCGAACGTGCCGTCGCTCGAATGGAATCGGATTGCCGAGACGGCGCGGGCGCGGCGGGCGACGACGGAGACCTTGCTGGAGATCGTGCGCGCGATGATGCCGCTGCTCGGGAAACACCTGCCCTCGCGCGAAGGAGACGTGGACGAGCTTTGCGACGTGCCGCGGTTCGTCGAGTGATGAAACGCGTTCTCTTCGTGTTGATCGTGCTGTCGCTCGTCGTGGTGAGCGCGGACGCGCGCATCGGCGGTGGCGAATCGTATTCCGGCGGCGGCAGCAGCTCATCCGGGGGCGGAAACGGTGGCGGTGGCGGCGGAGATAGTGGCGACGCGGAGCTGCTCTATTACCTGTTCCGCTTCCTCTTGTGGCTGACGATGGAGTATCCGGCCATCGGGATCCCGGTCGACATCGTGGTGGTGATCGTGCTGGTGCGCTGGTGGAGGAGGAAGAACAGCGGCGAGATCCTCACCATCAGCACGGTCACGAATGCCGGGCCGGCGCCAATACGGCTCGACGCCTTGCGCAAGTTCGATCCGAATTTCTCCGAGATCACGTTCAGCGATTTCTGCTACTCGCTTTACGCGAAGGCGCATACCGCGCGCGCAACTGGCGATCTCGATCGCTATGCGCCTTATCTCAGCGACGCGGCGCGCACGTCGTTGCGCGCGCGCAATCCGCGCGATCTGAAGGAAGTGACCGGCGTGATCGTCGGCTCGATGACCATCACCGACGTGCGTGGCCTCGATACGCCCACGGTCACGGTCACGCTGATCTTCGAGGCCAATTACACGGAAGACGGCACAGCCTCGTACGTGAAGGAACGATGGTTGCTGGAGCGCAAGCGCGACATCCTCTCGCCGCCGCCGGAGAAGGCAAAAGCGGATCACTGTCCGCGCTGCGGCGCCGCATTGCGCACGCGCACCGACGGCTCCTGCGATTACTGCGGCGTGAAGATCGACAGCGGCGCGTTCCAGTGGTTCGTGCGCGCGATCGAGCTGCGCACGCGCGAGGAGCGCGGTCCGCTGCTCACGTCCACTGTCGAAGAACGCGGCACCGGAAACCGCACGCTCTATCAGCCGAATTTCGGGGAAGCGCGCTCGGCGTTCGAAGCGGCACATCCGGAGTTCCGCTGGGAAACATTCGAATTGCGCGTGCGGAAGATCGCTCAGGAACTGCAGGACGCATGGACGGCGCGCGACTGGGAACGCGTGCGCCCGCTCGAAAGCGAGAGTATGTTCCAGATGCATCGCTATTGGATCGACGCATACCAGCGCCAGCGCTTGCGCAACATCGTCGCCGATTTCCGTGTGTACACGGTCGAGCCGGTGAAGATCGACAGCGACGCGTTCTATGAATCGATCACGGTGCGCATCTACGCGCAGGGCCGCGACCATACCGTCGATGACAACGGTCGCGTCGTTGCCGGATCGAACACTGCACTGCGTCAATGGAGCGAATACTGGACGCTCATCCGCACTATGGACTGCGGCAGCAAAGCTGCCGCTTTCCAAAACAGCGGCGCAGCCGCGCGTCGTCCCTGTCCAAATTGCGGCGCGTCCGTCGCCGTCGGGGCGACCGGCATCTGCGAATTCTGCGGCGGCAAGCTCACGTCCGGCGAATTCGACTGGATCCTGTCGAAGATCGAGCAGGACGATAGTTATAACGGTTGACACCCGCGGCTGTGCCGCCGCATCCATAGAGTGCCCGCGTAACCAATCGCACCGACTCCCGTCTACAGGACAACGCTCCGGAGCGTGATGACGACAGGGAGAATTCATGCGCAATGTTCGATTGCAGCTCATCCTTTGCATCACGTTTTTGATCAGCCTCGCTGCGTCCGCACAGACGTTCGAGCAGGTCACGTTCGCCCGCATCAATGAACATCCGATGAGCATCCGCGGCGCAGCGATGGGTGCGGTGTCGGAGGACGATGTCTCGACCAACCCCGCCTCGATGGCGTCGACGAAGAAGCTGTTCGTTTCCGCCGGCGCCGCGCGCTCGAAGTATCACGTGTTCGACACGGTCCAGCTCACTCCGCAGGTTTGGACCACGCTCATGACTGACGTCGACGCGACTGCGCTATCGCACATCATGGTCGCCGCGCCCGTACGCAATTTCGTCGTGAGCGGCTATTACCGCAACGAGCCGGAGTTCCGCGGCACGCACCCGCTGACGTCCGACGTGCCGGGCGTTCCGTACGACGATCCGAATTGCCCGAATGTCGACTGCGGCTATCTGACGCTCTTCGGATCGCCCGCGTTCGCACGTCGCGATGAGCGGTACGGTGCGGCGATCGCGTGGGAGCGCGGCGCGTTTTCATTCGGGGCCGGCGCGGAGCTGCGCGAGCTCGAGGAGAGCGTCGATCTGCAGCGCCTCCGCTTCGCAACGACGACCGACGGCGCGGTGGCGTTCGACCGCGTGGCGCGTCGAACGTCGGGACGCGCCATCGTCCCGAATGCCAGCATCCGCTGGAAGGCCACTCCGCGCGTCGCGCTGTCAGCCGCGTACAACGGCGGCGCCACGTTCACGCGCACCTCCGACGTTTGCCAGACCAACGACAACGAGGGTGCCTGCGTCTCCTCCTTCCGCCGCCTCAGCGAAGTCGATCACACCATCGCCGACGCGTATCGCGCCTCCATTTCCTTCCAGCCCATCGAGCGGCTTCTCCTCGTCGCCGAAGGAGTACGCCGCAACTACAGCAAGGTCGACAGCGAGCAGCTCGTCGGCAACTTTTTCGATGTCGTGGAGTTCAAGGACGTCACGGAACTGCATGCGGGCGCGGAGCTGCGGCTGTCATCGCTCGCGTTGCGCGCGGGCTGGTGGCGTGATCCTGCCCGTACGACGGAGCTCATCCCGTTCACCGGCTTCGGCAACAACGAGCGCGTCGATCACATGACGTTCGGCGCGGGAGTGGACCTGGGCCCGGCCCGGCTCGACATCGCGTTCGACGACGTCGACGCTCCGGCGTTGCGGCGCGCCTCAGTCGGGCTCACGTTCAAGATGTAGCTCGCCAGGTAGCCTTCTCCCCTCGTCGCACGAGGGGAGAAGGCTACTGAGTTGAGCAATCACGCCGCCAGCGATGATCAACACGGCGCCGCTCATCGTGCGAACGGTGAGCGGCTCGCCGAGAACCAACACGCCCAACGCGATCGCGAACGGGATGTTGCCGTAGTAGAGGATGCTGGTGGTCGATGGGCGCAGACGCGTGGTCACGCGTACCCAGAGACTGTGCGCGATCAGCGTCACGCCGATCGCGAGGAAAAGCAGCCCGGCCCAGTCGCGCGGGGCGAGTTGCCATTCGGTCTTCGTCACAAACAGCGAGAAGAAGAGCAGCGCGAAGGCGAATTGCCCGAGGGTGCGCGTGGCGGTGTCGATGTGCGACCAGCGCTGGTGCAGCAGCGGCAGGCTCGCGTACATCAGCGCGCTGAGGCAGGCCAGGAGCATCCCCAGTGCGGTGTCGTTGCGTAGATCGAACGTCGGCACCACGAGCACCGCGCCCGCCGCCGCGAGCAGCACGGCCACGATGAGCGTCGCGCGCGGGCGGTCGCCGGCGAACAGGATGCCGAGGAGGAGGAGATCGACTCCGTAGCTGGAGAGGCCGATGGCGCCGATCGATGCGGATGAGACCTTCACCGCGAAGAACAACGTCAGCCAGTGTCCGCCGAAGAGAAAGCCGATGATCGCGAGCCGGAACAGATCGCGTGCCTCGACGCGACGCAACTGGTGGCGCGCCGCCAGGATCGCGGCCAGAAGGACGGTCGCGATGGAGAGGCGAAACACCCCGATCGTGTACGGATTCGCGGAGATCATCCGCACGACCACCGGAATGCAGCCGAAGAGGAGCAGCGCGATGAATGCCTCGACGGCGGCGCGGAGCACGGCGGAGTATAGACACGGATGTTTCAGCGGTTGGTGACATCGGGGCGGCGAGGCGGATGTACGTTGAGACGGGAGCTCGTCCATGCGGAAAATCGCCATCATTGGTTCCGGCATCGTCGGTCTGGTTGCTGCGCATGCGTTGCGCCGCGACGGCCATGAGGTGACGCTGTACTCCGATCGCACGCCCGAGCAGTGGCTGCGCGACAGTCGGCCCACCGGGACGGCCGCGCGCTTCGAAATGGCGCTCTCGTACGAGCGAGCGCTCGGCCTCGATCACTGGGACGACGTCGCGCCGCGCGGCGAAGGCGTGTTCCTCACGTTCTGCCCCACGCCTCACAACCAGCTCGTCCGCCTTCTCGGCCGCAGCGCAGGGCCGTTCCAGACGGTCGACATGCGGGGCTGCAATGTCATCGCTGGATGAATGACTTCGACGGCGAGCTGCACATCGAATCGGTGTCGGTCGAACGGCTCGACGCGATCGCGGCGACGCACGACCTCGCGCTCATCGCGGCAGGCAAAGCGGAGCTGGCGCGACTCTTCGAGCGCGATCCCTTTCGTTCCGTCTACGACGCGCCGAAGCGTCATCTGGCGATGGTCATCGCAACGGGGCGCATGTCTGTGGACGGCTGTCCGTTCCTTCCAGTGAAATTCGAGTTCCTCGGCACGGACGGCGAGATCTTCTTCGTCCCGTATCTCCATCGCGACGCGGGACCGTCATGGAACATCGTCATCGAAGCGCAGCCGGGCTCGCGCATCGATCGCTTCGGCGACGCGAAGACGGGGGAGGCAGTGCTCGCGATCGCGAAGCAGGTCGTGCGCGACCTCTTCCCGTGGAGCGATGCGTGGATGCAGACGATGAAGCTCGCCGATCCGCTCGGGTGGCTGACCGGCAAGATCGCGCCGACGGTGCGGAAGCCGTTCGCGATACTCCCGTCCGGCCGCACGGTGGCGGCGCTCGGCGACACGGCCATCTCGTACGATCCGGTGGCCGCGCAAGGCGCGAACAGCGGCGTGAAGCAGGCCAGGCATCTCGTCGAAAGCATCGCCGCGCGTGGCGACCGGCCGTTCGATGAGGACTGGATCACGCGCACGTTCGACGCATTCTGGGTCGAGCATGCGCGGCTCGCGTGCGAGTTCAATAATCTCTTTCTCGAACCGCTCACGCCTGCGGGGCAGGAACTGCTGATCGCGCAATACGGTAGTGACGGCGAAGCGTCCAACGAGAGCGGGCGGCAGCACATCGCGGATGCATTCTTCGCGAACTTCAATGATCCGCGCGAGCTCACATCCGCATTCAGCGACGTGAGGATCGCGCGCGAGTTCATCGCGAAGATGACCGGACGGTCGTGGCTGTGGAGCGCGATCCGTGGACGCGCGGCCATCGCGAGCGATCAGGTGCGGCAACGATTCGGCGGAGGTATGCGATCCTATTCGCATGAGCTCGTCGATCGTGGCGCGATACAGCACGGTGGGTGAGGCGGAGAGCGCCCGAACGGCGCTCGAGGCGGCGGGCATCGAGGTGCAGGTCCTCGACGCCGAGATGATCTCGCTCTACTGGACCTACTCCAATCTCCTCGGCGGCGTGAAGCTGCTGGTGCGCGACGAGGATCTCGACCAATCGGAGATGGTGCTGGCTACGATGCCGCGCGAGGCGACGGCGGCCGAGGTGGCCGAGGAAGCGCTGCAGGTCGTGGAGGAGGCGCCTCCGGTGAATCCTCGCGACACGATCGACGATCGCTGTCCGCGTTGCGGCTCGGTCGAGTTCTACTCGATTCATTACCGGCGCCTGAAGGCGAGCTCGCTCCTCTACCCTCCGCTGATTGTGCCCGTGCTGCTGATCTGGCCGTTCCTGCCGAAGCGGCGATGCGAGCAGTGCGGGCGCAAGGCGTGGTAAGACTTCGCGCGTGATCGACTTCCGTTCGGACAACACTCACGGCTCCGCTCCCGAGATCCTCGAAGCGCTCGCGCGCGCGTCAGGCGGCACCACCACGTCGTATGGCGAAGATCCGATCAGCGCGCGGCTGCGCGACCGTTGCCGCGCCATCTTCGAGACCGATTGCGACGTGGTGCCGGTGCTCACCGGCACGGCCGGGAACTCGCTCGCGGTTGCAACGCTGACGCCGCCGTGGGGTGCGGTGTTCTGTCATGAAGACGCGCACATTCATCGCGATGAGATGGGCGCGCCGGAGTTTTTCACCGGCGGCGCGAAGCTGGTGCCGATCGCCGGCACGCACGGCAAGCTCGTGCCGCACGATCTGTCGCGCGCAATCCGCTCCGTCGCTAATCCAGCGTGCGTGAGTCTCACGCAGGCGACGGAGGCGGGTACGATCTACACGCCGGAGGAGATCGCGGCGCTCACCTCGATCGCACGCGACGCGCGTTGCCGCGTGCACATGGACGGCGCGCGTTTCGCGAACGCGGTCGCGGGCAGCGGCGCGTCGCCTGCCGATTTCACGTGGCGCGCGGGAGTCGACATCCTCGTGTTCGGCGCGACGAAGAACGGTGCACTCGCCGCGGAAGCGCTGGTCGTGTTCGATCGCAAACTCACCGCGGAGCTGGAAGTGCGCCGGCATCGCGCGGGCCATCGCCTGTCGAAGATGCGTTTCGTCGCGGCGCAACTCGATGCATACCTCGCCGACGACCTCTGGCTGCGCAACGCGCGTCATGCAAACGCGATGGCCGCGCGACTGGCGAGTGGCCTCAACGCGGAAATCCTGCGCCCTGTCGACGCGAACGCCGTGTTCGCGCGCTTCACGCCGCAGATCGTGAGTCGCCTGCGCGAGCAGGGTTTCCTGTTCTACGACTGGACCACCTTCGGCGAAGGCGCAGTGCGGCTGGTGACGGGATTCACGACGACGGAAGCGGATGTGGACGCGTTGTTACGCGCCGTCCGCGATTCAATGTAGTGCTTTATGAATCGAACGACGAAGACGACGCTGCAGTACGTCACACTCGCGCTGGCGGTTCCGGTGCCGGCAGCCGCGATGTTCCTCTCTTTCGTCTTTCCACTTCCCAGTTGCAAAGCAACGTGGACAGGACATCATCGCGGCTCGACGATCCGCGCAGAGGTCGTGATGACGGAACTCGCGGCTTGAGCGCAATCCTCAGGCCTGCGTAATCGCCGACCTTACGCATGCGTTTCCGGGGTCGAGCGGCGGGACATTGCGCGCCGTTGCACCGATCGTAATCCCAAACCAGCTTTCCGGAGTAATTGCCGTTCAGCACGACCTCGACCTGGCCGACGCCTGAACCGCCGGTGCCGACGGCGACGTTACAGATCTCATGATGGACCGGATAAACGATCGGCGTGGGGAGCTCGCTGCCGGCGTTGACGCTGTAGTTCGACCACCATTCGTGCCGCTCGGCGAATCGCCGCAGCGCGCGTACGTGCCGCCGATTGCAGGCGGAGCGGTGGTGCCCGGCACGGTCGGGTTGCCGCTCCATTGACCGGTCGTATGACTGCGCCGGAACCCGCAGAACTTGTCGACGATGTTGTTGTGCGGACCCTGCCATACATCTGCAGGTCCTTGTTGGGCAGCACGGACACTTCCGGATCGTAGACCGTTCCGCCGCACTGCGACTGCGGATTTTCGGTGGTCTGCGTCTGCGTGTATACGGCGCCGGTGCGGTACTGCGCGCTCGCCGTCGCCGTCATGAGCGCGACGAGAGCAAAAGCGAGAGTTGCCGTATGTTTTTTCACTGGAAAGAGCCTCACTGGAGTTGGGCGGGTGGACAGTTGTCGCCGTCGTGCGCGCACACGTCATCGAAGCCGGGCAGGCTCGGCGCGATGTACGCCCGCTCACGATTGCGCGCGGATCTCCGTGCGGTATCGCGCCACCAGTTGGGCCGCGTCGAATCCGCGCAACTCGAGCGTCCGCGCCGATGGGGCCTCGAACTGCACGAGGCCGTCCTCCACTTCGATGGACTGATTCGGACGGTCGTCCAGATAGATGTCGAGGCGCGTCATTCCTTCTGCTTCGGCCACGACCCTCGCCCGCGTCGAGGAGACCCGCTCGAACGTCACTTTCAGCGAGCGCGCCGGCCGGTTTGCCAGCAGCGCGCCGGCCGTTCGGATGAGATCTTCGTTCCCATTGAGGACATCGTTTCGCGTGAGGAAGTGGCGCACTTGCGGGACCACGCCGAGGTCTTCGAGAGGGGCACCGGCGTGCGCGCCGACGCGCAGCGTCCGGCGGATGGAGATGCGCATGCCGGCGCCGTTCGGCAGCTCTTCGTATCCTGTGTCAGGAAGGATGTCGCTGACGAAATAGCGATGCTCCCAGACGTTCGCGCCGCCCGCGCCTGTGTTGCCGTCGGTGCCCAGGATCGTGCCGATTGCGTGATCCTGGAAGCCCGCCGCGAAGATGTCGGTCGTGCTGTAGCAGAGCGCGTCGGTGATCAGCACCACCGGTCCGAAGTACTTCTGGCCGATCGCATTGCATTCCTCGGGATCGGAGATCGGGAAGCCGGCCGAGAAAACTGCCCGGTCTGGAGTGCCTGCGCGATCGACTCCTGCCAAGCCGAGAGATCGGCCCACCCGGACTGCGGTCCGTTTCGCCGGCAGATCTCGAGATTGCGCGGCGTGTTGATGAACTGAGCCGGCTCGGGCTCGATCGTTCGCGGCGTGAGCGTTTGCAGGATGAACTCGCCGTTCATGATCACGCCGCCGCCGTTGCCGCGCACATCGATGATGAGCCCGCGCTTCGGAAGGGCAGCGATCAGGCGGAGAAACTCGCTCACGAATTGTTCCGGCGGCCAGTGATTGAAGGTGCGGATGCGGAGGTGGCCGAACGTTCCTGACGGTGTGATGACCTCTTTCGCCGTGAAGATGTCCGGAAAGCGTGAATCGAGTCCCGCCGGCGCCGCCGCAAGCTCATGCCGCGCAACGAGGACCTCGGGAGCAAAGAGAGCGGCACGCATCCGGCGGATGATCTCGTTCTCCAGATCGAGGCCGAGTGCGACGGAGGCTCCGCGGCCGGGGGATTCGGGATCGAGGCCGCTCGGGATCGACGGGGCGACCTGCCATTCCACGCGGATTTCGAGCTCTTCGCCGGCCTCCGTCCGGTATCCCACGATCACCCACTCCTCATCAGGCGGCGGCGAAAGCAGCAATGCGCGAATGGTGAGCGTCTCGACGCCGCGGGCGTGCCGCGCCTCGCGATTGCTGCCCGCGTATCGCTGCCCGTTCTGCGTGACTGCGCGCTCGATCGGCATCCCGTTCCAGTACAGAACTTCGACGCCGGCGACGAACGTCGGATGTGCGAACCATGCCGCGATGTGGGAGACGACGTAACCACGTTGCCCGGCCGCGTGAACGTAGTCCTCCACGAGGAATGGCAGGAACGCGGTCATCTCGTTGTAGGGCACGGGCAGGAGGTAGTTCGTGTGAAGGTCGCGCATCGACATGAAGATGTCCGTCATCTCGCGATGGAATTCGACGTCGGACGGTTGGTCGGGATCGGGCGCGGACTTCAGCGTCTGCAGAAGTAGCCGCAGACGCTGCACCGGATCGATGGAATGCATTGCGCGCTTCAGCGGCAGATGCGCGTAGTTCTCTCCGACGAGAATCAACGCCTGCTCGACGACCCGCTGCCGCTGTTCGCGCGTCAGCTCCCCGGCACGAGCAAGAAATGCCGGAAGGGTCGTGGCGGCCGCGAATGCTTCGCGACCGCCCGCCGATGCGCTTTTTGCGGAACGAACGCGTTTCATGCGAGAGCCGGTCAGTACGAGACGTCGTCGACGTCGACGTCTTCGCTTTCCGGCCAGTCGTCGACGGCGGATGTCTCATACTCCGTCGACGCGGCGGCCGAAGCTCTCGGATAGATGCGTCCGACGAAGCCGTAATCGGTGCTGTTGATGTCGGCGCCGCCGCGGATCGGGCGTCCGTCGACGGTGATCGATCCCGGGAGCTGGTAGCACATGATCGAGTCCTGATCGACCGGCGTGCCCATGATCGTCCGATCGTCGAGCGACATCAGGACTTGCTGATCGACCGTGGCGCGATCCCATCCGGACGTGCGGAGGAAGTAGTCGTAGGCCTTGGCTCGATCGATACGCGCCACCAGTTGTCTGCGCATGTGCTCGTGCGGAAAGGCGAGAGTGTGACCCGCTTCGTGGCGCACCACGCGTTTGTACTCGCTCTCACGCGTGCTCATGGTGAAGGACTGCAGGTTCATCGTCGGCCGGTTCCGCGGGATGAGCAGGATGTCCGTGCCGAGGTACGACCAGTACCCGCTGCCAGCGCGGGAGATCCGCACCTGGCCGACGCCGTTGGTCTCGGCGAATCGCACGCCGCCGGTCCTCGTCCACGCATTCAGGTGCGCGACGATGCGCCGGCGCAACTCCGCCGGGGTGTTCTCCATGAAGCTGACCGTGAGCGTGCGGGGGGTTGCGCCCCAGTACTTCGCTGTCGCAACCGCGATTGCGAGCGGTGTCGGCAGCACGCCTTCGGAAACCACGGCGGTATGTCCGAACGCCGGTTCATTGACCGGATTGATCATCGCCGCGACTGCGGCCGCCTTGAACTGCAGGCGCTCCGGCAATTGCTTGATGGTGCAACCCGGTTCGTCTTCCGAGCCGGCGTCGACGCTGCTGACGTCGTCGTCATCATTGCGGCCGCGTGCACCGGCCTGCGCAGCAGGGCTGCTCGAGTTCAGCGGACGTTCGGCCTGCTGGACGATCGCATCCGCTCCCTTTGCTCTTGTCGCCATGAGTATCCCTCCCATATGAACTGCTTCCATGAGAGGGACGCGGACGTCGTTTTCCCGCTATTGGCGCTGGGTGATCCTCGCGCTGTGGATCATCGCGACGAACTGGAGCTCGCAATCGGATCCTGCCGGTGTGTTGCTCCCTTCGAACGTAAACACCGCGCCGCTGTCGGGTTGAAGATCGGCGAGGTTGATGTAGATGTCGCGGACCGTGAAGACGTCGCGCGTGTACCGGTTCGTCACAGCCGGATGGTCTCCGATCTTGTGGACTCTCCGCGCGTCATCGGCGGTGCGATACCGATCGTCTGAGCGAAGTACCGACGTGAGGAAGCGATCCCAGTTGCGGTCTGTGTAGAACTGGCCTCGCACGCGGCACGAAGACACAAGCGCGGGAGGCGGAATGAAGCCGCGATCGGCCGTGAACGACCAGCCTTGCGGCAGCACGACGCGGGACTCGAAGCCGAATGATTCGATCGTGATGGGCGTGCCTGGTTGTTTCGCAACGTTGAGCAACGCGAGAAGAAGCAGCAGTTTCATGCGAGCCTCCGCAGGTCTCTTGACTCTATTACGCGCACACCCGGCGCCTCGTTGCGCGACAGCGCGACGAGGGCTTTCGCCACGTCGCGCGCTTGGATGGGCTTGTATGCCGGCGGCGTCAGCCAGCCGACGCGCGAGAAGATGCGTTCGCCGAGGCGGAACTCTTCGCGTGGACCGAGCAACAGCGACGGGCGTGCGATGGTGAGTTGTGGATAGCCAAGTGCGGTCACGTCGTCCTCGGTCTCGCCTTTCACGCGATTGTAGAAAACGCGCGATCTCGCGTTGGCACCCAGAGCAGTGACAATGAGGTAGTGCCGCGCACCGTTGGCGCGGCCGAGGCGTGCGGCCTGGAGCGGCAGGTCGTGATCGACGACGCGAAAGCGTTCCTGCGAGCCCGCTGTCTTGATGGTCGTCCCCAGCGTGCAGAAGATGTTGTCGACCGCAAACGCCTCGGCATGCCGGTCCATCTCCGCGAGATCGAACACGCGTTCCTCGAGCTTCGCGTGACGCATGCCGGTGGGGCGGCGCGCGATCACGACCACGCGCATCGTGTTGCTGTCTTCGAGCAGGAACTGCAGCAACTCACGCCCGACCAGGCCGGTGGCGCCGAGGATAAGATGCGTGCGATGCGCCATTTGTTCGGCATGTTACCGGAGGACCTTGCGTCGCACCTGCGCACGCAAGGCGTTTCCGTGCGCGATGCCGAAGCGCGGCGCATCGTTGCACACGGAATCGCACATGGCCGCGACGGACATCCGGCGGCGCGTCCCGTGCCGCGCAGCGTCGAAGCGGCCGTCGATCACTACGTCGATCGCAGCCGGCTCGAGATCATCGAGCGCGCCACGGATCCGTCCGATGGTTTCGTGAAGTACCTCTTCCGCCTGCACGATGGCGCACTCGTCGAAGCGGTGCGGATTCCGCTCGAGCGCGACGGCCACTTCACCGTCTGCCTCTCCAGCCAGGCCGGCTGCGCGATGGCCTGCGACTTCTGCGCGACCGGCCGTCTCGGACTCACGCGCCATCTCGAGGCGTGGGAGATCGTCGGGCAGTTCGTGGCAGTGCGCGACGAAGTGCCGGGCGTCGTCACCGGCGCCGTCTTTCAAGGTCAGGGCGAGCCGCTGCACAATTACGCATCGGTCATGCGCGCCGCGGAGATCCTCTCGCATCCGTGCGGTGGACGCGTTTCATCGAAGGCGATCACGATCTCGACAGTCGGCATCGTCCCCGCGATTCAAAGACTGGCGCGTGAGCGACGCCCGTACAAGCTCATCGTGTCGCTGACGTCCGCGATCGACGAAGTTCGCCGCGCTCTCGTCCCCGCGGCTTCCGCATGGCCGGTGCGCGAGCTTGCCGACGCCGTACGCGCGTATCAACGCAGCACCGGCGGACGCGTCACCATCGCCTGGGTCGTCCTCGGCGGCATCAACACCGGCCAGGACGAAGTCGCCGCGCTACGCGAATTGTTCGATGGAGTGCCGCTGCGCCTGAACCTGATCGACGTCAACGACGCGCGACCCGATGGGTATCGGCGCGCTTCTGATGCGGAGTTAGCGCGCTTTCGCGACGCGCTGCGCGAGCTGGAAGTGCCGGTGGTGCGAAGGTACTCCGGTGGGCGGGCGCGGCATGCGGCTTGTGGGATGTTGGCCGCGGTAAGAAATTGAAAATTGAAAATTGAAAATTGAAAAATCGGACAGCGCATTAATGTGCATCCCCGCCCCCACCGACGCGAACACGACGATGTCGCCGGAGCGTCCGCGGCATGCGGCTTGTGGGATGTGGCGGCGGTCCGAAATTGAAAATTGAAAATTGAAAATTGAAAAATCGGACAGCACAACTTAGGTAACCTGCATCCCCCGTTTTTTTCAATTTTCAATTTTCAATTTTCAATTCCGCCCCGCGCACTACGGCCACCGATAAACAACCGCGTTAATGTGCATCCCTGCACCCACCGACGCGAACACGACGATGTCGCCGGAGGCGAACGAGTGTTCCGGCATCTTGCCCTTCACGATCAGGTCGAACAGTGTTGGCACCGTCGCGACGCTGCTGTTGCCGAGCCAGGAGATGGTCATTGGCATCACGTCCTGCGGCGGTTCATCGATGCCGTAGAGGTTGTAGAACGCCGCGAGGATGGCCTCGTCCATCTTGCCGTTGGCCTGGTGGATGAGCACTTTCTTGATGTCGCGCGCTTCGAGGCCGGCGCGCATGAGCGCTTCCTTCATCGCGCCGGCGACGGTGTTGAGCGCGTACTTGTACAGCTTGCGCCCCTCCATCTTCAGGAACAGCGACTCGAGAAATGCCTCGGGGTGATACGACGAGCCCATGAACAGCATGTTCGAGTAATCGAGCGCGTCGGACCTGACCGCGTGCGAGAGGATGCCCGCGTGGGTTTCTCGCGCTTCCATGATCACCGCGCCGGCACCATCGGCGTAGATCAGGCTGTCGCGATCGTGCGGATCGGAGATGCGCGACAGCGTGTCAGCGCCGATGACCATCACGCGTTTCGCGTCGCCGGCGCGGATCAGCGAGTCGGCGACGATCACGCCCTGCAGCCAGCCGGGGCAACCAAAAACGAGGTCCCACGCGGGCGCGTACGGATTGCGGATGCCCAGCCGCGCTTTGACGCGCGCGGCGAGCGAGGGGACCATGTCGGTGTGCGTGCTGCGCGGGCGCACGTCGCCGAAGTTGTGCGCGACGATGATGCCGTCGAGCGATTCCGGATCGGTGCCCGATGATTCGATCGCCTGTTGCGCGGCGTCGGCCGCGAGATCGGTGGTGACCATCGAGTCGGGCGCGTAACGCCGCTCGCGGATGCCGGTGATCGCCTCGAACTGGCGGAGGATGTCTTCGTTCGATTTGTCGAGCGTCTTCCGGCTCGCGTCACGGAAATCGTGGCCGAGGAAGTGTTCGTTGGGGACGATGCGCTCGGGGATGTGGCTGCCGCTCGCCGCGATCACGGAACGAATCATTTGCGCTTCTTGCCGCTCCCTTTTTTGTAGTCACTGTAAAACGGTTTCGACGTTTTCGGGGAGTACTCGCGGCCGGGGAGGCGTTCGTCGCGACGCGGAGGACGGGCATCGCGCGCCGGCTTGTGGGGCGCCCGCGTGTCTCGAACGGGACCGCGATCGTCGCGGCGCGGCGGACGATCCGGATTGTACGGACGCGGACCGGGCCGCGGCGCGGGACGATCGGGATTGTACGGACGCGGGCCGGAACGCGCGGGTTTCTGGAGCGACGGGCTCTCAGCCCGTCGGCGGTCTGGCGGACGGCGGTCGGCGGGCTGAGAGCCCGTCCCTCCAGATCGGCGCGCGCTCTCGCGTACACCCGGCAGCGCCACTTTCAGATTCACCGCGCGTCCCCGGAACTTTGCTTTGCCGACTTTCTCGAGCACGAGCTCGACATGGCGCTGCGGGATGCCGACGTATGTGACGTTCTCCTGGATGTCGATCGGGCCGATGTCGCGGCCGGGGATGTCGGCTTCGTTCGCGATCGAGCCGACGACGTCCGCGGGACGGATTCCGTCCGCGCGGCCGACGGCCATGGAAAGAGTGATGGTTTTCTCGGTGTCTGTGTCCGTGGAGCGCGGCGGCTTTGCCGCCGACTTGGAAAGCGGCGGCTCTGCCGCCGCGCTCCATACAGGTGCTGTTTCCTGTTCACGCTCGCGCACGAGGGCGCGCGAGCCGTTTGCGATGCGCGCGGCGGCGGCGGCCACTTCGGCCATGTCGTGCGGGCCTTCTTCGACGATCTGCTCGACCAGTTCGAGGTACATCTCGAGATCGCCCTCGGCGATGGTCTTGCGCACCGTGTCCTTGAACACGCCGATGCGTTTCGCGGCGAGGTCGGCGCGCGTCGGCATCTTCATCGGCTTGATCTGCGAGCCGGTGAAGCGCTCGATCTCGCGCATCATCCGCCGCTCGCGCGGCGTGACGAACAGCGTGGCCACGCCGCTGCGGCCCGCGCGGCCGGTGCGGCCGATGCGATGCACATATGCTTCGACGTCGTACGGCACGTCGTAGTTGATGACGTGCTCGATCTGTTCGACGTCGAGCCCGCGCGCGGCGACGTCGGTGGCGACGACGATCTCCACCTGACCGGCGCGCAAGCGGCGGATGACGCTCTCGCGCAGCGGCTGCGTCATGTCGCCGTGCATGGCCACCGCGGCGAAGCCGCGGCCTTCGAGTTTCTCCGCCAGCTCCGCCGATCCCGTCTTCGTCCGCCGGAAGATCAGCACCGCCTCTGCCGGCTCGAGCTCGAGGATCTGCGTCAGCACCTCCAGCTTCTGTCCCTCGGACACGTTGAGGAAACGCTGCTCGATCGCCGGCGCGGACATCGTGCGATGTTCGATCTCGACGCGCTCCGGATTGCGCAGATGCCGTTTGGCGATGCGCAACACTTCCTCGGGCATCGTCGCGGAGAAGAGCGCGATCTGCCGCTCCGCATCCGCGGCGGCGAGGATCTTCTCGACCTCGTCGACGAAACCCATCTTGAGCATCTCGTCCGCTTCGTCGAGCACGAACACGCGGATCTTCGACAGATCGAGACTGCCGCGGTCGAGGTGATCGATGATGCGTCCCGGTGTTCCGACCACCACGTGTGCGCCGCGCTCGAGGCGCTTGAGCTGCGGCACGATCGGCGCGCCGCCGTACACCGGCAGCACGTTCACCGGGCCGATTTTCGCCGAGTATTTGTGAATGGCGTCGGCGACCTGCATGGCCAGCTCGCGCGTCGGCGTGAGCACGAGCGCCTGCGTGTGGCGCAACTTCGGATCGATTTTTTCGAGGATCGGCAGCGCGAACGCGGCCGTCTTTCCGGTCCCGGTCTGCGCCTGGCCGATGATGTCGCGGCCGCTCATCATCAGCGGAATGGTGCGTTGCTGAATCGGAGTGGGCTGCTCGTATCCGAGGGTGGTAATGGTCTCGACGAGCTCGGGCCGCAGGCCCAGCTCGGAAAATGCGTTGCTGCTCTCGGACATCGCGTCCCCCTTCGGGGCGACATCATTGCAGTTTTCGCGCGCAAGTGGCGCGTTCGGGTAGGGAAAACACGGTCGGTGTCTCTCCGAGTTCGGAGGGATTCGAATGAGAGCTCGCATTGCGATCGTGGCCGCTGCCGTGGTGTTTGCGTTGTCCGTTCATGCGCAGGATGTCGAAGTCCGGCTGGAGGAGACCGGAATTGCGGACTGGAACTTTCTCAGTCCGAAACTGCCCGTTGCCATCGGCACGGACCAGTCGATCGTGTTCCTCAACGAGACCGGCAGCCGCACATTCATCGTGACCATTCCGTTCGAGTTCCGCACGGGCGAGTTCGAGACTGCCTATTCCGTGGCGAGCGTGGACGGAACATTTCCGCAGCAGACGGTTTCGGCGTTCGTGCGCCGCGTACTGCCCGCCTTGCCGTCCGCGTCGGGCGAGGTGCTCGACAACCTCGAATACCTTCGCGTGCTGCGCGAAGACGTCAATGCCACGAAGGCGGACAACGCGGCGTTCGCCGATCTCACCGCGACCAGCGGCCTGCCCGCGCGGACGACCTTCACGGCGGGTCATTTCGAGGCGCTGTACTGGAGCGCGGCCTGCGGGCTCGATCAGACTGCACTGGCGCGGCTCGGCGACGAGGAAGACGATCCGCTGAAGCTGAGAGAGGCGCTGAACGAAAAGGCAAAGGCGTTCATCGGGCGGCTGCTCGGTGGCGATCCGCTCCCGCCGGCGCGATGCGATGCGGAAGATCTCCGCAAACAGGTTCTGACCGCGCTGGTCGGCGGTCACACCATCAACCCCACGCCGGCGACGACGTATGAACGCTCGAAAAACGCGGTGCTCAACCGCTTTCTGGCCTCGCGCACGCTGCTCGCGAAGAACACGCTGCTCGCGGCGATCGATGCGCGCGTGAAGGCCACGTATGAGAACGAGGCGAAGCCGGTCCTGCAGATGCTCGAAAACCGGCGCACGAAAGAATCGGGGACGAATAAGAACTTCCGGAACTGCGAGCTCCGCTTCCTCCGCACCGCCGCATCGCTGATCGCGAGCTATGGTCCGGACGCGAAAGTGCCGTTCAACTCCCCGCTCCTCAAACAGGACCCGTCCATCTGCAGCGCGTTCACCGATGCGCGGCCACTATCGACAGATGCCGCGGCGATGAATACCTACAACGTGCGGCTCGAGGAGGCCGAAGAGTACGCGGACCCGATCGGCGACGTCGCGGACGTCGGGTTCGACATCACCGACTGCACCGGCGACACGAAGACGACCTGCTCCGCGCGGGCCGCGATTCCGCCGCGGCAGCGCGCCGTGTTCCCTCGCGCGATCCTGGAGCGGCGCTCCGATCGCGTCATCCAGTTCACCGTCTCCTTCTTCGACGAAGCGGAACCGCCGGCAAACGCCACCGGCTACGTGCGTCTCAGCACGCGGCCGCGCATCGAGCTCAAGGACGACGAGCCCGACGAAACGATCGCGAACGTCGTGCCGGCCAAGCTGCTCTTCAACTTCGGCGGCGACGCTGGAGCGGATTACGCGCTGCCTAAGAATGCCGTCGACAGTCACGTGCGCCGCACCACCGGCGCGAGCTCGCTCGGCTTCCAATACATCGGCGCGTTCGATCTGAGCGCCACGCTGCAGTTCAAGAAAGGGGAGTTCGGCGGCGGCGCCACGTCGAATCAGGTGCAGGCGTCGCAGTATCAAGCCAAAGTGTTCGGGCCGATCGGGTCGGTGCTCGAGTACGGCCGCTTCGTTTTCGCCAAGCCGTCTTCCGGGATCGCCATGTCGGAAACTGGCGAAGGCCTTCGCTTTTCGATGAAGCGCGGAAGCCTCGGATATCTGGTGCGGCGCGAAAGCGACAATCCCGCCACACCCGGCGCGGACGAGCATGACCGCGACAGTTACGTGCTCATCGGACAGGTCAATGCAGGCTTTGGCTGGTTACGCTCGCTGCTGCTCACCGCGTCGTGGGGAAACGAGAAGGGGATCACGCCGCCGACCACGAACGCGAACTGCGAACAGGCCAAGACTCCTCCGTGCATCGTCCCGCACACCTACAGCACCTTCGGGTTCGACGCAAAGTTTCCGCTCGCATCGAACGTGGTCATGAATGCGGCCGCGTATCACAGCGTGCGCAACGTCCGCGAGGATTCGCGACTCGACGATGACCCGCCGCTGAACCTCGATCCGCGAGCGAACGGGAAAGGTGACGTCGCGCTGCTGACCGTGAGCTGGTCGCGGCTCGTCGAACAGAGCCTGCTCAATCCGCTCGCGCAGGCGAAACCGTCTTTCTCGCTCACGGGCCTGCTCGGCTACGGCAGCTCCGATGATCCCTCCACGCCAAACCGCGACGAAGGATTTCTCGGTGAGACCGCCGGCTATGCGAACGACAAACTCTTTCTCTCCGCGCTCGCGGAGACGAAAAAGCAGCTCGGCCACGGCCTGGCCAACAAGTGGTACGGCGGATTTCAGTACAGCAATGCGCGGTTCTCGCCGCTCTTCTGGGTGGCCCGGCTGCTCAAGGCGCAGAAGGAAGTGCAGTCCATGGCCACGACCGTGACGCTGCACAAATATCAGTTCATCCGCGACCTGCACTGCGGCGACGTCACGGACAAGAGCGTCTGCGACGCCGATCTCGCGCGCGGCCACAAGGATGGCGGCTACGAGGCGGACGTCGAGTTCCTCATCGAAACGCCGAAGAGCGTGCGCTGGACGCTCAGCGGTGCGTGGTATCGGCGCTCGAAAGCGGTGGAAGCGGTGGGGATCAAACGGAATCCGTGGGTCGTCGCGGCGAACGTGTCGATCAAGATCTCGAAGTGACAGCCGGCGCGCGCGTCGTCATGCGCCGCGCGCGCTATTTCTTCGCCTTCTTCAGCGTCTTTGCCGCGGTACGCACGACTTTGTCGAGCGCCTTGCGCCCCGCTTTTTTCGCGAGTGTGCCGGTCTTCTTTTTCTTCGGGCCCTTCTTTTCGCGGACCGCGGCGATGGCGACGCCTGCGGCGGTGCCGGCGGCCAGCACTACTTCCATCAGCTCGCGTTTATCTTTGTCGTCCATCGTGCGCCAGTGCTGGGCGAGGCGATGCACGGCCTTTTCGCCGGTGTCGCCGATGCGGTCGGCCATGGCGTCGAGGGCGCGGATGGCTGCGTCACGCGCGTGATCCTGAAAGCTCATGGCAGCGGGCGCTGCAAGACGAACGCCGGACCCGCGCGGATCGCGCGGGCGCCGGCCGGTTTCAACGGCCGGCGCCACCTTTCAGCAGGGGGTGTAGGAGGGAGAGAGAGGAAGTTCGAGAGAGAAAGACGCGGGGGTTAGTCGCGTCCGGCGGGGTACTTCACTCTTCGTCGCGCGAAACGGTGACGAAGATCATCAAGAACACTGCAACGAATCCGATTCCAGCCATGGCGTTGTCCTTATGCACTCCGTTCGAGTGCGTCTTCTTCTTCTACGTGACACGAGCCCGCAAGTTCCTCGAGCAGGTCGGCTCCGATGGTGGCCGGATTCAGGCCCGACAACTCATAACGGAAGGCCTCTGCGCGTGCCGCGTAGGTCGGTACATTCATTACGGTTTTCACCGCGTGGCGGATTTGCGCTTCCGTCGGGATGCGCACTTTCAGACCGATGCCCACGCCCGACCAGTTCACGCGATTCGCAATCTCCGGCTTCTCCTCGGTCTTGCCGATCGCCACGACCGGCACACCATGCGCGAGCGCGATCTGGATCGAGCCGTAGCCGCCGTTCGTGAGCAGCACATCGACGTGCGGCATCAACTCCGCGTACGGAACGAAGCGCTCGACGCGCACATTTGGCGGCAACACCTCCGTCACGGCGTCTTCCGGGTTCCTGCTGCCGGTGGTGACGACGACCAGCACGTCTTCCTTCGCGAGCGCGCGGATCGCCGGCTGGATCAGTTGTTCGAAGTCGTTGTTGATCGTGCCCTGCGTGACCAGTACCACGCGGCGATGCGTGAGCTGCTCCCACCAGAACGGCTTGGTCCAGCCGGCCGGCGCTTCCGGGATCGGCGCGCCGATGAAGTGAACGTTGTCGGGCATGTCGCTGCGCGGATAGTCGAACGACGGCACGCCGCTCTGCAGATAAAGATCGGCGTCTTTCGCGAAGTCGAAGATGCTGCGGCCCAGCGGCGGCAGGCCCGCTTCGCGGCGGAGCTGTTCGTTGGAATCGTTGGCTTCGCGGAAGATCACGCGGTCGACGAGCCAGTAGAGGAACTTGTTGCGCAGACGGCCGAGGAACGAGGCGCTGGGCAGGATGCCGAGGCCGAACGGCGCGGTGTCGCGGCTCGACATCGGGATCACGGACATGCCGTAGACCGCCCACGGAATGCCGAGCTTCTGATGCACGGCTTCGACGACCGCCGAAGAGTTGTCGGCGACGATGACGTCGGCCGGCTCACGCTCGAGCTCCTGCTGCAGATCGATGAGCGCGCCGCGGACGAACTCGATGAAGAGGTTCTTGATGTCGAAGCGGAGCTGCGCGAGACCTTCGGCCGGGCGATCGGGCCACATGTCGAAGTTCTCTTCGTCGACCGGGATCGCGTTGCGCAGCGGCACCCAGCGCGCGCCGATGTTTTCAATGGTGCGCTTGAAGCGCGGGGTGGAGTACCAACGCACGTCGTGACCGCGGCGGACGAGCTCGCGCGCGATCGGCAGGCCCGGGTTCACATGACCGGTCACGGGGATGGGCGCGAACAGGTATCTCATCGAGCTACAACGTAGGGAGCGGTGCTTACGGCGCGCTTACCGGCGCGCCGATGTAGCCTTCTCCCCTCGGCGAGGGGAGAAGGTGCCGAAGGCGGATGAGGGGAGCCCCCCACCCGGCCTTCGGCCCACCCTCTCCCCGCAAGCGGGGCGAGGGTTACCTTGGTAGCTAAAAGCCCGGTTCTTCGCCCAGCTCGCGTTTCAGCGCGGCCGCCAGCCGCCGGTACGCGCGCTTCGCGCCGGCGCGATCTCCCTGCTTTTCCAAGGCTTTGATGAGATTCTGCGCGGCGTCTTCATCCAGCTCGTCGAGCTCGACCAGGCGCTGATAGGACTCCGCGGCCGCGGCGTAATCGCCGGCCGCCATGCGCGCTTTGCCGAGGGTATCGAGCGATCTTGCGTAGAGGTCGCGGAGGCGGGCGCGGATCGGCAGGTGCCATTCGGCGTCGCGCGCGTTCTCGAAGAAGTCGCCGCGATAGAGCTCCACCGCCCGGGCGAGCCTGTCGACGTTTTTCGATTTCGCTTCGCGCTCGAACGTCTCGGCGTCGAAGTCGAGACCGCGGGAGCGATCCAGCGCGTAGGTATTGCCGTCAACCACGATCCATTCCGCGGCACCGAGGCCTTTGCGCAGGCGATGCAAGGTGACGTGGAAGTTGTTGCGTAACTTCGCCGCATCGGCGTCGGGCCACAATGCGGCGCCGATTTGTTCCTTCGTGCGACCCGATGGATGCACGAGTAGATAAAGCAGCAGTTCGCGCGAGCGCGCGGATTCTTCGACGCGTTCGCCGTCGCGTTCGATTTCGAGCGGACCAAGCGCGCGCACACGGAGCGGCACGCTGCGCGGTGTGCCGAGGCGGCCGACGTGCTCGCGCGCGAGTGCGACCATCGCCTCGTACGACATCGCCGCGCCGGATGCGAGCACGATGCGCAGTCGATCGTCGCCGAGCGCTTCGCGGATGCGCGCCGCTTTTTCTTCCTCGAACCCGGAGTCGCGTCCGGGCCGCGCGCCGAGTTGCAACCATGCCGCGGACGCGGCCGCGATCAGGCGCGTGCCGGTCTCCGCTTCCTCCGCATCGAGCAGCGTCAGCCCGATGCCTTCCACCACATGCGTGAGACCCCAGCGATCGTCGAGCGCCGCATGAATCTCGAGCGCCTGGCGAAACGCGGCGATTGCTTCCTCGCGCTTTCCTTCGAGCAACGCGATGTGGCCGAGGGCAGTGAGGGGATGCGCGATGGCGGGCTGGTTGCCGAGGCGGACGCCGATCTGATGCGCGTCCTCGAATGCGGCGCGCGCGGACTCCAGATCGTCGCGCAGTTGCGCGGCCAGGCCGGTCCAGTAGAGCGTCATCGCCAGCGCGACGTCCTGAGCGTGCTTACGCGCCTCGAGAAAGGACCGAATGGCAGCACCATGATCGGCATCGGCGAAGGCCTGGCCGATGCCGAGGAGGTTGAGCGCGATGGCGAGCGCGCGCGAATCGTTCGCGCCGCGGAGCACGTCGACCGCTTCATCGATCATCGGCCGTAAGGCGGCCCAGTCGCCCTGCCATACCGCGGCGTTCGCAGCGGCGACCTTCGCTTTCGCGAGGACGAGGGACGAGGGGGAGGCCTCCGCCGGCCGGGCCGCGGGCCCGGACCCGTCGGTTGGCCCAGCCTCCGCGACACTTTGTTGATCCTTGCGAAGCTGTGTCGCGGAGGCCAGGCCAACCAATGGGGTCCGGGGCCCTCGGCCCCGGCCGCCGGAGGCCTCCCCCTCGTCCCTCGTCCTCCCGAGCGCGCTGGTGATCCGGCGGCGCGCCTCGTGGAAATGGCCGCGGGCGAACCAGTACCAGTGCAGCGCGTAAACCATCCGCAGCTCGACGTCGCTGCCCGCGCCGCGGTCGAGCACCGCGCGGATGTTGTCGATCTCCTGATCGATAATCGCCATCGCCTCTCGGTCGACCGCACCGGCGAACAGGCGCGGCTCCATCTCCTCGACGAGCGCGAGGAAATAGCGCGCGTGCTGCTCGTGCAATGCATCGCGCTCGTTCGCTTCATCGAGCTTTTCCGCGGCGAACTGGCGCACGGTGTCGAGCAGGCGATAGCGCGATCGCTCCGCGAGCACGAGCGACTTGTCGACCAGCGCCGAAAGGTGCGTGAGCACATCGACGTCGCCGCAGATCTCCTCCGCTGCGTCCAACGAAAAGCTCGCGCTGAACACCGCCAGCCTGCGCAGCAACACCTGCTCGTCGGCCGACAGCAGGCGATAACTCCAGTCGATGGTCTCGCGGATCGTGCGATGCCGCGGCAGCGTGCGCGATCCTGAAGAGAGCAAGCGAAACGCGTCATCGAGTCGCGACGCGATCTCGGCGAGCGACAATACTTTCACGCGCGCCGCGGCGAGCTCGATGGCGAGTGGAATGCCGTCGAGACGCCGGCAGATGTGCGCGACCAGCTCTTCATCCGGCGTGAACGACGGCAGCACCGATCGCGCGCGTTCATTGAAGAGCTGCACCGCATCCGGAATCGACAGCGGCGGCACGAGCCAGGTCTGCTCGCCGCGCACGCCGAGCGCCTCGCGCGTCGTCGCCACGATGCTCGTGTTCGCGCAACTCCGCAAGATCTCCTCGGCCACCACCGCGCTCGCGTGGACGAGATGCTCGCAGTTGTCGAGCACGAACAACATCCTGCGCTCGCGCACTGAGTCGATCACCACGCGCAACACGTCCTCCGCCGCAGGCTCGCGCACGCCCATCGCGTCGAGGATCTGCTGTCCGATCAGGCCCGGATCGGTGAGCGGCGCGAGGTCCACCCACACGACGTCCTCGAACCGTTCCCGCACGCGATGCGCGAGCTCGAGCGCGAGGCGCGTCTTGCCGCTGCCGCCCGCGCCCGTGATGGTGAGCAGCCGCGTCGCGTCGAGCAGTTGCGTCGTCTCGTCGAGCTCACGCGCGCGGCCGAGGAGCGGCGTGAGGGCGATCGGCAATCTCATCGTTGAGTTCCTCGGGTTCCTCGGAGTTCCTCGGAGTTCCTCGGAGAGGGAGCGTTCCTATTCACCTTCCTTGTCGAGATCTTCGATCAGCGCGTCCGCGGGCGCCCGTTCCCTGCGCAATCGCGCCGCGGCTGCTTCCGTCTGTTTCATCGCGCGCAACACGTTGAGGCCGGCGAGTTTCTTCAGGCGCTCTTCGGAATGACCGCGGCGGAGCAGCTCCGCGAAGACCTTCGGATAGTCGGCGACGCTGGCGAGGTCGGTGGGCGTGCTGCCGATGCCGTCGAAGTCGCCGCCGAGGCCGGCGTGATCTTCGCCGGCGACTTTGATGACGTGCTCGACGTGGTCCGCGACTTCGGGCAGCGTCGCCACGGGCCGCGGATTCGCAATTTCCCACGCGGCGAGACCTTCCTTCACCTTCTCCGGCGCGCCCGAATGTAACGCCTTCAGCCGCGCATCTTCGGCAGCGCGTATCGATTGATACACGCGCTGCTTCTCCGACACGAACGACGGCACGAACGTGACCATGACCACGCCGCCGTTCTGCGCGACGCGTCGCAGCACGTCGTCGGGAACGTTGCGCGGATGACCGTTGAGAGCGCGCGCGGACGAGTGCGAAAAGATCACCGGCGCGGCGGTGACGTCGAGCGCGTCATGCATCGTCTTCGCGGAGACGTGGGACAGATCGACGAGCATGCCCAGGCGGTTCATCTCGCCGACGACTGCCTTGCCGAAATTCGTGAGACCGTTGTGCTCCGGATCGTCGGTGGCGGAGTCGGCCCAGTCGTTATTGTCGGAGTGGGTGAGGGTCATGTACCGCGCGCCGGCGTCGTAGAGCTGGCGCAGGATGCCGAGGGA
The DNA here is from genome assembly GCA_035626775.1 of Thermoanaerobaculia bacterium. Lineage (GTDB taxonomy): Bacteria > Acidobacteriota > Thermoanaerobaculia > Gp7-AA8 > Gp7-AA8 > QHVT01. The sequence goes on from DASPNA010000042.1 coordinate 169,687, forward strand.
GTTGTTGATCGAGTGGCCGCCCTCGACGCCGATGAGCGACGCGATCTTGCCGGACTTGTGAATGCGCGTGATGTCATCAGCGGTGAGCGCGAGTGCAAACGTGTCGGGATACATCGCGTCCATGCGATGCACGACGTCGATCTGCTCGATGGTGGCCTGCACGGCGTCGGCGCCTTTGAGCGAGGAGGGGACGTACACGGACCAGAACTGCCCGCCGACGCGCCCCTGGCGCAGCCGCGGAATGTCGGTGTGCAACGGCTTCTCGAGCTTCGATTGATCCTGCCGGATGTCGATCTTCGCGAGCTGATTCTTCGCGCGCTCGCGGTACTGCCACGGCAGGTCGTTGTGCCCGTCGATGAGCGGCACTTCTTTGAGGATGCGGTCGACGCGCGCGTCCTGCGCGCTGGCAGTGAGTGTGAGCAGGAGAGTGAGTGCCAAAGTCAGACGCATGGCGCGGATTGTATGTGCTACTTTCCGCGCCCGTGACGCTCGCCTTTCAGAAAGACGAAAGCCATCCGCTGGTCGATGCGCTGCTGCGACCGCGCGTGCCGCGCTGGCGGGAGCTGAACCGCGCCATCGACGAGCGCGACGACATGCTCGATTTCGCGATCAAGCTCTTTCAGCACGATCGCGACGCGGCGGTCACGAACTACTTTCAGAGCGCGCTCGATCAGTTCGCGCTGGTGCGGCACATCGCGCGCTGGCGCGGGAAGCAGCCGCGGCGCATGCTCGATTTCGCGAGCGGTTACGGCCGCCTCACGCGCATGCTCGTCCATGAAATGCTCGCGGACGAGCTCACGGTCTCGGACATCCTTGAAGGCGGCATGGCCTTTCAGGCCGGGCAGTTCGGCGTGCGCACGATCCTGTCGACCACCGATCCCGCGCAGTTCAGCGCGCCGGAAAAGTACGACCTGATCTTCGTCGCGTCGCTCTTCACGCATCTGCCCGCGGTGACGTTCACGGCGTGGCTGCGGCGGCTGGCGGAACTGCTCGAGCCGGACGGGATGCTGATCTTCAGCGTGCACGACGAGAGCCTGTCGCTCGATAAGAAGGTCGACGGCATCCGCTTCGAGTCCGAGAGCGAAAGCCGCGTGCTCGACGTCGAGGAGTACGGCACGACGTGGGTGACGGAAGGCTACGTGCGCGAGCAGGTGAATCCGAGCTGGGCGTGCGTACGGTTGCCGCGCGCGTTGTCGGACTGGCAGGACATCTATGTGATCTCCGCGTCGCCGATGCCGAACGCGCGGCCGCGGCGCGTACCGAAAGGGTTTCTCGAAGAACCGCACATCCTCGATGAAGGCGTGCTGATTCGCGGATGGGCCACGACCGTGGACGCGCCGCCCGATCGCGTGGAGATCCGCATCGACGATGAAGTCGTAGCGAGCACGCGCGACTTCTCGCCGCGGCCCGACGTCGCCGAATGGCTCGGCGTCGAGAGCGCCGCGCAATCGGGATGGGGTTGCCTCGTGCCGCACGCATCCGTGCGCTCGTTTCGCTATCAGGTACTGACGGTCTCGGCGTTCTCAACGGACGGCGAGGAGCGCGTGCTCTTCATCGGCACGCTCGATTCGATGCACGGCACTGTCGCTCGCCAACGTGCGCAGGGACTGGCGAAACAGTTGGACGACCTGCAGCCGGTGCTCGCGGACCTGCGCTACCAGCTCGGCGTTGCCGGGCACGAGCGGGACACGCTCGCGCAGACCATCGCGGCAATGAAGCAGAGCCGCTTCTGGAAAGCGCGCGAGCGCTGGTTCGCGATGAAGCGGGCGGCGGGATTGACGGACGAACGGTAGTTCCTCGGGTTCCTCGGAGGGGCTGGGCGGGGTGAGTCTCAGAGTCGCAGAGTCGCAGATGGTCGTGAGGCTCATGCGCGGCGCGTGCGAACGACCCTCTGAGACTCTGAGACTCTGAGACTCTGAGACTCCGCCGCCCCCGAGGAACTCCGAGGAACCGAGGAACCCCGAGGAACCGCCCGAGACCCCCCCGAAACCGTTCCCCGCGAATGCCGTATAACGCTCCCAGCATGAAACGCAGAACGAAGTTCATCATCTCCCTCGTCGCCATCCTCGCCATCGCCGGGATCGTCTATGCCTCCGTCCGTTCGAAGGGCAAGGAGGGGACGCCGGTCACGTTCGCGAAAGTCGAACGGCAGGATCTGACGAGCAAGGTCTCGGCGAACGGGCAGATCGACGCGCAGCGCAAGGTCGACCTCTCCGCGAACGTCATGGGGCAGATCGTCAACCTGGCCGTACGCGAAGGCGACGTGGTCAAGAAAGGCGACTTCCTCCTGCAGATCGATCAGAAGCAGCTTGCCGCCTCCGCGCAGGGTGCCGAGGCGTCGATGCGTGCGTTGTTCTCGGATCGCGATGCGGCGCGCGCGAACATGTCCGAAGCGGAAGTGACGTATCAGCGCGCCCGGAACAACTTCGAGCAGAAGATCATCCCGGCGGCGGAGCTCGACCGCGCGCGGACCGCGCTGGACGCGGCGCGTGCGAACGTCTCCGCGATCGAACAGCGCATCCAGCAGGCGCGGTCGAACGTGGCCGCGGCGCGCGACACGCTGTCGAAGACCACCATGACCGCCCCGATGGCGGGCATCATCACCGCGTTGCCTGTCGAAGAAGGCGAAGTCGCGGTGATCGGTACGATGAACAACCCGGGCACCAAGCTGCTCACCATCGCCGACATGAGCGTCGTCGAAGCGGTGATGGAAGTCGACGAGACCGACGTGCCGAACGTGAAGGTCGGTCAGCGCGCGACGGTGACGATCGACGCGTATCCGAACAAGACGTACGAAGGTGTGGTCACCGAAGTGGGATCGAGCCCGATGACGCGCAACGGCGCGGCCACCGGCGGCGATGCCGTGAATTTCGAAGTGAAGATCCAGCTCCGTAACCCCCCGGCGGGCGTTCGACCCGGATTCTCCGCCTCGGCCGACATCATCACCGGCACGCGCGCGAAGGCGCTGGCCATCCCACTGCAGGCGCTGGTGGTGCGCGAGAAGCCGGGAACGAAGGGCGCGAAAGCCGTGGAGGAAGAAGGCGTGTACGTGCACAAGGACGGCAAGGCGGCCTTCGTGCCCGTCGTCACCGGTCTCACCGGCGACAGCAACGTCGAGATCGTCCGCGGCGTGAACCAGGGCGATGAGATCGTGACCGGCCCGTTCCGCGCGTTGCGCGACATCAAGGACGGCAGCAAAGTCCGCAAGCAGGAAGAAGAGAAGAAGAAGGACGAGAAGGAGTCGTAGTTGGAGACGCTCCGGATTGCAGCGACTGCGCTGCGCGCTCACAAGATGCGCAGCTTCCTCACGCTTCTCGGCGTGATCATCGGAGTCATGACCGTGATCACGGTCGTGGCGATCATCTCGGGCCTCAACGACTTCGTCACGAACAAGATGTTCGGTCTCAATCCGGATGTCTACGCCGTCACGAAGTTCGGGATCATCACCAGCCGCGAAGCGTGGCTGGAAGCCATCAAACGCAAGAACATCGACTGGAACGATTACAAGGCCGTGCGCGACAACTGCGCGCTCTGCGCGATGACAGGCGCGCGGCAGGAAACGAACGCGAACGTGAAGCGCAACGCGCAGCGGCTCACGAATGTCGACGTCCAGGGCGTGACGTCGAACATGGCGGACCTGCAGAACCTCGACCTGGAGACAGGACGTTTCTTCACGCCGACCGAGGAGCAGCGGTCGGCGCTGGTGGTGGTGATCGGGTCGGATGTACGCGAGGAGCTCTTCGGGCCGCTCGATCCGATCGGCCGGCAGATCCGGGTGGCCGACCAGCCGATGCGCGTGATCGGCCTGCTGCGCAAGCAGGGCTCGATGCTCGGCAACAATCAGGACAAGGTCGCCTACATGCCGATCACATCGTGGCGCAAACGCTTCGGCGCACGCGAGAGCATCGCCATCTTCGTCCGCGCGAAGGGCGGGGTGAGCAACATGGAAGCGTCGATGGACGACGCGCGCGTGATCATTCGCTCCAGACGGCGCACAGCGTTCCGGCAGAACGATCCGTTCGCGACCGTGACAGCCGAGGCGCTGCAGAGATTGTGGAAAGGGATTTCGGCGGGACTCTTCTCGATGATGATCCTGATCTCCGGCATCTCGCTGCTCGTGGGCGGCATCGTGATCATGAACATCATGCTGGTGTCGGTCGTGGAGCGCACGCGTGAGATCGGCGTGCGGCGCGCGATCGGCGCGACGCAGAGCAACATCCGCAGGCAATTCCTGACGGAAGCGATTCTCCTCTCGCTCGGCGGCGGCATCCTGGGCGTACTCCTCGGGACGGCGATCGCGAAAACGATCTCGGCAGTCACGCCGATGCCGACGCTGGTGCGGCCGAGTCTCATCGCGGCGGGCTTGCTGGTTTCCGTCGTCACGGGCTTGCTCGCCGGGGTGATTCCCGCGTGGCGCGCTTCGAAGCTGCCGCCGGTGGAGGCGTTGAGGTTCGAATGAAGCCGCTCGACGTCATGTTCGCCACGCGTGAGAACGTGCGCTTCGCGCGCATCGCACTCGCCTCGCACAAACTGCGCTCCAGCCTCACGGTCCTCGGCATCGTGATCGGTGTGACTACGGTCATCTCGATGGTGTCGATCATCGAGGGCTTCAACAAGAGCGTCGTCGACAGCTTCAAGTCGTTCGGCGCGACGCTGGTGCAGTTCCAGAAATTCGATCCGCAATTCGGGCCGGGTGATCGCGAGGAGTCACAGCGCACGCGCAAGAACCTCACATACGAGGATGCGATCGCGCTGAAGGAACAGGGGCGGTCGATGCTGGCGGTCTCGCCGGAGCGCTACACGTACGAGAACGACGGCGTATCGCTCGACCTCTCGTACGAAGGCAAACAAGCGACTCCCGACCTGCTGTCCGGCGTCACCGGCGACTATCCGATCGCGAACAATCATCCGGTCGGCGAGGGGCGGTTCCTCAATGAGAACGACGTGCGGCGTTCCGCGGCGGTCATCGTCATCGGCGACAACGTCGCGCAGGCGCTCTTTCCGTTCACCGATCCGCTGAACAAGATCATCACGATCGCGGGACGCAAGTACGAAGTGATCGGGGTGATGGAGAAGCAGGGGGAGTCGATGTTCGAGTCGGTCGACTCGCACACCTACATTCCGATCACCACGTTCGACAGCCACTTCCCGCACGTGAAGCGCGATCGCGGCGTGAACATCGCCACGGTACCGAAGGATCCGCAGGCCGTGGACCAGCTCATCGAGGAGGGGACGGCCATCCTGCGCGCGCGGCGCAAGGTGCCGTTCAACAAGCCGAATGATTTCGGGATCATGACGCCCGACAAGCTGATCGGAAACTTCAAGGCCATTACGGGCGGGATCACGCTGGCGATGGTGTTCATCTCGTCGATCGCGCTGTTGGTGGGCGGCGTTGGCGTGATGAACATCATGCTGGTGTCGGTGACGGAGCGGACGCGCGAGATCGGCATCCGGAAAGCGATCGGCGCGGTACGCCGCGACATCGTGCAGCAATTCCTCACGGAGGCGATGACCCTATCCGGCATCGGCGGCGCCATCGGCGTCGGCCTCGGCCTGGCGATCGCCGCCGTGGTACGCATGGCGACGCCGCTGAAGACGGTGACGCCGGTCTGGTCGATCGTCGTCGGGCTGGCAGTGTCGATCTCGATTGGCTTGTTCTTCGGGATTTACCCAGCGTACAAGGCGGCGAAGCTGGATCCGGTGGAAGCGTTGCGGTACGAGTAGGGCGCAGTCAAGCGGTCTTCCGCGTTCGCGTCAATACGACGAGCGCGACGCCGGTCAAGACCGCGACGCTGGAGAGAACCAAGCGCGCGCTCAATCGCTCATTGAGCAATCCTACCGCCGCCAGCGCCGCAATCACGGGCACCGTCAATTGCGCGACCGCGGCCTGGGTCACGGAGAGGCGAGGGAGGGCGCGGTACCAGATCGCGTAGCCAACGCCGGACGTCAATGCGCCGGAGATCATCGCCAGAGTGATGCCGCGCGTGGTCGCCGTTGGAGCGCCGGCGATGAAGACGGCGACGATTGCCAGCGGCGTGCTCCACAGAAAACTGCGCGCATTGGCGACGAGCGGATCGCCGGCGGATTTGCCGACCAGCGTGTAGACGCTCCAGGCGATGCCGGCGATCACCATCAGCACGAGGCCGATCAGATCGGGTCGCGTCGCGGAGGGAGCGGCGAGAATGGCCAAGCCGGAGCCGGCGAGGATGATGCCGATCCACGTCAACACGCCGGGGCGCTCGCCGGAGAAGAGCGCGTAGCCGATCATCGTGAGCTGGACGACGCCGAACAGCACCAGCGCGCCGACCGCCGCACCGATGCGCAGGTACGCGAACGAGAACGGTGCGGCGTACGCGAAGAGTGCGACCGGTCCGCGCATACCGGCACGGGCTCTCAGCCCGCCGAAAGTCGACGGGCTGAGAGCCCGTCGCTCCAGAATGACGAGCAGCGCCAGCATCGCGGCGCCGGAGCCGAGGCGGATGGCGGTGAACGTGGCGGCATCGATTTGTTGCGAGCCGAGAGCGAGTCGCGTCAGCAGCGAGTTTGAGGCGAACGCGATCACTGCCAGCAACGTGAATCCAGCGGTTCGCGTGTCGAGCGTCATGGCCGTCGCCGCCGGCGCCACCAGACCAGCGCGATCATCGCAGGCAGTGCGAGGACGACGTCGGCGGGCACATGCGTCGTTTCGATTTGCGTCTCGACGATCGGCGGTGGAACGCGCTGATCCTGATCGCGATCGCGGACGAAGTACAAATCGGCGACACCCGGCCGGGGGGTTGCGTGATCTTCGAACGCCGTGAGGCGCTGCCCGCCAGCGATCTTCACGCCTCCGGCCTCGAGGTCGCGGAACGCTTCGCTCCAGAACAGTTGGCCGGTCCAGGCCTGACCGGCGACGCGGCCGGTCACGCGCTCCGGCCCGATGAACCACACCTTCAGCACGCGCGGCTCGCTCGCTCCTTCGCGCTGCGATGCCGGCTCGCGATATGGAAAGAACGGTTCGCTGGTGGCGAACGACATCCGCACCGCGGAAGTGCGCGCCGTAATCGCGTCGGCGCTCTTGTCGATCTTGAACGCGCTGATGATCCAGCGCTGCGCGACATACACATCCAGCCACTGCGCGAGATCGGGCGTCGTCGCATAGCCATTGTCGGCGAGCCAGCGGCTCAACGCAGTTGCGTCGGTGGCATCGAGAATCGCGGCGTCGTATCCCGCCACCTTCTGCGTCGACAGGACTTCGACCGGCGCGCGACTTCCGACCATGGTTTCGCCTTTATGTCGGCTCGCGAACGGCAGGAAGAGCAGCGGTGTCCAGTCGATCTTTTTCTCGATCGCGTATTCGGTGCGCCGCGTGGTCAATCCGTGCATGCGATCGAAGACGCCGTCATCGACGCGCGCGAGCACAGGCACGGTGGGCGTCGGCACGAGGAACCCGAATTCGCGCGCTTCGCCGGTGAACGTTGCGCGGCGGATGAAGTGCTCGGTCTTCGAGGCCGGATCCCACACGATCACCGCCGCTTCTTCCGCGACGTTCACGCGCTCGCCCATCCGCGGCGCGGGCGCGCATGCGGAGGCTTCACTGGTGGGGAGCAGCAGGCCGATGACGACGGCGGTGAGCCCGAGGATGAGCACGAGCCACGGCAGAACCCAGGGGAGCGACGAGCCGGTGATCCACGCGTTGCTCGGATACGAAAGATCGTAAGTGACGCGCACCGGTGCGCCGACGGTTGGCGGCTCGCGCAACCCGCTCGACCCACGTGTCTCGTGTTCGATGCCGGACGCGTCGCGGAACCGCACGCGCGCGTAGTAGAACGGGACGCCGCTGTCGGGGTCTTCTTCGGTGTTGTAGTGCGTGACGCGGCCATCCGCCGTCCGGCAGCGGGCGATGAGCGCGCGCGTCGAGTAGAACATGCGCGCACTCAATGCGATCAGCAGCGCGCCGATCGCGAGCACGATTTCATCCAGCGGACCGCGCATGATGTTTGTCGCGATTGTATTTGCAGCGATACTCGAAACGAATGAGCAGGTGGCGCCTGGTCGCGGAGAGCCTCACCCGTCCTTACCCGGTGCGACTGCCGATGGTGCTCCTCGTCGCGCTCGATCGGATGATTCCCGTGCCCGTCACGACGAGCACATTCGCCGCACCGTCTTTGCCGATCTCACGGTGTGGTTGACGTCTTCTGCGCAATGCGCCGCCGTGCGAAATCCCCGAGCTCGAACGCCGCGTCGCTCCGGCGCTCGCGCTGCTGACGGCCGCGATCGTCGCAAACGGCTGGACCGGCTTCCGGATCGTCTACCTGTTTACCGTGCGCCCGTCCTGAAGCGCGCGAACGCATAGATCGACTGCGGCTTGTGGCCGTAGCGATCCTCGAGGTCGTGCGACTGAGTGTGATAGTCGATGTTCACGCCGATGCCGGCCCGATAGCGGTTGCTGGTCAGGAAGTCGAAGATGTAGCCAACCGCGAAGTGCGTGGTCTGTTCACTCGTGCGCACGTCGGGATGCTCCGGAAAGCCGCCCGGACGATCGACCCATTCGGCGCGGCCGATAAACGAGTTGCGCGTGCCGCGCAACGCAAGCTCGAATCCATACGCGGTCTCGGAAGGACGAATCTCGTCCGCATGCTCGCGCCGCGTCCACAGCGCGGTCGCGGCGACGAACGGGCTGCCATACGTGAACGATGCGGACGTGATGTCGTGCTGCAAGAGGTCTTCGCCGAGCTCACCGCGCGAGAATTGAATCGACACCGCGGGCGTCGGCGTGAGCGTCACGCGCGCGGAACGCGAGTCGATGTCGCCATTGTCGAGCTCCGTGTGCTCGCCGGTCGAGATGGCGTCGTGGAACACGCTCCCTTCGAGCGTGATCCAGCGCGTCGCGAAACCAGCCGTCACGACGCTCGTCGAGTCATGATGGATCTCCTGGATGTCGTATGAGAACGGCGCTTCCGCGAAGTCGACGCCGCTCGCGCGCAGCGCCGACGGCGCGGTGCCGAGCGCGGGATCGCCGACCAGCGCGCCGTACACACTCAGGAGCGTCGATTGCGTCGGACGCCAGCCGACCTGCAACGCGGCCTCGCCGATCAGATCGTGCGCGCGCATGCGATCGACGACCGGACCGCCGCCTTCGGGCGAAACGTACTGCAGGATCTGCGGGTAACCTTCATCCTCCGGCAGCGTGTATGGCTCGAGGGACACGCGGCCACGCACGAGCGCGAATCCGCGGTCGCCGAAGTTCGTATGCAATCCCGCCCCGAACCAGTTGGTCGAGAACACCTCGTTCCGCTGCTCCTCGGGACCCGTCTCGCTGACGTACGTCACGTGCGCGTCGAAACCGTGGAAAAACGTCCAGCCGCCGGCGGTCGGTTCCGAGCGCACCCACAGCGATTCGCCGCCGGGATTCGACGTAGTGCCCGACACATTGCGCAGGGGATCGAGGCCTTGCGCGAGGACGGACGTGGAGAGGGCGAGGGTGAGGGCAAGCGACTTCATCATGCGCGGCGCATTCTGCAACAGATGGGCCTTCTATGGAGTGCGGCGGGCAGCCCCTCACCCGGCCTTCGGCCCACCCTCTCCCCGCAAGCGGGGCGAGGGCTACAAGGCGCGCACACAGCTAGTAACCTTCTCCCCTCGGCGAGGGGAGAAGGTGCCCGAAGGGCGGATGAGGGGCTGCCGCCGCACTCCATAACTACTCCTCGCGCGCGACTGGGTATAACCGCGCCCGCTCGTCCACGAACGGCGTGCGCTCGTAAAGCCACTGCAGGCGCGCGAACGGGCTGCCGCGGAACGCGGCGTCGGTTTCGACCTTCTGCTGGAACTCCGCCGCGAGCTTCGGATCTTCGGCCAGCATCCGTTCCGCCATCGGCTCCATGATGTACGACTCCACGTATTCGGTCGGGCTGAGGATGGAGTGGAAGAAGCCCCACTGAAACAGCGAGTCGGGCGATGCGGGTTCGAGCAGCAACGTGGCCAGCGTGCCGAGGGGCTGATCGGTGGACACGCGGACGGAGCCGGCGGCGAAGCGCTCGCGGCGCCGCTCCGGTGTTTCCGTCGCCGTCACGCGCACGTGTCCTTCGAACTGCTGGGGCGCGTACTTGATGTCGCTGAGACGAAGCATCGTCACTGTGACTTCGCGCGTCGCGGCAATGCGTTCAACGGCGATGCCGTGCAGCTCGAGCTTTGCGATCACGTCCTGCCACGCGGCCGGAATCCAGTACGCGCGCGGGCGTTTCACGCTCGACGCGATTTCCGTATCGCGGCGCAGCGGCACGCGTTTCGTCACCGGCGTCCCGAGCCACTCGGTGCGCACGCCGCCGCTGATCGGCGACAGCGATTCGCGCGATGCGATGCCGAGGAGCTCGATTTCTTCCGTGGCGTCACCGGCGGGGACGTTCCACGCGACCGGCACCCCTTCGTCGCGGCGCGCGCGATCCTCGGCGACTGCCGTACGCAGCGTCGACCCGTTCGAGGCGAGCGCGCGCAGCGTGTGTTCGAGAAAGGTGTAGGTGCCGAGCACGCGCTGGTCATACGGCTTGAGCGAGTGCAGTTCGACGAGCACGGTGGGGAGGTGGCGCGCGTGGCCGTAGCCGTTCGAGAAGCGCGGGTCCGACTGTTCGTCGCGCAGACCGGAGAGCGGATCGTCCACGAAGATGAGCTGTCCCGGAATGTGTCCGGCGGCTCGCAGCCCGGCATCGACGCCGGGGCGGTAGACATCGTCGAGCCATGTCGCGATCGACGGCGAGTGGGCCTGGCGATCGTTCCAGCCGAACGTCACGTCGTACTGATAATCAGCGCCGTCGGTGACGTGCAGATCGGCGTAGAGATCGGGCTGCCATGTGTTGAGCGCGCGCAGCATCGCGCGCGTTTCGGGAGCGTCGGCTTTCATGTAATCGCGATTGAGATTCAGGTTCCGCGCGTTCGCGCGCCACCCGCCTTCTTCGGGGCCGCGCTGATTGATGCGCGTGAAGCGCGTGAACCGTTCGTGGCCGTCGACGTTGTAGATCGGCACGAACAGAAAATTCGCGCCGTCGAGCAACTCGTGTTTCGTGCCGCGCACCGTCATGTCGCGCAGCAGCATCAGGCCGGCGTCCTTGCCGTCGATCTCGCCCGCGTGGATGCCGGCTTGCGCGAACAGCGCCGGCTTGTTGCTTCTGCGCAATGCTTCCGGCGTGAACGCGCGCTCCTTCGATGCGATGACCATCCAGAGGTCGCGTCCCTCGTCGCTCTTTCCGAGGGAGATCATCTTCAGTTGTGGGGCGGCGGCGACGAGGCGCCGGAGATACGCGACGGTCTCGTCATAACGCGGCGTCGTGCGCAACTGGTCGCGCTCGGACGGCGTGACCCACGGGTCGGTGGCCGGGACCATGAGCGCGCGGCTCGCGCCGTTCCACGGAATGTTCGGAGGGAGCGGAGCGGACGTTACAGCGGAGAGGAGAAGCGCCGTCAACATGACAGCGGTTCATAACACAATCGCTACCAGTCAGTCGGGCGATAGTCCTTGAGGAACTGACCCCACACGTGCTCGCCGGTGTTGATGCCGGCGATGATCGGATCGACGATGCGCGCGGCGCCGTCGACGATGTCGAGCGGCGGATGGAAACGCTGCTCGATGGTCTTGCGCGCGGCGATCGCGGCCGGATCTTCATCCGTCACCCAGCCGGTGTCGACGCTGTTCATGTGGATGCCGTCGCAGTGATAGTCCGCGGCGGAAGTGCGCGTCATCATGTTCAGCGCGGCCTTGGCCATGTTCGTATGCGGATGGCGCGTGGTTTTCTGGTTCCGGTAGAACTGCCCTTCGACCGCGGAGACGTTGACGATGTGCTTGTCGCGATTCGGCGTGCGCAGCATCAGAGGCTTGAGGCGCGCGTTGATGATGAACGGCGCGACGGCGTTGACGAGCTGCACTTCCAACAGCTCGACGGACGACACTTCGTGGAGCAGCAGGCGCCATGAATTGCGTCCGCGCAGATCGACCTGCTGCAGGTCCTGGTCGAGCACGCCTCGGGGGAAGAGGGCGGTGTCGCGATCGTGATCTTCGGGAAGCAGCGCCACTTGCGAGAGCTGCGCGGCGTGCGTGAGGCCGATCAGCTTCCGTTGCGGCTCCGACATCGTCTGCAGCGCCGCGGTCTCGGCGGCCATCATGTGCTCGTAGAACGCGGGCGGGCGCCGCACGGTCTGGCAGGCGTTGTTGATGATGAAGTCGAGGCGGTCGCGTGTCTCGAGGAGGTGCCGGCAGAACGCTTCGACGCTTGGCGTGTGGCGCAGGTCGAGGCCGTAGATCTCGAGGCGATCGGACCATTCCACGAAGTCGGGCTCGGCGGCGTACCGCGCGGCCGAGTCGCGCGGAAAACGGGTGGAGACGATGACCTGTGCGCCCGCGCGAAGGAGCTTCAGACCTGCCTGATAGCCGATCTTCACTCGTCCGCCGGTCAGCAGGGCGACGCGTCCGCGCAGGTCGGCCAGCTCGGTGCGTTTCGCGAAGTTGAAGCCGGCACACGACGGACAAAGCTGATCGTAGAAATGATGGATCGTGTCGAAGTGCTCTTTGCAGACGTAGCAATGACGCGATTCCGCGGTCTCGGGCGGCGCGTTCTGCGTGGCTGGCTCGGAGAGGTAATAGTTCGGGCTGGTGAACACCGGCTTGCGGCGCAGCTCGCGAATGCCGGTCGATGCGAGCAACTGATCGTCCTGCTGCGCGATCGCCGCCTTGCGCTGCCGTGCACTGGCCTTCACCAGGCGCCGCCGCGCGCGCGGATCGGGATCGGAGACGATGCGCGTCGCGTGCAGGAACCGCTCGCGCTCTTCCGGCGTCAACTGCGCGAGCTGCCCGCGATCGCGGTCGATCGACTCGAGCAACTCGGCGGCCGCGCGGACGCGCTCGCGGAAGAGGGTGTCTTCCGTGGTGTCGGGTGTGACGGTGGTCATTCGCGGCGGGTAACGTCGGAAGGCGGGGCGGACGTTCCCGCTTGCCGTTTCGCGCGTTGTGGCCGTGGTCTGATGTCTCATGGCAGATCTGAAGACGATCATCCAGTCCGATCCGGACATCCACAGCGGCGAACCGGTGTTCGTGGGGACGCGTGTTCCGGTGCGCACGTTGCTCGACTACATCGAGGGTGGGGATAGTCTCGATGTCTTCCTCGAAAACTTTCCGAGCGTGAGCCGCGAGCAGGCGGTCGCGTTTCTTGAGGCGGCCGGTCGCGCAGCATTGGCGCAGATCGCATGAGGCGCGTTCTCTTTGATGAGGACATGCCTCGGCAACTGCGGCGCGACCTTGCCGAGTTCGACATTCGTACAGTTCAGGAAGACGGTGGTCGTCGATTCAGAATGGCGAACGTGCGTCGCAGACTTTCGAGGTACTCGTCACGGCCGATAAGAATCTTCAATATCAGCAGAACATCGTGCAGTTCGACATCGGCATCATCATCGTCGCGGCTGTAGATACGTGCTTGCCGCACCTTCGAACAATGCTTCTGACGACGCGGACCGAAGTGCGGTTGGTGCACGTTCTGAGATCCGCTTGGAAGGTGGTCGGCAGCGTCCTGGTCGTTCGTGCTGATTGCACGGTCAGGCCGTCGATGGGCTGAGAGGCCGTCGTTCCAGCGTAACCGCGAAAACCCGCCATTCGCCGCTCATCCGGCGCTCCTCGAACCGAATCCCCGATCCGGCCACGAGATCCTTCACCGTGCTCGACACCAGAACCTCCGCGGTCGCTGCGGCGGCGGCGATGCGCATGCAGGTCTCGAACGTGATGCCGTCGGCGGCGCCGACTTCGCATTCGCCGGTGTGTAGACCGGCGCGGACGGGCGCGCGTTGGACAATCGCGACAGCGCAGCGGATCGCGCGGGCGGGGCCGTCGAAGATCGCGATCGTGCGACCGGACGTCGTTTCGATCGCGCGGCCGCGGAACCATTCGAGCTCTTTCGTCACCGGCACATCGCCGAGGAGCACCAGCACCGTCGCCAGCACCGTGTCCGGCTCCGGCGCATGCGACACGCCGGTGAGGAACTCCTCGATGCGCGTGAGAATCGCATCCTGATCGCCGGCGAACGGCAGGTGATCGGCGCCGGGCAACTCGACGTACTTCGCGCCGGGAATGCGGCCGGCGACGTAGCGTCCTTCTTCGACGGTCAGACAACGATCGCCAGTGCGATGAATGACCAGCGTCGGCACGCGGATCGACGGCAGCACCTGCCGCACATCGATCTCCGCATTCATCTGCGTCAGCGCGAGCGCGGCGCCGGGACTCGCACCCATGCGCAGATAGGTCGCCCACCATTCGCGAAACACGGGATCATGCGCCATGCTCGGCGCGCGCTCTTCGATGCCGAGCGGGCCGCCCCAATGCGCGCGGATCTCGTCGAAGAAGCGCTGCCGTTGTTCGGCGGTCGGACCCCACGGATAGTCGGTGTCGCGAATGCGTTTCGCGTACGTGCCGATCATCACCAGCGCCAGCGTCCGCTCCGGATACGTTGCCGCGAACAAGCTGCACATCGGCCCACCCTCGGATACGCCACACAGCGCCGCGCGTCGCGAACCGACGGCATCCATCACGGCGCGCACGTCGTCCATGCGCTGCTCGAGCGTCGGCAGCTCGTTGTTTGGAACGCGGTCGGAGAGGCCGGTGCCGCGCTTGTCGAACAGGATCAGGCGAGCGAACGACGACAGCCGGAGCAGAAAACGCGCGAAGCTCGGCTCGCGCCAGAAGTAATCGAGGTGGGATACCCAGCCCATCACGAACACCAGATCGAACGCGCCGTCGCCGATGACCTGGTAGGCGATGTTGACGTCACCGCTGCGCGCGTATTTCGTTTCCGGCGAACGCTCGCGCGGCAACTCTTCCCCGCGTGCCACGCGCGGCTGCGCGACCGCGCCGCAGAAGCGATACCCGCGCTTCGGCACCGTCTGGATCAGCAACTCTCCGTCGGCGCCGAGCGCCTTGCGCAGCGTGGAAATGTTCTGCGCGAGCGTGTTCTCGCCGACGTGCGTCCCGCTCCAGATCCGCTCGAGCAACTCATCGCGCGTGACGAGCCGGCCGTCGTGCTCGACGAGGAAGACCAGCGTGTCGAACGCTTTCGGAGTGAGCGCGACCTCGCCGCCTTCGCCGGTCAACCGGCGCTCCTCGGGATCGAGCCGGAAGCCCGCGAAGGTATAGACCGGTCTCTCCTTTGAAGAAAATCTCATGGAGATTTCAGCGCGCTCTCAGGACGGGACTGCATCTTAACGCGACGATGTGCGCTCCCAAACAAAAGGAGAGCGCATGCCCGTCATTGCCTTCGTTCTGGCCACGTTCGTCGCGACCGCGTCGACGCGGCTTCCCATCGTCCCGCCGCCGCCGAAGCCGCAGCCGATCGACACGATCGGTCTTTATCACCAGGGCCTCAGCCAGTACTTTCTGCGGAACTCGAACACAGAGGGAACGCCGGACCTCGAACCGGGCGTCGGCAGGCGCGGCGACCTCCCGTTCACCGGCGATTTCGACGGCAACGGCGTCACCGATCTCGGCGTCTTTCAAAGCGAGACCGGAACGTTCGTGATTCGAATGCCGCAGCTCAACTTTCCGGACTTCGTGATCACGCTCCAGTTCGTAGGACAGCCGGGCGACCTTCCGATCGCCGGCGACTGGGACGGCGACGGCGTCGATACCCTCGGCATCTATCGCCGCAACGGAGGATTCCCGCCGATCTTCGGCCTGACGAACGGCCACGTCGCGCAGGACGCGTCGCTGAAACCGGAGATCGTGTTCGAGCTCGGCGAGGAGACTGACTTGCCGGTAGCGGGCGACTGGAACGGTGATGGGCTCGATACGGTCGGCGTGTACCGCGTCGGGCGCTCGAGTTTCGCGCTCGTGAACAATTTCGGTGCGGGCATCGCGGAAACGTTTTTCTTCGGCGAGCCGGACGACCTGCCGCTCGCGGGCGATTGGGACGGCGACGGCCGCGACGGCGTCGGTACGTATCGTGAGGACGAGCACGCGTTTCGACTCACGAATGATTCAGGCGCGACGACCGCGTTGCTGTTTCGGTATCTCTCGATCGGCGACCTGCCGGTCGCAGGTGACTGGGATGGTGTTACCGAGTTCGCGACGACCTCCTTCACGCACGCCGCGATCGCACCGGTGAAGCGGAAACCCGACACCATCGGCCTCTACGACTTCGCGCGCGAAGACTTCCTGTTGCGCGACTCCAACAGCACGGGCCTGCCGGACATCGTGCAGCCGATTTTCGCGCGCGACGGCGACCTGCCGTTCACCGGCGACTTCGACGCGAACGGCGAGACGGAGCTCGGCGTGTACCGGCCGTCGACCGGCCAGTTTCTGGTCCTCTGGCCTTTTCCTGAAATCATCGAGCGGTTCACATTCGTGGGACAGCCCGGCGACGTGCCCGTGATCGGCGATTGGGACGGCGACGGCTTCGACACATTCGGCATCTATCGCGACGACGGAATCAGCCCGCCGATCTTCGCGCTGACCAACGCCCATCTCGGCACGAATGGGAAGGTCGAGATCACGTTCGAGCTCGGCCAGCACACCGACCGCCCGCTCGCGGGGGATTGGGACGGCGACGGAATCGACACGGTGGGCATCTACCGGCCTGGCCGTTCGACGTTCATGCTCGTGAATGACTTCGGCGCCGGCGTGGCGATCGGATTCACCTTCGGTCTCCGCGGCGATCGCCCGTTCTCAGGCGACTGGGACGGCGACGGTGTCGATGGCGTGGGCGTCTACCGTCTCGACGAGATTCTGATGCAACTCACGAACGACTTCGGCAACACCGGCATCGAGTTTCTCTACCTGTCGCGAGGCGACGTGCCCGTTTCCGGAAATTGGGACGGATTCTAGAGCTGGGTCCCCTCATCCGGCCTGCGGCCACCTTCTCCCCGCTGCGGCGGGGAGAAGGCTACGCAGGCGTGGACGAAGTGTTACTTCGCGAAAACGTCGTCGACGTTGACGATGCGGATGTTCTCCGGCTTGATGCCGAGCTTGTAGCTGCCGATGATCTTGTCTTCTTCAGCCAGCTCCGGTTTTTCCGCGTCGTACTTGATCGACGACGGCTCGTCTTTCAGGAGCGTCTCGCGCAGGCCTTCCGCGTCTTTGGTGACGATCACGACGTGGAGGTTCTTCGCGGAGAAGTGTTTCTTGATCGCCTTGTTCACGTCGTCGCGCGTGAGCTTCGCATACGCGGCGCGCATGGTGTCCACGTAGTCGCCGATGCCGTACCACCACGAATCGAGCGCGTAGCCGAGGCGTTGGTTCTGATTGGCAGTGAGCAGGTAGACGTTCTTGAGCAGATAGTCGCGCGTGTTGTCGAAGTCCTGCTGCGACAGGCCCTCGTCGATCATCTTCTGGATTTCGTAAAGCGCGATGCGCATCGACATCTGTGCGTTCTCCGGAACGACCGGCCGGATCCAGATCTCGAAGAGCTGCGAGCGGCGCGCGATGCCCGGGCTGGGGAAGAACTGGAAGCCGGGGCGAGTGAAGAACTCGATGTACGCGTAGTCGCCGTAGTTGAGGCCGCGGACTTCGCGAATGCGGTCATACAGACGGCCGCCCGCGCGATGTTCGCCGAGCCACGCGCGCGCGAGATTCAGCGCGGCGAAATCGGCCGAGTTGCGCGTGACGGGAATCGGATGCCCCATCGAGATCGCGGTCGAGCGTGTCTCCTTCTTGATGATCTCGACTTCGAGACCGTTCGGCGCGTCGCCTTTGATCGCAGGCAACGCCGCCAGTGCGGTCTCTTCGGCACCCGGTCCGAGGGCGCGGAGCTCCGAGGTGAGACGTGCGACGAGCGTGGAGGGATAGTCGCCGGAAAGGCCGACCACCACGTTCGACGCGTTGTAATTCGCCTCGACGAACTTCTTCACGTCGTCGAGCGTGATCGATTCGAGACCGGCAATGGTTCCGAGCACCGTGTGGCCGTAGGGCGTGCCGTTGAAGACGACGTTCTGCAGCTCTTCTTTTCCGAGCTCTTCCTCGTTGTTGTTGCGAAGGTCCTGCTTGAGCGCGTTGAGCTGCTGGTCCTTGAGGCGCTGGAAATCTTCCTCGCGGA
Source organism: Thermoanaerobaculia bacterium (assembly GCA_035626775.1). GTDB lineage: Bacteria > Acidobacteriota > Thermoanaerobaculia > Gp7-AA8 > Gp7-AA8 > QHVT01. The sequence goes on from DASPNA010000042.1 coordinate 187,722, forward strand.
AGCCGGGCGTGAGGAGCTGCGGCATCACGATCGGCAGGAAGCGGTCGAGATGGTCCTTGTGCACGATGCCGGTGAACGTGGTCATCTCTTTGTCGACGAGGGCGAAGAACGCGCCGGCCAGCGGGTAGAGCGCCTTGTTGATCTCATCGATGCGCATGTCGCGCGAACCGGCCTCGGTGATCATCGACGCGGCCAGTTGCGCCAGACCTTCCTTCCCTTTCGGATCGCTGGCAGCGCCGTTGGTGAAGAGGAACTTCACCATCACATTCGGGAGCACCGACTTCTGCTCGACGAACTTGATGTTGACGGTCTGTTCCGCGGTCGCGGATGGCGCCGCCATGGCATCGATGGACGGAAGCTTCGCGATCGCATCGCCGAGGGGCTGTTGCGAGAGGGTGGTGACGACGAGATTCTTGTCGGTGAAGTATTTCTGCGCGGCGCGCTGGATGTCATCGGGACCGACGGTCGCGAGCGTGCGGTAATACTTGTTGATCGTGTCGAACGAGCGCTCGAAGTGCGCGAAGCTCGCCACGGTGGCGGCGATCGTGTCGGTGTTGTCGAGCGAGCGCACGAAGCCGTAGCGTGAGTTCGACTTCGCATCGGCAACGCGCTTCGCGTCCAGCTTCTCGGTGCGCAGATTCGCGAACGTCTGCAGCACCTGATCGCGGACGTACACGGCGTCCTTCGGATCCTTCACGCGCGCGAAGACGGTGAAGAGCGTCGGATCGACGTTCGGTCCGCCGAATGCGAAAAGCTGGTCGACCTTCTGCTCCTGCTCGACGACGCGCTTGTACAGGTCCGAGGTCTGGCCGAACGCGAGATCGAACATCGTGTCGAACGCGGCCTGATCGGCCATCTGCATGGCGGCCGGTCCGTGGAACGCGACCGTCACCCACGGCAGCGTCGGCGAAGTCCACGGCACGTGCGCGTAAACCGGACCCTTGTGCTCCGGCTCCTGCGGGATGTCGACGGTGAAGGTGCCGCGCTCCCAGTCGCCCCAGTACTTTTCGATCAGAGGAATGACGCGGGCGGGATCGACGTCGCCGGCCACGATGATGGTGGTCTTCTCGGGCCGGTACCAGCGGCTGAAGAACGTCTTCGAATACTCGAACTGGTTGGGCATGTCCTCGATGTCTTTGATGAAGCCCATCGTGGTGTGCTTGTAGGTGTGGGTGCTGAACGCGTTCTCGCGCTGCACCTCGAGGATCTTGCGGATCGGGTTCGCCGCGTTCTTGTTGTACTCACCGAGCACCGCCCGCGCCTCGGTCTTGAACGCCGCTTCGTCGTACAGCAGGTTCTTGAAGCGGTCGGCCTCGATCTCGAGGATCTTCTCGAGATCTTCCTTCGCGAACGTGATGTGGTAGTTCGTGAGGTCGTCGGATGTGTACGCGTTCTGGCGCGCTCCGGCCTTGGTGATGATGGCGCTGTACACGTCGGGCGGATACGCCTTCGTGCCGCGGAACATCATGTGCTCGAAAAAGTGTGCGAAGCCGGACTTGCCGGGCTCGACTTCGTTGCGCGAGCCGGTCTGCACCGGGATCTGCAGCGAGACGAGGTTCGGGAAGCCGGTCGGGACGACGATGATCTTCAGGCCGTTCGCGAGCGTCTTTTCGGTGGCTTTGAAGGGGAGGATGTCGCTGGGTGCGCTGGCGCTCTGAGCGAGAGCGGACATGGGAATCGCGCAGAGGGCGATCGTGAGAATGGTGGATCGGAACATGGTTCTCCTTTTTGATCAGTACCTCGGGTACCTCGGAGTACCTCGGAGTACCTCGGAGGGTTTTTGTCCACTCCGAGGAACTCCGAGGTACCCGAGGTACTCCGAGGTACTTTCTTAACGGGACACCGTCTCGGACGCTTCCTCGTCGGGAATGTCGATCGGGCCTTCTTTGAGGTCCTCGCGGATGATGAGATCGAGGAAGAGCTCGCGTACGCCGGTGCGGCCCCGCTCGCGATAAACGCGGCGCACATCGGAAGGTTTCAGGCTGATGCCGGTCATGGTCTGGAGGTACTGGCAGAACACCACGGCGCGCGAGCGGAACGAGATGATCAGGATGAGCAGGAGGACGCCGGCGAACACCAGTGGCATCGCGGAGGACATCGTGTCGAGCTGAAACAGGTTGGACATCGGACCGCGCGAATCGTACCAAAGTCTCAAACCATCTGGAGCGACGGGCTCTCAGCCCGTCGATGTGATTAGCCGGCGGGCTGAGAGCCCGTCGCTCCCGCGTCGGCACCAATCCTGAATCGACGGGCACCGGAGGAGACTGCATGTCTGAAGAACGTTACGAGCCGGTTTCGTGCGATTACCACGACCAGCTCGAAGCTGCCGCAATGCACAAGAACGTTGTGGAGCTGGAGTTCGATCTCGACGGCGTGACGCAGAAAGAGCGCGGACGCGTCGAGGACGTTTACACGGCGGACGGCGCGGAGTTCATCCGCTTCGCCGCCGACACCGGACCGCTCGAGATCCGTCTGGACCACATCATCTCGATGCGGGAGTGATTCTGGCGTTACCATTTCCCCGATGCCGAAGATCCTGTTCTATGCCGGTACCGTCCTTTGCCTGTTCCTCGCGTTGATGAGCGCGGGGGAGGCCGCGCACGAGCTGCGTGACGGCGAGCTGGCCTTCGTGGCGCTGCCGGAGTCGCCGCGCGCGGCGTTCGCGATCTTCTCCGCGTTGGCCGCGGGACTGGCGATCGCGGCGCTGTTCCTGCGCATGGCGGCGTTGCTGGCCGCGCGCAATCTGTTCGGCGCATTCGTAGCCGTGGTCGCGGTCAGCGGCGCAACGGCCACGCTCGTCGCGGTGCTGCTCGTGCAGTGGCGCGTCACGACGTTCGGCGGGACGCAACTGAACGAGGTGCACTTCACGGCGCTGATGGTGTTCGGCTTCTTCCTCTCGCTGAGCCTGCTCGCGCTGCGGCCGTACTTCAGCATTCAGGCCAGCCGCTTCCTGTCGGCGCTGGTGTTCTTCCCGCTGCCGCTGTTCGTGATGATACTGGCGCAGGAGATGTTCGTGGCCGCGTCACCGGCGCCGCTGCCGCTGGCGTCGCAGGCCTCGAGCGTCTTCTTCGCCGTTCTCTCTCTGCTCTTCTTCTCGATCGCGGTGCATTGCATTCGCCATCGCCATCTCTTCCTGGAGATGACGAACCTGCGCGAATTGCTCGATGCGCGCGTCGATCCGAACGCGCGCAATCATCGCGCGCGGCCGATCGGCGGCGTCGCATTCGACTCGTAGTGTTGCCGTGCCGCTTCCCGCGCTTCGGCGCGTGACACGTTCCACGTCCGCCATCCTTTCGGCCTGTGTTTCCGGACGTTGCGGCTGACGACGTCGGGGCCGGCGACGTCCGCGTTCGCGAGGATCGCCGGCGTGGCGTCGTCGCTGAGCGTCAACGCGTAGCGCTGATCGAACGCACGGCGTCCGGCGCGGGCGCGCTCGACGTTCGTTTCGACGATGACGCGATCGGGATTGATCGCGTGTAACGCCACGACGACGACCATGCCGCTCGCGAGTGCGCCAACGGCGAAGCGGTGCCGGCGGCCGGTGACCACGGTGCACACGAACCACACGAGCAGCACGGCCACCCAGATGATGAACGCGCTCGTGAAGAAGCGCAGGCGCGTGAGGCCGAACTCGTCGCGGTACAGCTTCATGCGATGAAACGCGGAACCAGCCATGACCAGCACCAGCGCGACCTGCAGGATCGCCAGCCCTCGAAAGATGGCCGCACCTTCATCTTTGCGGATCAGCCATTCGAGCAGCAGCAGCATCGGCACGACCAGCGCCACCACCCACGCAAGCTCGAAGAAGCCTCGGCGCGCGTATTGCGCGAAGTCGACCGGCGCGCTGCCGAAGAAGTAGCGGAACTGCACGCCCACGAAGAGCGCGAAGAGGAGGTTGACGAGGCCGAGCGCGAAGTTCGTCTCCGGCGCGGGAAGTGTCAGTGGCGGGCCGGCCTCGGCGCGACGCGGCATCGGACCGCTGAGCACCAGGCTGCGGAGAAATCCCGCGCACACCGCCGCCACGAATGCCGTCGCCAGCACATGCGCCAACACCTCGGTCGGATCGAACACGAGGATGTCCTGCAGGAGGCGGCCGAACGCAGGATCCGCGGACGCGAGCAGCGATCCGAAGACCACCAGCGCGGGCGCGGCGATGAGCGTGCCGCGTGCGGCGATGCCGAGGCGGCGCGAGCCGGTGCGCGGGAGCCGGCTCCAGGAGTAATCCCGCGTCACGAGCTGAAACAAGCCGGCGATCGACTGCGCAGCCGTCGTCAGCACCGCGAACGCGATCTCCGCCAGTCCCGCCGCGTGCACGCGCACGCCGCGCGCGCCGAGGGCGAGCATCGGCAGGAAGAGCAGAAGCAGGATGATGTCGAGCGCGACCAGCACATCCGAGTCGCGCCAGAACAGCCCGGCCGCGGCGAGCAGCGCGCACGCCACGATGAACACGCTCGGGTGCCGATCCGCGTCCGTCGCGGATGTGCAGACGCGCACCGCGATACAGAAGAGCGCCGTCCAGAGAAGCGCGTTCACGCCCCACGGAACCCAGCGGAGCAGGAGATCGCCCGCGATGCCGAGGAGGAGAGCGGCGGCGATGATGAGGGAGGCGGTGCGGTGGCGGTCCATAGGCTCGCTTTCGCTTTGCATTGTAAAGCAGTATACGGCGACCAAGCAGAAAGCGTTTCGTGCGCGTCTCAAGGCAAGCGAAGCGGTGGCACAGGAGAACGCCCCTCATCCGGCCTTCGGCCACCTTCTCCCCGCCGCGCGGGGAGAAGGCTACGTTGGGGGGTGCGTGCGACAATCGCCCGCCGCGCATGGTCGTCTTCAACCTCTTCTTCTTCACCATCCTCCTGCAGCTGATCACCATGGCCGTGCTGGCGCGGCATCCGCGAAAGCCGTTCGGCGCGTGGTTCACGACGCTGATCATGACCAGCGGCGTCACCGGCTTCAGCGTGCTCGCGGCGCCATGGGGGTGGTTCGGCGTGCCGTTGCGGTTCGTGATCGCGCTCCTGTTCGTCGTTGCGTTGCTCGTGTCGCTGAGACGTGGCGCGCCCGAAGGGGCGGCAGCGCAATCGAGTCCCATTCGCGCGCTGGTGAAGGTGGTGGTCGGTGTCTTCTTCGGTGGCGTGGCGATCGGAGTGCTGCGCGCGCATTCGGTGCCGCCGGGCGCGATCGATCTCGCGTTTCCGCTCACGCGCGGCGCGTATCTCGTCGGACAGGGTGGCAGCCACTCGGCCGCGAACTATCACGCGCAACATCCGGTGCAGCGTTATGCGGTCGACGTCGCGAAGCTGAACCGCGCCGGGATGCGCGCGCGCGGCTTGTATCCGAACGACGCACGCGCGTATGCGATCTTCGGCGACGCGGTGGTCAGTCCATGCGATGGCGTCGTGGTCGCGGCAGCCGATGCGTTCCCCGATGCCGCGCGCATTTCACTCGACGAGAAGAATCCCGCCGGCAATCACGTGATCGTGCGCTGCGGCGACGTGAACGTCACACTCGCGCATCTGCAGCGCGGCAGCGTCGCGGTTCGCGCGGGCACAACGATCGCGCGCAGCACGCCCATCGGCCGCGCGGGCAACTCCGGCAATTCCACTGAACCGCACCTGCACGTGCACGGAGAGCGCAACGGTGCGGGAGTGCCGCTGCGCTTCGACGGGCAGTGGCTCGTGCGCAACACGATCGTGCGCAAGTGACCCGCGTCAGTGTCTCGCCGCGCGCGTCTTGCCGGGAGGCGGCACGTACACTTCCACCGGAATCGACGCGGTCGTGCCGCCGAATTCCGCGGGTAGTGTGATCGAGATCGTGGTCGAGCCCACCGCGACGCCGTGGATGGCGATCGTGCCGCCGTTCGGCGCGAACGCTACCAGCGGCTCGACACCCGCGATCGCACGATCGTCCGAGGCCGCGCTGATGTGCACTGCTCCTTCCGTTGCCGCGGACAAGCCGACCGGCATCGAAACGCTCGTGCCGACCGGCACGCGCACGCGCTCGGGCAGGATCGGTGTGATGAGCGTGTAGATGAAAAGCGATCCCGGGATCTCGAGGTTCCCAAGGCGCTTTGACAGCTTCACGGCGATCGCGGCATCGCCCGCGCCGAGGGCGGAGACGTCGAAGGTTGCGGTCTTGTGGCCGCCGCGGATCATCACGCTGGCTGGCACGGAGATGAGATCGGGCGTGGTCGTCGAGATCACGAATGTCTCGTCCGCATCCGCCGCGAGGTTCAGCGTGAGCGTGACCGTCGCTGCCGATCCGCGTGCCGTACTCGGCGGCAGCGTCAGCCACGCGCCCGGAGTATCGTCGTCGCGCACGGTGCACATCGCCGAGCGGTGCACCGTGGCGAGGGCCGGGTTGACGTCGCGCAGGATGAGGCCGAACTCTTCAAGCCCTTCCCGCACGTTGTCGCCGACGACATGGAACGGGATCGTGACTTGTGTAACGCCCGCCGGAATCGTGAATCGATCGCCGGTACGGATGCCGGCCAGGTCATCGGTCGTCGACGCGCCGTAGCCGAATTCGCTGATCAGGAACCTCGTCTCGATCGCTTCTGATGACGCCGGCGTGATCTTCACCACGAACCCGACGCTCCGATCCTCGGCGCCCTCGGTCACTTCGACGTCTTCGAACGTAGAGGAAGGACGGACTTGCGCATTGGACCCGGCGGCGGCACCGTAGCAAACACGTCTCGGCCTGGCAATAACTTTGGCGTGCGATGATCGACGCATGAATCACGAAGCGTTCATGCAGGCCGCGATCGAAGAAGCGCGGCAGGGACTCGCCGAAGGCGGCATTCCGATCGGCTCCGTTCTCGTGCACGACAACAAGATCATCGGCCGCGGCCACAACCGCCGCATCCAGCGCGGCAGTCCGACACTGCACGGCGAGATGGACGCACTCGAAAACGCCGGCCGGCAGCCCGCGAGCGTGTATCGCGAGAGCGTGATCTACACGACGCTCTCGCCATGCGCGATGTGCTCCGGCGCGATCCTGCTCTATGGCATCCCCACCGTGATCGTCGGCGAGAATCAGACGTTCATGGGGGAAGAAGAGTTGCTGCGCTCGCGCGGCGTGAAGGTCGAGGTGCTGCAGGATGCGACTTGCATCTCGATGATGACCGAGTTCATCGCGACGCGGCCGCAGTTGTGGAACGAAGATATTGGGGTCTGACCGGAGGCCTCCGGAGGCCCCTCGTCGGTCCCGGTGCCTCCGCTACGGTTCGGGCAGTATCACGTCGAATGGCATGTGCACGACGGACGCTCCCAGTTCGTCGGGCACGGTGATCACGATCGTGCCGCGACCTGCGGAATTGCTGCGCACCCGCAGCTTGCCTGTACCGCCCGCAGGCACGCGCACCTCGGGGTGCGTCAGCAAAAAACGATTGTCGAGCGACTCGCTCGCGAGCCGCACCTCGTGATCGAGCGGCGGCGACATCGCCACGTCGATCTCCACGGTCTCACCGAGCCGGACGCTCTGCGTCAGCTCCGGACCACCGGCACTGCCAGGTCGTGAACGCTGATGTTTGCTTCGAGCTCGCCGCTGCCGAGGGTTTCGGGGAGCTGGATGCGCAGGAGGCCGATGCCGGCATGCAACCCGTGGACTTCGAACGTCTTCGTCTGTGCGCCGGGCGCGATCGGGAAGGCCGACGGGATGCCCAGGATCCCGGGTGTGGTCGTGGAGACGCGAATTAGGTCGAGGGTCGGCGCGGCGCGGTGACGGATCCAGGCGAGGACACGGATGCGGTAAAGGCGCGGCGATTTGTTACACGCGATGGAAAGTCGCTGCACCGCTGCCGCGCTCGTCGAAGGTCATGGACATAGGACGCGCGATTTTAGCGGACGTTAACGAGCCGGGAGGCCCCCGGTCGGTTCCGCTAAAATGACCGCGCCCCATGTCCTTCGTTCATCTCCACCTCCACACTGAATACTCATTACTCGACGGCGCCTCGCGGCCCGAAGACCTCGCGAAGCGCGTCGGCAAGCTTGGCATGCCTGCGTGCGCCATCACCGATCACGGCAACATGTTCGGTGCGGTCGAGTTCTACAACGCCATGAAGCAAGAGGGCGTGAAGCCGATCATCGGCTGCGAGATGTACGTCGCATACGGCTCGCGCCATGACAAGGCCGGCGTCGAAGACGGGCAGGCGGATGCGGGGGCGAACAATCACCTGATCGTCCTCGCGCAGAACGACACGGGCTACAAGAACCTGGTCAAGCTCGTGAGCGCGGGTTACACGGAAGGCTTCTATTACAAACCGCGCATCGACAAGGAGCTCCTGCGCGAACATCGCGAAGGCCTGATCGTCCTCTCGTCGTGCCTCAAAGGCGAGGTCTCGCAATCGCTCGCCGGCGGCAACTGGCAGAAAGCCAAAGACGCCGCGCTCGCGTATCGGGAGATCCTCGGACCCGAGAATTTCTTCCTCGAGATTCAGGACCACGGCATCCCGGACCAGCAGAAGATCGTGCCGATGATGGCGCGGCTGGGCGAGGAAGTCGGTCTACAACTCGTAGGAACGAACGACTCGCACTACCTCGATCAGAGCGACGCCTTCGCCCACGAAGTCCTCCTCTGCATCGGCACCGGCAAGACCCTCGGCGACGAGAAACGGATGAAGTTCTACTCTGACGACTTCTACGTCAAGGGTCCGGACGAGATGCGCCGCGTCTTCAGGGAGTATCCGGAAGCGGCCGACAACACCATGCGCATCGCCGAGCGCATCAACATGTCGCTCGATGTGAAGGGCCACCACCTCCCGAACTTTCCGGTGCCCGCGAAGTACGACACCGCGTCGTACTTTGCGGAGGTGTCGCGCAAGGGTCTCGAGAAGCGGCTCAATGCGCAGGCGGCGCTCTTCGCCGCGAAGCAGAAAAAGCACGACGTGCGCGAGTACTGGGATCGCCTCGAGCGCGAGATCGACATCATCCGGAACATGGGCTTCCCCGGCTACTTCCTGGTGGTCTGGGACTTCATCAAATACGCGAAGGACCATGGCATCCCTGTCGGTCCGGGCCGCGGTTCCGCCGCGGGCTCGGTAGTGGCGTGGGCGCTCGAGATCACCAACGTCGATCCGCTCGAATACGACCTCCTCTTCGAGCGCTTTCTCAATCCCGAGCGCATCTCGATGCCCGACATCGATCTCGATTTCTGCATGAACCGGCGCGGCGAAGTCATCGACTACGTGCGCAAGCAATACGGCGAGGAGAACGTCGCGCAGATCATCACGTTCGGAACGATGGCCGCGAAGTCGGTCGTCCGCGACGTCGGCCGCGTCCTCGGGCATCCGTACGCGTTCGTCGACAAGATCTCGAAGATGATCCCCGGCGGTCCCGGCGTCACGCTCACCGATGCGAAGAAGGATTCGCCGCTCCTTGCCGATGCCATCCGCAACGACGAGGAAGTGAAGAAGATCGTCGAGATCGGCGAGAAGCTCGAAGGCCTGTCGCGCCACGCCGGCATGCACGCGGCGGGCGTGGTCATCACGCCGGAGCCGGTCACGAACTACGTGCCGTTGTACCGCACGAACCGAGATGAAATCGTGACGCAGTTCGACATGCGCGTCGTCGAGAAGATGGGCCTCGTCAAGATGGACTTCCTCGGCCTGCGCACGCTGACGGTGATCGACGACGCGATCAAGTCGGCGAAGTCTGTGGACGGCATCGACATCGACATCGAAGCGATCCCGCTCGACGATCCGGAGGTCTACCGGCTCTTCCAGGAAGGGCGGACGAAGGGCGTGTTCCAGTTCGAGTCGGGCGGGATGGTCGACCTGCTGCGCAAATCGCGGCCGACGCAGTTCGAGGATCTCGCTGCACTCAACGCGCTCTATCGCCCCGGCGCGCTCGACGCCGGCATGGTCGACGAGTACGTGAAGCGCAAGAACGGCAAGACCGTGAAGTACCTCGTGCCGGCGATGAAAGAAGTGCTCGAAGAGACGTATGGCGTCATCGTCTACCAGGAGCAGGTCATGCAGATCGCGCAGCGCGTCGCGGCGTACACGCTCGGCCAGGCCGACCTGCTGCGCAAGGCGATGGGCAAGAAGGATGCGGCGGTCATGGCGGCGGAGCGCGGCAAGTTCGTGTCGGGCGCCGTCGGCAACGGCTATGACCAGAAAAAAGCGAACGAGATCTTCGACTATATCGAACCGTTCGCGCGCTACGGCTTCAACAAATCGCACTCGGTCGCATACGCGCTGGTCGCGTATCAGACCGCGTGGCTGAAGGTGCATCACGCGCGGCACTTCATGGCCGCGCTGCTGTCGTCGGAAATGGATCGCACCGATGCCGTGGTGAAGTTCATCGGTGAAGCGAAGCAGATGGGCATCGAAGTCCTGCCGCCGGACGTGAACGAGTCCAACATGTTCTTCACCGTCGTCGGCCGCAACATCCGCTTCGGCCTCGGCGCCGTGAAAGGCGTTGGCGAAAGCGCGGTGGAATCGGTGCTCGCCGCGCGGCAGAAGACCGGACGTTTCTCGTCGTTGCTGCAGTTCTGCGAGGAAGTGGATCTGCGCGCGTGCAACAAGAAAGTGCTCGAGGCGCTGATCAAGTCGGGGTCGTTCGATTTCGTGGGGACGTCGCGGCGGGCGTTGTTCGAGTCGCTCGACTCCACGGCGGATTCCGCGCAACGCGCGAAGGACGAAAAGGAGCGGGGACAGAACTCGCTCTTCGGCGGTCTCTCCTTCTCCCCGCCGGGCGGGGAGAAGGTAGCCGAAGGCCGGATGAGGGGCGTCGAGTGGCCTGAAGACGAACGCCTCCGCTACGAGAAAGAAACGCTCGGCTTCTACATCACCGGCCATCCGCTCAACAAATTCACCGACGAGCTGCGCCTCTTCGCGAATGCGACCACCGACACGCTCTGGAAGTTCATCGATCAGCAGGTCGAGATCGGCGGCATCGTCTCGCAGATCAAGAAGTCGAAGATCAAGAAGGGGAGGAACGAGGGTCAGATGATGGCCAAGTTCTTCCTCGACGATCAGGCCGGGTCGGTGGAGGTCGTGGTGTTCTCCGATCTCTACGCGAAGTACTCGCGCTGGCTCGAGAACGGCGTGGCCGTCCTGGTCACCGCCTCCGTCAAAGACACCGGCGGGCAGATCGCTGGTCGCTCCGCGTCGCTACAGTCCGCCGAACAGAATGCGCAGCACATCGACGATGAATACGGCGGACATCCCGAGGCGCGGATCTCGGCGTATGAGTTGCGGATCGAGGATGCGGAAGACGATCGCGATCCGAAAGAGATCGAGCGCGAAAAGTACGGCGATCGCGCCGACAACTTCTCGCTCTTCGGCGGCGCGCCTGTCGACGCGGATGCGTTCAACGACGCTGTCGATGCGATCGCGGACGAGCCGCCCGTCACATCGACGACGACCTTCGCCGCGCACGCCGCCGCATTTCACGAATCGCCCATTACGCCGGAGCTCTCCGCGCTCGAGATCACGCCGCTCGAAGGCATCCGCGACAAGAAGGTGAAAGAGATCGCGCTCGAGGTGCCGTACCCGCGTATGAGCGATGAGACCGTGCGCAAGATTCGCGAGATCGTCGAAGAACACGCCGGAGAGGTCCCCGTCAGCGTGACGATCGTCGATCTCCCCGCCGAGCTCGCCGAATCGAACGGCGGTCCGAAACTGCGCCTGAAGGTGAATCATCACTTCAAGGTGCAGCCGGGTACGGCGTTGACCGAGAAGCTGAACACGGTGCACGCCAGCGCGAGGTACGTGTTTTAGTTCCTCGGAGTACCTCGGAGTACCTCGGGGAGTCTGACATCCCCTCCGAGGAACTCCGAGGAACTCCGAGGAACTCCGAGGAACCCGAGGTACCGGTTCCTCGTTTATACTGCCTGCGGTCCGAAGTTATCTATAGATCCAAAGGAACTGGCGATGGGTGCGATTCGACTGGCGGCAGCGGCTGTTCTGATAACGACTGCCCTGGCTGCCTCGGCAGCAGACTGTGTGACCGCGTCGCGTCTCGTGTCGACGCGCGCGTCCGTTCCCAACCTCGTCGTCGGCCCGGCTGCGTGGAGCGGCAGCGTGCTCGCCGTGGCCAAGCGCGAAGAGGGGAATGATCGCGCCATCTGGCTGGCGATCTATGGCGAAACGCTGGAAACGCTGATCGCCGATCGGCGCGTGGTGAACGACGCGGCACCTGACGACAGCCTTATCGACCTCGTCTGGAACGGCACGGAGTTCGGACTCTTCTATCGCACCGAAGAGCGCATCCACCTGCAGCGCCTCTCGTTGTTCGGTGAATCGATCGGCGCGCCGGTGGTGATCAATCCGTCGCGGCGCCCGCGCACCGGCGATGACATCGACGTCCTCTGGAGCGATGCGCTCGATGCGTGGGTCGTGGCGCGCCACATCAGCAGCGGAGTGAACCGCGGCATCTGGCTCACGCTGCTCAACGAAGACGGTTCGGAACGTTCCGATCTCGAGATTCCTGCCGCACCGCAGGCGGAGCCGCACCTCGCGATCGAAGTCACCGAGACGGGCGTGATCGGCCTCTTCTACCTGAGCGAAGACGACAACATGCTCGTGTACACGCGCGTGTTGCCCGGCAAGTTTCCGGTGTCACAGAGCGTCGCCACTGCGGGTACGGACGTGCACGTTACGGCGGTGAACGACCTCTTCGTCGTCGCGCGGATGACCGGCACAGTTGCGACCGCCGCGATTCGCTGGTTCGTCATCGACAGCGACCTGCAGTTCGTCCGTCCCGATGGAGTGCTGATTGCGACCAACGGCGTCGTGCTGCAGCCGCTCGGACTCACCGCGACGGATGACGAGCTGGCGTTGAGCTACGCCACCGCGCCGCCCGGCACCGCCGGGATTCCGCAGTTGCATCTCCACCGCTTCACGCTCGCGGGTGCGCTGATCAGCGATGTCCCGTTCGCCGGAACCGACATCACCGCGGCGCGTGCGCTCGCGACCGACGCGCCGACCTGGACAGGCGAGGCTTACGTCACGCCGGCGGTGCGCGAGAGCTCCGCGCGTCTCGACTCGTACCTCGTGCGCTACTGCCCGCTGCAGGCGGAGATCGCTGCGCCGCGAGTGGTGCTGAAGAACACGCCGGTCACGATCACCGCCATCGCCGATGGCGGCTCACCGGAGTACGACTACGAGTGGAACGTCGCGCGCGATCCGGGTGGTTCGGACCAGGGTCCTTCGATCCAGCGCACATTCCCGCTCGCCGGCACGTTCCTCATCACGCTCGACGTCACCGACGAAACCGGAGCTTCGGTCACGACGACATTCACAATCGAGGTCGTGAATGAGATCGAAGTGCCGAAGCCGCCCAAACGCAGAGCGGTTCGCAAGTAGTGCGCTTCAACGCCGTCAATCGTAAGGTCCACTATTGGGCGACTGTCTTCGTCGCGCTGCCGATCCTGATCATCGCCGGCAGCGGACTGCTGCTGCAGGTCAAGAAGCAGTGGTCCTGGGTGCAGCCGACCGAGCAACGTGGTACCGGTACGTCCCCTGCCATCCGTCTCGAAGATCTTCTCCGGGCCGCTCAGAGCGTGAGGCAGCTCAACGTCACCGGTTGGAAAGACGTCAATCGCGTCGATGTACGACCGGGCCGCGGAATGGCGAAGGTGTGGTTGAACAACGGTTGGGAAGTCCAGGTCGACCTCGGCACCGGCCGCGTCCTGCAGACTGCATATCGCCGCTCGGATCTCATCGAGTCGATCCATGACGGTTCGTTTTTCGGCGGCGATGTCACCAAGACGGGCATCTTCCTCCCCGCCGGCATCGTGCTCGTGCTCATGTGGTTGACGGGACTCTGGATGTTCGTGGTGCCATTCGTGGCCCGTCGCAGGCGCAAGTCCGCCTGACTACCGCACGAACTGCAGGAACTCCGCGCTCGAGATCGGCGGCGTCATCAGGAACCCCTGCATCTGATCGCAGCCGTGATGGCGCAGGAAGTTCGCCTGCTCGGCGTACTCCACGCCTTCCGCGATCACGTTGAGGCGCAGGCTGTGCGCCATGGCCACGATTGCTGTGACAATCGCCGCCGTGTCGGGCTCCGAGGTGATGTCGTGCACGAACGATTGATCGATCTTCAACGTGTCGATCGGGAAGCGCTTGAGGTAACTCAGCGATGAATGGCCGGTGCCGAAGTCGTCGAGCGAGATGCGGATGCCGAGCTTCTTCAGCTCGTACAGCGTGCGGATGCTCGTCTCCGGACTCTGCATCGCGCTGCTTTCGGTGATCTCCAGCTCCAGGGACCCCGCCGGGAAGCCGGTCTCGTTGAGAATCGTGCGCACGCGATCGACGAGATCCACCTGCTGCAGTTGCGTCACCGACAGATTCACCGCGAGCGACAACGAGCTGTGTCCGGCGTCGTGCCACGCTTTCGCTTGTTCGCACGCTTTGCGCAGCGCCCACGAGCCGATCGGAATCATCATCCCCGTCGCCTCGGCGAGCGGGATGAAGGTGTTCGGCGGGATGCTGCCCATC
>DASPNA010000043.1:0-49159 GCA_035626775.1 Thermoanaerobaculia bacterium
CTCTCTCTTCCTCTTTCCGCCGCGACGTTTCGTTCCGACGACGGCGTGACGCTGCACTACGAGGTCATCGGCAAAGGCGAGCCGATCGTGCTGCTCTCCGGCGGTCCCGGTTTTTCGCCCGACTATCTGCGGCCGATCGCCGACACGCTCGGGAAGCACTATTCGGCCGTGCTCTTTCACCAGCGCGGCACCGGCAAGTCGACGCTCGAAACGTACGACGGCTCGGTCATGGAACTGAAGAAGCTCGTCGCCGACGTCGACGCGCTGCGTCGCGAGCTGAAGCAGGAGAAGCTCACCATCGTCGCGCACTCGTTCGGCGGGATCCTGTCGATGATGTACGCGCGCGATCATCCGGAACGCGTTCGCGCGCTGGCGCTCATCGACTCCGGCGGCCCGACGCTGCAATCAGTCGCGAAGTTCAACGCGAATCTCGAGGCGCGATTCACCGCGGAAGAGAAGGCCAGGATCAAAGAATGGAGCGATCCGGAACGGCTCAAAACAGATCGCAAACGCGCGGTGCTGGAGATCACGAAAGCGAAGACGCCCGCGTATTTTGCCGACCGCGCGAAAGCGAAGTCGCTCATGGACCCGATGGACGAGCACACGTTCAACGACGCGGCATTCTGGGCGATCGTGATGCAGATGATGGCGCTCGATCTGCGCTCCGGTCTGGAGAAGGTGAAGGCGCCGGTGCTGGTCATTCACGGGAAGCAGGACCCGCTCGAAAGCGCGCAGGAAGTGCACGCGACCTTCGCCGGGTCACGGCTGGAGTTGATCGATAACGCGGGACATTTTCCGTGGCTCGAGCAGCCGGAGAAGGTGTATGGGTTGCTGACTGGGTTCCTCGCGGAGGACTGCCACTAGAGGGCACAGAGAAGAAGCTCAATGGTCTTCCATCGCGATCTCTTCGAGGAGCCGGCGACACACTTCGCGGCGCGCCTCTCTTCTACGGTGCAACCACTCTTCCGCGCCCTCCGGCAGCCACTCCGGTACCGTGACATCCGCCAACGCCGCGCGCAGCACGTCCATCAGCGAGTTCCCCTCGCGTCGCGCGCGGCCGAACAGCTCGATGAGACCGCGCACGCCCGCTCGATCGATGAGCAGCGCAGCGGCGACCGCGCGGGCGGCGGGAGTCGCGGGCTGGTCGAGGACGCGAATTGTTGCGGCGATCTGGCGCAGCTCGGTTTCCGTGAGGCCCGGGACGCCGAGGAGCGTGCGGGAGAGGTTGCCGACCTTCGCGAGCCAGGTGCCGAGAAGGTGGAACAGGAGGAGCAGCTCGAAGGAGCGGGCCTCGGCTTCGGAGGGCGTATACAGCTTGTGCGCGATCCGCGAGATCCGTTCGGCGTCATCGAATCGCGACGCGCCATCGAGGTCCTGGTAGAACGGGCGGAGGAACGCCACCAGTCGCGCGCGCAACTCTCGATCCATCGGCGCGCGAGTATAAGTGTCCGCTTTTGAAACCCGCGCTGTTCGTTTGCGTACACCCGACGTAGATGGAGGGATTCGGATGAGACTCGCAGCGATCGCGGCCGTGGCCGCACTCGTGACCGTTCCGGTGATGGCCGACGGACTTTTCGACGACGACGACTGCCAGTACACCTCGAAGCGCCACGCGACCACACCGGCTGCGGGAGTCACGAAGGTCGTCATTCACGGCGAGTCGGGCTCCCTCGAAGTGACCGGCACGCCGGGCGCGACGCAGATCGTCGCCAGCGGCACCGCGTGCACGTCCGAAGAGGACTTCCTGCCGCGCATGACGCTGACACTGCGCAAGGTCGGCTCCGAGCTCCACATCGACGCGAACATCCCGGAGAAGACGCTGGTCTTCGGATTCTTCTCCGCCCGGCTGGACTTCGCCGTGACGATGCCGGCGGGACTGCCGGTCGAGATCGACGACGGCAGTGGTTCGCTGAAGGTCGCGAACACCGGCAACACATCCATCGAGGACGGCTCCGGTTCCATCGAAGTGCGGAACGTGCGCGGATCGCTCTCGGTCAACGACGGCTCCGGCTCGATCGAAGTCGACACGGTCGTAGGCTCGGTGAAGATCGAAGACCAGTCCGGCGAGCTGTCGGTGCGCAACGTGAACGGCAGCGTGGAGATCGAAGACGGCTCCGGCGCGATCTCGGTCGCGCGCATCGAAGGCTCGGTGCACGTGCGCGATGACGGCTCCGGCTCGATCGTCGTGCAGAACATTCGGCGCGACGTGACCATCGACGACGACGGTTCGGGCTCGATCGAAGTGGCCGACATCGGCGGCAACTTCACCGTCGGCCGCAAAGGCAGCGGCGGCATCGACTACGAGCGTGTGAGCGGCCGCGTGTCGATCCCGAACCGCGACTGAGGTTCAATCGAGGATCGCGGCCATCACGGCGTCGAAGTCGGTGACGTCGTCGAAAAAGTAGCGAGGGTTCTCCGCCCGCAGAAGTTCTGCGTTCGTCTTTCCTGATGCGACCGCGATCGTGGTCGCGTCGTACGGAACGCCGCAGCGCACGTCGTAAATCGAGTCGCCGATGATCACCACGTCGCGGCCCTCGAACGCGATCCCGAGATGGTGCGACGCGCGCTCGATGGCCACCGGCGGGAGCTCGGTGCGATCCGCGGAGTCGCTGCCGAACGCGCCGAACGCGAAGTAGGCGTTGAGATTCGCGCCGCCGAGCTTCAATCGCGCACCCGGCTCGATGTTGCCGGTGAGCAGCGCCAGCGCGACGTCGTCGTGTTCGTGCAGCTTGGACACGAGCTCGCGAATGCCCGGCATCACGCGCACGCGCTCCGGTGTCGCGTTGCGCGCGAGTCCGGCGAGGTAGCGCTCCCACAAGCGCGGCAGTTGCGCCTCGACTGCATCGCGCGAAACACCGTCGTCTCGCAACACCATGTGCGCGATCTGCGGATCGGTGCGGCCGGAGAAGTCGTAGCGCGCGAGATCGCCGTCATAGCCGAACACGTTGCGCAACGCGTCGGCGAACGCCTCGCGCGATGCGCCGCGATCGGTGAGCAGCGTGCCGTCGATGTCGAAGAGAACGAGTTTCATCGTAAAAGCGGCGCAGCTTAACAGGAACGTTGCGCGGTCGCGGAAGCACGGCGGCTACCATCGCCCGCGCCATGTCCGACATGTCCCGTCGCTCCTTTCTCGCCACCACCGCGGCCGGCGTCGCCGCCGCTGCCGTGACGCGCGGCAACGCCGCCGCCACTCCCGCCGCAAAGCCGCTTCGCATCCTCATCCTCGGCGGCACCGGCTTCATCGGACCGGCGCAGGTCGCATATGCGATCGCGCGCGGACACAAGGTGTCGGTGTTCAATCGCGGCAAGACGAACCCGGGATCGCTTCCCGCGGGCGTCGAGCATCTCGAAGGAGATCGCAACGGAAAGCTCGACGCGCTGAAAGGGAAGACGTGGGACGCCGTCATCGACAATCCCGCGACGCTGCCGCGCTGGGTACGCGACGCCGCGCAACTGCTGAAGGATTCCGCGAATCAGTATCTGTTCATCTCCACGATCTCCGTTTACGCGGATAACTCGAAGCCCGGATCGGATGAGAACACGCCGACACTCACGCTCGCCGATCCGACCGTCGAAGAGATCGGCCCGAACTACGGCGGGCTGAAGGCGCTCGCGGAGAAGGAAGCAGAGCGCGCGTTTCCCGGCCGCACGACGATCGTGCGTCCAGGCCTCATCGTCGGCGCCGGCGACAACAGCGATCGCTTTTCATACTGGCCGGTGCGCATCGCGCGCGGCGGCGAAGTGCTCGCACCCGGAACTCCCACCGATCCCGCGCAATTCATCGACGCCCGCGACCTCGGCGAGTGGACCATTCGCCTGGTCGAGCAGAAGACGTACGGGACGTTCAACGCGACCGGTCCGGCGCATCCGCTGACGATGGCGGAGATGCTGTACGGCATCAAAGCAGTGACGACGGCGGGCGCGCAGTTCACGTGGGTGCCGGCGTCATTTCTCGAGGAACAGAAAGTCGCGCCGTGGTCGGACATGCCGGTGTGGATTCCGCCGACGGGCGAATATGCGGGCTTCGCCTCGCGCAGCATCAAACGCGCACTCGATGCAGGACTCACGTTCCGCCCGCTCGCCGACACGGCATCGACGACACTGGCGTTCCACGCGTCACGCGCCGCCGATCGCCAAGCGAAACTGCGCGCGGGATTGACTGCTGAGCGCGAACGCGAAGTGCTGGCGGCGTTCAAGGCGAAGAAGACGACGTAAGGCCTCCGGAGGCCTTCCGTCGTCTCCTCGCGTTACACTGCCGCGCGTTTGCGTCGCGCCTCACTTGCCGTTCTCTTCCTCACCGTCTTCATCGACCTGATCGGCTTCGGGATGGTCATCCCGTTCCTCTCCTTCTACGCGCGCGAATACGGCGCGAGTGGCATCGCGGTCGGCGCGGTGGTCGGCGTCTACTCCATCATGCAGTTCTTCTTCGCGCCGGTTTGGGGGAGGCTGTCGGATCGCGTCGGACGGCGGCCGATCATTCTGGTCAGCTTGACCGCGAGCTGCACCGGCTACTTGCTCTTCGCGTTTTCACACAGCCTGACGGTGCTGTTTGTGTCGCGCGTGATCGCGGGCATCGGCGGCGCGAACATCGGCACCGCGCAGGCCTACATCGCGGACACGACGTCGCCTGAAAACCGCGCGAAAGGCATGGGCATCATCGGCGCCGCCTTCGGCCTCGGCTTCATCCTCGGACCGCCGATGAGCGGCATCCTCTCCGCGATCGGCACGCGGAACGGCATGGCCGGCAACCTGCTGCCGGGACTCGTCGCGGCGGGACTCTCGTTCACCGCGTTTCTGGTCGCGCTGAGCGTGCTCGCGGAGTCCAAGCCGCCAGGACTCGTGCCGCGCTCGGGCGTGCCTCCGCAATTCGATCGCCGCCTGTGGCGCGAGATCGCGAGCAGTCATCTGCTCGCGGCGCTGATGGCGGGACTCTTCCTGACGCTGCTCGCGGTGGCAGGGATGGAGATCAGCGTGACGTTGCATGCGCGCGACCGCTTTCAATTTCGCCAGCTCGATATGGCGTACCTGTTTCTTTTCATGGGCGTGATCGTGGCGGGCATTCAGGGAGGCCTGATCGGCCGCATCGTGAAGCGCGTCGGCGAGCGCGGCGTGATCATCATCGGCTCTGCGGCATTCACGGTGGGGTTCGCGCTGGTGCCTTCGATCTGGAGAGTGCCGCTGCTCTACGTCGTGGCGTTTCTGATCGCGATCGGACAGGGACTCTGCTATCCGGCATTGACATCACTCGTTTCCCGCATCGCGCCGGAGAACGAACGCGGCAGCCTTCTGGGTCTGGCGACTTCAGTCGGCTCGCTTGCGCGATTCCTCGGACCGCTTCTGTCGGGTTTTCTCTACGACTTCGCGCGTGCCGCGGGCGCGTTCTACGGCGGCGCGGTGCTGATGGCGATCGCACTCGTCATCGCATTGCGGATGCCGCGACCCAGCCGATAAACTCCCGCGCATGTCGATTCTCAAAGTAGCGCGCCTCGGGCATCCGGTGCTGCGTCAGAAAGCGTCCGACGTCGAAGTGAAGGACATCAAGGCCGGCAAGTTCAAGGCGCTGCTCGAAGACATGATCGAGACCATGCACGCGTACGAAGGCGTCGGACTCGCCGGACCGCAGGTGCATCTGCCGTTGCGCGTGTTCGTGTTCGAAGTGCAGGAGCGCGTCGCGAAACGCCGCGGCGTGAAGCAGGTGAACGTCGGCGCGATCTTCAACGCGACATACGAGCCGATCGGCACCGACAAGATCACCGACTGGGAAGGCTGCCTCAGCGTTCCCTTCCTCGGCGGCGAGACGCCGCGCTTCCAGCGCGTGCGGTTGCGCGGCATCGATCACGACGGCGATCCGGTCGAGCTCGAAGTGGAAGACTTCACCGCGCGCATCTTTCAGCACGAGATCGACCACACGAACGGCAACGTGTACCTCGACAAGATGCCCGACCTGACCACGCTCGGGTACACGATCGTGTTGTGACATCGGGCATGACCCGATGACGATGCAGAACACGATCTGGCTCGCGCTCCTGATGGCCGCGATCGCGGTCGTCAACGCCAGCCTCATGGCGTGGTTGTGGCGGTTTCCGATGCAGCCCGATCCGACCGGGCGCGACCCGAATGGCGTCTCCACCGCACCGCGCTTCTGGACCAATGTGCACCGCGTCCTCGGATACGTCTTCGTGCTGACCTACGGCGCGCTGCTCTTCGAGATGGTGCCGCGGATCTGGGAGTTTCGCGTTGCGACGGCGTCGAGCGTTCTGCACGGCGCCTTCGGCATTGTGGTCGGCGTAATCCTGATCATCAAGATCGCGGTCATCCGCCGCTTTCAGCGATTCGGCAACCGTCTGCCGTGGATCGGCGGTGCGCTGGCCGCGTCGACGCTGATCGTCGCAGCGCTTGGGATCGTTCCGGCGTGGATCGTGATGCGGCCGCTCGCACCGCTTTCAACGGAGCTTGCGCGGGGACGCGACGTGGTCTCACGCAAGTGCAACCAGTGCCACGGCGCGTCGACCATCGCCTCGGAGCGTGAGGATCTCCGCAAGTGGGAGCGGATCACGCGGGAGATGCAGCGATTCTCGCGCAAGATTCCGGGCAAAGAGCCCATCACGGACGACGAGCGGATCGCCGCTGCGGCTTATCTCGCGCACACGCTGGGTGAAGACGAAGACCACGAAGAAGAAGATGACGACGACGATGGCGATCGCGTCCGCCGCGGTCGCGGCCGCGGCCGCGGCCGGCGATGAGTTAGTCTCTCTCGATGCGCACATTCACGCTGCTGCTCTCGCTCGCACTCGCGCTGCCGCTTTGCGCCGAAACGAAGCTCGCCGAGTTGTCGTGGCTGACCGGCGAATGGGCCGCGACCATCGACGGGCTGGAGATGGAAGAGATCTGGTCGACGCCGCGGGGCGGTGTGCTCATCGGCATGCATCGCGACATCTCGAAGAAGCGAACGAGCTTCGAGTTCATGCGCATCGCGGAGACGGCGGACGGAATCACGTTCTTCGGACAGCCGGGCGGAAAGCCCGCGGTGCCGTTTCGCTTGACGCAGTCGAGTGCGCAGCGAGTCGTGTTCGCGAATCCCGAGCACGACTTTCCGAAGCGCGTCATTTACCGGATGAAAGACAGCCGGCTCTGCGCACGCGTCGAAGGCGACGGCGATGCTGGCGAAGAGTGGTGCTGGTCGCGCGTCGATTGACGCGTCCTCAAATTCTTTCTGGAGCGACGGACTCTCAGCCTGTCGACCCCGTTCCAACGGGCTGAGAGCCCGTCACTCCAGTGACCGCCGCGGCGGTGATCTCGATGGCGCGATCGATCTCTGCGTCCGTCGTGTATCGCGACAACGAGAAGCGCACGGCGCCCATGGCCACATGCAGCGGCCTGCCCATCGCCTTCATCGTGCCGCTCGGCTCGATCTTCCCGGAGTGACACGCGGCGCCGGCAGAAACGCATATGCCTTCTTCGTCGAGGGCGCGCACGATGGCATCCGCGTACGCGCCGTGAAACGAGATGTTGGCCGTGTTGTCGAGACGCGGTTGCATGGCGCCATTGACGGAGGTGTCGGGAATCCGCGACAGGATGGATGATTCGAAGCGATCGCGCAGCAAGCGAATGCGATCGCGCGAGTCGAGCGCCGCATGTGCGAGCCGGGAAGCCACTGCCAGGCCGGCGATCGACGGCACCGGCTCCGTTCCCGAGCGCAGGCCCAGCTCTTGTCCGCCGCCGTACCACAGCGGTTGCAGCGAGAGGCCTTTGCGCATCGCCAGCGCGCCGATGCCTTTCGGCGCATGGAACTTGTGGCCGGAGATGGTGACGAAGTCGGCGCCGAGGTCGTCCTGCGCGATCGGCACCTTTCCGGCGGCTTGGACGGCATCGACGTGGACGAGCGCGCCGCGCGCGTGCGCAAGCTCGGCGATTTTTGCCACCGGATGCAGCACACCGGTCTCGTTCTGCGCGAGCATCACCGTTACGAGCAGCGTGCGGTCGTCGATCGCCGCACGCATCGCGTCGAGATCGATTGCTCCCTCTTCACTCACACCGACGATGGACACTTCGATTGCACCTGCTTGTTCGAGCGAGCGCAGTAACGTCAGCACGGACGGATGCTCGACCGAGGTCGTCACGACCTTGCGTCGCGTGGGCTCGCGATCGATGAGGCCGCGGATTACCAGCGCGTTTCCTTCCGTGCCGCAGCTCGTGAAGATCACCTGCGGCGCGGCGGTGCCGAGGAGCTGGCCGACTTCGGCGCGGGCGGACTCGATGGCGTCGTGCGAGCGGCGGCCGAGGGAGTGGATGGCGTGGGCGTTCCCGAAGAGCTCGCGATAGTAGGGAGTCATCGCCGCGATCACTTCGTCGGCGACGCGGGTGGTGGCGTTGTTGTCGAGATAGATGAGATCGGATGCGGTGCGCATTTTCTCGTTTTGTGGTTTGCTCACGTTTTTGCAACGCGTGTCTCACGACCACGCGAAGTGTCTATGGCGGCTCACTGATTTTTTATCTTGACCAGCCGGGTCCATGACCCGGCGTGCCTACTATCACCTTCGTAACGCGCGCCGTATCGAGAACCGGTAGCGTGTTGTAAGAGAGAGAGCTCAGGCGGGCGGCGTTCCAACGTCGCTCGCCTGATCTTTTTTGTGCTCACATGTCGAGCAGGAAGCGGTCGGGAGGGGAGGACGCGTCGTACTCCGCCTGCAGATCGACCTTGTGCCTCCACTCCATCTCGGCCAGCTCCACGAATAGACGGCCGAGCTCGGTTGTCGGCGGCACGCGCTCCGCGAGAAAGCGGAAGTGGCTTTCCGAGTCGCGTTCGCGCTCGAGCGCGTATTTCAGGGCCCAACTCATGTCCAGCTCGACGATGTCCGGCGGCAGATCGACGCTGACCGGACCGGGATCGGGAGCGGCAACGCCGACCATGTCGCGGTATTTGCGCTCGAGCTTCGCGCGATGCACGAGCTCGAGATCGGCGAGCTGCAAGAGCCGCGTACGCACGTCCGGAGTGGCCGCGCGCTGCGCGAGCTTCTGGTACCAGAGCCGCGTTTCGACTTCGGACTGGATCGCCTCCCGAAGCACTTCTTCGATGGTGGTTTCGAGGGGTTTCATCGCGAGTGCGCGATGATACCGCGCGTCGGCGCTCCAGATGGGAATCCAGGGCGAGGTTTACGAGACCCATCCCACACCGCACGAGTGTTTCCACGAACCCTGCTCCCTGGTGAACTCGATCGTGGTTCCGCCGGCGTCGGGAAGGGTCTTCGCTTCGGCTGCATAGCGAGGCACCGTGTTCAATTGAAGCACGACCGTCTCGCCCTCTCGTTTGATCTTGTCGAATCGGTAGTAGTTGATGTCCCGGCCCATCGCCTGCGCACGTTGGTCGAGAGTGCTTTCCGATACCGGCTCGAACGACACGTCGCCAACGGGTCGCAAACGGAGATTTCCGATCGCAGTGTCGAGAACAAGGACGCGCGCGGGCTCGCCGACGGAGGTCGGGTGTCCGGCGACGCATTTCCGTTCGACCACCAGTCGCAGGGCCTCGTTCAGCAGATACTCTGCGTCTTCGCGGCTCAGCCCGGCCTCGCGCCAGACCTGCGGTAACGGCTCGTCGTCAGCAGTCGTGGCGCATCCGAAGATCGCGAGCACCACCAGACAGAGAGCAACTCTGGTCATGAACACCCCCGAATCGCAAGGTTGAGCAACAGCGTCAAGAGCAGCGACGCGATGATGCTGAAGAGGCAGCCGGCGGTGCGGATGCGTACAGGCATGTAGCCCGAGTGCGCCTGCGGAACGCGTGCCGTTTACGCGCCGCGATAGACGTCCGGGTTCGGCGGATCCTGATCTTCGAACGGCGCTTCGCGCAGCGGCTGACCAACGCCGGTGCCGCCGGCGGTGCCGCGTTTCGAGATCTTGCCGTAGTACGGACGCCAGCCCATCGGGCCGACCGGGAAGTCGGGCGGCACGACCAGGTCGCGCAGGCCGACCACGGCGCGCGCGCGGGTGTCGATGGCCATCTCGTAGTCGCGCGTCATGTAGATCGCATCCTCGGGACAAGCATCGACGCAATAGCCGCAGAAGACGCAGCGCAACAGGTCGATGTCGTAACGCACCGGGAACTTTTCGCGCGTGCGCTGATCTTCGCCTGCCTCGATGGTGATGCACTCCGCGGGACAAGCGGTCGAGCACATGTAGCACGCGACGCAACGCGTCGTGCCGTCCTCGCGTGTCGTGAGGATGTGCCGTCCGCGGAAGCGTTCCGAGTAGACGCGCTTCACTTCCGGATACTGAATGGTCGGCAGCTTGGTGATGCCGAAGAGGTTCTTCAGCAGATGTTTGATCGTGCGCATCATGCCGCCGACGACCTGCGGCAGGTACGTGCGCTCGGCGAACGACAACTCGTGGCGCTCGACCTTCACGACTCCCGGGGAGATGCGAGTTGTAGTCATGCTAGTGGTCCAGTTCACCCGCGATGATGTTCAGCGAGCCGAGCGTCGCGATCGCGTCGGGGATGGTCTGTCCGGTGATCATCTTTCCGAAGGCCTCGAAGATCGGGAAGCACGGCGGACGCGCGCGCACGCGATACGGATGTTTCGTGCCGTCGGAGACGAGATAGAAGCCGACCTCGCCGTTGCCGCCCTCCACCGGGAAATAGGTCTCGCCGACCGGCGGCTGGATGCCGTGCATGATCAGCTTGAAGTGATAGATCAGCGACTCCATCTCGTTGTAGACCTTCTCCTTCGGCGGGAGGGCGACATATGGGTTGTCGACCATCACCGGTCCCGGCGGCAGTCCCCGATCGATGGCCTGCTGCAGGATGCGCAGTGACTGGCGCATCTCTTCGAAGCGCACCAGGAACCTCGCGTACGTATCGCCACCCTCGGCAACCGGCACGTCCCAGTCATAAGTCTCGTAGCCGAGGTAGGGGTTGGTCTTGCGGACGTCGAAGGGAACGCCGGTGGCGCGGAGGCACGGGCCGGTGAATCCGTAGTTGATCGCGTCCGCCTGCGAGAGCACGCCGACGCCGTCGACGCGATCGCGGAAGATGCGATTCTTCATGACCAGCGCTTCCACTTCGTCGATGAAGCGCGGCAGCATGTTCACGATTTTCTGCGAGTTCGAAAGGAAGTCGCTCGGCACGTCGATGGCCAGGCCGCCGATGCGCAGATAGCTCGGCAGGAGACGCGCACCGCTGCACGACTCGGCGAGCGCGATGATCTCCTCGCGCGGCTGGAACAGGTACCAGAAGTTCGTCAGCGCGCCCATGTCGACCAGGTTGGTTCCGATGCAGACGATGTGATCGGAGATCCGGTAGAACTCGGAGAGCATCAGCCGCACGTGGTCGGCGCGCTCGGGTGCCTTGATGCCGAGCATCTTTTCGACGGCCATGCAGTAGCCGACGTTGTTGATCACGGCCGAGCAGTAGTTGAGGCGATCCGTGTAGGGGATGACCTGCTGATACGTGTGCGTCTCCGACATCTTCTCGAAGCAGCGGTGCAAATATCCGATCTCGCTTTCGGCGCCGATGATCTTCTCGCCGTCGAGCGTCACCACGATGCGCAGCGTGCCGTGTGTGGCCGGATGCGACGGCCCGAGGTTCAGCGTGACGCGTTCGTAGTCGGAGTCTTCTTCGGGCTGATCGAACTGCGGCGCGACTTTCGGCTTGATCACCGACACGCCCGCTTCGGTCAGCAGCCAGCGCTGCGCCGGATCGTAGTCCTTGCGCAACGCGTGACCTTCGAACATCTCATGCGTGAGGATGCGGCGCAGGTTCGGATGTCCGTCGAACTTGATGCCGTACATGTCCCACACTTCGCGCTCGTACCAGTCGTAGCCCTGGAACACGTGCACGCTCGTGGGCACGCTCTCGTCTTCTGCAACGCGCACCTTGAGGCGGACCCGCTCGTTGTTCTGGAGCGAGTAGAGCTGATAGACGACGTCGAAGCGGCCGCCGTCACGGCGGTTCGGATAATCAGCGCCGAACAGATCGAGCGGCAGCGTGAAGCGAAGGTCGGCGTGATCGTGCAGCGCGCGGAGCACGTCGGCGATGCGCGCACGCTCGACGAGGAACGTCGGCATGTCGTTGCCGGTCTCCTGGGTCATCGCGGGATTGGCGATCTTCGCGGCGATCTCTGCACCGCGCGCATCAGCGATCGGCGCGTCGACAGGAACATACGGCTGGCGATTCGTCGGCGCGGGCCCGGTGTACGGAATCGCGCTGAGCTTCGTAAGAGTGCTCATCCGCGCCGAATCTCCCCGCGTTCGATCTTCTCTTTCAGTTTGAGAATCGCGTACATGAGTCCGTCGGGAGTAGGGGGACAACCCGGGACCCACATGTCGACCGGGATGATCTCGTCGATGCCCTGCACGACGTGGTAGGCGCGATAGAAGCCGCCGGAAGTCGCGCACGCCCCCATGGCGATCACGTACTTCGGCTCCGGCATCTGGTCATAGATTTTCTTGAGGACGGGCGCGATCTTGTCGACGATCGTCCCTGCCACAATCATCAAATCCGCCTGTCTCGGCGAAAACCGCACCACCTCGGCGCCGAAACGCGAGATGTCGTAGTGCGACGAGACCATCGACATGAACTCAATCGCGCAGCACGCGGTCCCGAACGGCAGCGGCCACAGAGAGTTTCCGCGCGCCCAGTTCACGACCTGGTCGAGCTTGGTCGTGACATAGGACCCGCCGCCGAGGCCTTCGAGCTCGCGTTCGGACTCGCCAGGGAGGGTGATGAGACCCTTTTCCGGCCCTTCGCCGGGCGCAACGCCGGGTTTGCGCGGGATGATCGTGTCGGGACTGTCGATTTTTTGCACTGACATAGGTGAGCCAATCCGCAGGCGGCGGGATTCTATGGACTTGAGAAACTTTTCACAACCGAGAGAAATGCCTCGAACGGAGCAGGATGCGAGAAGGTTGCCGAGGCACGGCGGTACTGGCGTGATCGGGGCGCCTGCACCGCACGATCGATTGAATGAAGCGAGCGGCGTCCGGGCCGACGCGCATTCGCCGAACACGCCCAGATGACGATCCGCGACCGGTCCGCCTTCGCCTCGCGGCGTGCGCGCGAAGTACTCGAGCAACGCTTCGGGCGAACGCGCGTTTCGCGTCGCAAGCGGCCGCGTCCAGGGAAGAAAAGGTTAATCTTTACGGCATGGCGGAATTTCTCTACGACGTGTTCATCGACGCTTGCGCCGAAGATCAGAACGTGGCGCAACAGATCGCGGACAAGCTTCGCCGCGAGCGGCTGCGGGTCGCGCCGCACGATCTCGACGCTCTGCCAGTTTCGCGTACGCTGATCCTTTGTCTTTCGAGCCGATCGTATGGATCGGAATGGCCGGCGCTCGAAGCGCGGACGCTGCGCCACCGCGAGCCGGAAAATCGCGATCAGTTGTTCATTCCTCTGCGGCTCGATGCGTCGCCGTTGACGCGATCGATGGAGCAGTTCGTCCCATGGACATGGCCCTCGCCCGAGCTGGAGACGTATGCGAAGTCAATCGCCGCGGGTCTTGCAGAAGAATCGTCGACGCAACGGAGCGAACCGTCGACGGTCGTGGAACGACGCGGCAAGTTGATGATCTCGCTGGCGTGCGATGACGTCCGCGCATACGTACTCAGCGCTGACGGCGCTCGCGCGATGACGACGTCGGTAGATGGATCGGTCTATCTATGGGATCTGAAGTCCGGCGACTGCCTGCGAACGATGAAAGGGCACACATCTGATGTCTTCGGCCTCTCCTGGGATGGCGCGAAGCTGGCGCTGACGAGCTCGCATGATCGGACGATTCGTTTATGGGATGTCGACGAAGGGAAGTGCCTGCGTGTCTTCAGGGGACATACCGCCCCGATCATGACCGTATCGCGGAGCCCGGATGGGTGCCTTGCCGTGTCGGGATCGCGCGATCATTCCGTGAGGATCTGGGACATCCAGACCGGCCGTTGCATTCGCGTGCTGGAGGGGCATCAGGACGAGGTGGAATGTGTCGCCTGGAGTCAAGACCAGCAGCAGCTTCTGTCCGGCAGCGACGACCGCGCGATTCGGCTGTGGGATGTCGAGAGCGGTCGTTGTCTGCGCGTACTCGAAGGGCACGGCGACTGGATCTTTCGTGTGGAGTGGAGTCCGGATCAGCGTTGGGCGCTCTCGGGATCGCGCGACAACAGCGTGCGTCTCTGGGATTTGCAGAGTGGTCTGTGCACGCGCGTATTGAATGGCCACAAGGCAACCGTGTGGAACGTACGTTGGAGTCCGGACGGCCAATTGGCGCTGTCTGCATCAGGCGACAAATCGGCCCGTCTGTGGGAGGTGGAGACCGGAACCTGTTTGGGCGTGCTGACCGGCCACGAAAGCTATGTCCGTTTCGCCGAGTGGAGTGCGGATCAAAAGCGTGTGCTCTCGGGCGACGGCAACGGCAAGGTCTTGACGTGGGAGATCTCGGATCTCATCGGCAGAACGACGAACCGATCGGCGACCGCCGCGCCGCCGCCGGCGCAGGTGCAGTACGCCAATGCTAAAGTGCTTCTCGTCGGCGACACCGGGGTCGGCAAGACGGGTCTTGCCGAGCGTCTGGTGCACGGTCGTTTCATCCCCACGAAGTCCTCGCACGCGCGCAAGGCACATGTGCTCGACAGCAAGGTCGTGAAGGAGCCGGGCGGGCTGTCGCTGCATCAGGAGACGGTGCTGTGGGATCTCGCGGGACAGCCCGCGTACCGGCTGGTGCATCAGCTCAGCATGGAGGACGCAGCGCTCGCTTGTGTGCTGTTCGACTGCCGCAACGAAACGAATCCATTCGAAGGCGCGGGGTATTGGTCGCAGGTGCTCGATCAGGCGCGTACGAATACGAAATTGAAGAAGCTGCTCGTTGCATCCCGCATCGACGTAGGTGGTCTGCCGGCCGGGAAGGAGCGCATCGAGACGTTCGCGCGCGAGAATGAGTTCCGCGAGTTCATTCCGACCAGCGCCAGCACCGGCGAAGGATGCGACGCGCTGCGCGAAGTCATCCTTCGCGAAACACCGTGGGATCAACTCCCGAAAGTAACCACCACCAAGACGCTCGCGGTGATGCGCGACTACGTCGGGCAGCTCAAGATCGCAACCGGCAACGCCGCACGACTACTCACGGTAGCCGCACTCCACGAAGGGTTTGCGGCCTATTCCGCGGAGAAGGTGCCGCTCGCCGACTTCATCACGCATCTCGAGCGGCTTGAAGCCTCCGACGACGTGGAGTTACTCGTGTTTCACACAACCGGCGCCACGCCGTCGCCGGATCATCTGGTGCTGCTCGACCCGACGAGAGTCGATGCTTACGCGAGCGCGTTGCTCGTCGCCGCGAAGGATGAGCCGGATGGCCCGGGGCATCTGCTCGAGTCGCGCGTGCGTGAAGCGAAGTTCAAGCTCGATCCGGACGAGCGGATTCCCGATCCGGACTCCGAGCGGCACGTGCTCTGGTTCGTGATGGAGAACCTGCTGTACCGTGACCTTGCGCTCCGCGAGCGGATCAAGGGTGAGGACTACATCGTCTTTCCATCGCAGTGCACAGCGGAGTTGCGCTTCCCCGCATCGGCAGCATTCGGCGTCGCGTTCGGATTCGCCGGCGCGGTCAGGAGCATCTACGCCACTTTGATCGCACAGCTCGCGCATTACGAGGGCTTCCGCAAGCGCGAGTTCTTTCAGGATGCTGCTGCTTACCGGCCGGAAGATGGAGGGCGTTGTCTGGTTCGGCTGCGCGATCTCGGACATGGGCAGGGCGAACTGGAAGTGTTGTTCGATCCCGACACGCCTGTCTCGGTGCGGCAGGGCTTCCTCGAGTTTGTGGCGAAGCATCTCGACGCCAAGAGCAATCCCGGCAGCGTCACCCGGCGGCATGCGTACCGCTGCGCGAACTCGGGTTGCGGTGAAGCGTTCGACGATCGGGTGGTCCGTGCAAATCTGCAGGCGCGCCGGAAAGATCTTCTCTGCCCCTACTGCCGCAAGAAAACGAGACTGGAGAATCTCCTGACCGTCGCAACCGCGGCCGCCGAATCGGTAGCAGCGCAGATCAGCACCGACGCCAACACGGGTCGTCAACGCATGACTGCAGCATTGGTCGTGCGCGCCAAGGAAGCGCAAAGAACGTTCGACGTTTTCCTGAGCCACAACTCCAAAGACAAGGCCGCCGTGGAAAAGATCGCCAAACGCCTGCTGTCCGTCGGCCTGCGTCCCTGGCTCGACAAGTGGACTCTTCCACCGGGAGGGACGCTCTCCGATGCACTCGAGGAGGCCATTAAGACCATTCCGTGCGCAGCGCTCTGTTTCGGCCCCGCAGACATCGGGCGATGGCACGTCATGGAGATCCGCGCGTACGTCGAGAAATGGGCGAGCGGCAATGCGCGTCTCATTCCGGTCATTCTTCCGGGAGTGAAGGAGATTCCCGAGCTGCCGATCTTCGTTCGTCAGACGCTGTGGGCGGACATGCGCGATTGGGAGACGCCTGAGAGTCCCGGGTTCTACAATCTCGTCTGCGGCATTCTCGGCAAGCCTCCAGGCGACGCGCCGATGAAGCGCTTCGGCGTTCGCGACGTCGCACAGTGGCAAGGCAGAGAAACCTAGCGTGCGACGTCGCGCGTTGAAAAATCGCTCCATCCCATCCGACGCTGACGGCGTCCGCTCCGTATAATGCGCGGCTCGAATCGTTTCACCGTGGAGGATCTACCCGTTGTCGAACGAAACATCAAAGCACTTCCGTACGCTCGCTTCCGTGCTGCTCGTCGCGCTCGCCGTTTTCACGGCGTGCAAAGGTGAAGAGGAGTACGCGGAGCCGGAGGCGTTCAGCTTCGTCGTTTATCCCGGCGCCCGCTACATGGGGCAGCTCACGGAGAACATCAAGGCCGCGCACAAGGTGATCAACCCGTCCCAGGAACCGCCGCCGACCGCGGTGTACGACACCGACGCGCCGCTGGAGCAGGTCGCGAAGTATTACGCGGATCAGTACGGCTACAAGGAGATCGCGCCGTCCGACCAGTCGACCAACCTGACTGCCACCAAGCCCTCCGCGTACTACCGTGCGGGCGACTTCGCCACCGACCTGAAGAACATCGAAGGTCTGATCCAGAAGATGAATCTCGCCACGGACGTCAGCAAGGGAGTGGGCACGTACAAGGCGGCGGAGATTGCGCCGCGTCCGAATCGTCCGCGCGTGACGATCTCGCGCCCGTACTTTGACGTGACGACGTCGCAGGTCGTGGATCGCACGCTGATTCTGATGTCGCGCTAACGCGGCGCCCCTCACCCGGCCTTCGGCCCACTCTCTCCCCGCAAGCGGGGCGAGGGCTACGAGGGCCGCGCGTCGCGTGTAGCCTTCTCCCCTCCACGAGGGGAGAAGGTGCCCGAAGGGCGGATGAGGGCCGCGTTAACGCGATAGCTTCGCTTCCAGCGCGTCGACCACACGGTCGGCGCGCCATTGCTCCGCCACCGCCCGCGCTCGCACGCGCAGCCGCTCGCGCAGTTCATCGTCGCCGAGGAGCTCGATCAGCCGCTCACCAAGCTCGACGGCGTTGTCGGCGGGCGCGAAGAGCGCGAAGTCTGGTCGTTCGTCGAATGCGAGGTGAAACGGGATCGCAGTCGCGACGCAGGCAAGACCGGACGCCAACGCTTCCGCCACCGGCAATCCGAACGTCTCCTCCGCGCGATTGGGCGCGATGAATACATCGCATGAGTGCACCAGGCGCGTCATCTCGCGGGTCGTGAGCCCGACGTGGGAACTCCTGCGCGCTTTCCAGCGGCTCCTCGCGTGAGGGCGCGAACGGCGAGACCCGGATCAGCTCGAACCGCTGATGAAACCAACGCGCATGCGCGACCGCACCGTAGCCGTCTTCGATGCCGTGACGCTCGAGATGCCATGAGCCGCTGAGCAGCACGCGCAGCGGCTCGTGCTCGCGAGTGGCCGGTAGGCGATAGAGCTCGTCTTCGACGAGGAGCGGCGGACGTCGCAGTGCAACGACGATCTCTCCGCTCGCCGAATCGTATTGACGGAGCTCGTCGACGTAGATCCATTCGGCGCGCGAAGTTCGCCACGTGAGCGGCGGCGCAGCCGTCACGATGCGCACGCGATGACCGCGCGCGATCAACGCATCGGCATATGTCAGCATCGCGCGCGTCGTACCGGAGATGGCCGTGTCCTCGAGGAGAAAGGCGACTCGCAGCGGTTCAGTCATGAGACTTCACGGCTTCGAGAAAGAGGTTCAGGCCGAAGTCGCGCAGGTCGAGGAAGCGCAGGTCGCGCACCGGCGACCAGTTGAAGCGCACGCGCCGCACGCGGAACCCGATCGCGCGCAAGGTCTCGGTGAGGTGCTCTTCGTCGTAGAGGAAGCGATGCTCGCCGTTCATGCGCAGGTGCATGTTCAGCGCGCGGCATGGACCTTCGGCGGCGAGGTGGGTGCCACACCATGCGAGATGACGCGTCTCGCGCTGCAGGTAAACGCGCTCGATGATTGCGCGCAGGTCGGGCGTGAGCAGGCGCATCACGCCGCCGGGCTTCAGCACGCGATGACACTCGCGCAGGAGCCGCTTGCCCGCTTCATCGTGGAGATGTTCGAGCAAATCCTCGGAATGCAGCAGATCGACGGACGCCGTGCGGAATGGCAGCGCGGCCGTGAAATCCGCGAGCACGTCGGCCGCGCCGCGAACGAGATCGACGTTGATCCAGCCATCGATTCGATGATCGCCTGCACCGAGATGCACTCGCGTGTTTCGCGACGTCGTACCCTTCATCCACACGCCGCGCGCAGCTGCGAGCGTGGCGATGTACGCCGTCGCCGTCGCACCCGCGTCGGCGGCGGTGCCGCGGTAATAGCGCGACTGCAGGCTGCGGAGCCGCCGGCGATATCGCCATAACGCGACCCGATCCGTGATTCTCACGCCGGATTTCTCGCCATGACGTAAAACCCGCTCGGCGCGATCTCCGACTCCGCGAAAGGAATCCCGGCCGCGCGCAGACTCTCGACAAGACGCGCCTGTTCGTCAGACGGCGCAAGCGTTTGCGGATCGATGGCGACGACTTCCCATCCGGCAATGCTCAGCATCTCCTCCACCGAACGGCGCGTGAAGAAGCGCAGATGACCGACGCAGGTGAGACCCATGTAGACGTAGTCGAAGCGGCCTTGCAGCAGGTCGCCGATGACGGACGCGTTCGCGATGTTCGGAAGGCTGAGCAGCAAGCGTCCGCCGGGCATGCTGATCCTGCGCAACGCGGCGAGGAACGACCACGGCTCGTCGAGATGCTCGACGATGTCGCCACCGACGATGCAATCGAAACGCTCGTGCAGCAATGACACGATCTCGCGCACGTCACCGCAGTAGACGTCGTCGATGCGCTTGCGCGCGATCGCGGCGGCGTGGCGATCGAGCTCGACTCCGACCACGCGGCACTTCTGCCGGCGCTTGAGCGCTTCGCCCAATGGCGCTTCGCCGCACCCGAACTCGAGGATCGACTTTGCATCGAGGCTGATGCGGTCGAGCAGGTCGGTCCGCGTCTGTCCTCGCAGCGATGCCCATCGATGCACCACGGTGTTGCGCGCGATCGCGACTTCGCGTCCGGCCATTGCGCGCGCGAGCGGCTCACGCATCGCGCGCAACGCGGACGTCGCGCAGAGAAACACGCCCGGATCGTGCTGTCCCCACGCGATCCGTTCCACCGGCGCAGCCGTGGCCTGCACTTCCGCCGCGACCTCTTCGAACTCGCGCAAAGTCATGTACGGACGCAGTCCGATGCGTTGCGCGGGCTCGCCCGACTCGTTCGCGGCCGGAACCGCGGCGAAGGCGCCGCCGAGCGCGGCGCGGAGGTTTTCGCCGAGGCGAGGCGACGGAAGGAGGAGCGGGTCCGTAATGACGAGCACGAATTCGTCGTCGATGCCTTCCACGGCATCGGAGGCGCGTTCGCCGGCGTCGTAGAACTCCAGCCTGCCATGATCGCGGCGCAGGAGCATCTGGGTTTGCCAGCTCGCGTATCGCTCCTCCAGGGCGGGATGGTCGTACAAGGGGAGGAGGACGGCGGGCATCGGGCTCGCTCTTTCGCACGTGCCGCACACCGAAGTCAAGCGGAAGAGAAGCCTCACACGCCACGTTGTGCGGCCTCGGAGATACCATTGGGCGAGACGATGACGGCGGAGATTCAGGAAGCAGCGGCGGTGGGCACCGCGACGTGGATCGTCAACCCATATCTCCACTACGAAGAGTCGCGGATCTACAACCCCCTGAGCGACCGCGCGCTCGTCGCCGGTGAGGGTGCGTACGCGCGGTTCCGTGAGTTCGAGCGCGATGGTGTCGGCGACGACTCACTCGTGCGCGATGGTTGGATCGTGCGCTCGGGTGCTGACCTCTCCCGCAACTATCGCCTCAAAATCGTCTCACTCGAGACCGTCACGACGTGCAATCAGAAATGCTACTTCTGCCCCGTCTCCATCGCGCCGCGCGAGGACGAGGAGATGCCGACGGAGCTCTTCGAGCGGATCGTCGGCGAGCTGACGGAGTGGCGCGACACGATCGATGGTGTGTTCCTGCAGAGCTATAACGAGCCGACCATCGATCGGCGTTTCGTCGATCACTGCCGCACGCTCTTCGACGCGAAACTGCCCGTCTGCGTGTTGAGCAACGGTTCGGGTCTCACGCCGAAGAAAGCCGACGCGCTCGTCGCCGCGGGCAGGCTCCGCTACCTCTGCATCAATCTGTCGACGCTCGACGAGGAGCGTTACGAGCGCGACCGCGGCGAGAATCATGTGAAGGTCGTGATGCGCAACATCGACTACGCGAAGAACCTCGCCCTTGCCGACGAAATGCGCATCATCGTCCTCGGCAGCGGCGACGACGAGCATCGCCAGAACTTCGAAGCCGTGCGCGACCGCTACGCCGGCAGCCGCTTCGACGTGCAGCAGCACCTGACCGTCGATCGCGGCGCATGGCATCTGGAAGTAGGGAAGAAGGCGGTCGCGCGCGTCGGACGTCTGGCCGGCTGCGAGCTGATCGGCTCGCGTCCGCTGCAACATCTGCACATCACCGCCACCGGTGACTGCATCCTCTGCTGCCAGGACTACGACGAGAACTACGTCGTCGGACACCTGAAGTCGCAGAGCGTGCGCGAGGTGCTGGAAGGTGATTCCATGGCGCGGATGCGGCGGATGGCGTACGGCGTCGAGGACTCGCCCGAGGACTTCATCTGCCGCTCGTGCGTCTTTGCAATCACGAGATGATATGGAGTGCGGCAGCGAAGCTGCCGCTTTCAGAGCGGCGGCGGCAGCCGCCGCGCGGCAGCTTTGCTGCCGCGTTCAAAGCGGCAGCTTTGCTGCCGCAGTCCATCATTTCCGTTCCGCGAACCATCGTTCGAGGCGCTCCCCCGTTCTCTCCGCCCGAAACTGCTCGACGACTTCACGGCCTCGCGCGCTGAGGCGCTCGCGCAAATCCGCATCGCTGAGTAACGCGGCCAATCGTTCGCCCAACATCTGACCATCGCCTTCCGGAGCGAACAGCGCGTAGTCGCGGCTCTCATCCCACGAGAGAAACGACGGAATCTCCGTCAGCACGCCCGGCACGCCCCCCGCCATCGCCTCGGCCGCCGGCAATCCGAATCCTTCTTCCTTGCGGCTCGGTCCGACGAACACGTCGCACGATGCGATGAGCCTGGCCATCACGGCCGTATCGATAGCAACATGAAACTCCTGAGCAAGCTCCACCGGTTCGCCTTCCGCGGGTTCCCACTGCGATGCGCGCACGAGGTCGAACTCTGCGCCAAGCTTGCGTGCGTGCCGTACCGCGTCGTAGCCGGCGTCGATGCCTTTGAAGTCCGCCTGCGCCGGACCGACGAGCAGCACCCGCGGCTTTCCTTCGCCACGCTCATGCGGCTGATAAAACTCGTCGTCGACGATCTGGCCGGCGTACGTCGCGTCGTCAAAAAACGCGCGGCAGATCGGAACCAGGTGCGGCGACACGGTGATCTTCGGCAGCGGCAGGCGGTACGCTTCGTCGATGCGTTCCTTCATCGGCTGATACGCCGTGAATGAGCCCTCGTATCCCTGACAGAAATGCACGCCGCGATTACCGGCCAGCGCATGCACGTCGTGCAGCGTCGTCCAGAACGTGCCGACTACGAAGTCGTACGGCTTCGCGTCGAAATCTGCGAAACGCTCCACGCGCAGCCATTGCGCGCGCGAACGGCGCCAGGTGAGCGGACCGCCGCGGGTGACGAGCGTGACTTCGTGTCCGCGATCGGTGAGCACGTCACCATGCGCGACCGCGACGCGCGTGCCGCCGGCGAGCGAGGTGTCTTCGAGCAGGTACGCGATCTTCATCAAGTGCAGTAGCGGATACTACTGCGCGCGCACCGAGCGGCGACGCGAGCGGATGAGCGTCGTCAGCGTCTGCAGGTCTTTCGCGTCGATCGTGCCGTCCGCGTTCGCGTCGCATCCCCACGAGCCGCTGTTCGTCCCGGCCTGCGCGGCGATGGTGGCGCGGTCGTCGCCGTCGGCGATCTCCCGCATCAGCGGCAGGACGTCGTGATAGTCGGTGAAGCCGTCGCCGTTGCAATCGCCGAGGGGCGGAACGCGCAGGCGATGAATCGCGGTGCCGTTCATCCCCGCCGTGGCGAAGAGGACGTCGCCGTTCGCGGCCTGCGTCACGTCGATCACGAACTCGTCGAAATCATTGACGATCGCAGTCGGTGCGCTCGATGGTGTGGGGAAGTAGTAGATCGCGCGGGTGACGAATGCGCCGAGGAGATAACCGCGGCGCAGCATCGGATTAGCGCCGTCGAGTCGCGCGATGCCCGTCGGCGCAACCGTGTCCGCGAAGACGTAGGACGGCGCGACGGCTCCGAGCAGCGGCGGCTCGTTGCCATACGTGCGCGGCCAGCCGCAATTCGCGCCGCTGTCGATCACGTTCAGCTCATCGCCCGCATCGGGTCCGTTGTCGCTCACGACGATGCGGCCGAGGTCCGGGTCCCACGCCAGGTCGTACGGATTGCGCATGCCGCGCGCCCACTGCGTGGTATTGCCCTGCGGGTCGATCTTCCAGATCTTGCCCGCGTTCCAGGCCTTGTCCTGCGCGATGACGTGCGTGCCGTAATCGCCGATGCCGAGCAAGATGGAGCCGTCGGGCGCGACGGTGAGATTGCCGCCGTGATGTTCGGGCGATGCGCCGTCGAGTCGCTGGCGGATGTCGCACACGAACGAGTGCACCACCGTTTCCGCCCCCGTCGCGAGATCGATGCGCGAGACGACGTCGTCGAGGATGTTCGTTGGCTCGCCGGTGCGCTCGTCGAAGACGGTGTAATGAATGACCGCGGTGTGGTCATCGACCAGCGCCATGCCGAGGAGGCCGCCGTTGCCGATGGGATGCGTGTGGACGGAGGCGATGCGCGTGGCTTGCGCGGCGGTTCCGGCGATGCCGTCGACGCGATGGATCCAGCCGTCTGTCGTAGTGAAGTAGATCGTGCCCTGCGAATCGGTGGCGACGGAGCTGACGAAACCCTCCGCGCGCACGAGCGTTTCGATGCGGAACCCGGGGAGGACAGCGGCGGCGGCCGGGACGGTGAGAACGAGTGCTGCGACCAGGGATCTGACCAGTGTCATCTGTGCGGCGCTCATGAAAGATACGGGCCAGTCGGCCTCAGCGTCGCAATTCGAGCAGCCGATATGTGTATGCGCCGCGGTCGTAGAAGCCGCGATAGCGGCGGCCGCTTTCGATCAGGTCGTCAACTTGTTGACCGGTGAGGCCGAGGTCGGCGATGAGACGTTCGCGGTAGCGGGGGAGGCGCGTGGTGAAGTAGTCGATCGACGGCGGAGCCTTCTGCGAGAGATCGAGGTCGTCGGTTACGCGAAAGCTGTGCGTTTGCGCGGCGGCGAGGAACTCGTCGTAGCGGTGCAGTTCGCCGGTGGGCTCCATCGCGAACTCGTCGAGCACGAGGACGTGCGAGGTGAGCTCGCGCGCGCGGGCGAAGAGAGCGTTCGCGTCGATGTATTGCGACGATTCCTGGAACACGATCACGTCGAATCGGTCGGGAAGTGGGAACTGCTCGAAGGCGGTGCAGCGCCCGTCGACGGAGTCGCCGTAGCGCTCACGCACGACCGCGATCTGCTTTTCGTCCGGCGTGATGCCGACGGCGTCGTAACCGATGCGCGTCAGCCGATGCAGCGTGGTGCCGAGGCCGATGCCGGCTTCGAGGATGCGTGTGGGAGGAGGCGGGAGACGCGACAGCAGAAGCTCGGTCGAGCGCTCCTGCGCTTTCGGCAATGGTTCGTTCGTGTTGTCGAAGAGGCCGTAGTGCAGATACGGTGCATCGCCTTCCTCGTGCGTGAGGATGTGCATGAATACGTTCAGCGGGTAGTAGAAGTCGCGATAGGCGAGGGGGGCAGGCACGGCGCGCATTCTAAGTCGCACGTGAGCTGGACCGGCGCGGTGCTCGGTGCAAACCACACCCGGCGATGCATTTCGGGCACCGTGCGCAGGCTCTCGACCTGCGCGGACGTGAACTGTGTCGCGTGAATCTCGGCGACGCGCGGCGCGTATTGCCAGTCGTCATTCGCCGCGTAGACCCATGCGTATCGCGGCGATGCGTTCCACAGGTCGAAGCCATCGCCGATGAAGCGCGCCGCGGTCTCGATGAAGAAGAGGTTGGTCGCGCCGGTCTCCAGCACGAGCTGCCCGATCGCGCGATGTGCGGGATGACATGTGGAGCCGTGACGCGGATCGAGTGTGAGGATCAGATCCGGATCCTCGGCCGCGATCATCTCGGCGATCCGGGCGATGAGCGTCGCGCGATCTCCTGCCTCCGCGGCCCAGACGGCGTCGACGTCCGCCATCACGTCGGAGAATGTCCATTGCGTGAGCCGGAGGTTCAGCAGCGCTGCGGACTGCTGCATCTCCGCGGCGCGGAGCTCGCCGAGGCCGGCGGCGTTGCCGGTGGTCATCACGAGGATCGAGCAGCTCGCGCGGCCGCGTATGCAACGATTCGCGAGCAGCGGCGCGATCAGCACTTCGTCATCGGGATGCGCGGTGATGACGAGGATGCGCTGCAAGGAGTCGATGCGGCTCGCCACCGCGCGAGTGCGTCCCGCGACCGTGGGCACGATCACAAGCGACAGGAGGATGGCGACGAGCCGCAGCGACATGGAGAGTGATACGCGAGCGGGCGGCGGGCCGTCGGTTCTGTCTGTTACCAGGCGGTAGAATGGTTGCGTGAAAATCGCAACCGGCACCGTACGCAAGGAACGATCGTGATCGAAGGTCAGCCATTTTCAGAAGGCGAACGGGTCACGGTCCTCAGTTACGACGACGGCAAGCCGTTCCACGTCTCCGCAGAAGAGAAACAATTGCTGCTCGACTCGATCGCCCAGGCCCACCGGGGCGATCTCGTTGATGGCGATGCGCTCCTGGCCGAGCTCGACGAGTCGAACTGATCGGTGGCGTTTCGTGTCGTACCGACCCGTCTCGCAGCGCAGCGGATTCGTAGTGAATCGCAGCGGTGGAGACGCAATCGCATCAAGGCGCCGAGCCTGTTTCGCGAGGAGCTCCGCCGAGCATTCTCGCTGATCGCCCGAGTATCCCGAAGCAGGAGTCGTGTCGGCGTGCGCCGTGTTCTGCTGGTCGGCACTCAGCACTACGTCTTCTACCGCGCGAACGCATCTGCGAAGCGTATAGAGGTTTTAGCGGTGTGGAGCACGCATGGCGGAGAGCCGCCTCCAACTTCCGCCCTGCGCTAGTTATGCGACGGATCGCTCCCTCGCCGGTACGGCGCCAGGAACCGCAAGCTTTCCATCCGATTCCCGAGCTCGGTCCCGATGTGCTCGGCGCGCGCGAGGACGTCGGTCTGCTCGAGCAGTTTCTGCTTCTCCTCCATGTCGAGGTTCAGCGACATGATCAGCGCGTTCGTCAGCGCGTCGAGACTCACCGTCTCGATCTCGGGCACTGCGGTCTGGTCGGGGAGGTACTGCAGGTATTGCCGCGAAACATCCGCCAACCACTCCCGCTGCGCATACGCCTCGGATGCCGCCGGCACGGCGTCCGGCTCGGCGACGACACGCGCGGTGCGATACGGGACGCGCGACACTTCCTCGAGAATGCGAAAGCGGACGTCCCCGCGCACGACGATGTTGAACCGCCCATCCTCGAGCGGCACTGCCTGCTCGATCGTGCCGACCGTGCCGTACTCGTATACGGCCGGCGCGCCGAAGTAGTCGGTCTCCCATCCCGGCCTCAGCAGGACGATGCCGAACCGCTCCTCCGCTTCCAGTGCGTCCTGCACCATCTGCCGATACCGCGGCTCGAAGACGTGCAACGGCAGGCGCGTATGCGGAAAGAACACGATGTTCGGCAGCGGGAACAGCGGCAACAGGAACTCGCCCTGCGGCAAAGGCGGCATCCGCATGATTTTATCGGAACCACTCCTCGGCCATCTGTTCCACCTGATGCGTACTCGCGCGCGTGCGGCGGAGAAACAGCTCGCCGGCGCGCGGGGAGCGGATCGTCGCGAGTGCGGCATCGAGCAGGCGCGGTCGCGTGATCAGCATCGCGACGAAGCGGCTCCATGCGATGCGCGGCGCGAAAAAGGTGTGATGCGCGCGGCGATAATCGTTCTCGATCTCCGCGCGTCGCGAGGGTGTTTCGAGTAATCGCAACAGATGCGGTGCCGCGAGCAACGCCGACTGAATGGCCATGGCCATGCCGGTGCCGGTGAGCGGATCGATGACGCCGCTCGCGTCGCCGATCATGAACACGCCGCCCTCGACCGCCGAGCGCGCGCGGAAGATCACCGGTTCCGAGGAGAGGAAGCCTTCCTGCGCCGGACGATGCGCGGCGTAGAGTGCGTCGAGATGCGGCCCTTCCTCGCGTACCGTCTCGACGAACGCGTCCCAGCGGCCTTTATGTCCCGAAAGCCGCGACGCGTGGACGAGGCCGCAGATGTTGGTGATGCCGCCTTCGACCGCGTTGACGCCGAGATAGCCGCGATGGAAGGAGTAGAGATCGATGGAGGTGATGGGTGAGGCCGCGATGTAGTGCCTCTTGAAGCCGAAGTTCCGATGCGGCCGGTCCCGCACAAATCCGCGCTGCAGTTGCTGATCGAAACGTCCCCAACGTCCCCACGCGCCGACGATGGCAGTGGCGCGAATCTCTTCGAGCGACGTCACGGTCTGGCCGTCGTATCGCCGCGCGCCGTTCGCGGCCGCGGTGCGCAGCAGCAGGTCATCGAAGAACATGCGCGACACGCCACGCGCCGCGTGCGGCAATGCGAATTCGTACGTGCGTTTCGAGCCGATGACGCGGCAATGCTCGATGTGGGGCGCGCCGGCAGCATCGATGGCGTCGAGGACGCCGAGGGGGCGCAGGATCGGGAGCGCGTCGTAGGAGAGGAACTCGCCGCACAGTTTGTCGCGCGGAAACGCGTCGCGATCGTAGAGCGCCACGCTCGCGCCGCGCCGCGCGAGAAGCGCCGCGAGCGTCGACCCAGCCGGACCCGCGCCGATGATCGCGACGTCGACCGTCACCTCCCCCCTCACCCCGCCCTCTCCCGCCGCGGGGGAGAGGGTTGGGTGAGGGGGGAGAGCAGGATGGCGAATCGGAACGGCCACATGCGGATCACTCTCGCGCGCGGCGCGATTTCGCGAGCTTCGCGCAACGTATAACCCTGGCGCACGGAAGCCGGTGCATCGGCGCGTGTGATGCGTCCGACCAGCCGCAGCACGCCGAGAAGCTGCACGAGCAGGAGCGGGACGTAATGGCGACGCGTGTCGGTCACGGCCACTCCTTTGCGCGACACGCGCAGCGACTCGGCCAGGATCCGTTCATTCTCCGCGGGCGAGAAGTGATGAAAGAAGTGAGACGAGGTCACGAGATCCACGGCGGTGTCGCGGAAGGGAAGCTGCTGCGCATCGCCGACGACGCGCAGCACACGCGAGTCTTCGCGCAAATAGAGCAGGTGATCGATTTTGAAGTCGAGGCCGATGCGCGTGCGCACGTGCGGCACTGACTCGAGCAGGTCGGACGTGCCGGTCCCGATGTCGAGAATCGACCGCGGCTCGAAGCGCCGCACCAGCGAGCGATAGACGCGGATGCCGCCGAGGTAACGATTGATTCGACGGAGGTCGCGGAGGGAGCGTTCCATGTCCGCGCGCGGCGCATCATGCTCATCGAGCAGTTCCGCGCATTCGATTCGCTTCGGCGTGAACATCACACCCGCTTCAGCACCAGCGCGGAGTTCTTCGACCCGAACGCGATGGTGTTGCAGACCGCCACGTCGATGCGCGCCGCGCGTGCGACGTTCGGAATGTAATCGAGATCGCACTCGGGATCGGATTGGTCGAGGTTGATCGTCGGCGCCAGGCAGTCATCGCGGAACGCCATCAACGTCGCCGCCACACCGGCCGAGCCGCACGCGCCCTGCGGATGTCCGATCATCGACTTCGTCGCCGATCCCGACAGCTTCGTGGCATGCGCGCCGAACGCGAGCTTCACCGCGCGCGTCTCGATGCGATCGTTCAACTCCGTCGACGTGCCGTGGTAGTTGATGTAGTCGACGTCCGATGCCTGGACGCCCGCGTCCTTCATCGCGCCGAGCATCGCGCGCGCCGGCTCTTCGCCCGATTCATCCATCCGCACGCGATGATACGCATCACACGTCGACGCATACCCCGCCACTTCGGCGTAGATGTGCGCGCCGCGCGCGCGCGCCGTCTCCTCGCGCTCCATGACGAACATCCACGCGCCTTCGGACAGCACGAAGCCATCGCGATTGGCGGTGAACGGACGCGAGCCGCCGCTCGGATCGTCGTTCCACGTGTTCGTCACGATGCGCATGATGCAGAAGCCGGTCATCACGCCTTCCGTGATCGCGGCATCGGCGCCGCCGGTCACGACGTAATCGCAAACGCCGAGCTTGAGGTTGCGATACGCGTAGCCGACCGCATCGGTCGACGACGTGCAGCCCGTGGAGATGAGATGCGAGAAGCCGTGGAGGTCGTACGCCATCGAGATCTCGGACGCGATGGTGCCGATCGTGCCCGAGGGAACGGAGTAGACGGACGCTTGTTTGAGCGCGCCTTTGTACCAGAGCTCGTACATCCGCTCGCTGAATTCGACCGCGCCGCCGCCGGAGCCGAGCATCACGCCGATCGCGCGGCGTGTTTCGAGATCGGCCGCGAGCGGATCGAGCTTCGCGTCGCGCAGCGCCTCGTCGGTTGCGGCGATCGCCAGCGGCACGGTGCGCGAAACGTGACGGATGTTTTTCGCATCGACCCACTTCGCCGGATCGAAATCGACTTGGCCGGCGATGCGGCAGGGGAGCGAGCCCGGATCGAAATGCGAGATGGTCCGGATGCCGCTGCGGCCTTCCTGCAGCGCCCTGAAGTAATTCTCGCGACCGACTCCGTTGGGACTGAGTGCACCAACGCCCGTGATGACGATTCGCCCGTTCTCCATGATCGCGCTAGAGTGTGCCGATGACACGCCGCATCGCCATCGCCGCCGTCCTTTCGTTGTGCATCGTCTCGACCGTTTCCGCGCAGATCACCGCCGACTCCGCGGCCCAGCGTGCAATCGATGTGCTCGCCGGTCCCGCATGGAACGACGCCCGCTACTTCGCGTTCACGTTCAACGTCGAGCGCGAGGGAAAAAATCTCGCGTCGTACGCGCAGGCGTGGGATCGCTTCACCGGCGATTATCGCGTGAGCGGCAAGAACCGCGAAGGCG
This sequence comes from Thermoanaerobaculia bacterium, assembly GCA_035626775.1. Taxonomy (GTDB): domain Bacteria; phylum Acidobacteriota; class Thermoanaerobaculia; order Gp7-AA8; family Gp7-AA8; genus QHVT01. The sequence goes on from DASPNA010000043.1 coordinate 29,690, forward strand.
AGGACGTGCGCGTAGTGATGAACGTGAACACGAAGCAGGGGAAGGCATGGAAGAACGGGCAGCCCGTTGCCGATCCCGCGGACCTTCTCACGTTCGGCTATCGCCGCTTCATCAACGACACGTACTGGCTGCTGATGGGGTTCAAATCATTCGATCCCGGCGTGACCCGCACATACGACGGTGAGAAGGCCGGCGCCTGCGGCGCGCTCCACGATGTCGTGAGGTTGTCGTTCAGCAATGTCGGGCTGACGCCCGGCGATGTGTACTGGATGTGGGTGAACCGCGACACCGGTCTCGTCGATCAGTGGCACATGAAGCTCGAGGGGTCGAAGCCGGAGGACGCGCCGAGCGTGGTGCTGTTCCACGACTACCGCCGCTTCGACGGTTTGCTGATCTCGACGCGCCGCGAGATTCAGGGGCGGGGGCAGTTCATTCTGCTCGACGATATCGTTGTCGCTCGGGACGTGCCGGGTGGGGCGTTCGAGTAGGGAGTCTCAGAGTCTCAGAGTGTCAGAGTCTCAGAGTCTCAGAGTCTCAGAGTCTCAGAGGGGATCCGTCAGGCGCTGCTCATGAGGCCGACACTCTGAGACTCTGCGACTCTGCGACTCTGCGACTCTGAGACTCTGGACTCTGCGACTCACCCCGCAAACCGTACCGCAAAAACCCACACCCCCTCCGGCCGCGTCCGTGCTACCTTTCTTCCGTCCGAAATGGTCCTCCTCTCCATTCGTCTGCTGGGTGAACTGTCGGCTGTCGACTATCGTGGCGACGCCCTGTCGGTGGGGAACCGCCGCACGCAGGCGCTGGTGATCTACCTCGCGCTGAAAATCAACGGCAAAACGTCGCTCAGCGAGCTCGCCTCGATCCTCTTCGGCGATGCGAATGCGGAGAGCGAAGTGCGTGAAGTCGTGCGCGATCTTCATTACGCGTTGCGCTTCCTGCCGCATGACATCCTCATCGTCGAAGGCAACACCGTGCGCTTCAATCGCGCCACGGTGGAGGTGGACGCGCGCCAGTTCGACGAGTTGCTCGGCGCGCCGTCGATGAACTCCATCCGCAAGGCGGTGGACATCTATCGCGGCAACCTGCTCGAGAACTTCTCCAGCGGTTTGCCTGCGTTCGATGAGTGGCTGGCGGAGCGGCGGCTGGCGTATTGGCATGCGGCGCTGGCGATCTTCGGCAACCTGCTGACGACGCAGATCCGCGCCGGATGGTGGGAAGAAGCAGTGGAGACGGCGGGGCGCTTGTTGTCGCTCGATCCGTCGCAGGAGGTTGTGCATCGCACGCTGATGCGGTTGCAGCTCGAGCAGGGACGTCCTGACTCCGCGCTGCGCCGCTATCAGGAATGCGCGGACATCCTCCGCCGCGAATACGATCGCGAGCCTTCCGCGGAGACCCAACGTTTGCACCGCGAGATCCAGAATGCGCTCGAGAAAACACCGGCGCCGCGCGAAGTCTCGCACACGCGACCGAATGGGCCCGTGCTCGTGCTGGTCGTCGAGGATGAGCTGGTGTCGTCCGCGCTGATGGAGTCGTACCTCAGCGAAGCAGGATACGCGGTGGTCACGGTGGCGGATGGCGGCGATGCGTTGCTCGAACTGGGACGGCGCCACTTCGACCTGCTGATCCTCGACATCAACATCCCCACGCTCAGCGGGCTGAAAGTCTTCGAGATCATGTTGCAAAAGCGCATCGACATCCCGGCGCTGTTCATTACCGGCATGACCGGCACCGACGTCGAGATGCAGAGCCTGGAAATGGGCGCGGCGGGATTCCTGCGCAAGCCGATCCGCAAGGAAGTGCTCCTGCCGAAAATTCGTGGCATTCTGCAACGCAGCCAGCGGGATACCGCTTAGGGATCGCAGGCACTCGCATGTCGACGCTCCGTTCCGATCCGGCGGATCCGCAGCAAAGCCGCGCGCGCCTGTGGCGTCTCGCTGCGATCGAGCTGCCGCTCATCCGTGTCGCCGGCTCGGTCCTGCTCGTTCTCGCGGTCTGGGTCCACAACCGCCTGATCATCGCCACTGCGGCACCGCGCGACTGGATCATCACCGCGATCGTCGTGGCGCTCTGGGCGGGACTGTCGTGGGCCGCGATCGTGATGTTGCTCCGGCGCATCCCGCCGATCGATCTCACGCTGCCCGTGCTGATCGGCGACCTGCCGGTGTGGACGTTTGCGATCTACCACTCCGGTGCCGAAGGAAGCTGGCTGTTTTTCATCCTGCTGCTGCGCGTCGCGGATCAGGTGCAGACCACGTTCCGCCGCGCGCTCGCCTTCGCGTTGCTCGCCGCCGGATGTTATGCGTCGATGCTGCTCGCGGTCGTGTTCATCGACGGACGTACGATCGCGTGGCCGGCCGCACTCGCGAAGCTGATCTTCATCCTCTTCGCGGGCATCTACATCTCGCTCGCCGCGCGCACCGCGGAACGCCGTCGTGCGCGCCTGACGGAATCGGTGCGCATGTCGCGCGAGCTCATTCGCAAGCTCGAGGACGCGCATGCGCGTGCCGAGGAGGCGAGTGCGGCGAAGAGTGAGTTCGTGGCCAACATGTCGCATGAGATGCGCACGCCACTGCAGGGTGTCATCGGCATGCTGCAACTGGCCATCGACGACGAGCCTCCGATCGGCACCGTGCGCCGGCTCGAGACCGCGCGCCGCTCGGCGGAAACGCTGATGGCGATGATCGACGACGTCCTCGATTTCTCGCGCATCGAAGCGCGCAAGCTCGATCTCGAACCGGTGTACTTCTCGTTGCGCCACATGATGGCGGACACGATGAAGTCCGTCGGCGGACTGGCCGCGGCGAAGGGGCTGACGCTTTCGTACTATGTCCGGCCCGATGTGCCCGAGAGTGTGTGGGGCGATCCGGTGCGGTTGCGGCAGATCCTCGTGAACCTGGTCGGCAACGCGATCAAGTTCACGCATGAAGGCGAGATCGCGGTGCAGGTCGCGCGCATCGGCGCGAAGATCCGCTTCGACGTGCGCGACACCGGCGTCGGCATCGCGCCCGCGGTGCGGCAGCGCATCTTCGAGCCGTTCACGCAAGCCGACTCCTCACTCTCCCGCCGTCACGGCGGTGCGGGCCTCGGCCTCTCCATCGTCGTGCGCTTGCTCGAAGCGATGGGCGGCACGGTCGAGGTGTCGAGCCTTCCCGGATCGGGGAGCGTGTTCTCATTCATCATCCCGCTACCTGCGGACGCTGTCGGCGCGGCGCCCGATCGGCCGGCGTGGGAAAGCGCACTGGCAGGACGCTCGATCCTGATCATCGAGCCGGCCGCGATGGCGCGTGGCGCGCTCGCGGAAATCCTCCGTGCGCGCGGGGTCTTCGCCAGCGCGTTCGCGCGCTCGGGAGATGCGCCCGGCGGACGCTTCGCGTGCGCCGTCACCGCCGATCCGAACATCACCGTGCTTCCGCAGATCCTGATCGCGTCGCCCGCGGCGCCGATCACGAACGGTCGAAACGCGATCGTCGTCACGCGGCCGGTGGGCGAGCGCGAGTTACTCGACGCGGTTGGCCTCGCGCTCGATCTTTCCGAGGTGGCGCCGCAGTACACGCTCGAGCCGCCTACGCGCCACGGACATGGACTGCGCCTCCTGCTCGTCGACGACAACGACGTCAACCGCGAGGTCCTCGAGGAAATGCTCCACCGTCTCGGTCACGAGGTCACCCTCGCGGTCGACGGCGAGCAGGCGCTGGAACTGCTCGCCTCGCAGACCTACGACGCCGTGTTCATGGATGTACAGCTTCCTGGCATCGACGGTCTCGAAGTGACGCGCCGCTTCCGTGCGAACGGGAAATCCGCGCCGGTGATCGGACTGACCGCGCACACCTCGCGGCTCGATCGCGACCGGTGTCTGGCGGCCGGGATGAACGCGGTGTTGTCGAAGCCGGTGATCGGCCAACAGCTCGAGGAGGCGCTCGAAACACTGCTGCAGCGCGACTCGATCGCGGAGGTGACGGCGGGGAATCCGGCGTTGCTCGCGCGCGTGCGCGATGCGTTTGCGCGCCAGACGCCGGAACTGCTCGCATCGATGCGCGACGCGCTCGCGCGCGGCGACACTGAGACGCTCGCGCGCGAGGCGCACAAGTTGAAGGGATCGCTCAGCCACTTCGGCGGCCGCGCGGCGACGCTTGCGCGCGACGTCGAGCTTGCGGCGAAAGCGGGCGAGCTCGCGGAAGCGGCGGGACTGCTGCCCGACCTCGAGATCGAAGTCGCCGCCGTCTCCAATCGCCTCGGCGCATGACAGTGGTATAAAACATTCCTTCAGCAAACACGTCGCAATCGGGAGGGACCATGAAGAGGGTGTGGCGCCTTGCGGTCGTCGTCGGTCTCGGCTCCGTGCTCGCGCTGACCGAGCCCGCGCAGTCGGCGACCGCGCAGTTCATCGGTCGCGTGGTCGTGCAGTGGGTTGATGGGGAAAAAGGGGCGGATCGCGCGATGGTCCTGATGGAGCCGTTCGGTTTCCGCGACGCGGACGGTCGCGCATGGATGGTGCCCAAAGGCACGAAGATCGACGGCGCTTCGATTCCGCGCGCGTTCTGGACGGTGGTCGGATCGCCGTTCACGGGCGACTATCGCCGCGCCTCCGTGGTTCACGATCACTACTGCGTCACGAAAGAACGGCCATGGCAGGCCGTGCATCGGATGTTCTACGACGCGGTTCTCGCCGGTGGCGTGCCGGAAGCGCAGGCCAAAGTGCTGTATGCGGCCGTGTATGGAGGCGGACCGCGGTGGGCACCGATTGCGGGCGCGGAGCCGGGCCAGGACCAGTTCATCACCGTGACGCCCGATCTCAGCGAAGAGGAAATGCGGCAACTCGCGCAGTGGATCCAGGAGGAAGATCCCGATCTCGCCAGTGTCGAACGCAAGGTCCAGGAGGTCGTGACGCAATGAGCGCTCGCCTCGCGTTGTACGCGCTTGCCGCGCTCGTGTCTGTCGCGATCGGGCCACGACGAGTGAATGCGCAGGAGATCCTCAAGCTCGACTCGCGCTTTGCCTGCGCGGCGGAGCCGGGTGCACCGGCGGCGGAGGCGACGCTTTTTCCATCGACCGAGGCCGCATCCAAGGTCCTGCGCGACATCGTTGCCTATGTCGGCTTGAGCGCGGAGCGAATCGATCTTCGAGCGTCGGACGTTGCGAACGCCATCGCGTATCTCGATCCGTTGTCGCGCCGCCGGCTGATCCTGTACAACGAAGACTTCGTGCGCCGTCTGTCGAATGACAGCGGCAGTGCATGGGTGCCGCGCGCGATCCTCGCCCACGAACTGGCGCATCATCTCAACAACCATCTCGAGGTTGCGCAGGCGGACCGTCGCAAGATTGAGGAGCTCGAAGCGGACCGCTTCGCGGGCCACGTCCTGTTCAAGATGGGCGCGGACCTGAAAGCGGTGACGGCGGTGTTCGCCGAGCTGAAGGAGGGTGGCAGCTATCCCGCCCGCAGTGCGCGAACGGCGGCCGCAACCAACGGCTGGTGGATCGCCAAGGAGCAGGGCGGCTATCCCGGCAAGGGCGAGACGCTCGATGTGCCCAAGGTCACGACACCGGAGCCGAAAAAAGAACCCGAGCCGGTTCCGCCGGCTGCCGTTGCGCCGGGCGTGGAGAACCTCGCGTTACAGGTCGAACAGATTCCGTTCGCCGCGCACGCGGGCGGGATGATGGGCGGGCCGGGTGTGTCCTTCTTCGTCCGGGGACGTGTGCGTGCTCCGAAAGGAAGCAGCGTGCAGGTGGTCATCAACTTCGCGTTCACCGATGGGCGCGGGCCGCTGTTTCCGCATCCGCAGGAACATCACTATCGCGGACTGGGGAACTTGCTGGTTACCGGCTCGCCGCCGATCATGACGTCGGCAAACGTGACCGATCTCGCATCGCTGCAGATCAATCCGATTCCGCACTACTCGTTGAACCTCGTGCCGACGGGTTACCAGAACAGTTATCCGATCGCGGCGACCGCGAACGTGTTCCTCAACGGTGTCGTCGTCGCAACATCGGCTCCGGCGCCGTTCGTCGTGCAGTGGTAGCGCGCGGCTCTTAGACTGCCACTCGCACGCGGTCGTATAGCGTTTCCGGCGCCATGTCGGCGCCGTTCGGCCACACGATCGTGCCAATGTCCGAATCGACGCGGACCTGCTTGAAGAACTCGATGTCGCGCAGAGGCTCGAATACCGGACCTTTGAATGACTGAGCGATGTCCACCTCACGGGATGTTCCGTCCTGGAAACGGTGCCGATAGGTGTAGTCACGAAGTTCTTCCCTACACAAGCTCCGCTACTCCGACACCAGCGCCTTGGCGCGCGGCGGAAAATTTCCCTTTACGCGGCCGTCAGCAATCCCGACCTGAATTTGCGATGACGATCCCGAAGAACCTGCTGATCTGCGGCATTGGCCGCGATGCTACACATGCCACTGACTCGCACGCCGGCCTTCCTCAAAGTGCCCCGGCGTGGGCGTGACGAAAAAAATCGCGCAGGCTGTCATGAAGATCTTCGCGCGTCATCACTCGACGAATGCGCTGCGGCCTACGAGGTGGTCGGTAAGGCCGAACGTGCGTCGCTGGACGAAGCCGTTGAGCGCGTCGCCGCCGATGGCAGCGCCGCATTCCCGCTGGGCGTCGACAACGAGGCTGGCCTAATGTTCCATCCGCGAATTGGATGCGATGTCGCTGCGGCCCGGGCGGCCTGCTCGCTGTGTCGCGCCTCCTCGCCGATGTCCCGCATCGCCTGCGCCGGCGCTTCGCGCGATCAGACCGTCGGCACCGCAACGACATTGCATCCAATTCGCGGACGGAACACTAGGTCCCGAATCGTTCCGCCGCTCTGCGGCGCGCGCGCTCCGCTTCCACTTCGCGATCGCGCGGATCGGCCGTGGTCACCAGCGAGTCGATGAGCGTGCGCGCGACCTGCGCGATCTCTTCGACCGCGGTGTCGAACGCGGCCTGATTTGCCTTCGATGGATGCGTGAAGCCGGACAGCTTCCGCACGAACTGCAGCGAAGCGTCGCGGATCTCGTCGTCGGTGGCAGGCGGATCGAAGTTGAAGAGCGTTTTGATGTTCCGGCACATGCCGGGAAAGTTACCCCGAATCCGCGACCGGCGCCACGGGCGCCACAGGTTGCCCCTCGATCACGTACTTCACCACGAACGCCGCGATCGGGACGCCGAGGAGCAGGCCCCAGACGCCGAAGAGATGCTCGGCGATCACGAGGATCAGCAGCACGGCCACCGGATGCAGCCGCAGATGGCGTCCGTAGATCAGTGGATTGAGCAGGTACGCCTCTACCGCGTGGATGATCATGATTCCGGCGATAAGCCACAACACGTGCGTCACACCGCCGACTTTGAGCGCGAGAAACGCGGCCGGGATCGTCGAGAGGATCATGCCCAGGATCGGAATGTAGGAGCAGACGAAGACGATCATGGCGAGCAGCGCGATCGACGGCAGGCCGAGTAAGAGAAACACGATCGTCGACAGTGCGGCGTTGACCACCGCGACGACGCTCTGCGCCTCGAACGCGCGGCCGAGCATCACCGCGAACGCGCTCACGCTCGGCGTGACTTCGCTGTAGATCTCGGCGGTACGGCCTTCGGAATAGCGGCGTAGCGCCATGCGCGTCCGTGGCAGATCCCAGATCAGGATGAACGAGACGATCATCGCCAGCACGAAGTGCAACGCGAATACGAGCGCCGCGTTCGCGAACTGCGTGACCTCCGCGGTCACGCGCCGGCTGGTGGTGGTGAGTGCTGTCTCGATGCGATTGATGATCGTTACGTAAGCGTCGGATCCCTGAAACTCGCGCACCGTGTCCGCTCCGGCGAGGGCGATCGCGAATCCGTCGACGAGCTCGCGCGACTGCCGGCGAATGAATGTCTCTCCGCCGTCTTCGCGCGCTGCTTCGGAGGCGATGTACTGCCGTGCGAGGTTGCGCGCTTCGTTGATCATGCGTGGCACGACCAGCAGCGCCACGCCGGTGAGGATCGCCAGCAACGCGACGTACACGATCACCACGTTCAACTTCCTGTGCCGCTGGCGCCGCGTGAGCGCGTTCACCGCCGTATTGCCGATGTATGACAATACGAACGTCAGGAAGAAGATCGGGAAGAGATGCCGGAGCAGGAAGAGGATGACGATCAGGCCGATCCAGATCGCCCACTTCTCTGCGCGGAGTGCCGTGGTGCGTTTCACGTGCGTAGTGTAAGCGCGAGCGTGAAACGAATTCGCACGGCGGACCACTAACAGGAGGATCGTCATGGCCAATCCCAACGCACTGTTCGGCACGATCACCGAGCTCACGACCGATCTCGAACGCGGTACCTTCATCAGTCTCAGCGACGGCCGTGACGCGCGCTTCGAGCCGAACGACAGGCGCGTCAGCGTGCTGGAGGACCTCCGCCGCAGAAAGAGGCTGGTCTACCTCGACGCTGACGATTCAGGCGTGATCCGCAACGTCCTGCTGCCGAAGGTCGTGCAGGTCGACAAGATCATCGAGCGAGGCGGGGAAATCTCGGTCACGTTCGTGAATTCGCAGGCCCGTGCCGTAGTGAAGCCCGGCAGCGACGAGCTTCGCAAATTGCGCGAGGCCGGGAAGGAAGGTTGGCTCGCGGTCACGATCGACGATCGCTTCGAGGTCATCGACGTCCGACCTGTCGAAGCGCAGTTCGAATTGCCGACCTTCGAACCTCCGCCGCGACTGCGCTGGTGGCATTGGTGCTGGTGGCCGTGGCGGTGGTGGTCATGCTGGCGGCGTTGCGTCTCGGCCGAGCGCGCGCAGGAACTGTTCGATCTCTGCGCAGCTACGACATGCGATCCGCTCACCGTACCGCCGCCGTGCATCCCGTTTCTGTATCCCGACGACGGCTGCTGGGCGCGCGCACACGCGATGTGCCGGATCATGATCGACGCAGGCGCGACACCGCGGAAGATCTGGATCGACGGCGCGCTGGTCACGCCGACGGTCAACAATCCGAACTGCGTCGTGTACTGGGGCTGGCATGTCGCGCCGACGCTTTGCGTGAGCCGATCGCGCTGGTGGTTCGGGCATCAGGAACAGGTCCTCGATCCGTCGCTCTTCACCACGCCTGTGTCGCCCGAGACGTGGAAGAGCGTGCAGGGCGATCCGGACGCGACGCTCAGCGCGTCGAGCTACATTCTGTTCGCGCGCGCGCCCGGTGACTACCTCGATCCCACGTACGCGAAGACCAACGCCGCGCTCGCCGACTACCGCGCCGCGCTGCAACTCCGTTCCCTCGGCCCCGACGGGCCGCCACCGTACGCGAATTGTCAGGAGGCAACATGAAACTGGCCCGGATCGGATTTCTCGTCGCAGGCATCTACGGAATCCTCGCGCTCACGCCGCAATACTTCGGGGAAGCCTTCATCGGCCGGAAGTTTCCACCGCCGATCACGCATCCGGAGTATTTCTACGGGTTCATCGGCGTGGTCATCGTGTTCCACCTGATGTTCCTGATGATCTCGAAGGATCCGATGCGCTATCGGCCGCTGATGCTGATCGCCGCGGCGGAGAAGTTCGTGTTCGGCGTACCGACGGCGCTGCTCTACGTGCAGCAGCGCGTCGCGGCGCCGATCGCGATCGCCGCGCTGATCGATATCGCTTTCGGCATGCTGTTCCTCGTCGCGCATCGGGCGACGGGCAACGTGCAATCGCCGTCGGCGTTCTGGCAACCCGCGCGTTAGCCGCTACCTCACTGCCAGAACGCCATCCTCGACGTTCTTGAGGTGGTACGACAACGACTCGAGGTTGATGCGCAGGTCGACCGACCGCACTTTCACGTCGGGACGCAGCTTGATCTGCGTCGGCGCGAAGTTCAGGACCGCATGAATGCCCGCCTCGGCGAGCGCATCGTGCACGACCTGCGCGCCTTCCGCGGGCACGGCCACAATGCCGATATCGACGTGATTCCGCCGCACGACTTCGGCGAGTTTGTCCCACGCCAGGACGCGAATGCCGGAACGCGACTCCTGGCCGATCTTCGACGGGTCGTTGTCGAGGATGGCCACGAGATGAAAGCCGTTGCTGTTGAAACCCGCGTAGTCGGCGAGCGCCATGCCGAGGTTGCCGGCGCCGACGATGATGACGTTGCGGGTGCGGTCGATGCCGAGCGTTTCGACGAGGGAAGCGCGCAGCCGGCTGACGTCGTAGCCGACGCCGCGCGTGCCGAACTCGCCGAAGCAGGCCAGATCCTTGCGGATCTGTGCGGAGTTGAGATGAAAGCGCGTGGCCATCTCGTGCGAGGAAACGGTCTTCTGCCCCTGCGACTCGAGGAACGTCAGGCAGCGCAGATAAACGGACAGCCGGCTGGTGGTCAACTCCGAGATGACTTCGCGGTCGTTACTCGCAGTCCGGCTCATGCAGAGGTCATTGCTGCAACATCATGCGCGCCGCGTTTCCGGCGGCCTGAAACAGGGGAGAGGGCATGATGCCGATGATGAGAATGCCGGCCACGGCGATCATCAGCGCGCCGACGGCGAAGATGCCGGCCGACGTGGCGGTCTCCGTTCCTGCCGCGGGCTCCTTCATGTAGAGGTAATAGACGACGCGCAGGTAGTAGTAAACGGACACGATGGAAGTGAGGATACCGATCACCGCCACGGTCGTATGTCCCGATTCGATCGCCGTCTTGAAGATGTAGAACTTCGAGATGAACCCCGCGGTCGGTGGTAAGCCCGAAAGCGAGAACATGCACATCGCCAGCGCGAAGCCGAAGAACTTGCGGCGGAAGCCGAGGCCGGCGATGTCGTCGAGCGTGTGCGGATCGTTCTGGTTCTTCACCAGGAGCGACACCACGCCGAACGCGCCGATGTTCATCAGCGCGTACGTGATCGTGTAGACCGCCACGGCGGCAACGGAGTCGTCGCGCACCGTGAGCATGGCAATCATCATGTAGCCGACGTGCGCGATGCCGGAGTAGGCGAGCATGCGCTTCAGATCGCGCTGCACGATGGCCACCGCGTTGCCGACGATCATCGACAGCACCGACAGCACCGCGACGAGCGACATCCAGTTCACTTTGGGGAGCACCGGCGCCATGGCGTCGAAGAGGCGCACGAGCGCGATCAGCGTGGCCGCCTTCGGTGCGACGCTCAGCCAGCCCGCCACCGGCGTCGGCGCGCCCTGATAAACGTCGGGCGCCCACGGATGGAACGGCGCGAGCGCGAGCTTGAAGCCGAAGCCGGACATGAGCAGCACGAACGCGACGGTGAGCAGCGGCGTCACGTCATTGCTCGCGAACCACGCGGCCATCTTCGGGAAGCTCGTCGAGCCGGTCGCGCCGTAGAAGAGCGCGATTCCGTAGAGGATGAAGCCGGTCGCGAACGCGCCCATCAGGAAGTACTTGAGGCTCGCTTCGTTCGATACCGGCATGCGCCGGTGGAAACCGACCAGCACGAAGATGCAGATCGAGAGGATCTCCAGGCCGAGGACGACCAGGAGCATGTCCAGCCCTTTCGACATCATCATCATGCCGACCGTGCCCCACGCCAGCAGCGCGTAGAACGCGCCGTCCTCGATGCCTTCACGCTGCAGATACTCGCGCGAGAAGAGAATGGCCAGGATGCCGGCCAGCAGGAAGGTGATGTCGAAGATGATCGTGATCGCGCTGATCTCGTACGTCCCGCCGAAGAAGAGGCCGTCCTGCAGGAAGAGGATCTGCGACCACGCGGTACCGAGAAACACCAGCAGCGCGAGCGGCGCCAGCGCCTGTTTTGCACGCGGCGCAAACGCGTCGAAGAGGATCAGCAGCATGCCGCCGAGGGACAGGATGATCTCGGGCAGGATCGCCTTGACCCAGTTCGGCTCGAGGAGGGGAGTGAGGTTCACCGCACACCTCCCGCTGCGCTCTCGTTCGACGGGCTGAGAGCCCGTCGCTCCAGAGCAAGCTGCGGCGTCGGTGAATCCGCCGTTGACGGCGCCACCATCGTCATCAGGTGCGTCACGCTCGGTTCCATTTTCTTGAGGAACGTGTTCGGGTGCACGCCGATCCACACCATGAAGATCACGAGCGGAACCATCGCGGCGATCTCGTTCCAGGCGATGTCGGGGACGTTGCGGTTCTCCTCGTTTGTGATCGGACCGAAGAAGACCTTCTGCACGAGCCACAGGAGGTAGATCGCCGCGAGGATTACGCCGCTCGCGGCGAAGATCACGGCGACGGGATGCGTCTGGAACGATCCCGCGAGGATCAGGAACTCGCCGATGAATCCGTTCAGGCCCGGCAGGCCAACCGACGACAGCACGGCGATGACGAAGAACACCGCGAAGACCGGCATCGTGTGCGCGATGCCGCCGTAGTCGGCGAGCAGACGCGTATGCCGCCGCTCATAGATCACGCCGACCAGGAGGAAGAGCGCACCGGTCGAGAGGCCGTGGTTGACCATCTGCAGGATCGAGCCTTCGATCGCGGTCTGCGTGATGGCGAAGATGCCGAGGACGCAGAAGCCGAGGTGCGACACGGAGGAGTAGGCGACGAGCTTTTTCATGTCCGGCTGCACCCACGCTACGAGTGCGCCGTAGATCACGCCGATCACCGCCAGCACAATCAGCAGATTCGCCCACCTCGCCGACGCCTCGGGAAACAGCGGCAGTACGAAACGGAGGAAACCGTACGTGCCCATCTTCAACATGACGCCCGCAAGGATGATCGAACCGCCGGTCGGTGCTTCAACGTGCGCGTCGGGCAGCCATGTGTGCAGCGGGAAGACGGGGACCTTGATCGCGAACGCGAGCGTGAACGCGAAGAAGAGCAGCGTCTGCGCGCGCGGCAGGAGCTCGGTGCCGTAGAGGTCCGCGATGGCGAACGAGGGGATTCCTGTCTGGTGATAGTTCTGGAAGACGAGATAGAGGATCGCCAGCAGCATCAGCAGCGAGCCGGCGATGGTGAAGAGGAAGAACTTGATCGCGGCGTAGATGCGGTTCGCTCCGCCCCACACGCCGATGACCAGATACATCGGCAACAGCATCAGCTCGAAGAAGACGTAGAAGAGCAGGAGGTCGGTGGCGATGAACGCGCCGATCATCGCGGTCTCCATGACCAGGAACGCGATGACGTACTCCTTCGGATGTTTGTACTTCACGTTCCAGGACGAGAGGAAGATGAGCGGCGTGAGGAACGTGGTCAGCAGCACGAGCCACAACGAGATGCCGTCGATGCCGAGCCCGTAGGTGATGCCCCATTGCGGGATCCACGCTTTGCTCTCGACGAACTGCATGCCCGCGCGTCCGTCCTCCCATCCGCGCAGGATACCGAGGGAGAGGATGAAGACGGCCGCGGAGGAGAAGAGGCCCCAGCCCTTCACGACGGCGTCGGAAGTGCGCGGCAGAAAGGCCAGCACGATCGCGGCGACGATCGGCAGCCAGAGGATGGTGCTCAGTAAAGGCATCAGTTGTCTCTATTCCTAATGGTGCCTAACCAAAAAATGCGACAAACACGATCACGCCGATGAAGAACATCAACGCGTAGTTGCGGACGTTGCCGGTCTGAAAGAACCGGAGGATGTCGCCGAAGCCACGCACGATGTAACCGAGCATGGCGGCGATGCCGTCGATGACTGCGTCGATGCCCTTCCAGAAGAAGCGCGACAGCGCGGCGAGCGGACGCACCACGGTGAACGCATAGAGCTCGTCGACGTACCACTTGTTCTCGAGCGCGCGCGCGAGGCCGGGCGCGCGCTGCTCGAATACGATGTCGGACGCGAGCTGCTTTTCCTTGTACAGGTTGCGCGCGAGGAACCAGCCCGCGATCGCGATCAGCGTCGAGACCGCGGCGATGATCAGTTCCGTCGACAACTCGAGGTGGATCTCACCGTGAGTGCCGGGCACCGTGGGAATGATCGGATGCAGCCAGCTCGCGAGTGACGGGCCGTGCCAGAAGGCGTGCGGCAGCGAGAGCAGTCCGCCCAAGATCGAGAGCACCGCCAGGATCCACAGCGGAACGGTCATCGAGGCGGGCGACTCGTGCAGGTGATGCTCCTGCTCGTGCGTCCCGCGGAACTTGCCGAAGAACGTGAGGTAGAGCAGGCGGTACATGTAGAACGCGGTGCAGAACGCCGCGAGCGTGCCGAGGAGCCACACCAATTTGCCGATGCCTGGAAAGTACGGCGTGGACCAGGCGGAAACGAGGATCTCGTCCTTCGAGAAGAACCCGGCCGCGAGAGGCAGACCGGCAATGGCGTAGCAGGCGATCGCGAACGTGCGGTACGTGTGCGGGATCTTGTCTTTCAGACCGCCCATGTTGCGGATGTCCTGCTCGCCGCTCATCGCGTGGATGACGGAACCTGATCCGAGGAACAGACAGGCTTTGAAGAATGCGTGCGTGACGAGGTGGAAAATGCCCGCGCTGAATGCGCCTACGCCGACGGCGATGAACATGAAGCCGAGCTGCGAAACCGTCGAGTAGGCGAGGACTTTCTTGATGTCGAACTGCCGCAGGCCGATGGTCGCGGCGAAGAGCGCGGTCAGACCGCCGACGATCGCGACGACCATCATCGCGTTCGGTGAAAGGCGATAAAGCACGTTGGAGCGGACGATCATGTAGACGCCTGCCGTGACCATCGTCGCGGCGTGGATGAGCGCGGAGACGGGAGTCGGTCCGGCCATCGCGTCGGGCAGCCAGACGTACAGCGGAATCTGCGCGGACTTGCCCGCGGCGCCGACGAACATCAGCAGGCAGATCGCGGTCAGGATGCCCGGCGCCATGCCGCCGACCGCGGCCTGTTGCACTTTCGCGAAGTCGACGCTGCCGGCGTACGCGAACATGAGGAACATCGCGATCAGGAAGCCGAAGTCGCCGATGCGATTGACGATGAATGCTTTCTTACCCGCCGGCGGCGCGTAGTCAGTCTGGTAGTAGAAGCCGATCAACAGATACGAGCAGAGGCCGACGCCTTCCCATCCGACAAACATGAAGAGGTAGCTGCTCCCGAGGATCAGGATCAGCATCGCGGCGAGGAAGAGATTGAGGTAGGCGAAGTAGCGCCAATAGCCTTCCTCGTGGTGCATGTAGCCGACGGAGTAGACGTGGATGAGGAACCCGATCCACGTGACCACCATGAGCATGACGATCGACAGCGGATCGAGCTGGAAGGCGATGTCGGCACCGACGCCGCCCGCACCGCCAGGTGCACTTCCACTGTTGAACCATTCGTAGACGACGTTGAGGTGGCGCTCGCCGTGCTGGTATTGCGCCGTGTACTCGAAGACGGCGATGGTGCCAAGGATCGCGGCGCCGAGTGAGGCGGCCAGCGCGATCGCGGTCACGAACCCCTTGCCGGCGCGCTTGCCGAAGAGACCGTTCAGCAGGAAGCCGAGGAACGGCGTGATGGGGATGAGCCAGAGGGTGTTCAGCATGTGCAGTGAAGGATGAAGGATGAAGGATGAAGGATGACGAACCTGGCGGCGAGAGCCGTCATCATCCTTCTGCCTTCATCCTTCATCCTTGTCTCTCCTCCGCCGTGCGAGGAGAGCCCGCACAGCAGTTATCGTTCTTCGTCGCGCAATCGGTCCCGGTAATCGTCCGACGATGCGGGATCCAGTTCCCAGCGGGCCTTGTCGCGGCTGCGTTCCTTCTCTCCGACCTTCAGCTCTTCGTTGTCCTGATAGGTCACGCCCATGGCCTGACCGATCTCGTCGATGACGTTCTGATCGGGGGTCGGCATGCTCGAGACCGCGGATTCGTCGCCGCTGAATTGAGCCGCTTCCCACTGTGCGTCGAGGTCGCCACCGGTCACGACCGGATCGGCGAGCCCGTCATTTTTCAGCCGGTGCGCCAGCTTCGCCGAGCCGGCCGCGATGTCCACGGCGGGCGGCTCGATGTCATCGCTGATCCCATTCCGGTTCCGGTCCTCCCGTTCGTTCTCTTCCCAGTCGATGAGCTTTTCGGTTTTGTCCATGTTCAGGCTCCTTGGGGGCCTGAACGGTAAGTGCGTTCAGGCTCCTGCCTGAACCGTATTGCTACGTCTATGCCGCTTCCGTTTGAGTCTCAGAGTCGCAGAGTCGCACAGAGTCTCAGAGTCGCAGAGTCTCAGAGTCTCAGAGGGTTTTCGGCTCCCGTCCTCTGAGACTCTGAGACTCTGAGACTCTGCGACTCTGAGACTTTGAGACTTCATGAATTCACCAGTGCATCAGATTCGCCTCATCCACATCGATCGTGTCGCGGTGGTGGAAGAGCGAGATGAAGATGGCCAGACCGATGGCGGCCTCCGCCGCGGCGATGGCCATGATGAAAAAGACGAAGATCAGTCCGTGCACGTCGTGCATCTGCCGCGCGTACGCGAGGAACGTGAGGTTCACCGCGTTCACCATCAGCTCGATGGACATGAAGATGGTGATGCCGTTGCGGCGGGTGAGCACGCCACAGACGCCGATGGTGAACAGGATCGCGCTGAGAATGAGGAACCAGCTCGTCGGGATCACTTGCTCACCTCGTCGCCGGGCTGAGAGGCCGTCGCTGCAGGTCGCGGCAGCGCGCGTCCGCTGAGGTACAACGCGCCGACGATTGCCGCGAGCAGCAGGATCGACACCATCTCGAACGGGAAGACGTACGCCTCGAACATGCGGACGCCGATCGTGTGCGCGTCGGCCTGGAAAAAGCCTTCAGTCGTCGTCGACACGGCGTACTTGGCGATGTAGTAGACGAGGCCGATCCCGAACGCGGCGCTCGCGGTATAGCCCAGGAACTGCTGCACCGGCCGCGTCGGTGCCTCGGGCGCATGCGACAGGTTCAGCAGCATGATCACGAACAGGAACAGCACCATGATCGCGCCCGCATAGACGATGACCTGCAACGCCGCGAGGAACGGCGCTTCGAGCAGCACATACATCACCGCGAGCGCGAAGAACGACGCGACGAGTGACAACGCGCCGACCACCGGATTGCGGTGCAGCACGACCACGAGCGCGAAGATCACGGCGATCGCGGCGAACAGAAAGAAGATCGCGAACTCCATCAGATCCACCCGCCCGCGATGAACGCGGCCACGATCACGATGTTCAGGATGGCCAGCGGCAGGAAGAACTTCCAGCCGATGCGCATGAGGATGTCGTACTTCAGCCGCGGAATCGTCCAGCGCACCCAGACGAAGATGAACATCAGGAAGCCGACCTTCGCCATGAACGCGAGGAAGGAGAGCAGGAAGCCGAGGAACGTGGCCGGCTCGTTGTAGTACGGGATGTCCCAGCCGCCGAGGTAGAGCGTGGTGATGACGGCGGACATGGTGGCCATGGCCATGTATTCGGCCATGAAGAACAGCGCGAACTTCATCGACGAATATTCGGTGTGATAGCCGGCCACGAGCTCCGCTTCCGCTTCGGCGAAGTCGAACGGCAGCCGGTTCGTCTCGGCGAACGCGGAGACGAAGAAGATGATGAAGCTCAGCCACATCGCCGGCGAGAGGACGTTCCAGGCCGGGATCTTCACGATGTCGAACAACACGTAGTAATAGTTCGTCTGCTGCGCGACCACTTCGGTGAGTCGCAGCGAGCCGGCTACGAGCAGCACACTCACCGCCGCCAGCGTCAGCGAAAGCTCGTACGAGATCATCTGCGCCGACGCGCGGATCGCGCCGAACATCGAGTACTTGTTCGCCGACGACCAGCCCGCGATGGTGATGCCGTATACGCCGAGCGACGCCAGCGCGAAGATCACCAGGATGCCGGCGCTCACGTCGGCGATGATCGGATTGAAGATCCGTCCGCCTTCGAAGAGCGTGCGGCCGAAGAGGTGCATCTCCGGAATCACGAACGCGCGTCCCCACGGTACGACGGCAATCGTGGTCAGCGCGGGGAGCAGCCCGAACGCAGGCGCGAGTGTGTACAGCCACTTGTGCGCCTGCGCCGGGATGATGTCTTCCTTGAGGATGAACTTCAGCGCGTCGGCGAACGACTGCAGGAGGCCGAGCGGTCCGACGCGATTCGGGCCGGGACGGTCCTGAATCAGCGCACTCCCGCGGCGCTCGACCCACACCATGATCGGCGTGACGTTGAGCCAGAGCAGCAGGATGACCGCAATCTTGACGATCGACAGGACGATGTCGGTTGCGTCGAACGCGACGTTACCCGACATCAGGCCGTGACCTCCGCCATGGCCGGCACTTCTGCGCGCAGCGACGCGAAGACGTCGAGCGCATCCGCGGTCTCGAACGCAGCGTCCTTCGGGAAGAGCCGCGCACCGACGCGGCGCAATGCCTCGAGGTCATTCACGGCCTGACCCTTCGGCGGATACGCCTGATGGATACGCTGCACGCGTCCCTGCAGATTCGTGAACGTTCCTTCTTTTTCAGGCAGCGTCGCACCGGGGATGAGCACGTCCGCCACTTCCGTCAGCGGCTGCGTGGCATCCCACGAGTGCACGACCAGGAACTTTGCTTTGCGCAGGTTTGCGATGACCGCTTCGTCTTTCGTCCGCTCGGTGAAACGGGCGTCGAGGATGTAGAGCACGTCGACGCCGTCCGCGCCCTTGGCGAGCAGCTCTTCGACGTCGACGGGCTGAGAGCCCGTCGCTGCAGGAGCCGCCGTCTGGCGCGACGGGCTCTCAGCCCGTCGGCCTCCGACCACCGCCTGCACGCCGCGGAAGTTCGGACCGGCCTGATCGCCGATCAGCCACTCCGTCCGCGCCTTCATCTTGATCGGGCCGATCGGATCGACCATCACGCCGATGTTCGCGCTGAGGCGCGTGGCGAGCGCCTTGGCCATCCACGCTTCCTCGTTCGTCATCTGCGCCGAGGCGACGATGAGGATGTTCTTCGCGTTCTTGAAGCCGTGCTCGATCGCGTCGAGCGCCTCCTGCCACGTCGCAATCGCGAGGTAATCATCCTCGGTACGCACCTTCGGCACGACCACGCGATCCGTTTCGTATTGCTCGTACGAGAAGCGGCCGTAGTCGCACAGCCAGTGGTCGTTGACGTCGGGATTCACGCGCGGGCGATAGCGGAACACCTGTCCGCTGCGATGACCGATGAACATGTTGCAGCCGACGTCGCAGCCGTTGCACACCGACTCGGTCGACTCGAGGTTCCACACGCGCGACTCGAAGCGGAACTCGCGCGGCGTGAGCGCGCCGGTGGGGCAGATGTCGGTGACGTTCGCGCTCATCCAGTTGTCGAGCGGCGTACCGGGATACACGCCGACTTCCGTCGACGCGCCACGGCGGAAGAACGCCAGCTCGCTCGTGCCGGTGATCTCCGCGGTGAAGCGGATGCAGCGCGTGCAGTGGATGCAGCGGTTCATGTTCTGGATCACGTGCGGGCCGATGGCCGTGCGATCCATGCCGGGATACGTGCGTTTGAACTCGCCGTAACGCGAGGTGACGGAGCCGTAGTTGAAGGAGTAGTCCTGCAGCGGGCACTCGCCGGCCTTGTCGCAGATGGGGCAGTCGAGCGGATGGTTGATGAGCAGGAACTCCATCTGCCCCTTGCGCGCCTTGTCGACTTTCTCGTTCCAGACGGCGATCTTCATTCCGTCCTT
>DASPNA010000044.1:0-36898 GCA_035626775.1 Thermoanaerobaculia bacterium
GCCTTGCTCTCATGCGGTCAGTTCGATGTCGCCGTAAAGTTGATCGTGTTGTTGATAGCAGCCGCCGCCGCGGAGTTCGCGATGACGATGTCCCAGGAGTACGAGCCGGTCGAGCCATACGTTCCGGTCGACGAAAGCGTAGTCGCGGCCGAGTCGCTCAGCGTTGAGCCGTTCAGCTTCCAGACGACGCCGCTGGCGGGAGCGGAGCCGAGTTGCGCCGTCAGGGTGTAGTCGGTGCTCGTCAGATTCGCCTTGTCCACTTTCACGCCGGCCGACGCGGAGATCGTCCAGTCAGAGGCGCCCCGGGCGAGTGTGAAGCCGGTGGGTGCCGCGCTGAAACGGCTGATGCTGCCGAGAGCCGAGGTCGCGGCGGCCGTGCCGGTGCCGCTGGTCGTGCCGCCCGCCGACTCGATGGTGAGGTTGATGGCGCTCGTCACGGTGCCGGTGACCGTCAGCGTGCCCGAGCTCGTCGCCGCCGACGCCGCGTTGGTAACCAGGACTACGAATGCCACTGCAAAAATAACTTTCTTCATTGTTTTTCCCCTTATTTTGTTTGGTTCTGCCATGTGAGTCCGGCAGCGGCGCGGAAAAATACAGCCGGGATTTCTTTTTTTGTCGGAACCTCCCTCTCCATCGGGTCTCGAGTCCGGGCGGGGAAGAGGAGCCGAGGCGCACGACCGGAGGCAGCGGCGGCTCGCCATTCACGCGGCGTTGCGAGGAGGGATGGGCGTCGCCGGGCCGAAACGAGCGCGTGGGCGTCGGGCTACGCGGTCGCGACGAAGTCGAATATCAGAGGAATTCGCACTCGCGCGCTACGGCCTCTCGCCGCCGATGAACCCGGGCCGGATCTCTTCCACCAACCGCGCGAACCTCAACGACAAGCCTTTCGTCACCACGATCTGCTTGAGGTAGTTCAGCGACGTGATCGCGGCGGGGAGGCCGGAGATCGCGGTGGGAATCGACGCCAGGCGGCCGGCGAGCTGGATGGTCTTGTCCATCGCCGTGTAATTCGTCGAGCGGAGGTCGGCGCCCATCTCGCTCTGATACGAGATGGTCAGCAGGTAGATGTCAGCCACCAGCTCGCGGAAGCGCATCTCGCTGCCCCACGCGAAGCAGTTGCCGGCGCGGATGTTCTCGAGGAACTCTTCGACCGTCTCGCCCTTCGACACCGTGTGCACTTTCGCCACGTGCTTCAACGTGTGCGCATCCGAGCCGCCCACCATCGACACCTGCTTGCCGTGCTCGTGCTTCACGTGCTCGACGAGCTGCTGCACCATCCGGTTGTGGAACGACGCCATCGCGCCGTTCACGACCTCGAAGATGTCGAACATCTCCAGCAGCTCGGCGATGTAGCGGCCGGCCACGTTCTTCATCCGGTAGTTCTGAAAGAGGTGGTTGATCCCGAAGATCAGCCGCTGCGACTTCATGTAGGGGATGAGCTCGCGGATGTTGCGCCGCAGCCGCTGGATCTCGCGATGCTGCTCCTCGTTGAGGCCCCACACGCCGATATGGATACGCTGGCTCGTCTCCGGGAAATACGTTTCCACCTCTTCACCGATGAAGAAATCCTTGATGTCCGGGTACTTGTTCAGCAGATACAGCGCGCCGTCGATGGAATCGTGATCGGTGAGAGTGACGTACGACATCCCGCGCTCTTTGGCGATGCGGTATACGTCTTCCGGCGGGTTGTAGCAGTCGCGTGTATTGGCGCGGCGGAAGTACTTGAAAACCGAGAAACGGCTGTGACAATGCAGGTCAGCCCGCTTCAAGCTCGGGTCCGAGAATCCCTCGGATGTCATCGATTCGATCATCGAGCCGCTGCAAAGTTCTCACGAAGATTGTTCAACCGAGGGGCATTTTCTACAATTCGCATGCCCGCGAAGCTGAGCGGTCAGTGTAGCGCATCACCAAAGGACGAATGGCACAATCCGCGCGCGGTAAATCGAACCCGAACCCCTCGTCGCAGAGCTGGATCGAGATGGATGTCCCCAGCCGCCTGCCCATCATCCCGCTCGTCTCCTCGGTCCTCTTTCCGGGCGGCGTGCTCTCGCTGCAAGTCGGCATTGACCGCAACGTGCGGCTGCTGAAGAGTCTGCCCGATGACCAGAACCTGATCGCCGCCTTCTGCCAGAAGACCGGCGACAAGGAGAATCCACGCCCCGAGGATCTGTCGCAGATCGGGGTGCTCGCGGCGATCGTGCAGCGGCTGCCGCTGTCGACCGACCGCTATCAGCTCTTCCTGCAGGGAAGGCAGCGCGTCGAGCTCGTGCAGATGCTGCAGAACGAGCCGTACTTCGAAGGCCGCCTGCGCGAAGTCGCGCCGCGTCCGATCCCGAAGAACGTCAAGACCGAGCACCTCATGAACCGCGCGCTGTCGTTGTTCGAGAAGCTCGTCGAAAGCGATTCGAAGTATTCGAAGGAGCTCCTCAACATCCTGCAGATCAACGTGGCCGAGGGGGCGGACACCTTCGCGGACCTGCTGTCGGGATTCGTGAACTTCCCTCTCGAAGAGAAGCAACTCCTGCTCGAGACGGTGAATCCGATCGAGCGCATCGAGCTGCTCAACGAATACATCTCGCGCGATCTCGGCCGCGCCACCGTGGACCGCGAGCTCCAGCGCCAGATTCAATCGAACATCGATCGCCGCGACCGCGAGAACTATCTGCGCGAGCAGATGCGCATCATCCAGGACGAGTTGGGCGAAGGGAGTGCCGCCGAGCGCGAAGCCGACACGTATCGCGATCGCATCGAAGCGTTGCCGCTCGCCGACGATCACAAGCAGACACTCCGCCGCGAAGTCACACGCCTCGGGCAACTCTCGCCGTCATCGTCCGACTACGCGGTGATCAAGGGCCACCTCGACACGATCCTGCAGTTGCCGTGGACGCAGCATACCGAGGACACGCTCGATCTGGCGAAAGCCGAGGAGGTGCTCGATCAGCGGCATCACGGCCTCGAGAAAGTGAAAGAGCGCGTGCTTGAGTTCCTGGCCGTGCTCAAGCTCAAAGGCGGTCTCAAGGGACCGATTCTCTGTTTTACCGGACCTCCCGGCGTCGGCAAGACGTCGCTCGGCGCCGCGATCGCGGACGCGCTCGGACGCAAGTTCGTGCGCATGGCCGTCGGCGGCGTCACGGACGAATCGGAGATCCGCGGACATCGCAAAACGTATATCGGCGCGATGCCCGGAAAGCTCATCACCAGTTACACCCAGGTCGGCGTGAACAACCCGCTGATCATGATCGATGAGATCGACAAGATCGGGAAGGACTTCCGCGGCGATCCCGCGTCGGCGCTTCTGGAAGTGCTCGATCCGAAACAGAACCATGCGTTTGTCGATCGTTATCTCGAGATCCCGTTCGACCTCTCGCACACGCTCTTCATCTGCACGGCGAACGTGCTCGACAACATCCCCGGCCCGTTGCGCGATCGCATGGAAGTGATCCGCCTCTCCGGTTACACGGAGAACGAGAAGCTCGCCATCGCGACGAAGCATCTCGTGCCGGAGCTGCTCGACAATCACGGACTGTCCGCGGGGCAGGTGGAGATCGACGAAGAGTCGATCCGCACGATCATCACCGAATACACGGCGGAATCGGGCGTGCGCAACCTGGAGCGGAACCTCGCGACGGTCCTGCGCAAGATTGCGCGCAAAGTAGCGACCGACCCGTCGCCATCTGGAGCGACGGGCTCTCAGCCCGTCGAATACAAGGTCACGAAGAACGACCTCGAGTCCTACCTCGGACTCCCGAAGTTCGAGCACGAATTCGCCGAGCGCCATCCGGAGATCGGCGTCACCACCGGCCTCGCCTGGACGTCAGTCGGCGGCGAGATCATGTTCATCGAGGCCACACGCATGCCGGGCACCGGGCGCACGACCGTGACCGGCCAACTCGGCGACGTGATGCGCGAGTCCGTGTCGGCCGCGTATTCGTACGTGCGCTCGAAGGCGCACGAGCTCGACATCGCCGACAAGCAGTTCAGCGAGCACGACATCCACATCCACTTCCCGGCCGGCGCGATCCCGAAAGATGGACCATCCGCAGGCGTGGCCATCGCGACTTGCATCGCGTCGGTGATGGGCGAGCGGCCCGTGCGTCATGACGTGGCGATGTCGGGCGAGATCACGCTGCGCGGCAAAGTCCTGTCGGTAGGCGGCATCAAGGAGAAGGTGATGGCCGCGCATCGCGCGAACATCAAAGTGGTCGTGCTGCCGGAAGGCAATCGCAAGGACCTCCAGGAAGTGCCGGAGGAGACGAAGCAGAGTCTCGAGTTCGTGTTCGCGGAGCGGGTGGAAGACGTCTGGAAAAAGGCGCTGATCCCGCTCTTCGTCGTGAAGGACCACGGCCAGAAATACGATGAGGCCGCGTATCGCGCGGATCAGGAGCGCCGCGTCGAACGTCACGATGAGACGAGCGAGCGGGCCGAGAGGCGATGAAGCGCGGCTGTCTCTCTCACGTCGCGCTCGGAACGCTGCTGCTGATCGTGTTCGGCACCAGCACCTATTTCTCGTTCACGTACTTCGTCAAAGGACGCTCGCTGCCGACGCCGAACCTGATCGGCCGCTCCGTCAGCGACGCCCGCCGCATCACGCAGGACCTCGGCGTCGACCTGCTCGTCGACGAACAGCATCGCCGCCACGATGACAAAGTGCCGGTCGGCCACGTCGTGTGGCAGAACCGCAATCCCGGCGCGACCAGCTTCATCAAACGCGGCTCGGCGCTGCGCGTCGAGCTGAGCGCGGGACCGCTCGTGCTGAGAGTGCCCGATCTCGACGGCGCAACCGCCGGCACCGCAATCTTGCGCCTTGGCCAGCAGAACCTGAAGCCGGGTAATGTCA
Source organism: Thermoanaerobaculia bacterium (assembly GCA_035626775.1). Lineage (GTDB taxonomy): Bacteria > Acidobacteriota > Thermoanaerobaculia > Gp7-AA8 > Gp7-AA8 > QHVT01. The sequence continues at coordinate 4,838 of DASPNA010000044.1, forward strand.
CCTACGTCGGCAGCGCGACACCCGGAGTCCTCGCGGCCGATCCGCCGAAATCGACGGTCGTCGCGCCGCAGAGCGGAGTGTCGCTGCTCGTGGGCGTACCGCCGCCGCCCGCGGAGTACGTGATGCCCGATCTCATCGACCGGCCGCTCGATCAGGTGCGCCCCGCTCTCGAGTCGCGCGGCCTCAACGTCGCGACCGTAAAATACGAAGCCTATCCGGGCATCGCCGATGGCATCATCATCCGCCAATATCCGCTGCGCGGCGCGCCGGTGAGCACGAGCGACTCCATCTCGGTGGTCGTGTCGGGCCAGGAAGAAGGCGGTTTCGCGCCGATTCCGCCGCCGGCAACCTCGCCGGCACCGGCGACCACGACCACGACCACGACGGAGACGACCGGACAACCATGATCAAGATCGCGCCATCGCTGCTCTCCGCCGACTTCGCACGGCTCGACGAAGAGCTGCGCACGATCGAACAAGCCGACGTCCTCCATCTCGACGTCATGGACGGACACTTCGTCCCGAACATCACCATGGGACCGCCGATCATCAAGGCGCTCCGCTCGCGCACCAAGCTGCCGTTCGACTGTCACCTCATGATCAGCGAGCCGCAGAAGTACATCGACCGCTTCCTCGACGCGGGCGCGAACATGATCTCGGTGCACGTCGAGGCCGAGCCGCATCTCCAGCGCGCGCTGCAGATGATCCGCGACGGCGGCGCGAAGGCCGGCATCGCCATCAACCCGGCCACGAGCGTGGAATCGCTCTCCACCGCCATCGAGTTCTGCGACTACGTCCTGGTCATGACCGTCAATCCCGGATTCGGCGGTCAGAGGTTCATAGAACCTGTCGTGCCCAAGATTCGTCATATCTCCGGGATCATTCGCGAGCGGGGTCTCCGTGTGGAGATCGAGGTGGATGGCGGCATCGATGCGAGGACGGCTCCGGTCGTGGTCGCCGCCGGCGCCTCGATTCTCGTTGCGGGCTCGGCTGTATTCGGACAGGATGATCGCCCGGCTGCAATGCAGTCGATCCGGGACGCTGTTAGCACGTTGAAGATTTAGCCCCTACGCACCCTCTCTCCTGCGGGGAAGAGGGCAGGGTGAGGGGGCCAGGGGGATTCTTGAAGCTCAAACACATCACATTGATGTTGGCGATGCTCGTCATCGCGGCCGCGTGCAATCGCACGCCTCGCGTCTACCGGCCAGTCGTCGATCCGGAACTGCTCCAGCTCTCGAAGGAACAGCTCTTCCAGAAGGGGGAGGATCAGTACAACCGCCGCAAGTGGCAACGCGCGCGCACGTATTTTTCGCATCTCTACGAGACCTTCCCGAACGACCCGCTCGGCCGCCGCAGCCTGCTGCGCATCGCCGACACGTATTACGAACAGGGCGATCCGATCAATCTCGTCGAGGCGCAGTACAAATACCGCGACTTCATCAACCGCTATCCCACCAGCGAGTTCGCCGACTACGCGATGCTGCGCATCGCCATGTGCTCCTTCAAGCAGATGGAACGGCCCGATCGCGATCAGGCCAAGACGCGCGAAGCGGTCGAGAAGTTCGACGACATGCTGCGCGCGCATCCGAAGAGCGCGCTGCGCGAAGAAGCGGAAGCGCGCCGCAACGATGCCATCAATCGCCTCGCGCGGCACGAGCATCTCGTCGCGCGCTACTACATGAAGCGCGGCAGCCATCAGTCGGCCGTGCAGCGTCTCAACCACCTCATCGACACGTACACGAACTACAACGACCGCGCCGGCGCCTTCTACGACCTCGGCAACGCGCTCTCGCGCCTCGGCCGCCACGGCGAAGCGCGGCTCTACTTCGAGCGCGTGCTCTCCGAATATCCGCAGAGCGACTACGCCGAAGCGGCGAAGCGGCGTCTGAGCGAAACCAAAGCATGAAGAAGCTGGCCGTCTTCGCCATCGTGATGTTGTCGCTGGGATGCGCGTCGATCGATGACGCGCCGGAGCCGGTGACGGTGCCGCAGGCCGCGGCACCGGATCCCCGCATCGGCGAGCTGCAGACGGCGATGACGGAGCTGCTCGACCGGCTGGATGTGATGAACAACCGCCTGGCGCGGCTCGAGGAATCTGGAGCGACGGGCTCTCAGCCCGTCGTCACCGAAGAACCTCGACGGGCTGAGAGCCCGTCGCTCCAGATGGCTGCGCCAGCGCAGCAGCCGCAGCGCGCGTTGGTCGGCGCGCAGCTCGCGAACGATTACCGCGAGGCGATCATGCTCTTCGGACGCGGCCGTCACGCGGATGCGCGCCGCGCTTTTCAGGCCGTCTTCGATTCCGAGTCGGCCGGCGATCTCGCGGACAACGCCTTGTTCTGGATCGGCGAGACCTACTTCGCCACCGGCGACTACACGAACGCGGTGAAACACTACACACGCGTCGTGAACGAGTTCTCCGACCAGAACAAAGCACCCGATGCGATGTTCAAGATCGCGCTGGCGCAGGAGCGAACGGGCGACCTCGCACTCGCGCGCCGCACCCTGCAGCAGGTGATCGAAAAGTATCCGTACTCGAGCACCGCCAGCTCCGCAAAAGCGGAGTTGGCGCGCATTCGGTTCTGAGCGATGGGTCAGTCGTAGAGGCTTAGAGTCGTAGAGTCGTAGAGGGCGCCACTCGCAACCTCTACGACTCTAAGCCTCTACGACTCTAAGACTCCAGCGCGGCTCGCTCTGCGGCTACAATCCGCAACCGTATGGCTGAAGAAACAGAAAGCGGCGCAACGCTGCTCGCGCGCCGCGAATACGCGCGCGCCGTTCCCGTCCTGAAGCGCGAGCACGAAAAGTATCCGTCCAATCCGCGCATCCGCCTGCAGTACGCCGACGCACTCGCGGGCGCGGGTATGGCCGACGAAGCGATCGGGCAGTACGAAGCCACGGCGAAGTACTACGAGGACAACGGCCTGACCGTACAGGCCATCGCGGTCCGCAAGAAAGCGGAAAAGGTCCGCGAGCAGATGCCCGCGAAACCGGGCGATACGACCACGGCGAGCGAGCCGCTCTTCTCCCGCCCCGTTCCGAAAAGCCCCCTCTTCGAGATCCTCGGCGACGTGGAACGCGAGGCGATCGTGAAAGAGATGGAGATCGAGACGCACGACGAGGGGAGCGTCATCATCAACGAAGGCGATCCCGGCACGTCGATGTATCTCATCGCATCCGGCGAGGTCAAAGTCTTCACACGCGGCACCGGCAACGCCGGAGGTTCCGTCTACCTCGCGCGCCTCGGCGAAGGGGATTTTTTCGGAGAAGTCAGCGTGTTGACCGGGAAACCTCGCACGGCGACGATCACCGCCTCGCAACGCACCGAGCTGCTCCGCCTCGACAAGGACAAGCTCGATGGAGTGCTGGCCAAACATCCCGGCCTCCGCAACGTGCTCGACAACTTCTACAAGCAGCGCGCGAAGCACACCGTCGAGGCGATGATCGAGAGCCTGAAGACCAGGAGATAACGTTGCCCGTTCTACCCATTCGCAAATACGGAGACGATGTCCTCCGCAATCCGACCACGCCGGTCGAGACCATCGATGCGCCGCTGCAGAAGCTGATCGACGACATGATCGAGACCATGTACGCCGCGCCCGGCGTCGGCCTGGCCGCGAATCAAGTGGGCGTCTCACAGCAGCTCATGATCATCGACCTCTCCGTCGGCAAACGCGCCGGCGAATGCCACGTGTTCATCAACCCGGAGATCATCGAGTCGGAAGGAGAGATCACCGAAGAGGAAGGCTGCCTCTCGATCCCCGACTTCGTCGAAGTGGTTACGCGCCCCGAGCGGGTGAAGCTCCGTTACCTCGACCGCAACGGCACGCAGCGCGAGATGTGGGGCGAAGGGCTGATGGCCCGCGCGATGTGCCACGAGATCGACCATCTGCAGGGCACGCTCTTTGTCGATCACCTGCGCGGCTTCAAGAAGGATCGCATCCTGAAGAAGATCTCGAAGCTCGCGAAATCAGGGATGTGGTTTTAGTGTCCGACGTCTTCCTCCACAACCCCCGGTGTAGCAAGAGCCGCGCTGCGCTCGACCTGGTTCGCGTCGCCGGCGTCGAAATGCCCGTTCGTCAATATCTCCACGATCCGCTCTCCGTCGATGAGCTCCGCCGGATCGTGCAACTTCTCGGCGTTCGTCCGATCGACATCGTCCGCCGCGGCGAGCCGCAATTCGCAGCGCTCGGCCTGAGTGACACGACGCCCGACGACGACGTTCTTCGCGCGATGGCCGAACATCCGATCCTGATCGAGCGGCCGATCGTCGTTCGCGGCGATCGCGCAGTCATCGGACGGCCGCCTGAAAACGTGCGCGAGCTTCTCTAGTGTTCCGTCCGCGAATTGGATGCAATTCGCGGACGGAACACTAGCGGGTGAACGGCGCCGTGGTGATCACGGTCATCGGCATGCCGAGCGGGCTTTCGATCGACGTGCGATAGCGATACTCGCCCGCCGGTAGATCGGACGGCAGCCGCTTCTCGAACGTCGCGTCTCGTCCCGGATTGAGTGTCAGCAACACCGCCGTGCACACTTCATCGGTCGGGACCGCCGTCCACATCGTGCCGTCGCGCCGCTCGAGCAGACTCGAACAGAGGTTGTAGCCGATCTGGTGCGACTCGCCGTTGTCGAGCGTGAGTCGCATGACGCCCTCCGAAACGCGCTCGGCACCGAACAGGACCTTCGATGTGGCCGAGCTCTGCATCGGAGCGCAAGCGGCGACAGCGAAAACGAGCGCGGCAGCGATGATCTTCATGACGGACGATGCGATGCAAGACGCGCGCAGCGCTCGCATATACAATCCGCGCCGATGCGAACCACCGCGATCGTCACCGAGATCCAGCAGCTTGCACCGAGCGTTCTCCAGCTCACCGTTTCGTTCACCGGCGAGTTTCAGTTTCAACCAGGCCAGTGGGTGAATTTCCGCTTTCCGGAAGGCGTGTCCCGCGCATACACCATCGCGTCCGCGCCGCAGCGTCCCGAGGCGGTGCAGCTTTGCGTGAGGGTCGGCACGGGCAAGGGCGGGGAGGCGCTGCGCAGGCTCGAAGCGGGCGCCGAAGTGCAGGTCGACGGACCATACGGCGATTTCCTGCTGCCGGAGAACGACTCGCGCTCCATCGTCTTTCTCGCAGGCGACGTCGGCATCGCACCGGTGCGCAGTTGCGTGCTGCACCTCCTCGCCATCCGCGATCCGCGCAAGATCATCGTGCTGTACGAGCCCGACCAGCGCCACATCCTTTACGCGGGTGATTTCGATCCGCTCGCGCGTGCGGGAGACATCGTGCACGAGAGCGGTCCGATCGAAGGTCTCATCGAACGCAATCGCGCTCTGATCAAGGAATCAGCCGTGATGGCCGCAGGCTTCGATCCGTTCCTCGATCGCGTAAGGAAGGCGCTGCGCGAGATCGATACGGATCCGGACACCGCCATCACCGAGACCTTCGGACCGGAGCCCTGACGACGACCGGGAGGCCTCCGGCGGCCCCCCGTGTCGCTAGCGCAACCAGCCCGGAAGGATCCCTTCGCGTCGCGCGTCCTCGCGGAACTGATCGTTCGCGCGCATCGCGCGCGTCACTTCGAGCTTCGCGTACGGAATCTGATCGAGTGCGCGCTGCAACTGCGTCGTGTCGTACGTGAACTGATGCGTCTTGTACCCCTGGTTGACCAGTGACCGGATCTTTGACTGCAGCTCCTCGATGCGTTCCTCGATGAGCTGCAGCTCCTCGTTCGCGCGACGCACTGCTTCTTCGTACGCGCGCGCTTCGCGGCGCCAGTCCGCTTCCTCGCGGCGCAGCGCTTTTACCTCTTCGGGTGTCGGTGCGGGGGAGAGGGCGGGCGGCTTCTGATCCGGCGGCGGGGGCGTGCCGCGATGATTCTTCTCGAGCTCTTCGAGCAGGAGCCGGCGTTCTTCAGAGGTCGTCGGACGGCGGCGCGGCGGCGGAGTTTCGGCCTTCGTCTCGATGACGACCTTCGGCTCCTCTTTCTCAATCCGCGCGACCTCGGAAGCGGGCAGCGAATAGAGCACGCCGTTCGAGCGGAACGAGAGCACGCCCTCTTTCTCGACCGGATTTCCCTCGATCGCGATCCGTTCTCCGGAGGTGAGCACGAGCGTGGAGGTCAGCGTCAGCAGCAGGAGCAGCGCGTTCATGCGCATTAGATTACTCCGAGGCTGGCGAATAATCCCGGGTACCAGTTCCTCGGGTTCCTCGGGTTCCTCGGGGAGAAGGATCAACATGAACGCTTTATCCCCTCCGAGGAACCCCGAGGAACCCGAGGAACCGCTTCCCGCGCTATCATCCGCGCCACCGAAATGGGAAGTAGCATCCCCACACACCTGCACATCCATTGGGTATTGATCGCCATCGTCTGCGGCGTTTTCTACCTGATCTTCGACGCGTTGCGCTCGTTCGCCCTCCAGCTCAGCCCGGTCCGGCTGCGCCGCCTCAGCACCGATGCCGAGGAGGGAAGCTCGCGCTGGAGCGAGTTCGCGGTCGAGGACTTCCAGCTCGTGAGCGGCGCGCTGCTGCAGGTGGCGCTCGTCGTCGGCGCCGGCACGACGACCATGGTCTTCGACGAGAAGACGATCGGCAGCGCCGTGTTCAGCAGCGTCGCCATCTGGGCCGGCATCGTCCTCGGCTGGAAATTCATCCTCGCGCTCGTGCCGGAAGACACGGGTGAGGTCATCCTGCGCGCGCTCATTCCGTTCTCGCGCAGCGCGTATTACGTCTTCTGGCCCGCACTCTTTCCGCTGCGCAAGCTCCTCGAACGCCTCGGCCGCCACAAGCCGAACGATGACGAAGAGGAAAAGATCACGGACGATCAGGTGCAGGCCTACATCGACGTCGGCGAGGAAGAAGGCATCATCGAGGGGACGGAAGGGAAGATGCTGCAATCGATCGTCGACTTCGGCGACCGTCTGGCGCACGAGATCATGACGCCGCGCATCGACGTCCTCGCGTTCGACGCGCGCCGCCCCCTCGAAGAACTGGCCAGGATCTTCAGCGAGTCGAAGTACGCGCGCATCCCCATCTACGAGCGCAGCATCGATCAGGTCACCGGCATCGTGCACGTGAAGGACGTGCTCGACGCGGTGCTCACGCGGAACGAACGCACCGTCGCCGAGCTCGCGCGGCAGCCGTATTTCGTGTCCGAGACCAAGAAAGTCTCCGAGCTGCTGCGCGAGTTCCAGAGCGAGCATCTGCAGATCGCAATCGTCGTCGATGAATACGGCGGTACGGCCGGGATCATCACGACCGAGGACATCATCGAAGAGATCGTGGGCGAGATTGCGGATGAGCACGAGGACGAGGAGGCGACGCTCGTCGATTGCGGCGACGATACGTGGCTCGTCAGTGGCCTGCTGCGGGTCGAAGCGCTCGAAGAGAAACTCGACGCGAACCTATCCGGCGACGACTACGAAACCGTGGCCGGCCTGATCTTCACGAGCCTCGGCCGCGTGCCCGCGGTCGCCGCAACGGTCGCGAAGAACGGCTGGATATTCACCGTCGAGCGCGCCGACCGGCGCCGGATTTATCGCGTGAAAGTGTCGAAGGATCCGAACTGGCGGCCGGAAGATGAGGATGATGAGGAATGAACTGAAAAGTGGAGCGCCGGCGCTCCGCTACGAACTGACCCATGACCAACGACCAGCAAACATCCTTCGGCATCATCGCCCTCACCGGCCGTCCCAACGCCGGTAAGTCCACTCTCCTCAACCGCGTCCTTGGGCACAAAGTCTCGATCGTTTCCGACAAGCCGCAGACCACGCGCAATCGCATCGTCGGCGTCCTCAACGACGGGCGGGGGCAGCTCGCGTTTCTCGATACGCCCGGCGTGCACAAGCCGCTGCACCGGTTGAACGTGCGGATGATGGATCACGTGCGCGCCGCGGTAAGCGAGGCGGACGTCATCGCGTTGATCGTCGACGCGACCGCGGACTTCGGCAAGGGCGATCAGTACGTCGTCGAGCTGCTGCAGAGCGAGAAGGAACGCAACCCCGATGCGAAGCGCTTCGTGCTGCTCAACAAGATCGATCTCGTGAAGAAGCACAAGCTCCTGCCGCTGATGGAGCGCTATCACGCGTTCGGCATCTTCGACGAGATCATCCCGATCTCCGCCTCGACCGGCGAGGGCGTCGACGCGCTCACCGACTTGCTGTTCAAGACCGTGCATCCCGGCGAGGCGCGCTATCCGACGGAGGACTACACGACGCAGCCCGAACGCTTCTTCGCCGCCGAGATCGTGCGCGAGAAGCTTCTTCATCACACCTCCGAAGAACTTCCGTACACGACCGCCGTCCATGTCGATCGCTTCGAGGAAGACGAGGAGACGAACTTCATCCACATCTGGGCCACGATCTACGTCGAGCGCGATTCGCAGAAGGGCATCGTTCTCGGCAAGCAGGGTTCCATGATCAAGCGCATCGGCACGGAGGCGCGGCTGGAGCTGGAGTCGATCCTCGGCGCGAAGGTGCATCTCGATCTGCACGTCAGCGTGCATCAGGACTGGCGTGACGACACCCGCTTCCTTGGCGAGCTCGAACGTCCGCTCGACTGATGTCGGGGATTTTGCCGTCCGAATTATTGGCGGCGCGCGGGATCGCCGTTTACCATAGCCACCAAAGCCGTTTCCTTTCCGCCAACACTTGAGGGAGGTTTCATGGTCCATTCACCCAGAATTGCCAGACTTGCCTGTCTTTCCCTCCTCTTCCTCCTCGCCACCGTCTCGGTCTTCGCGCAGCAGACCGGTTCCATCAGCGGCAAAGTAACGGCCACCGATGGCAGCACGCTGCCCGGCGTGACGGTGGAGGCGAGCTCCAACGTTCTGCCGACGCCGCGCGTCACGGTGAGCTCGGAGAACGGTGACTATCGACTGCCTGCGCTGCCACCGGGCACGTATACGGTCACGTTCAACCTCGCCGGCATGGACACGCGCACGCGAAGCGTGCAGGTGTTCCTCGGCCAGGACGCGCTGCTCAACGCGCAGCTCGGCGTCGCGGGCGTCGCCGAATCGATCACCGTCACGGCCTCGTCCACGTTGGTCGATCCCGATTCGACCGAGCTGACGACCGCGGTGGAGAGTCAGTCGATCGAAGAGCTGCCCGTGGGGCAGGACTATCGAGACCTGATCAAGCTCGCGCCGGCCGTGCAGTACACCGAGGATACGATCCGTGGTCCGAGCGCCGGCGGCAGCGGCCAGGACAACACGTATCTCTTCGACGGCGTGAACGTCACGCTGCCGCTGTTCGGCACGCTGTCCGCGGAGCCGTCGTCGCACGACATCGATCAGATCGAGGTCGTCAAAGGCGGGGCGAAAGCGGTGGACTTCAATCGCTCCGCCGGATTCACGATCGACTCCGTCAGCAAATCGGGGACGAACGAGTACAAAGGCGAAGTGGGTCTCATCCTTCAGCCCAGCGAATTGCGCGGCGATCCGCATCCGCTGGCCGTGGAAGCGCAGTACGAGCAGGACCGGACCTGGCTGACCGCGAATTTCGGCGGTCCGATCCTGAAGGAAAAGCTCTTCTTCTATGGCTCGTATTACCGGCCCGAGGTGGAGCGTTACGATCGCATCAATTCTTACGGCGCGGTTCCGGACTACGACAGCACGCGCAATGAATATTTCGCCAAGCTGACGGCCACGCCATTCAGTTCGCTCCTGCTCAATGGCAGCTATCGCACGTCCGACCGCCATGTGACGAATGCCAGCGTCGGCATCAACTCGGCGGCGTCGACGGCGCTCGACGAAGAAGCGACTCAGGACATTGGCATTCTCGAAGCGTCATGGATCGTCAACGACCGCAGTTATGCGACGTTCAATTACACGGACTTCACGAGTGAGGGCGGCTCGGTCCCGAACTCGGTGCTCGACATCGTTCCGACGACCGCGCCGGGCACTCGCCTGGACATCAACAATCTCGAGCAGTACGGCCTCTTCACCGTGCCCGGACTGCGCACCGCGAACAATCCTACGAACATCGCCTTCAACCAGTTCGTGCAGCCGATCATCGACCGCTATGGGTACGTCCTGAATGGCGTGCGCACAGGCGGCGGCGAAGTTGGGTCGGGCTCCCAGTTCAATGAGAACGACTTCTTCCGCAAGAGCGCGCAGTTCGGCTACAACTACACGCTGGGAACGACGCTCGCGCACGACCTGCACGTCGGCTACATGTGGTCGCAGGATGAAGAAGACCTGCGCCGCATCTCCAACGGCTGGGGCTCGCTGCTGGTCACGGCCGGCACGGTCAACTTCACGCCTCCGGGCGGAACGGCCACGCCGGTCTTCTACCAGGCCACCTTCATCCGTTCGCTCCTCGGCACCGGTACGTCGAACAACATTCACTCCGAATACGTCACGCACAACATCGAAGTGAACGACACCATGCGCTGGAACAACTGGTCATTCAACGTCGGCCTGATCGCCAGCCAGGACACGCTTTACGGGCAGGGCCTGCGGGAAGACTCGTCGACCGTCTCCGGCTACGTGCTCTCTCCGGGATCGAAGTACGAGATGTACGAGATTCCGTGGGAGAAAACGCTGCAGCCGCGGCTGGGCACCACGTGGGCGTACAACGGAATCGACAACGTCTATGCCAGCTATGCGCGCTATGTACCGGCGGTCAGCTCCCTGCCGCGCGCAGCAGCATGGGACCGCGCCATCCTCGGTCTGACGACGCGCGTGCATTTCGACGCCACCGGCACGATCATCGGCTCGGAAGCGGTCGGTGGCTCGGCCGGCAAGCTGTTCGTCGAGGATCTCGATCCGCGCACGACGGATGAGTACCTCATCGGCACGACCCAGCAGATTCATCCCCGCTGGTCGGCGCGCGTTTATGGCCGCTATCGCCACTCGACGAACTTCTGGGAAGACACGCAGAACAATGCGCGCGAGCAGTGGGCGCCCGCGGGTTACCCAAAGACGCTCTACATCGAGAACCTCATCGCGCAGCTCAATCAGATCAACGGCGTGACCAACTCCAACAACAACGCGTACGTCATCGCGCAGCTCGACGGCGCGTTCACGAAACAGTACGAGGCGACGGTCGAAACCGATTGGCGAGGCGACCGCGCGTTCGTGAAGGGCTCTTACACGTGGGGCCACTATTACGGCAACTTCGATCAGGACAACACCAGCCTCGACCTCAATGACAGCTCGATCTTCGTCGGGTCGTCCGCGCTGGCCGATGGCCCGGGCCGTCAGATCTGGGACAACAAGTACGGTGATCTCCGCGGCGACCGCCGCCATCAGCTCAAGCTCTACGGCTCGTACGCGCTGCCGTGGAACGGTACGGTCGGTGCGTTCGCCATCTATCAGTCCGGACAGCCGTGGGAAGCCTGGAATTACGAGATTTACCGCAACCTGCCGCTCTTCGGTACGTCCACGAGCGACCAGGCCCGTTATGCCGAGCCGGCAGGCAGCCGCCGCACCGACGGGCATTACCAGATGGACCTGACCTACACGCAGAACATCCCGTTCCTGAATAATTACAACCTGCAGTTCCAGCTCGACGCGTTCAATCTCGCGGACAATCAGACCGGCTACAATCCCGAGCCCAGCGTGCACCGCACGACGGGCCTGAAGCCGTTCGGTACCGACCGCGATTTCTTCGATCAGCGCCGGTTCCAGGCAGCCGTTCGCCTGCAGTTCTAGTTTCGGAACAGCTTCTCGTTCTCGATGAGCGCGCGGGTGGTTTCATCCGCGCGCTCTTTTGCTTTGGCGATGCGCGCCGCGCGATCGGGCTCGTTCAATAAGACGCTGACCTGCGCGCGTTTGAAGAGCGCCATCGGATATTCCGGATGGGAGGCCGGGACGCGATCGAGCGCGTCGCGCGCGTCGGCGAAGCGTCTGGCGGCGAGATACAGCACCCCCAATTCGAGGTCGTGACCCTTTCCCGCACGTTCGAACGATTCAATGGCCAGCGACGTATCGCCAATGGCCATTGCCAGCTCACCGACGTGAACGAGCTCCGTTCGCGTCGCCGCGCGCATCGAATGAATCTTGCGCCAGAGCTGCAGCGCTTGCGGGAGTTGTCCCTTGCGCCGGCGCGCGTCGGCGAGCGCCTCGAGCGCGGGGAGGCGATCGGGAGTTTCCGCGACGACACGCTCGAGCAACGGTGTGGCCTCGTCCCAATCGCCAACGCGCGCGTAATGCAGGGCCAGATAATGGCGAACGTCGGGTGAATTCGGGGCGATGGCCTCCGCACGATGAAACGCACTCACCGCCTGTTCATTGTGGCCGAGTGCAGAACGCGCCGCGGCGATGCGCAAGACGGCGGTGACATTGTACGGATCGGCAGCGAGCACTTTTTCGAGCAGCGGGATCGCCGCGGCGTAATCGGCGCGCAAGAATGCGCCGGACGCCTGATCGAGTGTCTCGAATAAATGCGCCATGTCGCGCGGACGGGGAGCATCGTTGCGAATCACGGGCTTCGCGTCCCCGGTCACGTAGCCGAGGCTGGCGAGGCGCTTACGGGCTTCGTCGTCGAGTGCCGGGGGCGGCGTTGCGGCAAGCGGCGGCACCGGATATTCGAGCAGCGCTTTACGCATTTCGCGCGACAGATTCGCGCTGGAGCCCAGGTCGCGTTGCTCCGCGGGATCGGCGACGACGTCATAAGTCTCGATCGTTCCCGCGTGGATCGCCTTATGGCGTCCTTCCACGGCCATGATCTGCGGTTGCCAGCCGTATTGCAGAAACGGTCCCATCGCTTCGCCGACGACCACTTCGTTCGCGGTTTCGCGCAGCGTCAGCTCTGTGGCGATGCCGGCGAAATCGAGGATGGTGTGAAACACGCGACGCGTGCTCACCGGCTGCTCAATGACTGTCGGAGTCACGTCCGGTCCTGCAACGAGCAGTGGCACGCGCATGACGCTCTGATAGAGCAGGTTTCCGTGTTCCGCCTCGCCGTGTTCGCCGAGGCTTTCGCCGTGGTCGGCGACGACGATGATTGCTTTGCCGCCGGCCAGTCGTTCGTATGCGCTCAGCAGCCGCCCGAGCTGCGCGTCCATCGTTTTGATTTCTTCGGCATAACTCGGCACGTAGGGGAAATGCGGGTCGTAGTAATGGACCCACAGGAACACCGGCCCTTGTGCTCGCCCGAGCCACGCCAGCGCGCGATCGGTCGTCGCCTCTGCTTTGCGCTCGGATTGTCCGGCGTCGGACTGGTCGTCGTACGTTTCGAATCCGCGCGCGAGGCCGAACCGGCGTGCGAGCGGAAACGCGGATACGAATGCAGCCGTGCGATATCCGGCCGCCTGCAGTTTCTCGGCGACGAGCGGATACTGCGCATCGAGGTATCGCGCGTTTTCGTGCACGCGATGCCCGCCGGGATAGAGACCGGTGAGCATCGAGCTGTGGGAAGGCAGCGTCTGCGGCGCCGTCGCGTACGCGTACCGAAAATCGCGGCTGCGCTTCGCGAGCGCGTTGAAGGAGGGTGTGTTCGCGCCGATTGCGTCCGCGCGGGTCGTATCGAGCGTGACCAGCAGAATGTGCGGAGGCACAGTGGGTGCCTCAGGCGACCTGCAGGCCAGCGCGAGAAGCAGGAAAATCGAAGCGCGACGCGTCACGCTCGCGTTTCTAACACAGGAGCGCCGGACGCCGGCGCGCCGGAGACTTCCACGATCACGACCGTCAGATCATCCGCATCCTCGGCCGCCTCCCCGCGCCACGCCCGCACCGCCTCCACCACGCTCTGCGCGGACGCGCCAGAACGCACGAGCTCGCGCAGCCGCTCCTCGCCGAACATCTCGCCGCGCGCGTTGCGCGCTTCCGGAATCCCATCCGTGTACGCCACGATGCGATCGCCGTCTTGCAGTTGCGTCGCCGTCGCCGTGTAACGCGCGTCGGCGAACCGCCCGAGGAGCACGCCCGCCCCACCGAGCTCGACGAACGCGCCATCGCGATAGAGCAGCGGCGGCGGATGGCCCGCGTTGCACGCCAACACGCGCCGCTGCTCGACATCGAGCCACAGATACGTCGCCGTCACGAACGCGCGTCGCACGTCGCGGCGCAGGATTGCGTTCAACTCGCCGATGACCGCCGCCGGATCGTCGGCGATGCGCGCCTGCGTCGAGACGGCGATCTTCACCATCGACGCGATCAACGCCGCCGGCACGCCGTGCCCGGCCACATCCGCAACGAGCACCCCCGCGCCGTCATCGCGCTCGAGAAAGTTGTACATGTCGCCGCCGACGGACGTCGCAGGCAGATACGCGGCATCGAAGCGCAAGCCGCTGCGCTGCGGCATCGCGCGCGGCAGGATCGACTGCTGGATCTCACGCGCGGTGCGCAGCTCGTTGTCGATGGCCATGCTCTCGCGCTCTCCGCGCGTAAATGCCCGCGTGGCCGCGAACCCCAGCGCCGCAACGAACAACACGAACCCCGGCGCCTCGGCGTCATAGTCCCATGGCAGCAGGCCGAGGTTGGTGAGATTGTTGTTGAGGGCGAAGAGCATGAAGACGACCGAGCCCGCGAGCAGCACGCGCAGCTCCAGCGTGCGGCGATGTTCCGCGACCAGCAGATTCACGATGATGTTGATGCCGCCGACCACGACCAGCACGTTGTTGATCGCCTCGAGCGAAGACGGCGTGCGCGTGATGACGTCGCTGATGATGCCGATGGGCGCGAAGATCGCGAACGCGATCACCTGCAGTCGCAGCGATGACTTCCATCCGCGTCCGATCAGGCGCAGCGGCATGGCCCAGCCGGCGATCGGGATGATGTACGTGATGAAGGCTTCCGCGAACGCGAGCGAGCGCGAGGAAACGCCGAAGACGTACGGCACCGATGAATCGACGACCAGCCGCAATCCGTAGAGCAGCGTGAAGGCGCCGAACGAGCCGATGGCCAGCGTGTCGTCGCGCCGCCGGATCAGTGCCGCGACGCATGCGATCGCTCCGGTGACGAAGAAGATGAAGCCGAGCACGATGTCGTCGCTGTCTTCCCGCACCGGAAACGCGGTGGCGTGGTCGATCGCGAACGGCAACGTCTCCGCGGTCGCGAGATAACGCCCGCCGATCAGCGTGTCCTGCCGTGGTGGATCGGGCACATCGAACACGACACGTTTCCCGGCGCTGTCCGGCGGCAACGTCAGCACGTGAACCGTGAGGCGTCCGTTCGAATCCGCGTCGCGAAACGCGTAGACGCGACGGCCGTCGATGGAGACCGTGAGCTCATCGACGAACGCGCGGAAGACGAGGTGCGTGTAGCGAGGGGAGGAGGGAATCGTGCCGTCGAGACGCGCGACATCGCGCGGCCGCACGCAGCTGCAGCAGAGCAATGCAAGGATGAGGATCGCGATCCGATTCACGCGCGCTGCATACGCTACCATCGCCGGCATGCTCAACTACATCTGGTTCGGCCTGATGGCGATCGCGCTCGTGGTCGCGGCATTCAACGGAACGGCGGACGCGGTGACGAAAGGGGCCGTCGACTCGGCGAAGACGGCGGTCGAGATCGCGATCGGCCTGGTCGGCATCATGACGCTCTGGCTCGGCATGATGCGCATCGCCGAAGCCTCCGGCCTCGTTACCCTCCTCGGCCGCGCCATGCGTCCGATCCTCCGCTTGCTCTTTCCCGACGTGCCGCCCGATCATCCCGCGAACGGATCGATCGTGCTGGCCACCGCGGCGAACATGCTCGGTCTCAACAACGCGGCGACGCCGCTGAGCATCAAGGCGATGGAAGAGCTGCAGGAGCTCAACCCGCGCAAGGACACGGCCACGAACGCGATGGTGACGTTCATGGCGCTGACCACTTCGGGCGTGCAACTGATCCCGGCCACGATGATCGGCGTGCTGATCACGGCGGGATCGAAGAATCCGACCGCGATCATTTCCACTTCGCTCGTGGCCACGGCCATCGGCACGATCGCGGCGGTGCTGGCCGCGAAGATCCTGCAGCGCTTCTATCCAAATCCGACGGACTCCGTGGCGGTCGAGGTGAGCGAATGATCAAGGAGCTCCTCGAGCAGATCTCGTTGTGGGCCATCCCGGTCATGCTGGTGGGCATCCCGCTCATCGGTGTCATCCGGAAGGTGAAGGTGTACGACGTCTTCATCGAAGGGGCGAAAGAAGGCTTCGACGTCGGCGTGAAGATCATCCCGTTCCTGGTCGGCATCCTCGTCGCGATCGGCATGTTCCGCGGCTCGGGCGCGATGGATCTGCTCACGCGCGCGCTGCGGCCGTTGATGGACGCGACCGGATTTCCGGCGGAGCTCGTACCGCTCGCGATCCTGCGCACACTCACCGGCAGCGGCTCGCTCGCATTCACCACGGATCTGATCAAGACCTATGGTCCCGATTCGATGATGGGCCGCATGGCCGCGACGATGTACGGCAGCTCGGAAACGACGTTCTACGTGCTTGCGGTGTATTTCGGCGCGATCAGCATCAAACGTACGCGCCACGCGGTGCCCGCGGCGCTGATCGGCGACATCGTCGCCGCAATCGCAACGGTAGCGGTTTGTTTGTGGATGTTTTGAGCGATCCGGCCAGATGGCAGCGTTAATACGATGAACGAGGACGAACGCAGGATCTCCGTGTTTGGGCCGCTGTTGCCGCTCGCCTTGACAGCGATCATCGCGGCGGTCGCAGGCCGAGACCGTATGCCGCGAGCGGGTGCTGCCCGGACTGCACCTCGATCACGACAACGCGGACGATCGGGCGCGCCGCAGCGCAATCACGGACCGCCGCAACATTGAGATGATTGTAGGGTTCGCGAATCCGAATCCGCGCACGTCCCGTTCGAATGTCACCGCTCCGTTCATGCCGCAGGCCCACACGTGGCAACGCTCGCGAATGCCTCGGACGGCATCGGCAATCGATCCGACGGCATCGAAAGATGCGGATGATGCACCCATGCGCCGTTGTGCATCACGAGGTCGCCGGTGTCGGCGTAAAACGTGTTTCCCGTATACGCAACGTCGGCTTTGCCGTCGGAGCCGAATGAGAACACCACATAGTTTCCGGCATTCGCGATGAGTTGAATCGGATGTCCCCAGCCATCGGATGACTCTCGAGACGGCGCAAGGATCCCTGCCGGCAACTCGCGCATGGAGCGCACGCACGGGTATCTGCCGGCTTTCGATGCATGGTTCTCGAGGGCCACGCTGATGTCGCGGATTCTCGTCAACGTCACCCGCGTGCGGCGACGGGCGATCGATTCGCGGCAACCTCTGATGCTGGCGACGAGAACCACCAGAAGAACGATGGAGAGCAGCACTCGTCCGAACGCGCGCGCTCCTCGAGACGCTTTCCAGTCGTCCCAGCTCTCCTCGTACATGCGCTCACGCGGACGAAACTGTGTACGTCCCGTCCTCGTTTTTTTCGACCACGACGTGCATCGCGCCGTCGTCGATGAAATCCTGAACCACCTGGCCGACCTGTGCGGCGGGGATGCCGGTGATGCTTTCCTTCATCGAGCCCCTCACTGAATGCCGAGCGATATCACCGCTTTCGCGCGAAGCTGGCGGTATGAATCGCCGTTGAGGAACTCGGCCACTCCCGCGCTGTCCGCATTCGCCTGGAGCCAGTCGCGCAGCTTCTGCCGGTTGCCTGCATCGGCATCGATCCAGGCGCGAATCTTAGCGGTGTTCGGGTCGGGTGCGTAGACCGTCGTCACGTCGGGAACCGAGCGGCCGGTGACGCGCGCGTGCGTCGGCAGCGGCGGGCCGAGCACGCCGCCTTCGTCGATCGCGCGATCGAACGCGAGATAGCCGATGACGAGCGGGCGAGGGAAGGTCTCGTTCATGGCCACGCCGCGGCTGGACGCCGATGCCAGCGTCACGCTCGCGCCGGGCGTTGCAGAGGCAACGCTCTGCGAGAGGCTGGAGAGCATCGACGCATAGTTGGCCGCGGCATTCACGGCTTCGGTCGTGGAGCCGGCGTCGAACAGCGCGATCGGCTTCGATGCGCCCGCGTCGACGCGTCCGCCGCGCGAAGTGTTGCTGATCAGCGAGACATTCACGCCGCCCGCCACATACACGCGATGCACGGTGCGCACGTAATGCTGCTTGTCCTTCACGCGCCCGTCGTTGTCCGTCACCCGCTTTGGCGCGAACTGCTGCAGGAACTCGCGATTCTCGATCGCCCACTCCTCGACCTGCGGTGACATCACGATCACCGGCAAGCCGTACGTCGAAGCGGAACTGATGTTGACCGTGCCGTACGCGTCGCCGGTCGCCAGCAGACTGAGTCCGACCGGCACCGACTGGATCGGAATCGCGAGCGTGGCGCCCACGCCCTGCTTCACCTGAAACGTGTACGACGGAAACGCCGCGCCAGGCGCGGACGACCATGCGGTCAGCGGCGCCGACGCCGGTGGCGGCGCCGGGAACTGCCACTGCCGCGGCAGCACGCTCGTCTCTTCGACGCTGTACGAGCCGTTGTAGAACTGCTGCCATCCGGTCGGCTGAATGCGCGCGATCACGTTCTCGAGCGGCAGGAATCCATCGCGCTCGAGCAGCTTCACTTCCTCTTCCAGCGGACTGGAAACGAGGAACACGTCGCCGACCTGCAGGTCCTCGGTGAGCGGATACACCGGCAGCACCTGACTGGCGCGGATGGTGAGGCACCAGTCCTTCGCCACGCGCGCCAGTTGATCCTCGCGACGGTGATCGAGGCTCCTGCACGACAGGCACAGCACGGCCACGAGAACTGCAGCGATTCGGTTGCGCATCGGACCTCCGCCGTCAGTGTACAACGCGCGGTTTCGAGACGAAGTACAGGACCGCACCAACCGTCAACGCAATCGCGGCCACGAGCAGTTTCTGCGGCGTCAGATTCCACACGAAGATCAGCGACACCGCGACGCCGAGGACGGGAACGAGGTAGCCGCCGGGGGAGCGGTACGGGGCGGTTCCTCGGGGTTCCTCGGTTCCTCGGAGTTCCTCGGAGGGGTTGTCCCCGACGGACCTCCGAGCCCCTCCGAGGAACCCCGAGGAACTGAGCTTGCGCAAGCGCGGCACCGCGAGGCACGTCACCAGATACGTCGTCAGTCGCGCCATCGCGGAGATCAGCGCGAGCTGGCGGAACGAGCCGCCGAGGGCCAGTCCGAGTGCGACGGCGGTGTGAATCGCGATCGCGACGCTCGGCGTCCGGAAGCGCGGATGCACGTACGAGAGCGGCCCCATGCGACGTCCGAGCGAGAGCGCGTACAGCAGGCGCGAGCCTTCGAGCATGGTGCCGGAGTTCGTTCCCGCCATCGACATGAGCGCGCCGATCGTGACCACGATCATTCCGATCGGTCCCACCAGCTCCGCGGCCGCGGATGCGATCGGCGTCTTGCTCTGCGACAGGTCCGGCAGCGCCGACATCGCTCCGAGCTGCACGAGCGCGTACGTCGCCGCGATCGCGAAGATGCCCGCGAACAACGCGAGCGGCAGGTCGCGCCGCGGGTTTTTGAACTCGCCCGCCGGGACGCCGAGGTTCTCGAAGCCGGCGTACGCGAAGAGCATGAAGAGCGCCGCGTCGCTCCAGTTCGTGTTCGCACCCGGCAGCGCGAACGAGCCCGGAATCGGATTCGTCTTCCAGACGATGAGTGCGACGATGATGAAGCCGATCAGCGGCACCATCTTGCCGAACGTGAAGATGTAGATCGACGCGGCACCGTATCGGACGCCGAGGTAGTGAATGATGGCGAGGATGAGTGTTGCGGCGATGATCACCGCTGCGCGCTGTGCGCCGGCGCCCAGCGACGGCTGCAGCAACGCGAGCGCGAGCACGAAGCCGTTCGACAGTGACGCGAGCGACGTCACGCGCGCGATCCAGTTCATCCAGCCGGTCTCGAATCCGACGAAGTCTCCGAACGCCGATTTCGCATAGAGATACGCGCCACCCGGTTCGTCGAAGTAGGTCGCTGCTTCCGCGAAATTGAGCACGAGGATGAACACCGGAATCGCGAACAGCAGCGGCGCCCATAGCGAGAACGCGCCGAGCAGTGTGAAGGACTCGTGCGGCAACAGGAACACGCCCGAACCGACCACGGCGTTGATGCACATGGCCACCAGGCCCCAGAAGCCGACGGTGCGGACGAGCTTGTTGTTGGTCATAGTTCCTCGGAGTACCTCGGAGTACCTCGGAGTACCTCGGAGAGTGTGCCTCGGCTTTTTCCACTCCGAGGAACCCGAGGTACTCCGAGGTACTATCTTTTCCGCCCCTTGCCCCTGATCGAGCGGCCCGGCCGCGCGTTCGTCATCGCGCCGCCGCGCAACACCGGCACGCCGTTCACGATGACGTCCGAGATGCCTTCGGAGAAATGGTGCGGGTCTTCGAACGTCGACACGTCGCGGATCGTCGCAGGATCGAACACGACCAGATCCGCCTTCATCCCTTCGCGGATGATGCCGCGGTCGTGGATGCGCGCGCGCAACGCGGCCTGCGATGTGATCTTGCGAACCGCTTCCTCGAGTGAGAAGAGTTTCTCGTCGCGCGAGTAGTGGCCGAGAACGCGCGCGAACGTGCCATAGGCGCGCGGGTGCACTGCGACATTATCGGCGCGCATCTTGTCGCTTGGCGCGCTGCCGTCGGAACCGACCGAGACCCAGGGCTGCTTCAGCGCATGGCGCACGTCGTCTTCGTGCATGCCGAAGAAGATCACGCGCGGCGAAATGGGATTGGCCGCGAAGATCGCGATCAGCGCTTCCTCCACCGGCACCTGCATCATCGCGGCGATCTCTTCGATGAACTTCTTCTCGTACTGATCCTGCTCGTTGTTGTAGATCTGCGAAACGTAAATGCCACGCGCACCGCGCCGCACGTATTGTCCGCGAAATGCTTCCGCGATTTTCGCCCGGTCGTCGGCATTCCCGAGGCGGAGCAGGAAATCGTCGTAGCCGCCTTCCATCGCCCAGTCGGGGACGAGCGTGCTCAGGCTCGTCGACGACGCCGCATACGGATACACATTCGCCGACACATCCAGCCCTTCGGCCCGCGCCGCCGCGATGCGATCGATGATAGCCGGCATCTTTCCCCAGTTCGTGCGCCCACCGATCTTGAGGTGCCAGATGTTGACCGCGATGCCCGCCTCGCGGCCGATGCGGAACGCTTCGTCGAGTGCGCTGTCGATGCGGTCGCCTTCATCGCGGATGTGCGAGAAGTACATCCCGTCGTACTTCGCCGCCACCCGCGCGAGATTGATGATCTCGTCGGTGGTCGAATACATCGCCGGCACATAAATCAGAGACGTCGAGATGCCGATGGCGCCGTCGCGCATGGCCTGATCGACGATCGCTTCCATCTGCCGCATCTCTTCGGCGGTGGGGACGCGGTTGATGTCGCCGATGACGATCTCGCGCGGATTCGACGCGCCCACGAGCAGCGCGAAGTTGATGGCCGCGCCTTGCCGGTCGAGCTGATCGAGCCAGTCGCCGAGCGTGATCCACGGCTCTTTCGCCGTGGCGCGCTCCGGCCGCCGCGGTCCGGGCGAAACACCTTCGCCCGTCACTTCGGTCGTCACACCCTGCCGCACTTTCGCTTCGACGGCGGGATCTTCGATGACCGTGACTTGCGACCAGCCGAGGAGATCGATGAAGCCGGGAGAGACGATGTGTTGGTTCGCGTCGATGGTGCTCTTCGCCGGCACGCCGGCGAGATCGCCGACCGCGACGATGACATCGCCGCGCACACCGACGTCGCCACGAAACCAGGGCGCGCCGGTGCCGTCGAGGATGCGGCCGTTGGTGATTTTTAAATCGAGCATGATTGGTCTTGGTGCGGTTGTGCAGCTTGCGAGGAAGATGACGAGCGCGGACAGAACGAGTTTCAGAGTCTCAGAGTCGCAGAGTCTCAGAGGACGCGTTAGGCATACGCTCTGAGACTCTGCGACTCTGCGATTCTGAGACTCGGTCATTCCATCCCCCGCACCAGATCCTCCATCGTCTGCCGCGCGCGGATGATGCGTGCTTTGCCGTCGTCGATGAACACTTCGGGCGGCAGGAGACGGGCGTTGTAGTGCGACGCCATGGAGAAGCCATACGCGCCGGCGTCGCAGAATGCCACGAGATCGCCGATGCGCGTGCGTTCGAGTGGACGCGTCTGCACGCGGCCTTCCGAGCGCGTGAAGACGTCGCCGGATTCGCAGAGATTGCCGGCCACCACCAGCTCGTCGCGTTTCAGCGCCGGATCCCAGCTCGTACGCAGCGATGCATTCGTGCCGTTCGACGCGTTCAGGATGTGGTGATACGCGCCGTACTTGGACGGACGCACGAGGTGATTGAAGCCGGTGTCGACACCGATCCATTCGATGCCGGCGCTGACCCGTTTGCTCGTCACGCGCGCGAGCAGCGTTCCGGATTCGGCGACGAGGTAGCGTCCCGGCTCGAGGATCGCGGCGAGATTGCGCTCACGCAGCAGCGGTCCGGCGAGCTTCGTCAGCTCGGCGCCGTACTCTTCGATCGGAAACTCCGGATCGCCGGGACGATACGGCGTGGCGATGCCGCCGCCGAAGTTGATCCAGCGGAGGTGCTTGAAATGCGGCGCGAGCTCGAGCAGCGCGCGGGCCGCTTCGAGCAGAGGCTTCGTGCTGTCGACGCCCGAGCCGATGTGCGCGTGCAGGCCGACCACGCGGCGCCCGGTGTCTTCGACGAGCATGCGCGCGGAGCCGATCTCGGCGACGTCGATGCCGAACTTCACACTCTCGCCCGCGGTGATGACGTCGGCGTGATGTCCGGCGCCGACGGATGGATTCACGCGCAGCGCGATCGGATTCAGGAGGCCGAGGGAGATGATGCGGTCGATCTCGGTGATGGAGTTGACGTTGATGACGATGCGGCCGTCAGGAATCGCGCGCAGGTCGTCGTCGGAAACGTTCGAGCACGTGAACCAGATATTCTCCGGCGTGAAACCGGCGCGCATCGCGAGGTGAATCTCGCCCGGCGAGACCGCATCGCAGCCGAAGCCCTGCTCCTGCACGCAACGCAGGATGGAGAGATTGCCGTTCGCTTTCATCGCGTAGAACGGCCGGAAGGGGAGGCCGGCGAACGCAGTGCGGACGTTCGTGATCTGCCGCCGCAGCACGGCCGCGTCGTAGACGTAAAGCGGCGTCCCGAACTCCGAGGCGAGGTCGTTCGCCGAGATGCCGCCGATGTGGAGGACGTTGGAGAGGAACTCCATGAGCGCCGCGCATTGTATGCGCGGGATGAAGTCTCAGGGTCTCAGAGTGTCACAGGGCGTCAGGCTCCCGACTCTCTGAGACTCTGCGACTCGCTCCGCGGCGCAGTTACAATCTCGCGATGCAGACGTATCTCGACCTGCTATCCACGATCCTCGATCGCGGCGCGCGCAAGACCGACCGCACCGGCACGGGCACGCTGAGCATCTTCGGCCACCAGTTGCGCTTCGATCTCGCCAGCTCGTTTCCGCTGCTCACCACGAAGAAGCTGCATCTCCGCTCGATCATCCACGAGCTGCTGTGGTTCCTCGCGGGTGACACGAACGTCCGCTATCTGAACGAGAACAAGGTCACGATCTGGGATGAATGGGCGGACGCCAATGGCGACCTCGGTCCCGTGTATGGCAAGCAGTGGCGCGCCTGGCCCACCGCCGATGGGCGCACCATCGATCAGCTCTCGAATGTCATCGCCGACATCCGCCGCAATCCCGACTCGCGCCGGCTGGTCGTCAGCGCGTGGAACGTGG
Organism: Thermoanaerobaculia bacterium; assembly: GCA_035626775.1. Classification (GTDB taxonomy): domain Bacteria; phylum Acidobacteriota; class Thermoanaerobaculia; order Gp7-AA8; family Gp7-AA8; genus QHVT01. The sequence goes on from DASPNA010000044.1 coordinate 28,467, forward strand.
GAGAGCTCGACAAGATGGCGCTGTCGCCGTGTCACGCTCTCTTCCAGTTCTACGTCGCGGACGGCCGTCTGTCCTGCCAGCTCTACCAGCGCAGCGCCGACGTCTTCCTCGGCGTCCCGTTCAACATCGCGTCGTACGCGCTGCTCACCTTGATGGTCGCGCAGGTGACGGACCTTCAGCCCGGCGAGTTCGTGCACACCTTCGGCGATGTGCACCTCTATCTCAATCACGTCGACCAGGCGCGCGAGCAGCTCACGCGCCCGCCGCGGCCGCTTCCGCAGATGCGACTCAATCCCGCCGTGCGCAACATCTTCGACTTCAAGTTCAGCGACTTCACGCTCGAGAACTATGATCCGCATCCGGCCATCAAAGCGCCGATTGCCGTATGAGACTCTCGATCATCGCTGCACTCTCGACCAACAGCGTCATCGGCCGCGCGAACGGAATCCCCTGGCGACTCTCCACCGATCTCAAGCGCCTCAAGGCGCTGACCATGGGCCATCACCTGATCATGGGACGAAAGACCTGGGAGTCGGTGGGGCAGCCGCTGCCGGGACGCGTGATGGTGGTGATCACGCGACGCGATCTCGAGGACGAAGGGATCGTCGTCGTGCGCTCATTTGACGAAGCGGTGCGCATCGCGGAGGAAGCAGGCGACGAAGAGCCGTTCATCGGCGGCGGCGCCGAGATTTATCAGCAGACCATCCATCGCGCGCATCGCATGTACCTCACCCGCGTGCACGCCGAGATCGAAGGCGACACGTTCTTCCCCGACTTTGACGACGTCTCCGAATGGCACCTCGTCGACGCCGAACACCGCGAAGCCGATGAGAAGAACGAGTACCCGTATTCGTTCCTCACGTACGACCGCGCCGGCGCGGTGGGGCATGCGATTCCGGAGGACGAGGGATAGGAGGAGTCTCAGAGTCGCGGAGTCTCAGAGCGGTTTTCGGCTACGACTCCTCTGAGACTCTGCGACTCTGAGACTCCGAGACTCCGAATCGCATGTACCTCTCCCTCCTCAAAAAAAACCGCGACTTCCGCCTGCTCTACGCGGCCACGCTGATCTCGCTCGGCGGCGACTGGTTCCTGACCGTCGCGCTGCTCGATCTGGTGCTCGAGCTCACCGGTTCGGCGACGCTCGTGTCGCTGATCCTGCTGTTTCAGACGCTTCCAATCTTTCTCTTCACGCCGCACGCGGGACATCTCGTCGATCGCATCGACCGGCGCAAGCTGATGATCGCCGTCGACCTGTTGCGCATCGGCGCGTGCCTCTTGCCGTTGCTCGCGCGCACGCCGGCAATGCTGCCGTTCGCGTTCGCAGGCGTATTCCTGATCGCGGTTGGCTCGGCGTATTTCGAGCCCGCATCGCAGGCGTCGTTGCCGAACATCGTCGCGAAGGAAGACCTCGCGGCGGCGAATGTGTTGATGGGATCGACGTGGGGCACGATGCTCGTCGCCGGCGCGGGCATCGGAGGCGCGGTGACCGCGGCACTCGGGCGCGATGCGTCGTTCGTGTTCGACGCGCTCAGCTTCGGCCTCTCCGCGATTTTCCTGATGCGCATGCGCGGGAAGTTCTCCGAAGATCGCGGCGCGGCGGATACACACCCGCCGTTTCTCGAGTCGGTGCGCGAGACGTTCCGCTTCGCGCGCGCGCAACCACGCGTCCTCGGCCTCCTCACGGTCAAAGGCGGCTATGGCCTCGGCGCCGGCGTTGTGGCGATGCTCGGCGTGTTCGGCAGGGAAGTATTCCGCTCCGGCGCATGGGGCATCGGCCTGCTGTTCGCCGCGCGGGGCCTCGGCGCCCTCCTCGGGCCGTTCCTGCTGCGCGGCGCGATGCGCGATGACGACGCGAAATATCGTGCGATCGCGTTCTGCGTTTTTGCATTTGGCGCGGGCTACGCGGCGCTGGCGTTGTCGAAATCACTCCTCGTCGGATTCGTGGCGATCCTCTTCGCGCACCTCGGCGGCGGCGCGGCGTGGCAGATCTCGACGTACGGTCTGCAGCGCGAGACACCCGACGCCATCCGCGGCCGCATCTTCTCGGCCGACTACGGCTTCGTGACGCTGACGATGGCCATCTCGGGACTGGCGTCGGGCATCGCGTCGGACCGATGGGGGCCGACGATCGCGACGATGGGGACGGCGTCGGTGTGTTTGTTGTTCGGTATCGTGTGGGCAATATCGACATGGAAGCTATGGGAACGCCGGCGTCCCGCCGGCTGAGCAGGGAGCGTCTCGCTCCCGTCCCTGGACGGCGGCGAGGACGCCGCCTGTTCGGCCGCCGAGACGGCGGCGTTCCGCTTTTACTTGTTCTTCTCCTTTTCGCGTGCAATCGCACGCCCGAGAAGCCACACGTCATCCTGATCTCGATCGACACGCTGCGTTCCGATCACCTCCCCGCGTACGGATATCGCGGCGTCGCCACGCCCGCAATCGATGGCCTGGCCGCGGACGGCATCGTGTACGAGCACGCGTTCTCGCACGTGCCGCTCACGCTGCCGGCGCACGCGTCGATCTTCACCGGTCTCCTGCCCGCGCATCACGGCGTGCGCGACAACGCCGCGTTCCGGCTCGGCGAGAAAACGCCGACCATCGCCACGATGCTGCGCTCGCACGGATACGCGACGGGCGGCGTCGTCTCCGCGTACGTGTTGCGCAGCGCGACGAACATCAGCCGCGGCTTCGACGCGTACGACGATGCGATCGAGACCATCGAAGGAGCGCCGACCGGCAATCTCGCGCGGCCGGGCCGTGCCGCGATCGACAACGCCAAGTGGTGGATCGGCGCGCTGCGGCCCGAACAGCCGTTCTTCGCGTTCGTACACATCTTCGAGCCGCACGCTCCGTACGAACCGTCGTATGACGGCGAGATTGCCGCGAGCGATGCACTGGTCGGCGAACTGCTCGGTTCATTGCGCGCAAAGAAGCTGTACGACGACGCGCTGATCATCCTCCTGTCCGATCATGGCGAGGGTCTGCGCGATCACGGCGAGCAGGAGCACGGCGTGCTGCTGTACCGCGAGGTGCTGCAGGTGCCGCTGATCGTCAAACTCCCGCGCAACGCGCGACGCGGCACGCGCGTCCGCGAGGCCGTGCAACTCGTCGACGTGCTGCCGACCATCGCAGCCGTCACTGGCGTCACACCGCCGCGGCACGATGGCCGCTCGCTGCTCGAACCGTCCTCGCGTCCGATTCAAAGCGAAACGCTCTACCCGCGGCTGCACCTCGGCTGGAGCGAGCTGCGCTCGATCATCGAATGGCCGCACCATCTGATCGAGGGGCCGAAGCCGGAGCTCTACGACGTCGCGCGCGATCCGCGCGAAACGAGCGACATCCGCGACAGCGATCGCCGCACGTTCGCGAAACTGCGCCGCGACGTGGCCGCGGCGACACCGCCTGCGTGGCAACGACGCATCGATCCGGAGGAGGAGAAGAAGCTCGCTGCGCTCGGCTACGTCAGCGCGCAAGCTCCTTCGACCCAGGCGAGCAACAAGAATCCGCGCGAACATCTCGCTGACCTCGATGCGCTGAAGCAGGTCACGGAGCTGATGTCATCGCGACGATTTGCCGAAGCTGCGACGCTGATCGAGCGCTTGCTGGCGAGCAATCCCGGATGGACCGATCTGCGCGATCAACTCGGCGTGGCGTATGAGGAGACCGGCGATCTCGCCCGCGCGGAGCAGACGTATCGCGACGCGATCCGCACCACGCCGGAGCTGGCACCGGAGTTCGCGTTACCGCTGGCGAACGTGCTCCTGCAGCGCGGCGCGATCGACGATGCCGAGGCGCATGCGAAGCTCGCGAGTCCCGAGGCGGCGCATGAGATGTTCGCGCGCATCGCTGTGGCGCGTGGCGACTTTGTGACCGCACGGCACGAAGCGAAGCTCGCGAAGTCGGACTTTCTGCTTGCGCAGATCTTCCTCGCGCAGAACGAGCCGCAGGCCGCGCTGGTGGCGCTGCAGCGGATTTACTCGAAGAAAAAGGGATTGCCGCGCGGCTACTTCAGCGTCGCCGGCGAGGTCTTTCTGCGGCTCGGCCGCAAGGAAGAGGCGCGGCTCGCGTTCATGCAGGCGGTGCAACTGCATCCCGGGGATCGACGGTCACGGGAGCGGCTTGATTCGTTGCGGTGAGGTGCTCGACGAGCCGCTCGCGCAACGTGCCGCGCCGGTAGCCGATGAATGCGGACACCGGTCCGATGAAGAAATAGATCCAGCCGGCCCAGACCATCCAGCGCCTGCCGGTGCCGAACGCGCCGATGAGCAGCGAGATCACGCCGATCGCGACGTACGCCACATACATCTGCATCGCCGTGATCGTGTCGTGCACTTCCACTTCATTCAGGTCGAGCTGCTCGCGTTTCCGCAGCGCGTGCAGGTACATGAAGTAGAAGACGAGAAAGATGCCGGCGAACCCGGCGCCGTAGATGATGAACAGAGTGGATGGATTGCTGCGCCCGTCGATCTGGCCGGTCACGATCGAGAACATGTACTTCATCGGATAGATGTACATGAGCACGATGAACAGCAGCACGGTGTTGAGCGCAATGGTGATCTCGTCCGTCAGTGCGTAGCGGCGGAAGAAGGTGTGGTGTACGAACCAGATCCACGTGAGAATGGCGAAGCAGATCGCGAACGCCGGGTAGCCCTTGAGCGTGTTGATCAGGTCTTCGTATTTGGTCGGCACTTCGAGCGACACCACGATCAGCGTCAGCGCGAAGCCGAACACGACGTCGCTGAACGCCTCGACGCGCGACACTTCGCGCCCGCGAACACGAAACGGCATTGAATGCATGGCGCAAATGTAACCGCGCGCGGTGCGTTTGTCAGTTGACGTTTGTCATCACGCCGGCGTTTGTCAAACTGGAGCGACGGGCTCTCCGCCCGTCCGTTGTATTCGATTCGACGGGCTGAGAGCCCGTCGCTCCAGTCGTCGCGACCCCAAGGATGTGCCCGATCTGCTTCTCCATCAGCGGGTAGTAATTCGCACGGCTGCGCTGGAACACCGCACGCGCGCGCTCGCGATCGACCTCGTTCAATGCCCTGTAGATCGGGTTCATCCACGAATACGGAGTGCCGCGCAGGAGCACCCGTTCCACCGCGACCATGCCCGGCTCGTAGCGGCTCCGCGCCGAATCAGTGAGCCACTTGAGCGGCGGCGTGTCGCTCGCGCTCAGTGATAGCGCGGCGTCGATCTTGGCCATGTTCGGACGAACCTGCGCCGTCTGCAGAAAGAGTCCGAGCTCGGTCTCGGTCCATGTTGCGGGAGCGAGTTGCCCGATCGGCGTGCCACTGTTGAATGCATTCACGCGCTGCTCGACGCGCGTGCGGATCCCCGACGTGGCCGGTGCACTCACATTCGACGGCAGTCCCCCCTCGTACAACCACTCGTTGAGCCGCAACTGCGTTTCATCCGGATGGATCATGCTCCGGTATTGCGCGGCGAACTTCTGTTCGTCGACCCACCACCAGCGGTTCCACTGAAAGTACATTTTCAGAAACGCGTCGAAGCGTTCGCGGCCGGCGTGATCCTCGAGCGTGCGCACAAACAACGCACCCTTGCCGTACGACGTCTGACTGAACCCTTCTTTCGCCTCCGCCACGGGATAGTGCAGCGCCGTGTTCTCAGTCAGGCGATCGACGACGCTCGCGTACTCCTCGAGCTCATTCGACCACGCGTATTCGCCCATCTCCGGACCCTGCAGCTCTTCCATGATGCGATGCGCGAGATACGTGGTGACGCCTTCGTTCAGCCACACGTCGTCCCAGGTCGCGAGCGTCGTCGCATCCCCGGCCCACGAATGCGCCAGCTCGTGCGCGATCAGTTCGCGCGGCGCCGGCGTCTCGGGGAAGTGACCGCTGACGCTCGACAGCGGATGCACGATGTTCAGCATCGGATGCTCCATCCCGCCGAACGGGAACGTCGGAGGCGCGATGAGCACGTCGTGTCGCGAGAATGGAAACGGTCCGGCGATCTCCTCCGCGATCTCGAGCATCCGCGGCAGAGACTGCAGTTCGTGCGCTGCTGCCGCGATCAGCTCAGGCTCGGCGTACACGCCGGTGCGTTCGTCAAACTCGTGAAACGCGAGACGTCCGACCGCGAACGCGATCAGGTACGACGGAATCCGATACGGCATGCGAAAGACATAGATGCCGGTCTCGTTCGCGCTCTTCGGATTGTTCGCCGCGCTCATCAGCGCGAGCATGCCGCGCGGCACGCGCAGCGTCGCGTCGTAGGTCATGCGCACGGTCGGCGTGTCCTGCACCGGCATCCAACTGCGGGCGCCGATCGGGGCGGTGAGGGTGTAGACGTAGGGCTGGGCGTCGCCGACTGTTTCTTCGGGCGGCGTCCAGCGCAGGGCCGGTCCGAACGAGTCGCGCATCGGCGCGGCGAACGCGCTGGTCTCGTAGTCGATCGACACCGAGCGCGTCGTCGGCTCGATGGTGACGCGCAACGGCCGCCCCATCGGCGTCGCTTCACCGAACGACCACTCCGCCGGCGTCGCGCCGTCGAGCAGCACGCGCGACACCGCGAGCTCGTACGTGTCGAGCACCAGCGTGCGTGTACCCGCGCGGTTCTCGATGTCGAGCGTTGCCCGTCCGCGCAACTGTTCCGTGGTGAAGTCGACCGTGAGGTCGAGCGTCATGTGCCGGGTCGTGATTTTCGCGGGCTCCGCGTACGAGAAGACGTCCGCCGGCGCGCCGGTGAACGGCCACGCCTCGCGGTGTCCGACCGCGCGTTGACGCGCGTTGACGAGGAGCACGAAGGTGAAGAGAGCGAGGACGATCCGGCGCTGGAGCATGGTTTTTCGACGGGTTTCCGTCGGGCCTGTTAACGCGTGACGGCGTGCTAAAGTCCCGCGCCATGATCCTCCGCGGTTACGAAGGGAAAAATCCCCGCCTCGGCACACGCGTTTTCGTGGCTGAGAACGCTGCGATCATCGGCGACGTCGAGCTCGGCAACGACTGCTCGATCTGGTTCGCCACGACCGTGCGCGGGGACGTGAACTTCATCCGCATCGGCTCGCGCACGAACGTGCAGGACAACTGCACGATCCACGTCGACAGCGGCTCGCATCCCACGGTCATCGCGGAAGAAGTCACCATCGGACACGGCGCGATCGTGCACGGCTGCACCATTCATCGCGGCGCGCTGATCGGCATGGGCTCGCGCGTCCTCGACGGCGCCATCGTGGGCGAGAGCGCGCTGGTCGGCGCGGGTGCGCTGGTCGCCGAGGGGATGCGGGTGCCGGCGCGGACGCTGGTGGTGGGTGTGCCGGCGCGCGTCATACGCCCGCTGACCGATGAAGAGCTCGCACGGCTCGATCAATCGTGGCGCCATTACGTCGACTACAAAGAGAAGTACCTCAACGCATGAATCGAACTTACGCAGGAACGCTCCGCAAAGACCACGTCGATCAAACCGTCACGTTGAATGGGTGGGTGCAGAAGCAGCGCGATTTCGGCGACCTCGTGTTCATCGACCTCCGCGATCGCGGCGGCATCGTGCAGGTGGTCGTCGATCGCGAACGGGGTGCAAGTCAGGATCTGGTCAGCGTCGCGAAAGAGTTGCGTTCGGAGTTCGTGGTGCGTATCACGGGCAAAATCGTCGAGCGCGCCGACGCGCAGAAGAACGCCAAGCTGCCCACGGGCGACATCGAAGTCGTGGCCACCGCGATCGACATTCTGAATCGCGCCGACACGCCGCCGTTCCCGATCGAAGACGACACCGATGCGGCGGAAGAGCTGCGGCTGCAGTATCGCTATCTCGATCTGCGGCGCCCGTCGCTCACGCGCAACTTCATGCTGCGCCACAAGCTCGTCTTCGCCACGCGCAACTACTTCGACCGGCTGGGATTTCTCGAAGTCGAAACGCCGATCCTCACCAAGTCGACGCCGGAAGGCGCGCGCGATTACCTCGTGCCGAGCCGCGTCCACAAGGGACAGTTCTACGCGCTGCCGCAGTCGCCGCAGATCTTCAAGCAGCTCTGCATGGTCGCGGGCCTGGAGCGCTACTTCCAGATCGCGCGCTGCTTTCGCGACGAAGACCTGCGCCGCGATCGCCAGCCGGAGTTCACGCAGATCGACGTCGAGGCGTCGTTCATCGACGAGGAGTTCATCTACCGGACCATGGAAGGGCTCTTCGCCGAGATCTTCCCGCTGGCGAACATCGAGGTGAAGACGCCGTTCCCGCGCATGACCTGGCAGGAGGCCATGGACCGCTTCGGCATCGACCGGCCGGACATGCGCTTCGGCATGGAGCTGATCGACGTCACCGACGCCGCGAAGACGACGGCATTCGAGCCGTTCAAGAACGCGGCGACGGTGCGGGGGATCGTGGTGCCGAATGGCGCGGCGTTCTCGCGCAAGCGCATCGACGACCTGACCGAGGAGGCGAAGAAGCTCGGTGCGACGGGGCTGGTGTGGATCAAG